>CAZGKF010000001.1:0-140783 GCA_964526475.1 uncultured Bacteroidaceae bacterium
TTGAATTAGTTACAAACAAATAACGACATGCAACACAATAAAATTACAGATAATCAGGGAGAATTTCAAAAATTTATTGATAGCGACAGCAAAGCAGGCATGTGCATGGAGGATACGATCAGGTTCTTTGACATACTGCGCATATTTGAACAGTTTGAATTTGTCAAGCAAAGCGGCATAAGGGTTACGATGGTTATGAGTACCTTATTGATAATGTTGTTTTACCGCAGCAGAAACATCCACAGTTACTTTTCCAGACAACAAGGGAGACAACTGGAAAGGGATGGGAGTAAGAATCCATACTATGATTTGCTGGGTAATGAGCATATCAACTGGCCTTCCCTTCCATCCCGCCAAAGCTTTAAGCTAATGCAGATTTTATGATTCTTATAAAAAATATTACCGAAAAATTTAATTTTTTTGGCATTTTTTTTGAGTTATTCTATATATCAGGTTTTTATCCGGAAAATCAAAAAATCTTTTTTTTGATTCCGGGTTATTTATAGATAAAATAATAAAGACTGATATTAATTGAACCAGAAGGAGGAAGAAAAATGAAAACTATCAGACTTGCCTGGAAAAAATATTTCACATTGCATAAACTATGCATGTTATTCTTATTATTAATCACACCACACGCTATACATGCTCAATACTTTGGAAGGAATAAACCGGCATATCAGGTTTTTGAATATCAGGTTTATCAAACACCAAATTTTGAGATTTATCATTACCTCGATAACGATTCAGTACTAAATTTACTGGCAGCCCGGAGCGAAGAGTGGTACCTGCATCATCAGAAAATTTTTCGTGATACCATTAAGGAAAAAAATCCAATAATATTTTACGAAAATCATGCTGATTTCCAGCAAACCAATGCTGTTTCAGGATTAATGGGTGAAGGTACAGGCGGAGTGACAGAAGCACTCAAAAACAGGGTTATTATGCCCATCACTCCATCTCTTGCCAAAACTGATCACGTGCTGGGACATGAACTTGTACATGCATTTCAGTTTAACATACTCACAGGTGGAGATTCAATAAAACTCAGCAATATCCGCAACCTACCACTATGGATGGTGGAAGGGATGGCAGAATATTTTTCCATTGGCAGCGTTGATCCTCATACTTCCATGTGGATGAGGGATGCCGTTTTAAGTAAGGATATCCCTACTCTTAAAGATATGACCAGGAGTAACAAATATTTTCCATACAGGTATGGTCACGCATTAATGGCAATGATCGGCAAAACATGGGGAGATACAGCTATTGTCCCACTTTTCCGCGAAACAGCTATAAGGGGCTATGATAAAGCTGTCAGGAATATACTTGGAACAGATGAGAAAAAGTTGTCTGAGCTTTGGAAAGCAACATTGATTGCTAACTATAGCCCACTTCTCACTGACACAATTGATGAGCAGACAGGGAAAAAAATTATTTTCGATAAAAATGCCGGTGATATCAATATTTCTCCTTCCATTAGTCCGGATGGGAAATATGTTGTTTTCCTTTCAGAAAGAGATGTTTTCAGACTTGATCTGTTTCTTGCAGACGCACAAACGGGAAAGATCCTCAGAAGATTATCAAGCAGTATTAATCGTAACGAGGTAGATGCATTAAGCTTTATGGAATCCTCGGGAACATGGTCACCCGACAGCAGATTCTTTGCATTCGTAGTATTTTCTGAAGGCAAAAATAAACTCGTGATCATGGATGTTAAGAGTCGCCGGAATGTGGAGGAATTTGAACTTCCAGGTATTCCTGCTTTTAATAATCCTTCATGGTCCCCCGATGGGAAAAATATAGTTGTCTCCGGAATGAAAAAAGGAGTATCAGATCTGTTCTCTTATGAGGTATATTCAAAAAAACTAACACGACTGACAAACGACAGCTATGCCAAACTTCAGCCATCCTGGTCTCCCGATGGAAAATATCTGGTTTACGCAACAGATAAACCAGTCGAAGGACAGGAAGTGAAATTTTCACATGATCATTATAACATCGCTGTAATGAATCCTTCTATCCCGGATTCCGAACAACTGTTTGAATTATTTACCGGTGCCAGGAATATGAATCCTCTTTTCTCTTCTGATGGGAATAGTATATTTTTTATTTCTGATCGTGATGGCTTCCGCAATTTATACAGGTATGAAATCGATAAAAACAAAATATGGCAGCAAACCAAATATATGCGTGGCATAAGTGGGATTACGTTCCACTCCCCCGCTCTATCTCTCGCACGTGAAACCGGGGAAATTGTTTATTCTTATTACAGGGAAAGCAAATACCAGATCTTTAATGCCAGACCTGAAGATTTTAAAGAGTTTGCCGTTGACCAAAATGATCTGGACATGACAGCAGCAACCCTGCCACCAATGATGCACAGAGCTGATAACACAGTAGACCAATCGCTTTACACAAATTACATCCCTGCCGATATCCCGGTAGATTCCTTTTTAGAAATTCCTTACCGGCCTAAGTTCAGACTTGATTATATTTCAAATACTTCTGCAGGCATATCTACAAGCAGGTATGGAACAGGAATGGCAGGAAGTGTAAGTGCTATTTTTGGAGATATGGTTGGTGATAATCAGATATTTACAACTATCGCACTTAACGGAGAGATATATGATTTCGGAGGTCAGGTAGCATATTTAAATCAAAAAAGAAAATACAGATGGGGAGCTGTGGCATCACATATACCCAACTATTATGGTTTTACAAGTTTTTCACCAGATACACTTACAGTAGGGGGAGAACCTTACCCTGTTAATAAAATTAGTCTTGATCTTATCCGCTTGTTTGAGGATAAAATGGAATTATTCGCATTTTACCCGCTTTCGCAAACACGAAGATTCGAAATTTCCGGTGCATTCGCTCACTATAGCTACAGATATGAACTGCACAATACGTATTACGACATGCTGGGAAGACCTGTAGGAATGGATAGGGAAAAGCTGGATGCGCCTGAAGGATACAGCCTTGGAAATATTGATGCAGCATACGTTCTTGATAACAGCCAATTTGGAATTACAGGACCTATAGACGGTACAAGATACAGACTTCAGTTAAGTAAATATTTTGGTGTTGTAGGGCATTACACTTCACTTATTGATTATAGAAAGTACTTTTATATCCGCCCATATACACTGGCTTTCAGATCTTATAATTATGGCAGATGGGGACAGGATGCGGAAAACAGCCTTCTTTCTCCTGTGTATATTGGCTATCCCTGGCTTGTCAGGGGATATAACAGAAGTAATGCAAGCCTGATGAGCTATGAATCCTCGGAAACCGGGCTAAATAATCTTTTTGGGAGTAAGGTTATGGTGTCAAATATTGAATTCCGGATTCCCCTGACAGGTCCTGACAGAATTTCCATCATTAAATCACGAATGATCCTAAGTGATTTTAATCTGTTTGCTGATGGAGGTTTAGCCTGGAACAGCAATGACAAACTTGGATTTGACTGGTTAAATCCAGAGCCGGGAGAGAGAGTACCTGTTTTTAGTTATGGGGCATCTGTGAGGATTAACTTATTCGGATATGCTGTAATTGAACCTTTTTACGCTGTTCCGGTTGGGAAAGGCATAGGTATTAAGGACGGATCCTTTGGTATCAGCTTTTTCCCCGGATGGTAAAATTATTTTACTTTTTTATTTCATTGGTGTCCTGTTGAAATTTTTATAATTGTCTAAACACCTTGATTTTTTTGTGTTTACAAATATTTCGCCCCTATATTTGTGTCATATGACATTATCTAAAGGGGACTTTAGTAAATTGCTCATTATTAGGCACTCCCCCTTTTTAGGGACGGGGGGGGGGTAAACAATTGTGAACAGAATTTTTTACTTTTCAGAGTGGACTCCTGATTTATTTTTTATAAGTCAAAATTACCCTGTGTTTTGATATTTTTAAAATCAAATAATAAAAATGTTGCTTCCTGAAAATCTATTACCAGAAATAAACATAAAACAAGATTATAAATGAAATAATTATAGCAGAATTAATTAAATCCCAATGATTATAACTTGCTCTGGTAATCGCTTTCTGTTCGGGACTTGCCGACCCAAAATACAAGCCACTAATTTTATCCGGATTCATTTTTTCAGTAAAGGCACTTACTACAACCATTACCAAAATAATGATAAAGAAAATTGCAATTTCATAATGCAACCAGTTGGGTGATACAATAAGGTCGTAAAAAAATCCGTCTCCGGTTGTAGTCCCGTAATAAACTTTCATCCCCAGTCTCAGCATTCCGAGAATAAAACCAAAAACCAATCCTGTAAATCCTGCAGCAGGAGTTGTGCGCTTTGAAACCACTCCCAGCAGAAATACTGCAGCAATACCAGGTGCCAGTAATGACTGTACATCCTGAAGGTATGCATAAAGCACCTGCCCCAGTCCTTTCATCACCGGTATCCAGAGGACTCCCAGAATTACAATAACAACAGTTGCCATTCTGCCAACCATCACATAATGTTTTTCCGTTGCATTAGGTTTATATTTTTTATAGAAATCAACTGTAAACAACATGGAAGATGAATTGAACAAGGATGCAAGTGAACTCATCAGAGCAGCAAGTATACCTCCTACCACAATCCCTGTAAAACCTTTGGGAAGTAACACCTTTACCAGTGTAGAAAATGCGGCATCATTGCTGGCAAGGTCTAATAGTGGTTTTTGCGTTTCCGGATCAATTTTTTGTGTCATTGCAAATGCAATCATACCTGGTATAAGGAAAATAAAAACCGGTGTTAGTTTCAGGTAAGCGCCAAAAATCGTACCTCTTCTTGCCTGCTTCTGGTTCTTTCCTGACAAAACTCTCTGCACAATGAACTGATCGGTACACCAGTACCAGAATCCAATTATTGCCGATCCCAGAAGTACACCTGTCCAGGGAAATTCTGCATCACGTGATGATCTGATGAGGTCAGTCATATTATCACCATAATCATTAGCAGGTATTGAACGGCATATTTCCATCATTTCTGCCCATCCGCCCAATTTTATTAATCCGATTATCAATATTGCAATGGAGCCAAACAAGAGTATAGGAGTTTGTAAGACAGAAGTATAAAGAACCGCTTTCATACCTCCGAAAGTTGTATATAATCCTGTTAGAAGAACCAGACCTACAGCACTTATCCAGAAAAAGTCAATCTCAGTACCTCCAAAACGAATAGCATCAATACCGAAAACATCTTTAAAGACAATACCTCCTGCATAAACAGTAACAGCAACTTTAGTAAGCACATAGCTTACCAGCGATATGATGGATAGAAAAGAACGGGAATGAGCATTATACCTTCTCTCAAGGAACTCGGGCATGGTAAAGACACCGCTTCTGGCATAAAAGGGTACGAATAACCATCCAAGTACAAGTATCAGCCATCCGTGCATTTCCCAGTGCGCCATTGCCATCCCGCTTTCAGCACCAGCACCCGCCAGACCAACCAAATGCTCCGATCCAATATTCGATGCAAATATGGATGCTCCGATGGCAAGCCATGTAGCATCACGGCCCGCCAAAAAATAATCCGTGGTATCCTTGTCTTTTTTCTTTAATACCCAAAAAATTATTCCGATTAATCCGAGACAAAAAGCTCCAAGGATTATCCAGTCGAGTGTTGCCATAGTTTAAGTTATTTTAGAGATGAATACTATTTTCAAAGTCTTTATCAGAAGTTAAATAAAGTTTTATTACCTTATAAAATGATAGGTTTCTACTTAAAAATATATTTTGTCTTTTACGATGCAATGAAGTTAAAAAACAAGAATACCAGCTCTTATTCCTGTAAAAGCCAATGAGCTACCCTGTTAAAATAGGCAATACTCTCAGCTATCTCCGGCACTGAGTTTTCCCAGTTATATTCATACTCAATAGAAAAAACACCTTTAAAACCCTGCCGTTTTAATTCATGCATTATTCCCGCAACATTGCATACACCGGTTCCCCATGGAACATCATGAGCCTTCCTCACTCCAAATTCATTAAGGTCTTTGAAGTGAAATGCAATAATTCTGCCTTCAAGCATTTTAACTGCCTCTAATGGATCTACACCACTTCTGGCCCAATGCCCTATATCTGCAGAAACTCCCAAATTATTGGATCTTGCAGCTAATACTGAAACAGCAATTTCAGGATGCCAGTAACGTGAGGGTTTTGGATGATTATGAATAGCCAGCTTAATTTTATACTGTTCGCAAAGATCTTCAAGAAGGTCAATATGCTGGGCCAATGGTTCCACAACAATTGTTTCTATTCCCATAGCTTTTGCAAACTCAAAGATCTGTATCCATTCTTCCTTGCTGTTACCTCTTACAACACCATAATTAACAGGAGTAATGCCCTTTTTTTGAAGCATAGCCTTAACTTTATTTCGGGTTTGCTCATCCATGGTAAAATGCGTCTGCCCTTCCATCCCCCCGCCAATTTTCTGACTTGGATACAACTCAACATATCGTAAGCCAAGAGCATTCATTTTGTCAAGTGTTTCTTCAAGGGTGAAAAATCTGAATGTATATGCCTGCGCGGCAAGTTTCCATTCCAGTTTATCGAGTGCTGACTGGTCATAGCTTTTTTGTGCTTGTGCCGATATGGTCAAAAAACACGCTAAAAGAATTGCGGTTAAAAAGAAATTTAATTTCATAACTTCAGTTTTTTAAATTAAAATGATAAATATATGCAATAATAGTAAATTCAATATTTTTTTAGCATTGTAAATTAAAATTTGTTTTTTATTTTCGACAATATTTTTCTTAAAGTAGAAAGCTAAACATTAAAAAAGCAAAAAATGAATATTCTAAGTGTTGCTAATAACTTTAATCTCACATGGATTGATTATTCCATCATTTTAATTTATTTCGGTTTTGTGCTGGGCATAGGCTGGGCTTTGAAGAAATACATGAAGGATGCAACAGCTTTTCTGGAGGCGGGAAGGTCACTTCCTGCATGGGTTACCGGACTTGCTTTTATTTCGGCAAATCTGGGTGCACTTGAAGTAATAGGGATGGCTGCCTCCGGAGCTAAATATGGTCTGGCTACAGTGCATTTTTACTGGATAGGAGCCATACCCGCCATGATTTTTCTGGCTATTTTCATGATGCCGTTTTATTACGGTTCAAAAGCACGATCAGTGCCTGAATATCTTAAATTAAGGTTCGACGAAAAAACAAGAGGGTTTAATGCTTTTTCCTTTGCCATTATGACCATTTTCGCTTCCGGGATATCCATGTATGCTCTTGCTTTACTCATGGAGACACTGCTTGGGTGGAATTTTCATATGAGCCTGATTATTTCGGCAACAATTGTTTTAGTTTATACCTATCTGGGCGGACTAAGCTCAGCCATTTACAATGAGGTACTGCAATTCTTTCTTATTGTAATTGGCTTCCTTCCTCTTGTTATAATTGGGTTGATTAAAGTTGGAGGATGGGATGGTCTTGTTAGTAATATAAAACCCGAAATGGCTCATTCCTGGAAATATATAACCCCTGAACATGAAATGGGTGGATGGATAGGTATTTTCTTTGGTCTGGGTTTTGTTTTATCATTCGGATACTGGTGTACCAACTTTCTTGTTGTTCAACGAGCTATGGCTGCCGGTTCAATGAGTGCTGCCCGCAAAACACCTTTAATTGGAGCTATTCCAAAGATGTTCATCCCCTTCCTTGTAATAATTCCGGGTATGATTGCTATCGCTCTGATAAATATGGGAGATGAGGCTTTTGAATTACCTCTTAAAGGAACAGGCTATGATTACGACCTTGTAATTCCAATGCTGCTTAAACGCTTCCTGCCTACAGGAGTTCTGGGACTTGGGCTTACAGCACTAATGGCATCATTCATGAGTGGGATGGCAGGAAATGTTACTGCTTTCAATACTGTCTTCACTTATGATATTTACCAGAGTTACCTCGTGCCTGGGAAATCCGATAAACACTATCTCCGTGTAGGACAACTTACCACAATTTTCGGTGTCACGGTTAGTATACTCACAGCTTATGTAGCTGCAATGTTCAATAATGTGATGGACTTTTTACAGTTGATTTTTGCCTTTATAAATGCTCCCTTATTTGCTGCATTTCTATTAGGGATGTTTACAAGGCGTACAACTGGTCATGGAGCTTTCTGGGGACTTATTTCAGGAACCATTTCAGCAGCCATCACTCATGGCTTAACACAACCTTTTGGTGCAGAGTCACTTGTAAAGGGAGGCTGGTCGGGCACTGTTCTGAAAGTTTTTCCAAGTGAAATGGCACAGAACTTCTGGATTGCTATTATCGCCTTCAGCACAGCACTTATTATGACCATCGTTATCTCAATGCTTACAAAGCGGAATAAATCTGATGAAGAACTCAAAGGTCTGGTTTATCAACTTACACCAAAGGTAATTGATGATAGTAAATACTGGCACCAGAAACCTGTTGTCTGGGCAGTCGGCGTTGGCCTCATTGCCTTGATCCTTAGTATTATTTATTGGTAAAAAAATCTAAATTTAAATAAAATGGGACTTGATATTAAAATACCTATCGGTGCTATGTTCACAGTTTTCGGGATATTATTAACAATTTATGGTCTGACAACCCTCGATAATACCATGTACATTATATCTCTGAATCATAATATCAATTTATGGTCAGGCTTATTTATGCTTGCATTCGGTTTGTTCATGTTGCTTACTTCAACTCTGATAAAAAAGAAGAAGGATAAATAATTCTATAACCTCCCGGAAGAATGGGAAAATAATGAACCAGTATTCATTTTTGATAATGAATACCTTGTGATTCTTTGTGATGTAGTATTTTCGTGTGATTTTTGATATTAACCGGCTTCTGTCTTAATTTCTTCCTGAAAGAATTACTATTACCGTACCACTCAGAACGAGTAATGCTCCAACAATACTGAGTATGGTAAAGCTCTCCGGTTGTATCCAGCTTACTGCTGCCACATCAAGAATTGCCATCATAATAAATGTTATTACCGGATTCATTGTTATAATTACACTCACTTTATTTGCTTCAGCATATTTAAGAGCTAAGGCAAGGGACCCATATGCGAGCAAGGTGTTCAGACCAAGGAAAATTAACAACAGCCACTCTTTTAATTCCAAAAATGGTATTTTGGGAAACTCCACAAATGGTAAAAATAACAGGCAGCAGAACCCATATATAAACAGGTTCAGTTGGTTTGGATTCCAGTTTCTTACCAGTATCTTCTGCAATGTAGAAAAACACGCCCAGGAAAGCCCTCCTAAAACAACATATAATATGCCTCTTGAATAATTTCCCCGGCTTCCAGCCAACTCAATAATCTGATCGGAATAAAACAACCCCAGACCCGTAAGTAATATAATGAAACCTGTTAAATGCTTCCATGTTATCTTTTCTCTGAAATAAATAATCCCAATCACTGCAAAACTCACAGGTCCAACCTGTATGAATACCTGGCCGTTTGAAGGGGTAGTGAGATGAAGGCCCGAAATAAATCCAAGGTAATTAAATCCCAGAAAGATGGCGGCAATAAAAAGAACAACCGGAGGTGTTCTGAAATTTGAAATTAAAGACTTGTTGAAAAAAAGAAGTATGATGAACAATAAAAAAAAAGCGATGGTAAAACGGAACCAGACTATAGAAACCGGATTAAGGCTGTTGAGTGATACTTTAATTGCAATAGCGAGAAAACCCCAGAGAAATGCGGTAAAACCGGCATAAAATAAACCCTTATTTGATTTCCCTGCAGATTTCATAAAAAATTTATTACCTGTTCAACTTGAAAAATCATCGCTAATTAGTAATAATTCCTGAAAAAATGTATTATTTTCCTGTTAAATTATATATTGCATAGTTCAAAAAACGTTCTCATGAAACGAATAATTCTAATCTCACTTTTGTTAATCTTATGTTTTCCCGGGAATAGTCAAACTGGTCAAATATTTATTCCAAGAGAAATTAATGCTGCCATTAAAGCAGGTACACGTTCTCCGGATGGGACCCCGGGTGAAAATTATTTTCAGAACCGCGTTGATTATGACATAGATGTTGAATATTTTCCTGACACCAGATTTCTGAAAGGAGTTTGTAATATAACATACACAAATAACAGTCCCGTTCAGCTTAAATTAATTGTTATCAGATTATATCAGAACGTCTTCTTAAAAGGGGGTATAAGGGGAAGAGAGGTTGATCCTATTGATGTTCATAATGGAGTTAAAATAAATTCAATAATTATCAATGGAAAGGAATTTGATCCGGAGTCACCATTGTATAAAACGCAAACAAACATTGTGTTTCCCTTTGGAATTAGTCCGGGTAAGAAAGCATCCCTTGTAATTGATTGGGAATTCAATATGCCTGCAAAAACTACGAATCGTTTCGGATGTTATGATGATTTATCCTGTTTTATTGCTTACTGGTTTCCTCAGGTATCTGTATTTGATGATATTAATGGCTGGGATATGTCAGATTATACCGGAGTAGCAGAATTTTATAATGAATATGGAGATTTCCTTGTTAATATACGTGTACCACAGAATTTTATAGTTTGGGGCACAGGAGACCTGATGAATCCTGAAAGTGTTTTACAAAAAGAATATCTTGAAAAATTCAATCTTGCAAAAAATTCTGATGAAATAGTGCATATTATTGACCGGGAAGATATGAAAACGAAGTCGCTAATTACGAAGAAAGCTAAAAACATCTGGAAATTCTCGGCACAAAATGTTAATGACTTTGCTTTTGCAGTTAGCAACACCTATTTATGGGACGGAACATCTGTTGAAATTACAGATAAGGGTGGATTGAAAAGGCGGGTTTTAATAGAAAGTGCATATAGAAAAGCATCTGTTAACTTCAGAGATGTAGCTGAAATAGCAGCCTGGTCTGTTAAGGAATATTCTCAAACCTTTCCCGGAATAGCTTATCCATATCCAAAACTTACCATTTTTAATGGTAAAGGAGGAATGGAATTCCCCATGATAAAAAATAACGGAGAATCTGATCCCAGGGGTACATTATTTGTCACAACTCATGAGATTGGTCATAGCTATTTCCCATTTCTTGTAGGAACAAACCAGAAAAAACACGGATGGCTCGATGAGGGTTTAGTAACAATGATAGCTCAGGAACAACATCTTCTGAGAGATACTACATTGAATTACAGAAAACTGTATAATAAACAATACCCTTTGGTTGCTGCAACAGAACAAGACGTGCCTCCTATCGTAAATTCCAATTACCTTTCTGATGAAATTTTCCAGGTACACGAATATATGAGACCAAGTCTTGCTTTCTGGACACTCAGGGATATTCTTGGTAAAGATGTTTTCCAGGAGTGCATCATCGGGTTTATCGAAAAATGGAAAGGGAAACACCCTACGCCATGGGACTTTATCAGTCTTTTAGAACACATTTCGGGGATGGAACTGGGATGGTTTTTTGATCCATGGTTTGGTCGTTTTGCATACCCTGACTTGAAAATCGCAGAAATACATGTAAAAAATTCTTCCACAGATATAATTATTGAGAACTCCGGAGGGATGCCTTTCCCTGCCAGCCTGAAATTAATCTTTAAGGATGGCACGGAAGAAACTTTTTCGATACCTGCTGAAATTTGGATGAATAAATCCACCTATGCTTTTTGTTACACCGGGGATAAAATACTTTTTTCAGCCGAACTTATAACAGTTGGATACCCCGATGTTGATCTTATCAATAACAGAAAGGAAATTAACATATCTGATAATATTTTTTAACACTTGATACAAACTGTTAAACATCCATTTTTTAATGTTTATCTAATAGATTCGCTTATTTTTTCCACCACAGTTATCTTTCCTTACATTTACATAAATAAATTATATGAAAATAGCTTTATACAGTTCTAAATCATTCGATCAGGAATATTTTGAACGGGAAAATAAAGAATTCGGATTTGAGATCAGCTACTATGAAGGATCATTAAAACCATCCAGTGCAAAACTTGCAGAAGGTTATCTTGCTATTTCGGCATTTGTGAATGACAAAGTAAACAGGGAAACTATCTCAAATCTCTATGATTTAGGTATTAAACTTATTGCTTTGCGCTGCGCAGGATTTAATAATATTGACCTGGAAGCTGCTGAAGAGTTTGGGATTACAGTTATGAGGGTGCCTGCTTATTCCCCTTATGCTGTCGCCGAACATGCGGTTGCTCTTATTTTAAGTCTTAACAGAAAGATACACAAGGCATTCAACAGAGTAAGAGACAACAACTTCTCACTGGAAAGACTTGAAGGTTTTGATCTCTATGGTAAAACTGTCGGAGTTATAGGAACCGGAAATATCGGAAGTGTTTTTGCAACGATTATGAGTGGGTTTGGATGTAAAATTCTTGCATATGATATCTATAAGAATCCTCAGTTAATAGATAAAGGCATAGAATATACCGATTTGCCAAATCTTTTTATGAATTCCGATATTATTTCTCTTCATTGTCCTCTGAATCCCTCAACCACTCATCTGATAAACAAAAATAGTCTTGGAATGATGAAAAAGGGCGCAATGCTCATAAACACCAGCCGGGGTAAACTAATCAATACCCAGGATGTGATAGAAGCACTAAAAAACAGGCATCTGGGCTATCTTGGAATTGATGTATATGCCGAAGAAGAAAAAATCTTTTTCAAAAATCTTTCAGAAAGGATTATTGATGACGAACTTATTTCAAGACTAATGACATTCCCGAATGTATTGATAACTGCCCATCAGGGTTTTATGACACACGAAGCTCTTATACAAATTGCCAGGACAAGCCTGAAAAATATTCAGGATTTTTTTAAGGGAGTGAAATCTGATAACGTAGTCAATTATAACAAAGTAGTATCAAAATATTAATGTCTTTATTATCTGGCAGCTTTTCCAGGACGCTTATTCTTCATGTATTATAAATCTTACTCAAAAAGACCTTCATCCCTGATAAGTAATAAAATAGCAGATTGTGGAATAATAAGTAATTTTTCTTTATTAAATTCAATTTCCCATCCGCTTTTCTGAAGATAAACTGCAATGTCTCCCTCTTTTGGTTGCAAAGGAACATATTTGACATTATCATTGGAGGTTTTCCATAATTCATCAGTTTCATTTATTGCAGGAATGGGATAACCCGGCCCCACTTTGAGAACATAACCGCTATGAATCTTTTCATTTTCTGTGACACCCGGCGGAAGATACAAACCTGATTTGGTCTGCTGCTGATTTTTGGGTTTAATCAAAATACGGTCCCCAACTACAATAAACTTCTTTAAATCCTTTTCATTGATCTCTAAACTCATACTCTCCATTTTTTGCAAATTTACACTTTATATGCTAAGAGACTACCTTAAAATGTAGAATTTATTATTTGTTTTTCCGTTTTAAGGCTACTTATTATTCATATCTCTAAAAAAATACAGAATAATCAAACCGTACATGCGGTTAAGATTAATAATTTTTAACTTTGTTAGTGAATGAGCTGTAACAAAGGAATCATTGCTTCTTCCCTGGGTGGGAAAACTTATAATTTACAAAGAATAACAGGTGTTTAAAAAATATTTCATTTCAGGAATAATCCGGAGCATGCAAAGGCTGATTTTCTTCAGCTTTTTAGTGTGCTTTATAACACAAAACTCCTTTTGTCAGTCTGATAATACCGAAAGACCAAAAATTGGTGTAGTCCTTAGTGGTGGAGGAGCAAAAGGGCTTGCCCACATTGGTTTCCTGAAGGTTATGGAAGAAGCCGGCATACGACCTGATTACATCGGGGGGACAAGTATGGGAAGTATTATAGGAGGGCTTTATGCAATTGGATATTCTGCCGATTCTCTCGAAAAAATTGCTAAAGGGATGCGATGGAACTATTACCTTACCGATGATATTCCACGCAGATATATTACCCTTGAAGAAAAAGCTGATAATGACAGGTTTCTTCTTTCTTTTCCCATAGAAGAAAGAAGAATAGTCATTCCTTCCGGAATAGTTAACGGGCAGAATATTGAAAATATCTTAAATGTATTATGCGCGCCTGTCCATGATGTCAGGAACTTTAATGATCTGCAAATCCCCTACCTCTGTGTTGCAACAAATATTGAAACAGGAGAGGAGGTAGTATTCAGAGAAGGTTCCCTTCCGGAAGCAATGCGCGCCAGCATGGGCATCCCAAGTGTCTTTTACCCAATAGAAATATCAGGTAAATTACTTGTTGACGGCGGAGTTGTAAATAATTTTCCTGTTAATCATGTAAAGGATATGGGAGCTGATATTATTATCGGTGTGGATGTTGGTTTTCAGTTCCATACAAAAGAAGATCTCAATTCAATTATCAGGATTATTGAGCAAACAACTTTGTTTCTTGGTCATAGTTTAAACGAAATTAACAAAAGTCATTGCAACATTCTTATTACCCCTGAGATCAAAGATTATTCAGCATCCAGTTTTAATGCTACAGACACCCTTATTGCACTTGGTGAAATAGCGGCCCGACAAAAATTCACGGAGATGAAAGAACTGGCTGAGACGCTTCGTAAATATGATAACACCTATTCCCCTTCACAGAACCTCCCTATACTGGATTCAATTCTTATAAAAGAAATTAAGATAAAAGGTCTGAATAAAGTATCGTCTAAATTAGTGTCAGGAAAATTACAACTTGAACCTATGCAAAAATATTCACCTGAAGAAATTGGAACAGCAGTGGAAAGGACATATTCCAGTCTATATTTTGAAAAAATATCCTGGCAGCTGGAAGTACCCGAAAGTGGCGGTACCCGGATAATTATAAATGCAACAGAGGCAAAAGGGGGTCTCTTCCGGGCCGGGTTACATTATGATACAAATTACAAAGCTGCTCTCCTGTTAAACACAACCTTCAGGAATGTTTTATTGGATGGATCTAAATTCTCAACAAACCTTTCCCTCGGCGAAAATCCATTCCTGAATATAAATTATTTCAAGAATAATGGGTGGAAACCGGGATTTGGACTTAATGCAGAAGTAAACAATTTCGATGTTTTTGCTTACAATAATGAAGGAAGGAAAATTTCAAACCTGAGTTATACTGAAGGCAGTATTCAGCTTTACACCCAATCCATAATCAGAAATAGCCATGCCATTGGTTTTGGAACCGAGATGGAACGAACAATTCTGAAACCAAGAATTGATCCGGGATTTAATTTCGATCAGTCAAGGCAAACATTTCTCAGTTATTACGGTTTCGTGGAGCTTGATTCATATGATAATGCTTACTTTCCAAAACGAGGCGTTAAAATGAACACCGAGTTCAGGATTATAACACATAAAAATCAGCACCCTGTTCTTTTCTTTTCTGGCAGAACAAGCAAGGTCATGCGCCTTTCGCCTCGCGGATCCCTACTTCTTCATGCCTATGGAGGATTTGCTCATGGCGACTCTATCCCGTACCAGTATTATTTTTACACCGGAGGATTAAATCCGGTTAGAAGAAATGGGATGATACCGTTTGTAGGTTTGGATTTCATGGAACGTGCCGAAAAAAATGCACTGGTACTTAGAGCTGACCTCCAGATTGAACTGTTCAAAAACTTATATATTACTGCAAAAGCAAATGTTGGTAATCTGAAATCTGATTTCACAGAACTTTTTACCTATAATAAAATGATTGGAGGCTTCGGTCTTACTTTCAGCTACGACAGCTGGATAGGACCAATAGAATACACATTGATGAAATCAATCAACAAAACGAGGGTTCTGAGCTTTATCAATATTGGTTACTGGTTCTGAGGTTATAAAGTTTTATCAATTACAAAACATTGCTTTTCCCCACCGATCCTGTGGCAATAGATAGAATTGGATATGATATAATACTTAAAAAGCGTATGGAAGAAGGTATACAGGAAGAAGAAGTTACGACAGCAAGGAGATTTATGGAGCTTGCAGAAAATTTAAAACTGGGAATTGCTGAATTCTGTAAAATTATGGTAAAAAAATCGAATTGTAATAAATTATGTTTTTAACCTGTTGTAATAAATTCTTTAATTAAGAAAACATGACAAACATTGGTAAATTCTCTCTTGTCTTATTTATCATTTTTAGTGCAGAATGTCTCCATGCACAAACAGAAATTGCATTTCCGGATTTCAGCCATTCTGATATCAAAAAAGTAAAGGAAAAAGTGTTCACGGGAGAAACACTCTTCGGGCATATTAATGGTGGTGCAGAATTATATTTTGAATATGGTTTTAATAATCTCACATACAGAGAATACCATTCCACAGTTGCGAGATATGTTATTGAAGTATATAATATGCAGGATGCTGCTGCTGCTTTTGGGATTTTCTCTCTTAAGAAATACAGATGCATTGAAATGCAAGGGCCTACACCACACTATTGTGAAACAGGGCATCAGATATTGCTTGGCAAAGGGAATTATTTCATTTCGATAGCTATGGCTAAAAGTTCGGAAAAAGAGAAAGCCCAGGCAAGGGAAATAGCAAATCTCTTAATTTCAAACATACCTGAAAACCTTGATTTCAATCCTTCAAATGTATATGGATATAATTCACAGGAAAAGGACTTCCGGTTATTCAGGGGAAAGCTTGGTTTTCAGAATGGATTGCTTGAATGGGAGCAATTACTGGAAGGTTATAATAATTATACCTGTCTGCATTTTAGGGAGAAAAATCCTTCTCCCTCTGAAAATTTTTATGTTGAATTCTCTACAGAGAGCGAGGTAATTGACTTTATGAAAAAAGCGATTTTGGAAAACAGAATTAAAAGTACCGGGGATAAAAAACAAAAATGGGATATTGATGTAAGGGGAAATAAAGCATGGTTTAAGATACTTCCCTCTGAATAATAAAATTTAATTAATCTGCTCGTATCAGATATCAGCTTATTCTGCATTGGCTATATCAAAATGTAAATCTGAAGTTAATTGACTATAAATTGGCCACTTATAGGAAATAATGCCCGTTTATATAGTTTTTTTACAGTTTATAGTATATTTCAGAGATTTTCGGAATAAACATATACACCATTCTAAGATGTCAGGTTTTTTTCTTATCCATATTAAATGAATCTTTTGCCCAGTTTAATGGGTTATTTATAATGTATTGCTGAATTCTGTAAAATTCCTTTTCATTCCTGATGATATGGTCATGAAATCGTAATTGCCAGCGTGATATGCCTGGGGTATTGTCCATTTCGTTCATTCGCCTGGATGAGAATGTTTTTAACGCACGGACAAATTCAAATATTCCGTGACGTGATTGCGATTGTTTTGAATCCAATGGTGTGGGCGTGGGTGGGGGTGGGGGTGGGTGTAGGGATTGGAACGGGAACGTTTGGGGGGACGGATTTGGATTCGGATTTGGATTCGGATTTGGATTCGGATTTGGATTCGTAGAGACGGGTTTGAAACCCGTCTCTACAAACCCATCACGCCGATCAAACCCATCCCGCCGATCAAACCCATCCCGCCGATCAAACCCATCACGCCGATCAAACCCATCACGCCGATCAAACCCATCACGCCGATCCATATCATCCCAACGATCCATTCCATCACGCCGATCCATATCATCCCAACGATCCATTCCATCCCGCCGATCAAACCCATCACGCCGGTCCATTTCCCGCCGGTCCATTTCCCGCCGATCCATTTCCCGCGGGTTTATTTCCCGCCAATCCATCCCATCCCGCCGATCCATTTCGTCCCATTCATTAACAATGGTATTGATTTTTTGGTGCGAATTATCAATAATCATTATTCCATGAATATGGTTTGGCATTATTATAAATGTATCCAATTGCAGATTGCGGTAATGATTTATCAGATCGAACCAACAGTGTTCTACAATATGTCCATATTCATTCAAAATCATTTTCCCTTTTTCAATTTCCCCCAGAAACGGTACACGGTTCCTGGTGCAAATGGTAATAAAATATCGTCCGTCAGATGTGTAATCCCAATGCTGCAACCGGGTGGTCTCAATTCGATATTTATTTTTAAACAAGGTCATATCTCTCCACTAAATGCTTTTTCCAAAATGATAGTTTTTTTTTGAATTTTGCAAATTTAAATGATTTTTTCAGAGAAATTAACAGGGGAGCTCAGTGATCCCTCTGGATCAGGATTACTTCGCTGCGCTCAGTGATCCCTGGGGGGGAGAAGCTGATCACCCGGCAAAAAACCCTTCGGGCTCCTTTTGTTTTATGCCAGCCCAGCGCTTATGCTGCGCATTGCGCTGGGCTGGCATAAAACAAAAGACCCGCTTACGCGGGTTTTTTTGCCGGGTGGCGGAGGAAGAGGGATTCGAACCCCCGGTACCTGACGGTACAACGGTTTTCAAGACCGCCGCATTCGACCACTCTGCCATTCCTCCGGGCGCAAAAATAATACTTTTTTTGGTTCCTTTATTGTTATCAACGAATATATCATCGTAAAAAAAGTATAAATTTCAAATAAAAAATTCACTGAAAAACCACATTTATAGCCTATTTCACAGGTATTAACACTAAAAAATCTATATTTTATCAACAAAATCGCATTTTTTTTGCTGTAAATTTGCTACACATAAGAAATACTCTATATTTGTAGATAGTTTGACACTTTAGAATTATTAACCCAAAATTTTTTTATTATGAACAAAGCTCAAATTATTGATGCAATCGCTGCTGAAGCTAAACTCACGAAAGCTGATGCTAAAAGAGCCCTCGACGCTTTTGTTAAAACAACCACTGGTGCCCTTAAAAAGGGTGATCGCGTCGCTTTGGTAGGTTTTGGATCATTTTCAGTTTCAAAAAGAAATTCCAGAACTGGAAGAAACCCGCAAACTGGTAAACCTATTACAATTAGTGCTAAAAAAGTTGTAAAATTTAAAGCTGGTAGTGAATTAGCTGGTGCAGTTAATTAAAGATATGGTATCTTTTAAAAAAAGCTGTCCTTCCCAGGGCAGCTTTTTTTATTTGCTTTCAACCCTAAACACCTGTAAAACTATCACTGGTTCTATTATATTCACTAACTCAGAAACCTCATAACTACATCTGATCCTGGTAAAAAACTGATCAGGAAGAAACAGATGAAATACTTTTAATTCGTGTGAGAAAATCACTAAAGAGAATTAATAAAAAATCCGGATTATAAAAATTTATATTAGTTATTAAATTTTATAGATATTTTCTTATCTTTGATAAAATAATAAAAATAGGTGATAAGATATATTTTTTCTATGATTAACCCTAATTTAGAATGAATTGTATTATTATTGATGACGATAAACTCTCCAGAAGAATCCTCGAAGAATTCATCAGAAAAAGTGATGGCTTAGCTTTGAAGGAATCATTTTCTGATGCTGTGGAAGCTATCAATTATCTCCAGCATGATAATAATATTCATCTTATTTTTCTAGATATTGAAATGCCTGAAATGAGTGGAATCGACTTCCTTCACTCGCTTAGTAATCCTCCTCAGATAATAATTGTTTCATCAAAAGAAAAGTATGCTCTTGATGCTTTTGATTGCGATGTTACAGATTATCTTCTGAAACCTATTTCTTACAGCAGGTTTTTTAAAGCCATTGACCGGGCAATAAATAGATTTGAGAAGAATAAATCAAATATGATTGGGAAGGATGAAATTTTTATTAAGAAAAATTCCTGCCTTGTGCGATTAAAATATGATGAGATTTTATGGGTTGAAGCACTCGAAAATTATGTGATCTTTAATACTTTTAAGGAAAAATATACTATCCATTTTACAATGAAAGCAATAGAACAAAAACTTCCTGCCAACAAATTCACCCGTGTTCACAGATCGTTCATTGTAAATACAGGATGTATTAATATCATTGAAGATAATTCTGTTATTATTAATACGGATGAAGGCACAAAAAATATTCCTATCGGGAAATCATACAAAGAAAAATTAATGAAGGATATTAATCTGATCATTAAATAAATTATTCTTCCTTTTTTTACCCCAATGTTATCTAACCGGCAGCTTTTCCTTACCTGTCTTTCTCAAACCTCTCCGGATCCTGTTCTTCTGGAGGTTAGTCATGCAAAAGGAATATATATTTATAGTCCCTCCGGGGAAAAATATATAGATCTTATAGCAGGAGTTTCTGTTTCAGCTCTCGGACACTCCCACCCTGAAGTGATAGAAAATATAAAAATTCAACTCAACCGCCACACACATGTAATGGTCTATGGTGAAATGATCCAGTCACCACAGGTAACTTATGCTCAAACACTCACAAATTCCCTTGGCTCAGGATTAGATAATGTTTATTTTGTCAATAGCGGATCAGAAGCCATTGAAGGGGCCATAAAACTGGCAAGGAAATATACAGGAAGAAGTGAGATCATTTCATTTAATAATGCATATCATGGAAGTACAATGGGCGCTATGAGCATTATGGGAAATGATAATCTGAAAAAAGGATTTCATCCTCTTATTCCTTGCATCCGGAAACTTAATTTTAATTCTCAGGAAGAATTAGGTTTTATCTCATCTGATACTGCCTGCGTTGTAATTGAACCTGTACAGGCAGAAGCAGGAGTTGTCATGCCTTCAGCCAATTACCTCGAAAGTATCAGAAAAAAATGTACGGAAACAGGAACACTGCTTGTATTTGATGAAATACAAACAGGCTTCGGAAGAACAGGAGAACTATTTGCCTTTCAAAAATTCAACCTTATACCCGATATTATAGTTCTCGCCAAAAGTCTTGGAGGAGGATTGCCTCTGGGAGCATTTATCTGCCGTAAAGAACTAATGCAAAGTTTAAACTCAAATCCTGCATTAGCTCATATAACAACTTTTGGCGGCCATCCACTTTCATGTACTGCCGGTTTGACTGCTCTAAACATAATTCAAAGAGAATCGCTTCAAAAAACTGTAAAGGAAAAAGAAATGCGGTTCCGTCAGAAACTAATTCATCCTGCAATTAAGGAAATAAGAGGTACCGGCCTTCTTCTTGCAATCGAATTTAAATCCTCTGAACTGATGCATAGGGTTGTGAAAAAAGCTTTAAAAAACGGAGTTATCACCGATTGGTTCCTTTTCTGTGATACAGCAATCAGAATATCTCCCCCACTAACAATCTGTGATGCTGAGATTGATGAGGCATGTAATTTGATTCTCAAATCAATAGATGAAAGTGTTACAGACAAAAGCAAATAAATTCGTTATTCATTCCGTTAAAGAGAAACTTTATGTTTGCTTCAAAAAGTATAGCATTATATGGATCACAAAAATAATTATAACTGGATGAAACCCCCATGCACTAGCGCACACAACAAGGACATGAACAAACATGGGGGTTCCATCAGAACTCATTAATTAACAATAAAATAACTAATTCCTTCTCCGGATGAATTATTTTTTTAACATTATTGCACTGTTTTTATTCCCATCAATTCTTACTGGTCAAAGCCTGAATCTTTCAAGCGTTTTCAATGCTGAGACAAATCTAAAGGAGAAATTTAATCTTTTGTATTCCATTACCAGCGACACAAAAAAAGACTCACTGAATAAGGAACTGGTAAAATATTTCTCAGAGATATTGTCTTCTCAGGAAAGTTTTTTCTACACCTGGCCGCTTCTTGACATGATAGGCAAAGCCAGATCATCAGATGATAAGCTGAATGTATATTCATGGCATATACAGGATGAAAAATCAAACTATATATATTACTCCATAGTTCAGCAAAGAATTCCTTCCAGAAGAAAAGGAGATGCAATATTAATACATTCTCTTTCAGATAAATCAGATAAAATAAAAAGTCCTGAAAATCAATTATTAGACAAGGATAACTGGTACGGAGCTTTATATTATTCCATTACCCCGTTTTCATTCCGGAGAGATATATGGTATATATTACTGGGCTTCGATTTTAATACCAATTTCTCAAATAAAAAGATTATTGAGATACTTAAATCAGATAATAATACGCTCTTGCTTGGCGGAGAGATCAGAAACGAAAAGGACACTTTAAAACGACTGATCTTTGAGTATTCTTCCCATATAGCAATGACACTCAGATATGACGATAAACTGGGGAAAATTGTATTTGACCATCTTAGACCGCTTGAAACTGTTTTACAGGGAAATTATCGTTTTTATGTTCCTGACGGCTCATACGATGCACTCAGATTCTATAAAGGAGCTTTTATTCTTGAGAGAGATGTGGATGCAAGAAATTATTAATACCCTTCTTTTGTGCCAAAAAACGCATCTGTCCTATGACTATTTGTCAGTGCCCAAACCGTGGCACAAGCTTTGAAACCCAAATATCACTTGTTGAATTTAAAAAATTAATACTATGCAGACTGGTAAAATTGGTGTTTCAACCGAAAACATTTTCCCGATAATAAAAAAGTTCCTGTACTCCGATCATGAGATCTTTCTTCGTGAACTTATTTCAAATGCAGTTGATGCCACACAAAAATTAAAATCACTATCCTCAGCAGGCGAATTTAAAGGAGAATTTGGGGATCTGACAATTCATGTAGAACTCGATAAAAAGAAAAAAACACTTAAGGTATCCGATAAAGGCATCGGAATGACAGGCGATGAAATAAAAAAATATATTAACCAGATCGCATTCTCCAGTGCAGAAGAATTTCTTGAAAAATACAAAAACCAGGACAGTTCATTAATAGGACATTTTGGCCTCGGGTTTTATTCTGCCTTTATGGTCTCAGAAAAGGTGGAAATCATTACCAAATCATACCAGGATGAAGCGAAACCGGTCAATTGGATATGCGACGGGTCTCCTGAATACTCTCTTGATAATACAGAAAAAGAGGAAAGAGGTACGGATATAATTCTTCATATTGATAAAGACTCCGAAGAATTTCTGGAAGAAAACCGGATATACGAAATCCTTCGTAAGTACTGTAAATTCCTGCCAGTTGAAATCGCATTTGGAAAAGAAAAAGAATGGAAAGACGGAAAAGAAACAGATACAGGAAAAAACAGAATTATTAATAATCCTAATCCTCTTTGGACAAAAAAACCTGCCGATCTCAAAGAAGATGATTATCTTGAGTTTTATCAGGATCTCTATCCCGTTCTTGAAAAACCTCTTTTCAATATTCATCTGAATGTGGATTATCCCTTCAATCTTACCGGAATTTTATTCTTCCCTAAAATAAAAAGTAATTTTGAAATTCAGAAAAACAAGATACAGTTGTATTCCAACCAGGTATTTGTTACAGACTCTGTAGAAGGGATTGTCCCGGAGTTTCTCACATTACTTCACGGCGTCCTGGATTCGCCTGATATTCCTCTCAATGTATCAAGAAGCTATTTACAAAGCGACAGTAATGTAAAAAAGATTTCTGCTCATATATCTAAAAAAGTTGCTGACAGACTTGAAGAAATTTTTAAGAATGACCGTGAGCAGTTTGAAAAGAAATGGGACGATCTGAAACTCTTCATAACCTATGGTATGATAACTGAAGAAAAATTCTATGAGAGAGCAACAAAATTTTCACTTTTAAAAAATACTGATGGTAAATATTTCACTCTGGAGGAATATGAAAAACTTGTAAAAGAAAACCAGACTGATAAAAACAAATCACTGGTTTACCTCTATGCAACTGATAAGGAAACTCAACATTCCTTTATTGAGAATGCAAAGAAGAAAGGTTACGATGTTCTCATGATGGATGGACAGCTTGATCCGCACTTCATTAATCATCTTGAACAGAAATTAAAGGAAACAAGGTTCTCAAGAGTAGATGCCGATATAATCGATAAACTAATATTAAAAGAGGATATTGACAAAAATAATCTGACCGAAGAAGAGAAAAATGATCTCAGAGATGTTTTCGAAAGTCAGGTTTCCGGTAAAAACAATTATTATATTGAATTTGAAGCCCTGGGTGAAGAAGCAGAACCTGTAACCATAACTCAGTCGGAGTTTATGAGAAGAATGAAAGATATGTCAGCCTTAAGTGGCGGAGAAGGAATATACGGGAATCTTCCCGACAGTTTTAATCTTGTTGTAAACACCAAGCATCCTCTTGTATTGAAAATACTTGAAGATAAAAATAAAAAGCTGGGGCAGAAACTGGCCAAAATAAACGAAAAAGCACTGCCGCTAAAAGAAGAAAATGAAAAGCTGACAGAAGCAAAAAAAGAGAAGAAAGAGGATGAAATACCTCAGGCAGAAAAAGATAAATTTGATGAATTAACAAAGAAAATAGCTGATATTGAAAATGAAAAGAAAGAATGTCTCAGAGAGTTCGGCACAAAAAATAAAATTCTCAGGCAGATTGTGGATCTCGCTTTGCTGGCAAACAATATGTTAAAGGGTGAGGAATTAACAAAGTTCGTAAAAAGAAGCGTGGAATTGATCAAATAATATGTATTAAAACAATTCCCGCACTTCCTTCTTCAGATACTCAACGGCTGCTTCAGTTGGTGAAGATTTGAGCTCCATAAGCTTTTCAAGAATCTTTTTATACAAAGTATTTCCTGCGGCTTCCGGTTTTAATTCCGAAGCGGAATCGTTTATGAGTTTTATTACACTGTTTCTTGCACTTTTAACAGCATCCCAGGCCATTGAACTTATATACATCTGCTGTGCCAGATTATGTTCAAATTCAGTTCTGACAGCAGTAACAAGTTCATTCTGAACTCTTCCGCAATTTACATCTGATCGGTTAACACGCATTAACAGTGAGTCCGGCGATATTCGTTCCAGAAAAAGTATCAAACGCTCATAGGCCTGCAACCTCAGAGGTAGTGTGGTGTCTTTTATTTCCATCATAAACCCGGATTTTCGCTTTTTCTCCTCATTTCTGAATAGTATCTTAAGGGTAAAAACACTCGCCAGCAGAACAAGAAGTCCGGGAATCGTAATTTTTAGTATTTCAATATATTCACTCATGTTAATAAATTTTACATACTAAACTTAATAAAAAAACCTGAATATTAATCTTATTAAATTATTTTTGAGGAAATAAAAAAATCTTTAACCTTCTCTATTTCCAACAAAATTTTTTAATTTCATGGAACACCTTTCAAAAAGAATAATTTCTCTTTCATCTTCCCAGACCATAGCCATGAACACCAGGAGCCGGGAGATGCAGGCCGCTGGTATTGATGTGATTAACCTAAGTGTCGGGGAACCCGATTTCCCTACCCCCGACCATATTAAAACTGCCGCAAAAAAAGCCATAGATGAAAATTTTTCATTTTATCCTCCTGTTCCCGGATACCTTGACCTAAGACAAGCTATTTGCCGGAAGTTCAAAACCATGAACAACCTGGATTTTACTCCCCATCAGATTGTTGTATCAACAGGGGCAAAGCATTCCATCGTGAACGTACTCATGTGTATCATAAACGCCGGGGACGAGGTAATTGTGCCCGCTCCTTACTGGGTCAGTTATCTCGAAATGGTTAAGATTGCGGAAGGCACCAATGTCGTAATTAACACCCCGGTCGAAGCAAACTATAAAATAAGCCCTGAACAACTTCAGAAAGCCATAAGCCCAAAAACCAGGGCTTTGCTCCTCTGTTCACCCAATAATCCTACAGGAAGTGTATATTCCGAAGAAGAGCTGAAAGGACTGGTTTCCGTGCTGGCTAAATATCCTGAGATGTATGTTATTTCGGATGAAATTTATGAGTTGATCAATTTCACCGGGAAATATACGAGCATAGGCGGGTTCCCGGAGATTAAAGACAGGGTTGTAACGGTAAACGGCGTTTCCAAAGCATACGCCATGACAGGTTACAGGATCGGTTACCTTGGTGCTCCCTTATGGATTGCAAAAGCAGTGACCAAACTTCAGGGACAAATGACCTCTGGCTCAACTACCATAGCCATGAAGGCAGCCCTTGAGGCGCTGAATGGAAACCAGCAATGTACAACCGACATGAATGCAGCATTCCTCCGTCGTCGTAACCTGGTGCTTGACCAACTAAAAAATATTCCGGGACTGAAGTTCAGTATTCCTGAAGGAGCATTCTACGTTTTCCCCGATGTTAGTGCATACTTTGGCAAATCGAATAATGAGAAACTTATAAGCAATTCAGAAGACCTGTGTGCATATCTCCTCGAAACAGCTCATGTAGCAACTGTTCCCGGTAACGCATTCGGAGCTCCCATGAATATTAGAATCTCTTATGCAAATTCCGATAAGAACCTGCTTAAAGCAATGGACAGACTTAAGAATGCTTTAAATAAACTGGAGTGATTATCTCAATCTGCAAGAAACCTGTTGAAAACCTGATTTACTGGATATTATGTCACCTTATACCTGTTTCTCCGAAAAATTATTAAAATGATATTATTATCTTTTTTTTTATTCATATGGTTAGAAGAAATATTTCAAGAAAAAAACCACCTTTCCTGCGGGTTATCCTTTGGTTAATAATTACGGGAATAATTGTTTCGTTTGTCATATTACTCCGGGTATATACTGCTATCTTCTCTCCTGCGGTGTCCTTAACAGATGAAAATAGTACACTTTTCTATATTCACAGCAACGCTGATTATGAAACAGTTATCCATGACCTTCGCGAAAATGGGTATATACAGCACCCGGACAAATTCGATTGGCTGGCAAAAAAGAAAAAGTATCCCAATAATATCAAACCGGGCCGTTACCGGCTGGTTAATAATATAAATAATAACGAGCTCATTAATCTGCTCAGATCGGGAAAACAGGAACCATTAAGATTAGTCTTTAATAGCATACGGTCCTTAAATGATCTTGCCGGAATAATTTCTAAACAACTTGAACCTGATTCAATAAGTTTTATCAGAACCTTCTCGGATACGACAATTATTAAAAAATATGGCTTCAACAGCGAAACATTCCCCGCTATGTTTATACCAAATACATATGAATTTTACTGGAACACATCTCCTGAGCGGTTTGTGCATCGAATGAATAATGAGTATAATGTTTTTTGGTTAAACAGCCGGATAAAAAAATCAGAGCAGATAAAACTAAAACCACTTGAAGTTTCAATACTTGCCTCTATCGTAGAACAGGAATCTCTTCATAGTGAAGAAAATCAAACCATTGCAGGAGTATTTATAAACAGAATAAACCGGGGTATTCCTCTTCAGTCGGATCCAACAGTGATTTATGCATGGCGGGATTTTTCTATCAGAAGAGTGCTTAACAAACACAAAGCAATTAATTCATTATACAATACATATAAATACCAGGGTTTACCTCCCGGACCTATTTGTATTCCTTCCATAACATCAATTGATGCCGTTCTGAATTACGAAAAACATAACTATCTTTACTTTTGCGCAAAAGAAGACTTCTCAGGTTATCACAATTTTGCCGGGACGCTTTCGGAGCATTACAGGAATGCAAGATTATACCAGCAGGCTCTTAACAGGAGGAGGATTTGGAATTAATTTCCTGAAACATATACCTCCCTTTCGAGCTTAATACGGAATTTTCTGTAAACCGATTTCCTTATTTTTTCTGAAAAATTAAAAATCTCCTTACCCCCGGCACAACCATAATTAACAATTACCAGAGGCTGTGAGTTCCATATGCCGGCATCTCCCTCACGAACACCCTTCCAACCGGATTTCTCAATAAGCCATGCTGCAGAAATTTTCATTGAATCACCTGCAGAGGGATGACCAGGGAAATCCGGCCATTGATTCTTCATGCGCTCATACTTGTCGCAGGAAATAACCGGATTTTTAAAGAAACTCCCGGCATTACCAAATTCTTTTGGATCAGGGAGTTTACTCTTTCGTATCTCCATGATTGTTTCCCTGAGAGTAACAAGATTCTGTTTATCCTTCTTATGGAATAGTTCATTCACCATGTCATACCTCAACTCAAAAACCGGATGCTTATCCAGACTGAAAACAACGGCAGTGATTAAAAACCGGTTTTTCAACTCATTCCTGAATATACTGTCGCGATATGAAAACCGGCATTCCTCGTTTTTTAAAACAGTGTATTCAAGATGCGGCAATAAATATCCTTCCACATGGATGATCCTGTCTTTTACCTCCACTCCATACGCACCAATATTCTGAACCGGGGATGAACCTGCTGAACCGGGGATGAGGGAGAGGTTTTCAATACCCCCATAATTCATTTTAACACAATATGCTACAAAGTCATCCCAGTTCTCTCCGGATGCAACCTTAATAACCACCTTATTATTATCCTCATACTCACATTTTAGTCCCTTAAGAACATTATGAACTACCATCCCTTCAAAATCATTTATGAAAAGAATATTACTCCCCTCCCCTAATATCATGAAATTATAAGCATTGTGCACTATTTCTTTAAAAATATCTTTAATCTGAGCCGGGTCAGAAAGCTTAGCATAATGCCTAGTTTTCACATCGCAACCAAAGGTATTCAGGCGTTTGAGGGAATAATTCTCTTTGTATATTTTCTGCATATACCTCATTATTTCACAAATATAGTCAGAAGTACACTTTTTAATACCGGAAAAATTATTTACTGAATGTTTTTTGCCTGATATTTGCATTTGTGAAACATATTTATATTTCCGTAATCAACGATCTGTTAACAGATGCAAGAGCTCACCGCACCTGTTATACCCTTAGGAAATCAGGAGGAAGGATTATCCTCATTGGGAGAAAATTCAATAATAGCCCGAAGCTGGGGTTAAGAGATTATTATATCAGACGATTCCGCCTATTGGTGAATAAGGGTTTTTTGTTCTATTTATTATTTAATATCAGGCTATTTCTCTATCTCATAAGCCGAAAAAAAATCGATATACTTATTTCCTGTGATCTGGATACTCTGCCTGCTAATTTTCTCGTGGCAAGATTAAGGAATTGTGTTCTGGTATATGACAGCCACGAATATTTTACTGAAATCCCTGAACTTCAGGACAGACCGGTGATACGAAAAATATGGATGCTGATTGAAGCCTTTATAATACCTCATTTAAAATATGCATATACAGTAAGTGAAGCAATTGCCGGGGAATATTCCAATAAATACGGAGTCAAATTTGACATTATCAGGAACCTTCCCATGATAAAAAAAGCAGGTAATATTTATCCCTTACCGGAAAGTATTAAAACGAGAAAGAAAATTTTATACCAGGGAGCTTTGAATATGGGAAGGGGAATTGAAGAAATAATGGATGCAATAAAGTTAATGGATGAGGTGGTCTTATTAATCGCAGGTGATGGATATCTTCTCAAAGCACTAAAAAGGAAAACTATTGAAGAAGGCCTGAATGAAAAGGTGATTTTTACTGGCAGGCTTCCGCATGAGAAACTGCATGAACTTACCATCCAGGGAGATATCGGAATTTCGCTGGAACAAAATCTTGGTAAAAATTACTTCTATGCACTCCCAAATAAAATATTTGATTACTTTCATGCCGGCATTCCCGTGTTAGTTTCAAATATGCCCGGTATGAAGGCGATTGTTGAAAAGTACGAGACCGGTATGGTAGCCGACTCTATGAACCCTGAAAATTTAAAGGAAAAGCTTGAGTTTATGCTTTACAATGAAGAAGCCAGGAGGAAATGGAAAATAAATCTTGCTCTTGCAGCGGAAGAACTTAGCTGGGAAAAAGAAGAAATAAAACTTAAGGGAATATTTGAAAAAACCGGATTAACATTTTATGAGTAAATTTGTTATGTATTATCTAATTAATTTAACTAAAAGAATTAAAATGACATTTTGAAAGAACTATATGAAAGGCTATTTAATGAACTTACACTTAAATTTATATTCTGTCAAAAAATTATCCCGGAGGGATAAAATCTTTATAGAAAAAGGTTGTAATATGTGGATATGCGACCCCATCCGGGGTCGAACATCTCTATTTAATATTTTCTATAAGCATTTGACCTCTCTGAGGTAAGGTGTTAACATCTCATAGAATGCATATCTAATGCTGAAGATAAAAAGTTGAATAATGATTAATAATATTTTTAATGGAATTCCTTTGAACCTTATGCTTAACTTTTAATTATTAAACATGAAAATTACATACTTTATCATAATAGGGGTTTTGTTTATGCTGGTTCCGGCAAACATCAAAGCCCAAAAAATTGAGTTCACCGAAATAAAAAATGAGGATGACTGGACAGATCTTTTAAACAAGGCTGAAGCCCTTAACAAACCTGTTTTTCTTGATATATATGCCACATGGTGTGGACCTTGCAAGCAAATGGATAATCTTGTTTTCACGAATTCTGAGGTAGCATCTTTTTATAACGAAAACTTTATTAATTCCAGGATAGACGGGGAATCAGAATTTGGTATTGTACTTGCCGGGGAATTTGGCTTAAGGGGGTACCCAACTATGTATTACCTTGCTTCAGACAGCTTCATCTTTTCCAATCTTGTTGGATTTCGAACGGCCGATTTTTTCCTGGAATATGGAAAAAAAGTTGATCAGAACAAAACCCGTCTGAGGGAATTTGCCATAGCTTTCGATACCGGAAATCTTCGCGGTGAGAAGGTAAAGGAGTATCTTGAATTACTGACGGACCTGGATGTAAAAGAAAAACTCACCCAGCTGGCAGAACTCTATATTAACACTCTGAATGAAGAAGATCTCAGTGATCCGGAAAATAAAGGTCTCATACTTAACTCTAATCTGACATTTGAAAGTGAGATTTTCAGTATAATTATAGAAAAGCCCGATACATATTCCGAAATTTGGGGGGAAGAAGAATTTCAGAATTTCCTGGAAAAGGTTTTCCAGGAAGCCCTCTTCAGAGCAGCTTCAAATGAGGATACCTTATTAAGAGAACGCCTGGGTGATGAATTAATGGCTGTGTATTTCAGGAAAGATCCTGAAACTATTGTTTATGGAAAATTTCTAACCAGGAAGCTTTATCATGCCGTATCCTCCAATTGGGACGCATACGCCGGGGAAGTGGAAAGTTATTATTCCAATGAAAGATCAGGCGATATTGAATTCCTCATCCAGGAAGTTTACCAGGTTCTTCGCAACCAGTATTCAAGCGAGGAACTGCTTTCCTCTGCCTCCGGCTGGATTGATATAGTACTTAAAAAACAGGAGAGTTTTGAGCCATACTATCTGGGAGCTATTGTCAAAATTTATTTGGAGAAGTATGAAGAAGCGGAAAAAATGATTTCTGAAGCAGAAAAACTCGCGAGCGATGATGAGGCTAATAAACTTTTTGAGTTAAAGAATTACCTTTCAGAAATAAGAAAAGACGAATAAAATCCCGGACAGGAATACTTACAGTTTTCTCCTGACAAGTTCCTCCAATTTATCAGATTCATAAACAACAGGTGCATTCACCATGTTTGCAAGGTGTATCATTGCTTTGGCAACTGTTTCAGCTTTTATAGGTTTATATCTGCTTAGTCGCCCTTTAAAGACAAAATTTATGCATGATGTAAGAAACTTTGCAATTTCCTCCCCTTTTCGTATTTCGCCCCTTTTACCCAGAAGAAGGGATGGACGAAGAATAGAAACTTGTCCGAACTGAAGAGCTGATACCATTTCTTCCATTTTACCCTTTGTTCTGAGATAAAAATTAGTGGACTTCGGGCTGGCTCCAATGGAAGATATTACAATGAACTTATTTACTCCTTTCTTACTTGCAATGCGGGCTATTTCAACCGGCAGATGCAGATCAATCCTTTCAAATTCCTTCCTTGATCCGGCTTTTTTCATTGTTGTTCCCAGGCAGCAGAAAAGATCATCGCCTGCAATTTCATCAGCAAACTCTTCAGGTAAAAGAAGATTATTTACAATCACTTTTAATTTAGGGTGTTCTTTCTCAGGTATCCGACGGGTGAACACTTTCACCTCATTGTAACGTTCGTCAACTAAAAGCAGATTTGTAAGAATGCTTCCAATGAGGCCTGTATTGCCGAATACAATTGCTGTTTTACCCCTGGTTTTGAGTGTCATATTTTTTTGTTTTTCTTAGATCAAGGCCTGCCAGTCCGGCAGCTCCCGATTCACAGGTTTTAATTGAATGATCGTTCCCGGGAGGATTGTTTAGCAGTTTAATTGCTTTTTTAGCCCGGATATCCGGAATTGAGAAAAATACATTTACTGTATGACTGAGAACTTCCCATGCAAGTAAGGATGGACTTCCACAATTCAAACCGGCCATGATAGTTTTACGGGATTTCATGGTTTTCGTCAACCGGTTTTTCATGGCCGATTCAAGCAAACAATATGATTCGAAAGGTTCCACAACTATAATTGCAAGGGATTTTCCAGCAATTCTTTCATCTTCACAAGAAAACCTACGGAATCTTTTCCGTCAATTACCCTGTGATCATATGAAAGTGCCAGATACATCATGGGTTTGACTACTACCACCCCTTCCCTGGCTACCGGCCGTTCAATAATATTATGCATTCCAAGAATAGCGGCCTGAGGAGGGTTGAGAACAGGGGTTGATAACATAGAGCCGAAAACTCCCCCGTTGGAAATGGTGAAAGTGCCACCTTTCATTTCTTCTATACTGATCCTGTTATTCCTGGCTTTCTCAGCAAGAGAAGCTATTTCTCTTTCAATATCTGCAATGCTCATGATACCGGCATTTCTGATTACCGGTACCATTAATCCTTTTTCGGCCTGTACAGCTATACCTATATCACAATATTCCGGAGTGATGATCTCCTCCCCTTCTATCCTGCTGTTAACAGCAGGAAATAGTCTCAGGGCTATAGCAGATGCTTTTGTAAAAAACGACATGAAACCCAGTTTTATACCATGAGTTTTCATAAACTGATCCTGGTATTTTTTTCTGAGAGATATGACGTTGCTCATATCAGCCTCATTAAAAGTTGTAAGCATAGCTGTTTCATTCTTAACAGCTACAAGGCGTTCGCTGAGCTTTCGCCGGAGAGCACTCATACGTGAACGGGTTTCGTTCCTGTTTATCTCTGTAGAAATATCTATCCGAAGAATATCAGGCAAGCCGGTATCTGTAACCCTCCTGATATCTTCACTGGTAATTTTTCTTAATCCTTTAATAACATCTTCAACAGAAAGATTGTGAGCTGTCATCATTTCTTTTGCAACAGGTGTTATCCTGACCTTTTTGTATTCATTAGTTAAATGAGAACCGGTAATTTCATCTTTTTTCTTTGTAAATGATGAATCCACTTTTTCAATTTCTCTTTTATTATTTTCCTTATCTGATTTTGCTTCTTCCACATTCACTGTTTTAACAGGCTCAGCAGTTGCCGGAGCAAAACCTGAAGAACTGATTTTTCCGGTTTCAGAAGTTGAATCTTTTTTTACTTCACCTGCTTTTGTGGTGTCAATGGTACAAATAACCTCCCCAACGGGGACAGATTCTCCAACCTGCCACAGAATACTTATCTGCCCTGATTCGTCTGCAACAAGCGACAAAGTAGCTTTTTCCGACTCGATCTCTGCAATTTCCTGGTCCCGCGCAACTATGTCGCCATCTTTAACAAACCATACAGCAATCTCAACTTCAGAAATAGATTCTCCGGGACTGGGAGCTTTGATTTCCTTTATCATAATTTTTTCTTTTTATTATCAAAATAAAAATGCTGTTTTAAAACTTCTTTTCTTGAACTCCCTACTACACAATGAAGTCCGCAATATTTATTCTTTAATTCACAGTCACATCTTCTGAATACCTTTTCAATGATTTCTTTTTGCTGCAGATTATGAATCTTAAGTAATCCAACTGCAGGGCTTCCGCTTGGTTGACGGGTAACCGGGATGATATGATATTTTCTCATAAAATTCTGAATATAATACCATGCTCCCATATTTTCAGGTTCCTCCTGAACCCATAAGACAAGAAGATTGTTTTTGTATTTCTTCAGAATTTTATCAACATTTTGTTCCGGGAAAGGATGTAACTGTTCAATCCTCACGAGAGCTATATCTCTTGCATTAAAAAAGTTTTTTGATTCCAGAAGGTCATAATAAACTTTTCCTGAACAGAAAACCACTCTTCTTACTTCCCCTACATCCACATCTTCATCATCAATAAGATCCTTGTAAGTCCCCATTTCCAGATCATCAAGGGAAGATATGCAAGCTGGATGGCGGAGGAGTGATTTAGGTGTAAATATTATTAAGGGGACCCTGAAATTTCTTTTCATGAGATGCCTCAGAAGGTGAAAAAAATTTGCAGGAGTCGAGGGATTAACAACCTGCATATTTTCATTTGCTGAAAGATTAAGAAAACGTTCGATACGTGCTGACGAATGCTCTGGCCCCTGACCTTCAAAACCATGAGGCAGAAATAAAACCAGGCCGTTCATTAATCCCCATTTTTCTTCTGCAGAACTTATATATTGATCAATAACAACCTGGGCTACATTAACAAAATCGCCAAATTGCGCTTCCCAGATTGTTAAAGAATTTGGAGCAGCAAGAGCATAACCATATTCAAACCCCAGAACTCCATATTCAGATAACGGAGAATTATATATATCAAAGGATGCCTGATCATCTGAAATATGTTTAAGAGGAATATACTGCTGGTCAGTATCTTCAATAACAATACCTGCATGCCGGTGCGAAAAGGTTCCTCTAATACTGTCCTGCCCGCTTATCCTTATCGGAAACCCTTCTGTTAGGAGGGTTGCATACGCAAGAAGTTCCGCAATTGCCCAGTCAACCTTATTTTCCTCAACCATCTTATTTCTTTCATCCATTAAACGGATTATCTTTTTGAAGAATTTTTTCTCTTCAGGCAAACTGTTAATTTTTCTCACCAGTTTCTTCAAGTGCTTTTTCTCCACTGCAGTTTGAACAGGTTTAAAGAAATCTGTTGTTTCGGAATACTTAAACCCCTTCCATTCATTTTTCAGGAATTGACTTATGTTTACCTTTTTTATCTGATTTGCTTTTTCCAACTTCTGCTCAAGGAATTCATTATACATTTTTTCCGATTCATTAAGTTCACCTCTGCTTAAAATCCCTTCCTTTTCAAGCTTATTTCCATAAATAAACCCGGGGTCAGGATGGTTTGCAATAGCTTTATAGAGAAGAGGCTGGGTAAACCGGGGTTCATCACCTTCATTATGACCATATTTCCTGTAAGAAAGAATGTCGATAAAAACATCGGAATGAAAAGTCTGACGATACTTGACAGCTAAAATTATTGTTTGCACCAGAGCTTCAACATCATCTCCATTTACATGAAAAATTGGTGATTTTGTAACTTTAGCAATATCAGTACAATAAGTACTGGAACGGGCATCAAGATAATTGGTTGTAAATCCGATCTGATTATTTATAACAAGATGAATAGTCCCACCCGTCAGATATCCGGGTAGTTCCGACATCTGGATAACTTCATATACTACTCCCTGACTGGCTATTGCAGCATCACCATGAATCAGAACAGGTACCAGTTTTTTAATATCTCCATTGTAGACATTATTTATGCGTGCTCTGACGATTCCCTGAATAACAGGACTCACAGCTTCGAGATGTGAAGGATTTGGTGCAAGGTTTAGTTTTACTGCTTTACCTGAGCTTGTTTTTATTGTACTTCCATAACCAAGATGGTATTTAACATCTCCAAGTGATATCCCTTCATCATACGCATCGCCGTCAAACTCTTTAAAAATCTTTTCATGTGGTTTTTGAAGTACATTTGCAAGCACATTCAGTCTCCCTCTGTGAGCCATTCCAATAGTAAACTCTTCTGCGCCAAAATCCGAGCCGGTCTCAATTAAAGAGTTTAATGCAGGTATGAGAGTTTCAGCGCCTTCAAGTGAAAACCTCTTCTGTCCGGCAAACTTTCTGTGAATAAATTTTTCAAAAACAACAGCATTACGGATGTATAGATATAACTCCTTTTTTTCTTCCTGTGTGAAAATTTTTATGTTCCGGCTATTTTCTAAATGGTCTTTGAGCCAGGCTATTTTTCGCAAATTTCTTATAAACATGAATTCCGACCCGATGGATTCGCAATAAGTCTTTTTCAGGAATTCAACAATTCTTCCAAGGTTTGTTTTGCCAAGGCCGATATCAGTTCCTGCGTGAAATTCAGTCGCAAGATCCTTATCAGAAAGCCCATAATTATCAATATCAAGAGTTGGGGAATATTTTCTCCTCGTTCTAACAGGATTGGTTTCGGTAAATAAATGGCCCCGTTTTCGATATGCATCAATAAGATTTAATACTTTAAACTCTTTATCAAAAACCTCAGAGGGGATCTCATTTGAACTATAATTTTCCAAAGCAAAGTCAAATCCCTCAAAGAATTTTCTCCATGTTAAATCTAAAGAATCAGGATTCTCTTTGTATTCACGATATAAATCTTCAATAACCTTTATCTCACTATTTCCCAGGTATGATAGCTTGCTCATATGGAATATATTACCTTCAATTCAGATGTAAAAATATAAATGTATTTAAATAAATTTCAGAATAATCATTCAGATAAAAAAAGTTCAGAAATATGCGTTTAAAATTACATAAACATTTTGATAAACTTTAATTAAACAAGGTTTAAGCCGCTTTTGTTTAATCTTCGTTAAAAACCGATTAGACCTTATGAATGGTGAATAAAGAAAAAATACAGTTGAAGGGCTTGTTCGATAAAAAATGATTTGTTTAAACCGCACAAGCGGTTTTTTTAACTTAATTTTACAGAATTATTCATTACTGAAATAATGAACATGAAAAAATTAATAATTACATGGGAAAAAAATAATATTACTATTTGGGTTTTCAGGTATATTGAATATTTCATTCTCACAGGAATTTGCTGAAATTATATTATTTAATGGTGATACCATAAAAGAACAATTAATTAGCAGAAAAATCAAATACTCGAAAGACAGTATATTCCTACATTTCAACCCATTCAAAAGGTATGCCTGCCCGGATGAGATTACCAGGCTTAAAACTACAGATCTTCATCTCATATCAGCAAAAATTATCTCACGAAATAATGATATTGTTGCAGAGTTCATTGAACCTCTGATAGCTGGTTTCATCAGTCTTTATCAGAGTTATGACAGTAATGGTAAAAAATTGTTCTATTTACAAAAAGAAGATTCCTTCATTTATCATATACCGGATAAATTCTTTAAAGGATATATTCTTTTATTTTTTTTTTCTATTTTTGCACTTTCAAAATTTTAAAAATCACTCTTTTATGAAAATCGGTATCCTGAAAGAATCACGGGAAGAAAACAGAGTTGCACTTTTGCCTGACTCTGTTACTTCTCTTATTAAAGCAAAAGTAAAGATATTGGTTGAAACCGGTGCGGGCATGTCATCCTTTGCTTCTGATAATGAGTATAAGGAGGTTGGAGCTGAAATTTTATCTAGGGAGAAAGTTATTGAAAATTCTGATTTACTTGTTAATATCCATCCACCTGATAGTACTTCTCTGGGCAAAATGAAGTCTGGAAAGGTTCTGCTGGCTGTCATTAACCCTTTTATGAATACAGAAATCGTAAAAGAACTGGCATCAAAGGGCATCACCTCGTTCAGTCTTGATATAATTCCAAGAACCACCAGGGCGCAGTCGATGGATATTCTATCTTCACAAGCAACTGTTTCAGGATATAAAGCTGTAATTGATGCTGCTGCAAGGTTTAGCGGGTTTTTCCCCATGCTTATGACAGCTGCGGGAACTATAAAACCTGCCAAAGTTCTTATTTTGGGTGCCGGGGTAGCAGGTCTGCAGGCAATTGCCACTTCCCGGAAACTGGGAGCCGTAGTGGAAGCCTTCGATGTCAGAACAGCTGCAAAAGAGGAGGTTTTAAGCCTCGGGGCAAAATTCATTGAAGTGGAAGGAGCTGTTGATGATAAATCAGCCGGAGGTTATGCAGTTGAACAAACAAATGAATTTAAAAAGAAGCAGCAGAATGTTATCCAGGAGCATGCCGGTAAGGCTGATATAATTATCTGTACAGCGCAGATACCTGGGAGAAAGGCTCCCCTTCTCATCCTCAAAAAGACCGTTGAAGCCATGCAAAGCGGATCAGTAATTATTGATCTGGCAGCTTCTACAGGCGGAAATTGCGAACTTACAAAAGATAATGAAGTAGTAATACACAATCAGGTTACTATTGTGGGTAATTCTAACTATCCTTCAGAAATGCCAACAGATGCCAGCCAGATGTTTGGTAGAAATGTCCTGAATTTCCTTAAACTTATTATTGACGATGAAGGAAATCTGAACCTTAACTTCGAAGATGACATTGTTCAGGGTACCTGCCTTACTCATAATAAAGAAATAGTTCATCAAAAAGTCAAAGAAACTATTAATCCATCATAAACATGAAAAAATGGAACAAATATTAAGCTTTTTCTGGGAAAACAAAGATGCGATATTCATTATCGTTCTCTCTGTTTTTCTTGGCGTGGAAGTAATCTCCAACGTCCCCTCAGTTCTTCATACACCTCTTATGTCAGGGGCAAATGCAATCAGTGGGGTAATCATTATCGGTGGCATAATACTGGTAGGACATGCCGATTCATTACACGAATGGGTACTGGGTATTTTCTCAGTTCTGCTTGGCACTCTCAATGTGGCAGGTGGATTTGTTGTGACAGACAGGATGCTGGAAATGTTTAAAAAAAAGAAAAAAAAGTAAGAGATGAATACATTGATAAACCTTTATATACCTTCAACAGGCGAAATTATCCTTGAGTTGAGTTACCTGGTTTCCGCCATATTTTTTGTGGCAGGGCTGAAACTTCAAAGTCATCCTGATTCAGCCCGCAAAGGAAATCTTTGGGCTGCCTCCGGTATGCTTCTGGCAATGATCACTACTCTCATCCTTCATAAAAATGGAGACGGGGAGAATATTTCCCTTTTTAATGCTGTCATTATCGTTATTTCTATTTCATTTGCCGGAATTGTTGGAGCCGTTATTGCCCGCAAGGTTAAAATGACAGCTATGCCTCAACTGGTTTCATTTTTCAATGCAACAGGCGGAGGTGCATCTGCCCTCGTGGCACTTATTGAGTTCTCAAATCCGGATAATGAATCCTCCCTAGTCACCTTGCTGGGTTTGATCATTGGAAGTATTGCTTTTAGCGGTAGTTTGATTGCTTACGGAAAACTTGATGGAAAAATAGGAGATATTTTTGCAGGCTTTATGAAATACCTCAATCTTTTTATGCTTGCTTCTGTGCTTTTCCTTCTGATATTCATGCTTGCCGGTAATTTATCTCCTGAAATATTGCAATACCTGGTTTATATTTTACTGGCAGCAAGTCTTATTTACGGAATAACTTTCGTTATGCCTATTGGAGGGGCAGATATGCCGGTAGTGATTTCCCTTCTTAATTCTTTTACAGGTATTGCTGCAGCAATGGCCGGATTCATATATAATAACCAGGCAATGATACTTGGGGGAATACTCGTAGGAGCGGCCGGATCTATTCTTACCCTCCTGATGTGCCGTGCAATGAACCGTTCCCTTATCAATGTGATAATTGGAGCTTTCGGAGGCGGTGGAGCCGGTATTGACAGGGAAGCAGGAACAATAAAAGAGATATCAGTTAGTGATGCCGCTATACTCCTGAGTTATACACAGAAGGTTGTAATAGTTCCGGGATATGGTCTCGCAGTAGCCCAGGCTCAACACCTTTGTAATGAACTCGAAAAACTCCTTGAAGAAAAAGGAGTTGAAGTGAAATATGCCATCCATCCCGTTGCAGGAAGAATGCCCGGGCATATGAATGTATTATTGGCAGAGGCTGATGTTCCTTACGAAAAACTGAAGGAGATGGATGAAATAAATCCCGATATGCCAAATACAGATGTAGTTATAGTAATCGGGGCAAATGATGTTGTAAACCCCGCAGCCCTCGATGATACATCCAGTCCTATATACGGTATGCCTATTATCAAAACCCACGAAGCCAGAAATGTGATCGTCATGAAGCGTGGAATGGGTAAAGGATATGCTGCGATTGAAAACTATCTGTTTTATATGGATCGCACAAGGATGTTATTTGGAAATGCCAAAGATTCTCTCCAGAAACTGGTTACTGAAATAAAAAGTCTCTAAAAAATCAGCCGTTACAAAAAAATGTAACGGCTTTTTTTATTAACAATCGTTAAACTCATAATTTACTGAAAAACTGTGATTTGGAATATTATTTTAGTAGCTTGCATGCAACCTTTTAGAATAAATATGCGTATTAATATGTAACTTTCAGAAACTAAATATCAGTTTGTTCAGTATTTTGCTCTGAACTATTTGATAGTTAAAGAGAACCGGAGATTAATCGGACACAGGAATGTTAGGAAAAAAACATATTTCCAGTACAAAATATTCATTTTTAAGTGAATGCCCTTCCTTTTTTACTCATTTAATCGCATTAACTTGTGTTTTTTTCCTTTTTTCTCAAAATACTCTTAATGCTCAAAAAATCACAAAAGATAATTATTCCGGATATTTCACAGATAACAACTCCTGGCAAAATCCTCCTGCGCCCAACCTTGCTATTCATGAGGTGGTCATTTACGGTAATATCCAACATATAGGCGATATTTCTTTTCAAAGGAATCTGACCATACATGACACTCTAAGGATTTTTGGAAATGTAGAGTTAGGGAATAACTGTGATCTCACCGTCAGCCCGGGGGGTATTTTTATTGTTTATGGCAACTACCTTTCGAAAAACATGGTTGATGTACTTGCCGAAGGCTACCTCATCGTTACAGGTACATTTAAACAAGAGGGGGCCGACGGATTTGGGAGTTTTGATATTAACGGGGGCAATGTTTTTATTTTCGATCCGAATCCTGATGTCAAAGAGGGACTTAATTATGAAGACCTTCAATGTAATCCTGACTGCCTTTATGGTAACGAAGAAGATTTGCAAAATGACCCAATATGGCAATTTTTCGAATCCGGTTCATATAGTATCTCTGCATCGGGGCCAACAGAGTTTTGTGATGGGGATTCCGTAACCCTGTCGGTAACCGATGATGGCTCCTGGTATCAATGGTACAGGGATGATACTGAGATTCCCGGAGCTGACTCATTTTCCTATGTTGCTTATGAATCCGGGGCCTACCACATAAGAATGCTGGTCGGATCAGACACCCTTAGTCTTACCCCTGTAACCGTAAATGTAAAAACCAACAGTATTTCTCCCGTTTCTGCATCTGTTGACCGCGATAATGTATGTCCGGGAGATGGGAATATAGTATTATCCTATACCGGAGGAAGTCTGGGAACGGGCGCAATTGCACAATGGTACTCCGATGCAGGATTTTCAATAAATGTGGGTTCCGGCAACGACCTTGTACTTGCAACCCCTTTGACCACAACAACCTATTATGTAAGATTTGAAGGCGATTGCGATACAACCACAACAGCATCGGTAATATTAACCGTGCTTCCCGCCTCTCCGGTCCCGACGATAAGTCTTAATCCTATATCGCCTATACCAGCCTCAGCCAACAGTACTAATCTTGGATACTCAGCTGTTACAGGGAGTCCTTCGCTTTATTCCATAACCTGGAGTGGGGCAGCCATAACAGCTGGTTTCATAAATGTTACGGACGCTGCTTTTCCGGCCAGTCCCATTTTAATTAACATCCCTCCGGGAATAGAGGCTGGTCAGACATATACAGGCAACCTAATTGTAATGAATGATTGCAACACAAGTGTAGAATATCCTTTTAACATTTCAGTACTTAACAAAATCCTTGGTATTGATCCCCATGCCACAGCAGCTTATTCATTACGGAAGCTCAGTTCAACCTATTCAGGGCCTGCGGTAAGGGTTAGGCGGAGTAGCGACAATGCAACACAGGACATTGGTTTCAATGCAGAAGGGAATCTCGACGAGGTTGCTCTACTGGCATTTACAGGAGCAGTAAATGCCTATATTACTATATGGTATGATCAGAGTGGAAACTCGCAGAATGCGTTGCAGGGCAATACGAATTACCAGCCACTGCTGGTTGAAAATGGAATAGTACTGAAAATTAACGGAAGGGCTATGCTGCGTTTTGATGGTTCAAATGATTTGCTCAACTACTCAAATCCTCCAGCCAATAATTTTTCAATTTTCACACTTGCCAGGACAAGCCTGACCCATCAAATTGACCCGGAATCAAATTCAGGAACAGAGGGAACTGCCGGGCAGCTTTATCTTTTAGGAGCTCCACACGGAGGCACAAATGCAGGTCAGGGTATTTCTTTTGGCACAAACGGTATTTCCAATTATGAACACGGAGCCGGCTACATGCCGGCAACTGCCGTTTACTCAGGAAACGTGACAGGGCTGAGTCAGATAAATGTTCTATACACTAACCGGCGGGCAAGGATATACCTTGATGGTTTGCTGGTAAGAACAGGAGTATTATCGGGAAGGCCTGCTGTTACAGCATCAACTCAAATTGGATCAGGTTCTTATGGGGCTTTTAATGGTGAAATACCGGAATTAATAATATTCCCATCATCACTATCCGATAGCGACAGGCAAACTATTGAATTTGATCAAGGCTGCCACTATTTAATTGCAGGACTTACCCCCGGAGTTATACCCGGTATTGCAGATGATGCAACAACAGCATCCCTTCCTTATACCGAAGGGACAAATCAGATATGGACATATAGTATTACATGGGATGCCAATGCCATAGCTGCAGGATTCAACAATATTGCAAACGAAACTCTCCCCGTTAGTCCGGTTACTATTACAGTACCTTCCGGCTTATCCGAATCAGATGTTTTTTCCGGTACGTTTAGCGCAATAAATGCATGTGGAAGCAGCATACCAGACCATCCTATAACCATTCGTGTCCTGAACAGAATTCTGGGGAATGACATCTATGCAACAACAGCCTTTTCTGTCCGAAGAATAGCGCCAGCATATTCCGGTCCTGCCATGCGACTTACAAGAACCAGTGATGGAGAATTCAGGGATGTTTATTTTGATTCCGGGGAAACCGTTTCTTTAAATTCCCCTGTTTCCGTTGCAGGCGGAGGAACTTCAACAGCATTAACCCTTAGCGGTTGGATAGGGGGAAGTTCCGCAACCGTGAGAATATGGTATGACCAGAGTGGTAATGCAAAGCATGCCAATCAGTCAAATATTGCTGCACAGCCACTTATAGCTAATAACGGGGAACTTGTTTTGATTAACACCAGGCCGATGATTCAGTTTGACGGTGTTAATGATATAGTATCCTACAGCAATCCACCTGAGAATAATTTCTCATTATTTACCATTGCCCGAACAACCAATACACATGAGATTGATCCGCAATCAAGCAGTGGTACAGGAGGAACAAATAACCAGAGATATTTAATGGGTGCTGCCAACAGGGGTGACAATGCAGGCCAGGGAATATCCCTTGGAACCAACGGTATTTCAAATTATGAACATGGAAATTCCTATATGCCAGCAACAGCTGTTTATACAGGATCTGTTACCGGCCTTAATCTGGTTGACATACTTTATAATAGCCGAAGGCCATATATCTATCTGAACGGAAATCTTGTGAGAACCGGAATTGTTTCACCTAAGGCAACTGTATATGCTTCCTATCAAATAGGGGGTATGAATTATGGTTATTTCAATGGCAGCATCCCTGAAATTATTGTTTTCCCCTATGCCGTTTCTTCGACTGAAAGACAGCAAATTGAATGCAACCAGATTGAATACTACTCTATCCTTGGTCCTTCAACTGCTTCCATTGATACAAATAATATATGTCCCGGCGATGGGAATATAACCCTTTCCTATTCCGGAGGAAATTTACGTGCCGGCGCCACTGCTGAGTGGTATAGCGACTCTGCACTAACAGTAAATGTTGGTTCAGGGAACAATCTTACTATTCCCGCTCCAATAAACAATTCAGAGTACTTTGTGAGATTCGAAGGCATTTGTAATACTTCATTACCGGTGAGTACAAATATTACGGTTAAGGAATTGCCCGTTGAACCTGACACGGCTATAGTCGATCGTTCGTCCATCTGTCCTTCCGATGGCAATATTCTTCTTTCCTTTTCAGGTGGTTCATCCGGAACAGGTGGAATAGCAAAATGGTACACAGATGCAGCCTTTACAAATCTTGTGGGTACAGATAATGATATAAGTCTACCTGCACCAGCTGCAACACAGACCTACTACATCAGATACGAAGCCGATTGCGGAAATAGTCCGTCAGATAGCGTCACTGTTATTGTTAATCCATTACCTGTTGTTACACTTGATTCATTAAGCCCTGTCTGTCTTAACACAGCCAGCTTTGCCCTAAATGGGGGGAATCCCATTGGTGGAAACTATTCCGGAACCGGAGTATCGGGTGGCAACTTCGTCCCTGCCACAGCCGGAGCAGGTACGCATTCCATTACATATACCTACACCGATGCAAACGGCTGTACCAACTCGGCTACCAGGGATATTATGGTAAATACAGTGCCAACAGTAACCTTCGATGCCGTATCACCAGTCTGTGTCGATGCACCTGCATTTGACCTTGCCCAGGGTGCTCCCGCAGGAGGGACATACTCCGGAACAGGGATCACCGCAAGCCCGCAGTTCGACCCTGCCACAGCCGGAGCCGGAACACATACCATCACCTATACCTACACCGATGCCAACGGCTGTGACAATTCGGCTGACAGGGATATTACCGTACATTCATTACCGGTAGTTAGCTTTTCCGGTCTGGATCCTTTTTTTCCAATAACAGATCCCTCTACCACATTATCAGGGGATCCTGCCGGCGGAACCTTTTCCGGACCGGGAATCAGCGGGGATACTTTCGATCCTTCCCTTGCCGGATTAGGAATTCATGAAATTGTTTATGAATATACCGATGGGAATGGCTGTACAAATTCGGATACGCTTTATACAGAAGTACTGGATTATGATTTCATGCTGGGAGCCATCACATTGACAGACCTGAACAACTGGTATTCCGGCGATGCTGTTTATACAACAACTGGGGCGACAGCCGACGGACAGGTTGGTTCCTGCTGGAATTACGGTAATGATCATACACGCTGGTTTAAATTTCAGGCTACCACCAATCAGATTGCGGCCACCTTTCTAACCGGCAGTTCATTTGGCACAGTTCGAAGAATTAATGCAGCCATATGGGAATCTGATGGTACTACACAGGTTAATTGTAACCGATATATATCTGATTATGACTCGGTGGTTGTGGAATCCCCTGATTTAGTTCCCGGTAACTGGTACTATATTTCTGTAACTTCCGGCACAGGAGGATATCGTGGCACATTTTCACTGCGTGTAAATGATCAGGTTGATTACGATTATTACGAAGGAGCAATCGAACTAACTGATATTACAAACTGGGAGTCCCCTGATGCTGTTTATACAACCCGTGGAGCAACAGCCGACAAAAATGCTGCTCCCTGCTGGAATACAAGTCCAAATTATAACAGATGGTTTAAATTCCAGGCAACCACCAATACCATCAGCATACTTGTGCGCCGGGGAGGTGCATATGGCACTATTAGACGCATTAACGCAGCAATCTGGGAAGCTGATGGGACAAGCATGGTAAGCTGTAACCGCTATATTGGGAATAATGATAGTGTTTACGTTGAATCTGTTAATCTGACTCCGGGAAACTGGTATTATATTTCAGTTGATAATAATTATTCCGGTTACCGTGGCACATTTTCTTTAAGAGTTGATACCAGGGTTACTTACGATTATATTGAAGGTGCATATGAGCTTCAGGATTTAAATAACTGGTGTTCAACCGATGCCATTTTCTCAACCTATGGAGCTACTCCCGATCTGAATCCAGGCAGCTGCTGGAATACTTCCCCAAATTATAACAGATGGTTCAAATTTGTAGCAACTACTCATAGAGTAAATGTGGATATTAAAAGAGGAGGGACACTCGGTACAATACGGCGAATAAATGTTGTTATCTGGGAAAGTGACGGCACCACACAGATAAGCTGTAATCGTTATGTCAGTGACAATGACAATGTATCAGTGGGCACCGATCAGCTCATTCCCGGAAACACCTATTATATCTCTGTTGATAATAATTATTCAGGTTACAGGGGAAGTTTTACCCTTTGTATAGATAATCAGATGGACTATGATTACCTGGAAGGGGCAAAAGATATCACAACACTGATCAATTCTTGTTCCAATAATGCAGAATATACCACTATTGGAGCTACTCCTGACAGGACCGCTCCACCCTGCTGGAATACTTCACCAAATTATAACAGGTGGTTCAAGTTCATGGCTACAACCCAATCAATTAATGTTCAATTAAAAAGAGGTGGTGTATTCGGCACCCTTAGGAGAGCACAAATAGCCCTGTACGATAAAGACACCACTACTGTTTTGGATTGTAATCGTTATGTAAATGATAATGATGATATTGAAGTTGCCTATGAAGGTTTGACCCCGGGTGAATGGTATTTTATTTCTGTGGATAATAATTACAGTGGTTACAGAGGAACTTTTACCCTTTGTCTGGATGATAAGCCGAGCTACGATTTTTATGAAGGAGCCATTGAACTGGGTATTATACACGACTGGTCTTCCGACAACGAGGCCTACACAACAATAGGTGCAACACCCGATAAAAACACTGCATCATGCTGGAATACCGGACCGAATTATAATCGTTGGTTTAAATTTACTGCCACCACAAGTCAGATCCACATAAAAATCAGGCGTGGAGGGGTTTACGGAACAATACGCAGAGTAAATGCAGCCATATGGGAAGCAGACGGAGAAACTGAAGTCAATTGTAAACGCTATGTTAATGATAACGACATTATTGAGGTGGAATCCATTAATCTTATTCCCGGTAATACCTATTATTTATCTGTTGACAACAACTACAGTGGTTACCGGGGTACGTTTTCATTATATATAAACGATGTGGTTGATTACGATTTTTATGAGGGAGCCAGAGACGTAAGCCATCTTATAAATTCACAGTCCAGTGATCAGGAATATACCACCATTGGAGCAACATCCGATAAAAATCCCGGATCATGCTGGAATACAAGCCCAAACTATAACCGCTGGTTTAAATTCCAGGCAACAACACCCGGTATAAACATTATAGTTCTTCGGGGCGGATCTTATGGAACAATACGCAGGGTAAATGTCGCTCTTTTTGACGCCGACGGAACCACTGAACTCTCCTGTAACCGTTATGTAAATGATAATGATATTGTTGAACTGGATTTCGAAGGGCTTGTTCCAGGAAACTGGTATTATTTTTCTGTAGATAATAATTATTCCGGTTATCGCGGCACATTCACCCTTGCCCTGAATGATGCAGTAAGTTATGATTACTATGAAGGGGCTATAGAACTGACAGACATCCACAACTGGTCCTCTCCTGATGCTGCATATTCCACCCTGGGTGCCACCCCGGATAAAAATGCTGCTTCATGTTGGAATACCGGACCCAATTATAACAGATGGTTTAAATTCACTGCTACCACACCGGTAATTAATGTTGAAGTACGCAGAGGCGGATCTTACGGTACCATCCGGCGTATAAATGCAGCTATCTGGGAAGCCGACGGAATCACCGAGGTCGCCTGTAACCGATATGTTAACGATAATGACAATATTTCGGTGGGGGCCAATATTTTGATTCCCGGCAATACATATTATATATCTGTCGATAATAATTATTCCGGTTACAGAGGGACTTTTTCCTTGTATATTGACGATGCCATGGACTATGATTTTTATGAGGGCGCACACGAAATTACAGACCTTAATAACTGGGAATCAGGCTTGGCAGAGTTCACCACTCTCGGTGCTACAGCAGACAAAAATGCAGCATCCTGCTGGAATACATCACCAAATTACAACCGCTGGTTTAAATTTCAGGCCATTTATACCGATGTTTCCATTCAGGTTTTAAGAGGAGGAGCCTATGGAAGCATCAGAAGAATAAACCTTGCTTTATGGGAATCAAACGGCACTACTGAACTTGCATGCAACCGCTATGCATCAAATGATGATAATGTATCGGTTACATTTTCGGGTTTAATTCCCGGTAACTGGTATTACATATCTGTAGATAATAATTATAGTGGATACCGCGGTACCTTCACCCTCCAGGTAAGTAATGTTTCTGGTAATGTGTATTATGCCATAGCCGACGGAAACTGGAATACTGCAGCCACATGGTCATTGTCGGAAGGCGGACCTCCCGCAGTTTCCTCGCCGGCTAACGGAGATGTAGTGTATATAAAAGGTTTTGATGTTACGGTGAGCGGAACCGAAACTTGTGCAGAATTGAATATCGAAACAGAAAACGATCAGACTTCCCTTACCATTGATGCCGGCACCTTAACTGTAAACGGGGAATTATCCTTTGTCAACAACGGGTACAATGTTGACGGGTTCATGTCTATTCTGAATTCAGGAAACCTCTCCGTAATTGATGATCTTGTTAAGGACCGTTCCGGTGGATCCAATACCTTTCAATTGCTGGTACAGGATAATTCCACACTTTTTGTCGGTAATGATATGAATATCTTTTCTTCAGCAGGAAGCACAATAAATAATGAATTTACTGTTTCAGGAACAGCCACTGTTCAAATTGATCAGGATCTGATCCTTCAGAATACAGGAGGAATAAAATCAATTATTACTTTAAACAATTCAGCAGAATTAAAAGTAAAAAGAGATATCCGGCTTACCAGTTCCGCACAGGATAAGATGGAAATAGAATTAAACAACGATTCCAGGCTATATCCCGGAAGGACAATTCAAAGAGATGCTACTCCATATGGTATTCTTGACTGTAATGATAATTCAACTCTTGTTTTTAACAGTAGCGATTACCTCCAGATCATACCTGAAAATGCCGGTGCAGGATCAGATAATTTCAGTTATCAGAACATTGAGGTGAACAATACACGGGTATCAGTTCCTCAACTGAGCCTTGAAGGCCCGGTGTCTGTACCGGGAACTCTTACATTAACAAATGGAGTTATTCTGACCTCTTCAGAGAATTTATTGACAATAGAAAATACAGGATCCATTTCAGGAGGTTCAGTAAATAGTTATATTCAAGGCCCAATTGAAATTACGGGCAATACCGCTGTCACTTTCCCTGTTGGCAGGAACGGAAGATATCAGCCCATTACTGTTTCTGCTCCTTCTTTAATTTCAGATGCCTTTATTGCCGAATACTTTGATGCAAATCCAAATCCTTTATACAATATTGATCTGCACGAAGCTGGCATTGATCATGTTGCGGACTCTGAATACTGGACGTTACAGAGATCTTCCGGCACATCTGCAGTGGATGTAACTATTTCCTGGGATGGCAATGGTTGTTGTATTTCAGACCTGGCGACACTGAAAGTAGCCATATGGGATGGGGCAGAATGGAAGAACTATGGAAATGGAGGCACAAACGGCACATTAGGTTCCGGAGATATAACAACAGCTAATGTTGTAGATCTCAATTCCTGTGCAATAACTTTTGCAGACCACTTACCCATTGCTGATTTTACTGACCCGGGCGGACCATATTGCGAATCTGCAGCTCCGTTTATTTTAACTGGAAATCCTGCAGATGCAAATGGAGTGTTTACCGGAAACGGAATAACAGATAATGGTGATGGTACCGCACAATTTAATCCCGGTACAGCCGGAAACGGCAGCCATCAAATTACCTACAGTTACACATCAGTATCCGGTTGCAGTAATTCTGTCAGCAAATATGTAACCGTAAATCCAGGTCCCACCGCAACTATCATCGGAACAGATACCGTTTGTATAGGAACTTCCAATGAATTTTCCATCTTTTTCACCGGAACTCCACCCTGGGATGTGACTTATACTGACGGGACAAATTCATTTAATGTGGTAACAACTGCAAATCCGTATAAATTTATCACGAATGTAGCGGCAACATATTCCGTAACGGCTTTAAGTGATGCCAATGGATGTATTGGAACTGTTTTTGGGAGTTCTGCTGAACTGGTAAACTGGCCTGAACCTGCAAGACCACTCGTCAGCATTGTTTCAGGATCAACTACATTCTGCGAAGGAAACAGCCTGGTATTGGAGACACCTCCGGCATCAATATATTACTGGAATAATGGAATATCCACACAACAGAACACCATTACTGATCCCGGGAATTATTGGGTAAGTATTGTGAATGAGCATGGTTGTTTTAGCGATAATTCAGATACTACAACAGTCATTGTACATAAAACAGCACGCAAACCATCGGCCATTTCAGGGAATGTTGCGTTATGCCAGAACAATGCAAATACAACATATATTACCAGTGCCTGGTATGCCGATGCGTATATCTGGGACATTCAGCCAACGGTTGCCGGAAACATTATTGGAACAGGTTCGAATATTCAAATTGACTGGGAGGAAACTTTTGCCGGTGTGGCTAAATTAAGTGTTAAGGGTTCAAACATCAATTGCGGGGAAGGCCCTGTGTCTGACACATTATATATTTCATTAGGTGCTCTGCCTGATAATCCGGGCCCCATAAGCGGGGATCAGATTGTATGTCAGGGTCAGTCAGCTGTGGGATATAGCATCGACGCGGTTACAAATGCAAGCAGTTATAGCTGGACATTACCGGCAAATGCTGTTTTCTCCGGTGCATCAAATAGCAATTCAATTACTGTTGACTACCTTGATGATGCCGTTTCAGGCGACATTACTGTTCAGCCATTAAATGCCTGCGGATCCGGTTTAACCACATCATCCCTTGCTATTGATATTCAGTTGATCTCCCTGACTCCCACCGGAATAAGTAAAAGCAATGACAATATATGCCCCGGTGATCCGGTAACTCTGACTGTTCAGGGCGGAAGCCTGGGTGAAGGAGCTGACTGGAAATGGTATCTTGATGATGCGTTCACTCTGCCTGCAGGCACCGACGGCTCACCCATAATTGTTAATCCTCTTGCAAGTACAACTTATTGGGTAAGGGCTGAAGGTGACTGTAACAACACATCTGCGGTCAATACAACAATTACTATTAAGGAGCTTCCTGCAGAACCTGACACTGCCACTGTTGACAGGCCTTCTGTCTGTCCTTCCGATGGAAACATTGTACTCTCCTATTCAGGTGGTTCTGCAGGCACAGGGGGTGCAGCAAAATGGTATTCCGATGCAGGATTTACCAATCTTGTAGGAACCGGGAATGATATTAACCTTCCAGCCCCTGCAACAAACCAAACCTATTATATAAGATTTGAAGCAGATTGCGGCAATTCGCCGGAAAAATCCGTAACTGTAACAGTCAACCCCTTGCCGGTTGTAACATTCGCTGCCGTTGATCCTGTCTATGTTGATGATCCCGACTTTACACTGGACAAGGGAAGTCCCACTGGTGGAACTTATTCGGGAACAGGTATAAGCGGCGATATCTTCAGTCCCTCAACTGCTGGTGTAGGAGTACACACTATTAGCTATACCTATTCCGATGCTAATGGATGTACTGACTCAGCTAACACAGATATTACAGTGAATATAAATATTGTAGTTAGTTTCGATACTGTGGTTCCGGTTTGTATAAACTCTCCCGCTTTTGACCTTACGCAGGGTTCCCCTGCCGGAGGCACATACAGCGGAACAGGGATCACGACAAGCCCGCAGTTTGACCCTGCCATCGCAGGTGCAGGAACACATACTATAACCTATACCTATACAGACATTTACGGAAATCCACATACAGCCGCAAGAGATATTACCGTAAATGCAGTTCCTGTTCCATCCATAAATGGTCCGGCAGAAGTTTGCCAACCCGGAACAGCTGTTTTCTTTACAACTCTTAACGCAGACCATAGTTATACCTGGACAGTTACCGGAGGAACTATTATTGCCGGTGACGGGACAAACCAGATAAGCGTAGATTTTACCACATCAGGAACTGCTGAAATTCAGGTTACCGAAACCAATAATAACACAGGGTGCTCAGGTATATCAGCAACATATGATGTGAATGTGCTTGAAACACCGGTAATTAATGAAATTGATTCCAATAATAAATTAACATTACGAAATTAACAGGCTAATAAATAATAAATGAACCTTAATAATAATAATTAAACATTAATAATAATCACTAAATGTTAAACACGATGAAAACAAATTCAGTACTCAGAACTCTTGCGATCGCAGTATTCGCAGTAATCTTCTCAAACTCTCTCGTTGCCCAGTTTGTAGGCAGCACTACTAATGATCAGCTTCCTATCGTTGAAGAACGAAAAGGAGGTACCACAACCTACTCAGTACCCGGCCCCGCTGGTGACGAATATACATGGGCCGTTACAGGTAATGTTGTAAGTATTACTCCTGCTCCTGCTGCGGGTGGTGATGGATCTGCAGGAAATCCTTATATAATTGAATGGGGAGTTGGAATAACATCAATAGATGTGGAATGGGCAGCTGATGATAATACTATCACCTCAGTAGCCGGAAATGTGTCGGTTCAGCAAAGACTTACCAGTGGCACAATTACTTGCCCCAGTGCCATTCAATCCTGGGACATAAGTCTGTGGAGTGAAGCTAACGCTGTCATTGAGGATGCTGATTATGAAATTTGCTCCGGCGATGCCACATCAGGAGATATAACCGTAAGGTTTACCGGTGCACCAAACTTCGATTTCACCTATACGGTTACAGGTCTTGACGGAATAACCGGTGCTCCACAGGTTGTGACGGGTATTACAGGGGCAACAACCACTATTCCTGTCCCTGCAAACCTCGTGAATACAAGTTCAACAGTGGATCAGACTTATGTGGTTACCCTCACACAAATGAATGATGGATTTACAGGGAACGGAACAGCAAGTTCTGTATTTACAATTACTGTACATCCAACTGTAGTAACCGGACCAATCTCCAGCGACAGGTCACTGACCAGAAGATAGAACTACATTTATCTGATCATAAGATGAATGAATAAATTATAGTTGAATTACTTGAGATATTAGTAGTTATGACTTAGAGTACTGAAATATATGAATGCTTTTTTATCCCGAAAAAGACGTGATCCTGCTTGCGGGCAGGATTACAGTCAGGGATGGAAAAATGAAAGAATCTTTTATTAAAGGATTGGAAACTTATGAGTATGTAATGAAATATTACAAATATATATGGCTCATAGTGATCATGACCGGAATGTCGGTTAATTCCGGGGCACAATATTTAAATATTGTCTGCCCCGGTGATACCGGACATATTTACAGGGTCAGTGGTTCTGAAGGATCATCGTTCGTATGGACGGTGAACGGTGGAACTATTGTCCAAAATTATAACGATTCCGTCAAAGTTAACTGGGGTAATACCGCCGGGGAATTCGAAGTTCGTGTTCAGGAATTTTCAAAATTCGGATGCCCATCGCTCCCTGTTTCAGGCATGGTACTGGTATCGGCTCCGTCCCTTGACCTGGGTGATGATATTGAATTATGCCAGGGAGAAACTTCTGTGATTGTTCCTACTGGAAATTATGTATCTTACCTCTGGCATGACGGGAGCACAGCCCCAACATATCTTGCAAGTAATCAAGGTCTTATCTCCCTTGAAGTTTCTGATGAATACGGATGCAAACGATCTGACGACCTTTTTGTAACTGTTCATCCCTTACCCAGGGTTAACCTTGGCCGGGATACCACTTTATGTGGTATAGAATCACTTATTCTTGACGGAGGAAGCGACGGAGCTTCCTTCAACTGGTCGACAGGTGATGTAACAAGGGAGATTACGGTTTTCAGCGGACAGCAAACAATTTGGCTCAGGATCAAAGATGTATTCAATTGTGAAAATGCAGATACTATTATAATCCGGGCTTGTTCAAGTACCGATTATTTTAAGGATATCCCGACTGCATTTACGCCTAACGCTGATGGCCGAAATGATGAATGGAGAATCCCTCAGCTTGAAGCTTTCCCTTACGCTGTTATGGAAATATTTGATCGCTGGGGTAATCTTGTATTCCGCTCGGATCCGGGATATTCATCACCCTGGGATGGAACATCAAAAGGAAGAGAAATGCCAATGGATTCTTACTATTTCGTTATTAAACTGAATTCAGGGGATATGGAGCCCGTTGTAGGCACGGTAACAATTATCAGATAGGCAGGTCTTTGGATTGATTTGTCAGCAACTTTTTCCAACTGTATTTATATCTGTATTATCTTTCGGATGAAAAAAAGATTAAAGTATTTATTTAAATTTGTATTTTTTATTAAATTCTAACAACGGGTAGGTTTTTCCAGATGCGGTTATTATTGTGTATAATACTATTAAGTCCCATTCTCTGCATTAAGGCACAACAAGTTCCCCTTTACAGTCAGTATATGATGAATGGTTTCCTCCTGAATCCGGCAGTTGCAGGGAGTGAAGGTTATACGGCCATTAACATTACAGCCAGGGAACAATGGCTGGGACTTAAAAATGCTCCGAAAACACATGCTATCAGCGGGCAAACCAGAATTCTTAAAAACTCTTATATTTCAAAATCCTCATCAGTAAGAAGAAGACAAAAGTTAAGTTCCAGAAGTGGAAAAGTAGGTCTTGGTGGCTATATTTTTAATGACAAAAATGGCCCAATAAACAGAACCGGACTTCAACTATCATATGCATACCATATAAGGATGCAGCAAAGTCAACTTTCATTCGGAATATCAGGCTTGTTTTACCAGTTCTCTGTCGACCAGTCAAAAATTCGTTTTGAAGAACAGGATGACTTTTATGAGTTTGCAAATAAGACTATTATGATCCCTGACGCTAATGCAGGGGTGTATTATTCCGACCCTAAACTTTTCATTGGGTTTTCAGCCTCACAACTATTTCAGTCAGCTCTCCGGCTCGGGGAAAAAGGTTATGCAGAATATAAGATGAAAAGATATTACTACCTCACAGGAGGTTACGATATTGAAATAAATCCGACACTTACCATAGAACCTTCCTTCCTGCTAAAGAGCAATGAAAATATGGTGTGGCAGCTTGATTTTAACACTAAATTCATTTTCAACGAAGAGTACTGGGGAGGATTATCTTATCGCACCGGAGGTGCACTGATCTTTATGGGTGGAGTTCAGGTTGATAAATTTTTATTTGGTTATGCTTTCGATTACACTTTCAGCAGTATTATGAAACACAGTTACGGATCTCATGAGTTTATGATTGCAATAAGGTTTGGTGATAACGCCAGAAGGTACAGATGGCTTAACAGATATTAAATAAATAAAGGGGAACCCGATTATCTTATGAGGATTTATTTGTTTTATAAGAACCCCTGCAAAAAGTATTAAATACTATATTTTCACTATTCTGTAATTTTTAAATTCCCCGAGACGCCTATTAAAAAGCAGATTCTTTTCCAGCCAGGAAATCATCCTGTATTTTAACTTCTCATGTTTATTCCTCAGAAGATTAAAACTTCTGGCAGGACCTGAATACCTGAGATGTTCTTTCCAGTCGAACTGTTCAATCCAGTTTTTCATTACTGCAGGATGTGTTTCTTTAAATACTGGAAGCCTCGATAAATTGGCATAATCGAATTTTATATTATAGAATTGTAATTTCTCCAACCTTGCTACATTTTCTTTACCCCTGTGATTAATGCTGAATGTTTTTATCTTTTTTTGCATCAAATCAGGTGGTCTTACCCAACCGTAATGATAAATATAAGCATCAACAGTTGCCACATTAAGCTTATAGGTATTTTCCTGCTGCCGGTAATTAATTCCGTCAAAATCCGGTATTCTCCTGAAAGATTGCGCCGATTCCCATGAGTGGATATCAGGATCGTTCCTGATAATCCTGATCTCTCTTTCATACCAGCAATGATTATCCTGATAATGATCATAATCTCCCCAGAAATGTCTGTAATTGAAAAGCAGTCCATCCACATTACGATAATTCAATAATTCCTCGCATCTTTTTTTTATCACCGTAAGATATTTCTCATGCACCACCTCATCTGATTGCAGGTAAAAAAGCCAGTCACCTTCACAGTGGCTTTTTGCTATATCAGTCTGATGTGCATGTTCCATTCCTCTTGGATATTTCTCTATATCCCAAACTGTGTCAATGATGCGTATTTTATCGGAACCTATAGTCAATATTTCATCCCTGGTTCTATCATCTTCGTCACTATCTCCCAGGACTACTATAAATTCGTTAACGATGGGAAGTATAGACATGACAGATTGCTTCATGGGATAGTATAGTTTCATAGCATTCTTTCCCATAGTGAACCCGCTTATCTTCATAAAAACTGTTTATTAGATTAAAACATCTGTAGTTTATGTAACTTTCTGTAGGCCCCTCCTTTTATCTCAAGCAGCTCATCATGTCTGCCTGATTCTTCAACTCTCCCGTCTTCAATTACAACTATCATATCAGCATGTTTAACGGTTGACAACCTGTGGGCAATAACAACAGACGTCCTGTTTTTCATAAGATTAATAATAGCTTCCTGCACCAGTCTTTCCGATTCAGTGTCAAGAGAGGAGGTTGCCTCATCCAGTATCAATATTGGGGGATTTTTAAGCACGGCACGGGCTATACTAATTCTTTGCCGCTGCCCGCCTGACAACTTGCTGCCTCCTTCCCCGATATTAGAATAATAACCATTTGGAGCTTCCATAATAAAATCATGTGCATTGGCTACCTTTGCCGCAGCAATAACTTCCTCCATCCCTGCATGCTCAACACCAAAAGCTATGTTATTGAAGAAGGTATCATTGAATAGTATAGAGTGTTGGCTTACAATCCCCATAAGCCTGCGCAGATCTTTAATTTTAAAATCTTTAACAGAGACACCGTCAATAAAAATGTCGCCTTGAATTGTATCGATGAACCTGGGTAAAAGATCAACCATTGTGGATTTCCCAGCTCCTGATTTCCCAACCAGGGCAATTGTTTTTCCCTTTTCAATCCTCAGGTTTATTTCTCTCAGCACCCACTCCTGCTCATACCTGAAAAAAACATTCTCAAACACAATTTCATTTTTAAATTCCCCGACAGATATTGCATCCTCCTTCTCAATGATCTTAATATCCGCATTAAGCACTTGCTCTATCCTGTCGGAAGAAGCCAGTCCTTTCAAAATATTATAATAAGCTGTTGTAACAGATTTTGATGGATTAATAATCTGGGAAAAAATAACCAGATATGTTATAAGCACAGAAGAGGAGAGCGTTCCCTGATGCCCTAGTACCATTGTGCCACCATACCATAGAACTATTACAAGTACAAAAACACCCAGAAATTCACTCAATGGGCTTGCCAGTTGCTGCCGGCGAAAAATCCTTTCTGTTAACCTGGTAAAAAGTTTATTTGCACTTTCAAATCTTGCCTGCATTTTATCTTCCGCATTAAATGCCTTAATGATGCGAAGACCTCCCAGGGTTTCTTCAAATACCGACATAATTACTCCAAGCTTTCGCTGTCCCTGTAAGGATGTACTTCTAAGGGTTTTTCCAATTCTCCCAATGATGATACCACTCAGGGGCAATAATATGATAACAAAAAGTGTAAGCTGAAAGCTCATATAAAATAATGAAGCCAGATATATGATAATAAGAATAGGATCCCTGAATATCATTTCGAGAGACCGTACAACTGAAACTTCAATTTCCTGAACATCCTGAGCCATCCTTGACATTAAATCTCCCTTCTTTTCATCAGTAAAATATCCCAGAGGCAGTGAAAGTACCTTGCCGAAGACCTGATTCCTGATATCCTTTACAACCCCTGTACGTATAGGGATCATATAGAACTTTGACAGATAAAGAAACATATTCTTAAGCATAGAAGTAATTACAACCATCATCCCTACAAAAAATAAAGCATTTACCTTCCCTTTGTAAATTATCAGTTGACTGAGGTGGTAATTAAAGTTATGTATAATAGCTCCTGTGTTTAAAGAAAATGGTACCGGGTCAGTAACCAGATCTGAAGGTCCAAACAAGACATTAAGAAATGGAGCTACCATTGCAAGGCTGAAAAGTGAAAACAAAGAAGACAATATAACAAAGCCTATACTAATAAATGCGTGCCATTTATAGGGTATAATATATCTGATTATCTTATATATATTCTTCATCTGCTACCTGCAGGCAATTCAATTTTGTGAATAAGATGTAAACTAAACGAAAATACTTTTAAATACTTATACACCAGTATAATTTTTTGGCGAAATGCTCTTAAGCTCCATTTTTATTTTCTGAGAAAGATGAAGGGAATCAATAAAATCGTGTATCACTTCTTTTGTTATAGATTTATTAATTCTTGTCAATTCCTTAAGAGCCTCATAAGGCTCGGGATATTTTTCCCTTCTGAGAATGGTCTGTATAGCCTCTGCTATGACTGCCCAGTTATTTTCAAGATCATTCTCCATTTTATCCTTATTTAATATCAACTTATTTAATCCATTCAACAATGATTTAAATGATAACACTGTATGAGCCATGGGGACACCTGCATTTCTTAAAACAGTTGAATCGGTGAGGTCCCTCTGCAGTCTTGATACAGGTAGTTTCTCTGATAAAAATCCAAACAGGGCATTTGCAACACCAAGGTTCCCTTCCGCATTCTCAAAATCAATAGGATTAACCTTATGAGGCATAGTGGAAGACCCTGTTTCTCCCGCCTTTATTTTTTGACGGAAATATTCCATGGAGATATATGACCATATATCTCTGGAAAAATCTATTAGAATAGTATTTATCCTTGATAAATTCTGAAATAATGCTGCGAGATTATCATAGTGTTCAATCTGTGTGGTTATCCTGGAACGCTGTAACAAGAGTTTTTTGTTCACAAACTTATCGGCGAACTCCACCCAGTCAATTCCTGGAAAAGCAGCAAAATGAGCATTAAAATTTCCCGTTGCCCCACCGAACTTTGCTGACCAGGGGATGTTCTGTAATTGATTAATTTGCATTTCAATTCTCTCCACAAATACCTTCATTTCTTTTCCCAAACGAGTCGGGGAAGCAGGCTGCCCATGAGTCCTGGCAAGCATGGGAATCTTTTCCCATTCATTCGCCAGAGTGTCAATAGCTGTTTTGAGCTTTTCCAATAAACTCATGTATTCCTTTTCCATAAAGTCTCTTATCAGTGCAGGAGTTGCAGTATTGTTAATATCCTGGGAGGTTAAACCAATATGAATAAATTCCTGGAATTCAGAGAGCCCTACTTTCCTTAGATACTCCTTAATAAAATATTCAACCGCCTTTACATCGTGGTTTGTGGTTTTTTCTATACTCTTAATCTTTTCAGCATCAGATAAAGTGAAATTCAGATATAGCTCACGCAGCGATTCCACCTTTTTAGTGTCAGCATTCTTTAATTGAGGTAAGCCAAGTTCGCATAGTGCGATAAAATATTCCACTTCAACCCAGATTCTGTATTTTATTAATCCAAACTCAGAAAAATAAGGGGCCAGTAATTTTACTTTTTCCCGGTATCTTCCATCAACCGGAGAAATTGCCGTTAGTGGATTTAATTCCATAAGTTATGTTTAAACTGTAAAGTTATAAGTTTTTTTGTGATCGTATTAAAATTATCCTGACACATGTTCAAGATTTAAACCTCAAATCAATCAGGTACATGAAAAAGAAAAGAGTAGCGGGCATTTTTTTATGAATTAAGATAGATTTTATTCTTAAATTTATTCCGTAAAATCAATTTTATATGCTAAGATCAATGAATTCTATAAAAGGTATAACAGTGCTGCTGTTTCTTTTCGCTTTTTCCTTTGGCCAGGAATTAAGTACTCCGGAAGTTCTCAGGACGTTGGTATACAAATTTGACATTAAGGAGCAGATTGCTCCACCCATATGGAGGATTACCCAAAAAGCATTTCAGGAAGCAGAGGATATGGGGGCTCAATATATCATTATCCATATGAATACCTATGGTGGACTTGTAGATGCAGCAGATTCTATCAGGACAAAGATCCTAAACAGTAAAATTCCTGTTTTTGTTTTTATTGATGATAATGCTGCTTCTGCCGGAGCGCTAATAGCCATTGCCTGTAATAGTATTTACATGCGTCCAGGCAGTAAAATTGGTGCCGCAACCGTTGTAAATCAGACAGGTGAGGTGGTCCCCGATAAGTTCCAGTCATATATGCGTGCTACTATGCGCAGTACTGCAGAAGCTCACGGAAAAGACACTCTGGTGGTTGAAAATGATACTATCATTAAATGGAAACGGGACCCAAAAATAGCTGAAGCCATGGTGGACCCTTCCATCTTTATACCCGGGGTAGTTGATACCGGGAAAGTTTTGACTTTTACTGCTGAAGAAGCTGTTGTTAACGGGTATTGTGAAGGTCTTATAAATAATATATCTGAACTTCTGGAAAAAGAAGGAATAGAAATGTATGAACTTGCTGAATTTAAAACCACCCCGATTGATAAAATCATTAGTTTCCTGCTTAACCCTATAATACACGGACTCCTCATTATGATAATTATAGGAGGGTTATATTTTGAACTGCAAACTCCAGGAATAGGGTTCCCCCTTGCTGCTGCCGCAACTGCTGCAATTCTCTATTTTGCACCTTTATATCTTGAAGGTATAGCTCAAAACTGGGAGATGATAATTTTTGTTCTTGGCATTGCTCTTCTTCTTGTCGAAATATTTGCTATTCCGGGGTTCGGTATTGCCGGAGCAAGCGGAATAATTTTGATTATCACCGGATTAACGCTTGCCATGGTAGACAATATAGTCTTCGACACCGGAGATATTTCCCTCATACTTAATACAGTATTTAAGGCATTTTTTATAGTTATAATCTCTATGTTTCTTTCATTAGTGCTATCTATATATTTAGGCAAGCAATTGATCACTTCCGGCTTATTCCCTCATCTTGCTTTGTGGGATACTCAGCAGAAAGACAATGGATATGTAGGTGTTGATATTTCTTTCTCCCGTCTTGCAGGGAAAACCGGAGAAGCATATACCGTGTTAAGACCATCAGGGAAAGTTATCATTGACGGGGAAATATATGATGCCAAGGCCGAATATGGTTTGATAGACAAGGGGGAAAAAATAATAGTTATACGACATGAAACAGGACAATTGTATGTTGAGAAAAGTACTTAGTAAAAATATCATGAATCTCAAAATACCTGAAAAAGTGATTATATTTTTAACCCCTATCAACATCCCAATCCCATAATATGTGTATAGAGATTAGACAGGAAGGAAGGGCTTGAATATTAAAAAGACAGGTGTGATATTTTCATAGAAAGACAATATCACGAACAAGGCATGAAAGGGATTGAACAATAATAGCCGTTAAAAAATAAATGCAGAAAAATATTCCCCTTCTGAAACCGCACAAACAGTTCATGTTAATGAAATATTTCATCCAATATTTTTCCGATTTTCTCTTCCAGGCTACCCTTCATGCCCAGAGCCTTAATAAATGCGCTCCCTATAATAGCACCATTGGCATACTTACTGGCTGTATCATATGTCTTCTTGTTGGAAATTCCAAAACCGGCTATTACAGGATTTTTTAAATCCATTGAATGAATTCTGTGAAAATATTCTATCTGTTTCTCATCAAAATTTTTTCTGACTCCGGTTGTGGAAGATGTAGAAACCATATATATAAAGCCTTCCGAAATCCCATCAATATATCGTATCCTCTCCTGAGAGGTTTGGGGGGTGATAAGGCATATTAAATATATATTATATTTTCTGAAAGTCTCCTGGTATTGTTCAAGATATACCTCTAAGGGGAGATCAGGGATGATCAATCCATCAATACCTGTTTCATAACACTTCCGGAGAAATTTTCCCATTCCCATGCGGTAAACAGGGTTTAAATAACCCATTAAAATAAGTGGTATGCTGATTTTATCGCGGATACCATTTAATTGCTTAAACAGTAAATCCAGATGCATGCCATTTTTTAATGCTACATTATTGCTGTATTGAATAATTGGACCATCAGCTACCGGATCAGAGAATGGAATACCAATTTCCACCAGATCAATCCTGTTTTTTTCAAGAATATTAATAATCCTTGAAGTATCATTCAATGAAGGATATCCTGCAGTAAAATAAACAGAAAAAATGTTTTCTGTTTTTTCTGAAAAAAGCTTGCTTATCCTGTTCATCAGATTCACTTATAAATATGATTTATATATTACTGTTATCCATTACATTAAGATATGCAGACATATCTTTCTCCCCTCTTCCCGACAAACATACAACAACCAGATCATCCTTACCCGCATTTAATTTCTCAAGAAAAGCAAGGGCATGAGAGGTTTCCAGTGCAGGGATAATACCTTCGAGTCTTGCAAGCTTAAATGCTGCATCAAGAGCTTCCTGATCAGTTACGCTTACATACTTTGCTCTGCCGGTTTTTGCCAGCCAGGCATGGAAAGGTCCTACTCCGGGATAATCAAGCCCGGCTGAGATAGAATAAGGTTCGGTTATCTGACCATCATCATCCTGTAATAACAAAGTTTTGCTTCCATGAATAATCCCGGGGGATCCGGAACATATGGTGGCTGCAGTATTTCCGGTATCAATGCCCATGCCGGCTGCCTCAACACCAATCAGCTTAACATCTTCCCTGTCTAAATAATGAAAAAAAATTCCGGCAGCATTACTTCCCCCTCCAACGCAGGCAAGAATATAATCAGGATCTTCTCTTCCCTCTTTTTCCCGGAGCTGAAATATTAATTCAGCACTAATTACCGACTGGAATTTTGCCACAAGATCGGGGTAAGGATGAGGCCCTACAACAGAACCAATGATATAATAAGTGTCTTCAGGATTGCAAATCCAATCCCGCATTGCTTCATTTGTAGCATCCTTAAGTGTTTTGTTTCCCGAACATGCTGCAATAACTTTAGCACCCAGCATTTCCATCCGTCGCACATTTGGTTCCTGTCGTTTCATATCCAGTTCACCCATATAAACGACACATTCTAATCCCATAAGTGCCGATACAGTAGCTGTGGCAACTCCATGCTGACCTGCTCCTGTTTCAGCAATAATACGGGTTTTCCCCATCCGTTTGGCTAAAAGTATCTGACCTATGGTGTTGTTTATTTTATGTGAACCAGTATGATTCAGGTCTTCCCTCTTAAGATAGACTCGCGTATTGAATATCTTGCTAAGTCTTTCTGCATAATACAGTGGTGAAGGTCTGCCCGCATAATCCCGAAGTAAGTTATGAAATTCAGACTGAAAGCTTTCAGATTCGATAATGTAATAATAATTCTTCCTTAACTCTTCAACATTACTCCTTAACATCTCAGGTATATAGGCTCCCCCAAAATCGCCATAATAACCTTTGCTATCCGACAGATAGCTTTTTTCAATAATACGCATTCCTTTAATAATTTTAAATTAAAACTGCCGAATCAAATATTTAATAAGATAGTATTTGTTTTTACTTCCTGACAGATTTCATAAAAAGTTTAACTATTTCAGTATCTTTCAATCCTGCTGAAATTTCAAACCGGCTGTTAATATCTACACCAGATAGGGACACTACAGATAATCCATTTATACTGGCTGAGTCTTCCGGACCAATTCCTCCACTAAGAAAAAACGGGTGTCCGAGATCATATTTTCTCAGCAAATTCCATTCAAATTTTCTTCCGGACCCACCATACTTTTCAGTTGGTGCATCGAAAAGGAAATAATCACAATAAGGAATATAAACAGACAGATCATTAAAGTTGAATTCATCGTCAATTCTGAAAGCTTTGATAATCTTTACCCCGGAAGATTTCAATTCTCTGCATAGATCCGGACTCTCACTCCCGTGTAATTGCAGATAATCGAGTCCATATTTCCATTGTATCCCTGCAATCTCATACTCATCCTGATTTACAAAAACACCAGTCTTCTTTATTCTCTTAGGTATAACAGCCAGATCAGCTGGAGAAAGATAATTTCCAATATACCTTGGGGATACAGGATAAAAGTTAAAGCCTAAAAAGTCAGGTTTCAGTTTTACTAATTCCTGAAGGTTTTCTCTATATTTAATCCCACATATCTTAATCTTCATTTGTATATAAATATTTGGATTCAGGTATTATTCGATTAAAATTTCAACTAACTGATTTATTTATTGACTGTTCATTAACAAATTAAATATTAATCACACAAGGCTTTTGTATCTACAAAAAACTAATAAAGCTTCAATCTGATATTTTCACGCAAGTTGCATATAAAATCTTCGGCAGCTATCCATGGATTAATTGATTTCATAAAGTTTTCACCTATAAGGAAGGCCTGATAACCTGATTTATATAATTCCGTTGCAACATTAATATCAGATATCCCGCTTTCTGCAACTTTGATACATTCTGAAGGTATTTTATCAACAAGTTGCAAGGATTTTCCGGTATTAATCTTAAAATTTCCCAGGTCTCTATTGTTTACACCGATTATTTGAATTCCGGGACACCATTTATCAAGATCGGATTCGTTATGAATTTCAAACAATAAATCTAAGTCAAATTCATTTGCAATAGCAGTAAAAGCTTTTATCTCACCGTGAGTAAGGATGGAAGCTATTAATAAAATACATGAAGCTCCAAATGCTTTTGATTCCAATATCTGGTATTCGTCAATAATGAAATCTTTTCTTAATAAAGGGAGTGAAGAATAACATGAAGCATCCTGAAGGTCGCAAAGACTACCTCCGAAAAAATCGCAATCAGTTAACACTGAAATAGCATTTACCCCAGCATTTGTATAACCGGTAATGGTTTCATAAAGTCCGGAAGAATTATTTATTACTCCTTTTGAAGGAGACTTTCTTTTAAACTCAGCAATCACAGTTGGATAAGAGTTCACCAAAGAATCACTAAAAGATGCCCTTTTCATTCTGAAAGCCAGGGAGGACAGGTAAGATGCAGAAGGTATCATGTTTTTACGTGAAGCAACTTCCTTCCTCTTTTTTCCAATAATCTCATCAAGAATTCTCATACTATGTAATATTAATGGTTCTACCATGAATTAAACAGAGCTGATTGGTATTCAGAACAGCTCTGTTATGGTCTTCTGTATTCTGTATCCTGCATTCTGTATTCTGTATTCTTTTAATATTCTTCCATTAAATTTATGGTACAACCATATTAATTAATTTTTTAAACGTATAATATGCTTTCCCACTCAAAAGTGAATCTTCGGCCTGAAGAACACTCTCTTCTATGGAATTTCCCCGAATACACCTTAAGGCCATTGCAGCATTAATAATAACCACAGAATTCCATGCCCGGGTTCCTTTTCCTTTCAGTATTTTTAAAAAAACTTCTGCCGATTCTTCCACGCTACTACCTCCGGATATATTTTGTTGAGTAAGTTGTGAAAATCCAATCTTTTCAGGTGAAAACAATTGCTCTTCGTGATTGGAGATAACTTTAAATTCTGAAGTTAAGGAAATTTCGTCATATCCATCGAGGGAATATACTATGGAATAATTTTTATCTGTTCCCTGAAAAATATAATTAAAAAGCCTTGCTGTTTCAAGGTTGAATACACCAGTGAACTGATTCTTCGGAAATGATGGATTTACAAGAGGCCCCAGCATATTGAAGAATGTTTTAACTCCCAGTTCCTTTCTAACAGATGCTACAGATTTCATAGCAGGATGGAATAGTGGAGCATGCAGAAAACATATACCTGATTTCTCTATTTGCCTTAAAAGAACATCACGTTTATTGGTAAATTTATATCCGTAATATTCCATAATGTTACTTGAACCGCATAATGAGGATACCCCATAATTACCATGCTTGGCAACTTTCTCACCCGCACCTGCTACAATAAAGGAAGCAAGGGTTGAAATATTAAAAGTATGTTTTCCGTCTCCACCGGTACCACAAAGATCAATTGTATTAAAATCAGAAAGATCTGTTCTCAGGCATAGATCAAGCAAAGCCTCCCTGAAACCTGAAAGTTCTTCCACGGTTATGGGTCTCATCATAAAAACTGTGAGAAAAGCAGCAACCTCTGCATAAGTGTATTCAGAACGTGCTATACGTGTAAGAATATCCCTTGCTGAAACCTTTGTCAGAAATTCATGCGCAGTAAGCTTTTGTAAGACTTCTTTCATAATAATTACAATGTTTATACGAATAATACCATTTGTACTTATATATTTAACCAGTTAGCAATCATTTGTTTTCCATAACGTGTAAGAACAGACTCCGGATGAAACTGTACACCTTTAAGATCATACTCCAGATGACTGACTGCCATGATCACGTCATTTTCATCCCGGGCAGTTATTTTAATAACCTCAGGAAGAGTATCTTCCCTGATAACCCAGGAATGATATCTCCCGGCAGTAAAATGTTCAGGAATTCCTCTGAAAGTTCTTTCATTCAAATCACAAACTTTCATATAAGTTGTAACTCCATGATAAACTGAGCTTAAGTTGAGAAGGCTGCCTCCATAAACCTCTGCAATAGCCTGACAACCGAGGCAAACACCTAAGATACTCTTAAAGGGTGCGAACTCCCTTATAAGAGTTTTAGTTATACCCGCATCTGAGGGAACTCCGGGACCCGGAGAAATTAGAATTTTATCATATTCTGATATTTCTTCCAGCTTTATTTCATCATTTCTGTAAACATCCACCGGCAGAAGAGTAAGCTCCTTGAGGTAATGTACCAGATTATAAGTGAAAGAATCGTAATTATCCAATACCATTATCTTCATACATTTGCATTTTTTATATGTCTGAAGCATTCTCAATAGCCTGCTTCAGAGCACCCAGTTTATTATTAACTTCATTAAGTTCGTTATCTTCAGCAGAGGCAGCTACTATACCCGCTCCTGCCTGATAATAAAGAGTGTTATCCTTACTCAGAAATGATCGTATCATTATTGCATGATTAATGCTTCCATCGAATCCGAAACATCCAATTGCTCCTCCATAATAACCGCGATTCCTGTTCTCATATTGATCAATCAGTTGCATTGCTTTAAACTTTGGGGCACCGGAAAGAGTTCCTGCAGGAAAAGAGTCTCCAAATACCTTCACCGGATTAAAACCCTTCCTTAATTCACCGGTTACCTCAGAAACGAGATGAATAACATGGGAGTAATATTGTACTTCCCTGAAGGTTTTTACATGTACCTTATCAGAATTCTTGCTGAGATCATTTCTCGCAAGATCAACAAGCATAACATGTTCCGCATTTTCTTTCTGATCGTTAGTAAGCTCAAAAGCAAGCTGTTTGTCGTTCTCATCATTACCTGTTCTGCGAAATGTGCCGGCAATCGGGTTAATAATAGCCAGTCCATCTTCAATTCTAAGCTGTGCCTCCGGTGAGGATCCGAAAAGCTTATAACCACCGTAATCAAAATAAAACAGGTAAGGGGAGGGATTGATACCCCGAAGCGCTCTGTATACATTAAATTCATCTCCTTTGAAGGCTTGCCTGTATTGTCTGGAAAGCACTATCTGAAAAACATCACCCAGGGAACAGTGCTTCTTTCCAAGCCTGACAAGCTCTTTATATTCTTCATCAGTAATATTCGAACTCTCCTCATGAAATGGCTGGAAAGTAAAAGAACCAATTTTTCGATTGGTAAGAAGTACCTGAACCTCATTCATCCTGCTACTTTCTCCTTCAGGAATATTTTCAAGGAGGTACATTTTGTTACTGAAATGGTTTATCCCCAGGATAAAACGGTAAAGCGCATAATGGATATCGGGTATCCTGCATTCGGGACTAACTGGTTTATGAAGTTCAATATCCTCAAAATAACGTACTGCATCATAAGAGGTATATCCAAATAATCCATTGGTTTTCATTTCATTTGCAACTTCCTTATTATCGATCAGAAACGATCTTAAAAAATTAGCAAGAACATCAGAAAAAGTGTTTTTGTTTTTTATTATATATTCTTCCTTCTTTCCGCCTGGGAAAGTTATGTGTATATTCCCCATTTCAGCTCTTATAGTAGAGATCACCTCGAAACAAATATAGGTCATACTATTCCGGTTCCCATGATAATCAGAGCTTTCCAGCAGTATTGCATTGGGATACTGGTCTCTTATTTTAAGATAAATACTTACAGGAGTTATAAGGTCGGCAACCCCCGGAGGAAATGAATTTATTTTTATATGCAAATTTGTTTTCTTCATAGCATTAGTTTAAATAAAAAAAAAAGCCTGCCGGGAATCCGACAGGCCGCTGAAATATCTATGGTTAATTTTAAGTCATGGCAATACTGTCACCCGGAAATAAGGTAATTCAACTGCCACCACCAAATATTAATAAAACCTTTCATTGAGTAATTGATCTGATGCAAAAATAATACTTTTTTTAATACAGTGATTATATACCATATTTTTTTTTCCTGTCAGAAGAAATAATTTATTAAAGCTTCGCATATACTCAACTTGTCAAATAATGAGAAAGAAACTTTAAAGTAACACTTTTGTCATTCCATCAATGAAATAATGATCTTTTCCATCAGGCTGTGGTTCTCATAAATTCGGTTCATGAGAGTAAGCTGTGCCCTGGTTCTGTATAAATTATGATCAGGGTAAGAGATATGGTAATATTTATCATTCTCAAGATAATCAGTCAGAAACCTCACTGCTTGCTGACATGTAATAAAAAACGGCGCAAGATAAAGAGTTTCAACTTCTAATTTACTTATAAATAATGAAACAGCTTTCATATACCCTTTGGTATAACTTTCAAAAGCCGGGAAGTTAAATTGAATAAGACTTGTATCCTTTTCATCTTCCTTAGCAGTATTTGCAAATGTGCGCATTGAATCCCCAAAATCTGAATGAAGAATACCTGTCATGACCGTATCAAGATCAATAACAGAAATAGCCTTCCCCTCCTGATTTAATAAAATATTACTCATTTTAGCATCATGATGAGCTATTCTTTTGGGAAGGATTTCCTTACGTATCAGTTTTTGTAATTCCTCTGTTTTCATAATACCATTTGAAGCTGCATCAACTTCTGCAGACGCTGATTTAAGCCGGTCAGGATTTCCTTCTTTAATGGATTTAAGAAAATTATCATGTCGAAAATCCATATCATGAAAATGTGGGATAGTTTCATTCAGAGGTTTCCCGGTCAGATCAGACAACATATGTACAAACTTTCCATATGCACTGCCAGCTTCAAATACTTTCGGGAGAGAAGGAGGATTTTCTCTCAGTGGTTCGTGGGGAATATAATTAAACATTCTCCAATATTTCTCCTTATACAAAAAACAACTCTGATTGTCACTAGTCATAATCAACCTCATGGGTATCCATTCAGGCAGATCCTGTTTAATTTTCTTTTCCAAATGATCGCATAACCTTACAATATTTTCCATCAAACCTTTTACATCCCTGAAAACATGATGGTTTATTTGCTGGAGAATAAATGTATTATCGGTACATTCAACAATATAAGTGGAATGAATATGACCTGATTCAATTTGCTTCACCGAATTTACCTGGGAAGATAACCGGAAATTCCTTAGGATTCTATAAATATCATTTTCCATAACTACCCCATAAGTCTTCCGGATATAAGCCTTTATTAATCAAAGTTTTTAACATTGACATCACATGTGGCCGGTCTTCCTTATAAGTTACTCCAAACCATTGCTCGTCAGTTTCAAGAACTTTCATTCTTGCCAAACCATCTTTAATCATCATATCAACAGTAAGTGGTATAAAGAACTCGGCCTTTGGATTCATTGCATTTATACTGAGAAAATCATTAAAATACTTTTCTATCCAATTAAAAACAGATGGGGTTAAGCCAAACAGATTCATTGAAACAAGTGTGTTTTCCTCAAGCGGGGTTTCAGTCTCATCTTCTATATAAACAATTCTTTCGGATTTCTCTGTAATTTTAACTCTCTCAACTATTTCTGCCAGGAAACCATTATTATCAACTTTACAAACACCCCTTGAAACAGTTCCATACCTGGATAAGGTATTTCTGATCCTGTATCCGGTCATACAATATTCAAATATTCCTTTTTCATTAATCCTCCCCAGGTAATTTGAAATTAAGCGGTAGGAGTCTCTTCCGTAAAAATCATCGGCATTGATCACTGCAAAAGGCTGATTTATTTTAGGGGCAGCCATTAAAACAGCATGTGCAGTACCCCAGGGTTTTTTACGCTCAGGTGAAATTCTGAAGCCTTCAGGTATGGTGTCAATACTTTGTAATACGTAATCAATCTCAACAGATGCCGGAAATTTATTTATATAAAATGTATTGAATTCTTCTTCCATTGCAGGAGAAATAACAAAAACAACCTTCCCGAATCCGGATTTCATAGCATCGTAAATAGAATAATCTGTAATTGTTTCGCCTGAAGGGCCAAATTGCTCGGTTTGCTTCATGCTGCCATAACGACTACCTATTCCTGCAGCCAGAATTAAAAGTGTGGGTTTCATGCGAAAAAAACTGTGTTATGTTATTGTTAATTAATTTGTTCGCATGGAACCCTCATGTATGTTCATGTCCTTGTTGTGTACGTTAGTGCATGAGGGTTTCATGCGATTATCCCTTTCAATTAGTTCTTCAATTTCTTCCAGGTTCTGATCAACAAGCCGATAAGAAGTATATCAAATGTAAAAAAAATGGATGATGTAATTAACTTACCATATAGTAAATATCCTGTTGCGAAGAGAGAAAGAATTACAATAAAGCTCCCTAACAACATACAGAGAATTCCAACCGGGACATCCCATCCGGCTTTTTCCGGACTAACCAGAATTATTCCTTCACTTTCAGCCTCTTCAACAACTCTCTTCCACCCTGGTCCTCCTGGGTGTACAAGTTGATAAAACCCCCGGAGAACTTCTTTCTTTTCAGGTTTTGTGAGTAAAGTTACAAGAAGCCATGATAAAGTTGTTATACCAACCCCTGATACAAGCCTTACGGCCACGGGGATATAGGGCAAGCCAAGTTTTACATGTATTATCTCGAAATAGATAGCTATCAGAAATGAAACAACCATTCCGGTTACCTCTGTGTACACATTTATCCTGTACCAGAACCACCGGAGTATATAGATGAGTCCTGTTCCTGCTCCAATCTGAAGTAGTATATGAAACGCCTGCAAAGCATTACTTAACAGAAGAGCCAGAAGTATACCTAGTGTCATGAGGGTCAGAGTGGAAATCCTGCCTGCCATGACCTGATTTTTTTGAGTAGCATTGGGATTGACAAAACGACTGTAAAAATCATTAACTATATATGAAGATCCCCAGTTTACCTGTGATGCAGTTGTAGACATAAAGGCTGCTATCAATGAGGCAATAACGAGCCCGAGAAACCCTGCAGGCAGATGCGAAAGCATTGCCGGGTAGGCAATATCGTTCTGAATGAATTGCTCTTCAACGTTTGGGAATGCTTCACGTAATGATGCAATATCAGGATAAACAATTAGTGAGGCTAGTGCTACTATTATCCATGGCCATGGGCGCAAAGCGTAATGAAGTATATTAAAAAGCAGAGTTGCTTTTCTTGCTCCGGTCTCTGTTTTTGCAGAAAGCATACGCTGAGCAATATATCCTCCTCCACCCGGTTCTGCTCCCGGATACCAAACACTCCACCATTGCAGTGCTATTGGGAGGATAAACAAAGTAACAAGCATATCACGGTTTGAAAAATCCGGAAGCATATTTAACTTCCCTTCCATTGCCGGATGAGCAATAAGATTTTTAAGTCCACCAACCTCCGGCATCTTAACAATCATTATTGCAGCACCAATAACACCAACCATGGCAACACCAAATTGAAAGAAATCTGTAACCAGGATACTTTTTAATCCTCCTAAAGTTGTATAGGCAATCATTACCAGGGATGCAACAAGAAGGGTTTTCCATGCCGGCCAGTCAAACATTACCCCGCTGATCTTAATAAGAGCAAGACATACAGTAGCAATAACAACAACGTTGAAGAAGCCTCCCAGGTATATGGCCCTGAAACCACGCAGGAAGGCAGCCATCTTGCCCCCATAACGGATTTCATAAAATTCCAGATCTGTAAGGACTTTCGACCGCCTCCACAGTTTGGCATAAACAAAAACCGTTAGCATACCGGTAAGGACAAAAGCCCACCATAGCCAGTTACCTGAAACACCGTTCTGTCTTACAATATCAGTTACAAGATTTGGAGTATCACAACTGAAGGTAGTTGCAACCATGGATACCCCAAGGAGCCACCATGGCATGTTCCTGCCCGAAAGAAAGAAATCGGTTGTGCTTCTGCCTGCACCTCTTGAAAAAATGAATCCAAGAGATAAAAGAATTACGAAAAAACTCCCTAGAATAATCCAATCAAAGTTTTGCATGGAAAAAAATTTTTGCGTGAAACTAACAGTTTTTTTTAATAAAATAAAAAAAATGTAACTATTTAGTAAGATTCAGATATATTACCCGCAAAAGAAACAAAGATAAACCATCGTAAAATTAAATTTCTTGATTAGATTTATGTTTTATAATTTCAGTAAATGAAAGAACAATCCAAAGATTCCGTTTCGTTTTAATGTCATTTTTTTTTATATGCCACGATACTTTATTCAAATATCTTTTCAGGGCACAAAATACCATGGATGGCAGATTCAGCCATATTCAGCAACTGTTCAGTCAAGGCTTAATAATGCCCTGAGTGTCACTTTGCAAGAGGAAATATCTGCAACAGGAGCAGGGCGAACTGACACCGGAGTTCACGCATCATATTTTATTGCCCATTTTGACACCAAAGTTTATCAATCAGATGAATGTGCCGATTTAGTCTTTCGTCTGAACAGGTTTCTTCCAGCCGATATCCGCGTAAGTAGCATCCGAAAGGTAAATGAGAACTGGCATGCACGATTTCATGCTGTACAAAGAACCTATCAGTATGTAATTACAACAGAGAAATCCATCTTTTGTAATCATCTTTCGTTACACAGATATGGAAACCTCGATATAGAAAAGATGAATATGGCAGCAGCTATCCTGAAAGATATTAAAGATTTTACAAGTTTTTCCAGATTGCATGGAAGTTCAGATAATAACATATGTAATGTCATTGAATCTTTTTGGTTTACTCATGGAGCCTATCTGATTTACAGGATAAGCGCTGACAGATTCCTTAGAAATATGGTAAGAGCAATTACAGGCACCCTAATAGATATAGGTACCGGGAAGATTGATCTGCAAAAATTTCAACAAATAATTGAAATGAGAAACAGAGGAGAGGCGGGAACGTCTGCTGAAGCAAAAGGACTATTTCTAACTTCTGTATTATACCCTGATGAATATCAGATTGACCGGCCAAATGATGAATTTCCCGGATTCTTATTATTATGAACACAAAATATCTTTCTCATTAGCTGCCTGTTGTTACCTGCTTGTTTTTCTCAAGTCTGCAGTTTCAAATACGTCAGGATTATTCCATATGAGCCATGCTTGTTCTGCCTGCTCATATAACATATCAAGTCCGTTTGTTATAGTTGCTCCCCTTTTCTTTCCTTCACGTAAAAAAACAGTTTCAGGAGGATTATATACAAGATCGAACAGTATATGCGAAGGTGTAATGCACTCATATGGTATATCCGGAAATGTATTTATCTCAGGAAATGTACCCAGAGGAGTTGTATTAATTATCAACAGGGAGGATTCTATTATTTTTTTATTCAAATCATTATAAACAATTGAATTCTCTGATTTTTTCCGCGAAACAAATAAAAAACTGATCTTAAGTTCCTCCAATACATATGAAACAGCTTTAGAAGCCCCACCAGTACCAAGTATCAGGGCATTACTAATATCAGGTCTTATAATGCGTAGCAGCGAATCCCGGAAACCATCAACATCTGTATTATAACCAATCAGGGAAATCCTGTTTTCACTTCGCTCTATCCTTACGGTGTTCACGGCGCCGACCCCCAAAGCATCTTTGCTGATTGCGCAGAGGCAGGCTATTATCTTTTCTTTAAATGGGATAGTAACATTGAATCCTCTCAGTTCATTATGGCTCCTGACCACATTCTCTAATTCATCAATATTTTTTATCTGAAAATTCAGATAAGCATGATCTTTCATCCCTTCTTTCTGAAATTTTTCCGTAAAATATCCCTTTGAGAAAGAATGATGTAATGGATAACCTATCAAACCATAGAGTTTCATCTAACTGATTTTTTGCGGAATAATTCTATTAAAAGAATTACGGAAACTCCGATCAGAATATAAAGCATAGAAAAAATAAAACTTCGCTCTGAATCATTAACAACCGGTAAAACATTTTTTACTTCCAGAGGAGAAACATTCCCATGGCTGTCGATATATGTATCAACAACCTCCTTCCATGGCCATATTTTATTCAAAGACCCTATCATGAAACCAGCGAGAAAGACAACAGTTATATCATGAAATCTCTTCAGAAGCCAGGAAAGTAAATTTGAGAAACTGATAAGTCCAACTATTGCGCCACCCATGAAGATCAGCAGCACATCCGGTTTAAAATCTACAACAGCATCCAGAATAAATTCATATTTTCCAAGTAAAAGAAGAATAAAACTACCCGAAATGCCGGGCAGTATCATTGCACAGATAGCAATTGCTCCACATAAGAAGATAAACCAGGAAGCTCTGGTTGTTTCTGCAGGTGATACCGAAGTGATAAAAAATGCAATTATTATTGCAGAAAATAAAAATAACATAAGCTTGTAATTCCATACTTTTATATTCCTGAGGATAATAAGTGAGGAGGCAATAATAAGTCCGAAAAAAAAGGACCAGACTAATACAGGGTTATCAAGAAGAAGATACTGTATAAGTTTTGAAAAAAATATAACACTTAGCAGAATACCTGTAAAAACGGACAAAAGAAACCTTCCGTTAATATGCTTCCATAAATCGTTGATACGAAAACTGAAAAACATCCTCAATGCGTCTATATTAACGGATTTAATGGAATGTATAAGTTCTTCGTAGATTCCTGTTATAAAAGCAATAGTACCGCCGGAAACACCTGGGATAATATCAGCAACTCCCATTCCCATCCCTTTAAAAATCAGAATGGTGTAATCAATAAACTGCCTCATAATTTCCAGTCCTGAAATTGATCAGGTAATGCATTAAAAAATGTATCACCTCTTAAACCCTGCCTGAGAGCTTCTAAGGCAACAACCTCATTAGAAGCAATATTACCAAGATTTACATTTGCACCAAGCTGCGTGATAAAATATACCTGCTGATTTTTGTTGGGAGCTTCCCATATTACTTTATCAGGTAAAACATTTTCTGTAATCCCGGTAACCAGTTCTGTGTTTGCTGAGCCATCGGCATTATAAATACCAATAGTCCCACTCTCCCTTGCCTCAGCAATTACTTTCCATGAACCATGTTCCAGTTCCGACTGCATATTCCTCACCCAGGCGTCGGTACTAAGGTCAATACCTTTTACCTTATATCCTACTTCAGATATAACAATAAAATCCTTACTGAGTTTTGAGATGTACTCAAGTTTTAAATTATGATCAAGGCGAATTGAGCCATCCGAAATTTCAATATATTCGAGTCCGGCATCAGAAACAAATTTTCTGTAAGCATCAAATAAACCTCTTACAATAAAAAGTTCAAACAAGGTGCCACCGAAATAGGGTATAACTCCACCACTTTTATATAATTTGATCTTCTCCTTTAGATTCTCAGCAATTAAAGCTGTACCGAAACCAAATTTCACAAGATCGGTAAATTTCCCTGAGGATTCTAAAAAAGACCGGATTTCAACTAAGCCCAATCCTTTATCCATCATCATTGTAAGACCATTTATCCGGGGTTTGGCAGGTCTTTCGGGCATGTAACTTAAGTTGTAACTCATGAAATCAGGATTTACTTTTTAAGAAGATTAAGTATAATTTTATTACTTCTGCCTTCCGGAAAAAGAAGATAAAACTCATCTATTTCCTTCTCATTCATTTCAAGGGCTTTTTCAAGAAAACGCAAACCGGTTAGCGTATTATTTTGTTTGAAATATGTTGCTGAAATATAATATAAAATCCGGGAAACATTGAAATTATACTGATATGCCTCCCTTAATACAGTTAATGTCATGGAATAGTCTTCTTCCCGGAAGTGCAGTAAGGCTAATCTAATCCAGGCTTCATGATCATTATTATCGAGAACAGTTGTTTGCCTGAAGCATTTAATTGCTTCCGGGATACAATTTTGCTTTTCATATATTTCAGCAAGCGTATACCAGTATTCAGGATTCTGGTTGTCAAATTCAATCGCTTTAAGAATATATGCTATAGCTTCATCAGATTTATCAAGATACATGAGATTTAATCCGGTGCCAAACCAGCCTTCAGGATTTGCATTATCAATCTCAATAATTTTTTTATAAGTACTTAAAGCTTTCTTATAATCGCCCATTTCGGCATAACACTCACCAAGATAACACCAGGCCTGCAAATGCTCGGGTTCAAAATCAATAAACTCATTATATATTCTTATAGCATTCTGATAATCAGATTGCTCAGCATATATATTGGCCTTATTAAAATATGCAGATGCATAAGTAGAATTTATAGCTATAGTATAATCATACGCTTCAATAGCTTTATGAATATCCCCCATCTTGTAATATACAACTCCAAGATTGAACCAAACATTATCAGAATAAGGATCCTCATCCAGATATCTATTATAAAATAAAATACTTTTCTGAAAATTATGAAGTCTTTCATAATAATAACCAAGATCGTAGAGTAAAGCCAGGTTATCAGGTTCCAGATCATAGGCAATTAAAAGGTACTTGACAGCCAGAGAAAATTGTCTGATGTTTTCATAATTCATCGAAATATTCATCAATAATTCCACTTTTTCCTCAGCTGCATTTTCAATAGCTTTATCAAAATATTTTTCCGACTCCCTTATCTTCCCAAGCTGTGTGAGTGCTGTTCCTCTAAGCAAATTAATCTCTGTATTTTTCTCTTCCCATAAAGGAAAATTGTCGATATACTCAATAGCAATTAATGGTTTGCCGTTCTCAATATAAGTCTGAATAATTTTCAAAAGTATTTCCGGAGAATCCGGATGCTGTGATCGGGCAATTTCGGCAGCTCTGAGAGCCTGATTAAAATTTCTCTGATCCAGATAATGTTCTATAATTAGCTCGAACTCTTCAACATCAAAAAAATTTGACTGGCTTTGTTTCAACATATCCTCATACCTTTCAAGTACTTGTTGAAATTCACTACCCTCCTGCATATTTTCTTTTTCCCTATCCATAAAATAAAAAAGACAAGTTGTAAAATTAGAAATATTTTATTTAGCTCCGGTTTTTCAAAGTGAAATTTAGTTAAAAAAACTACTCCGCTGAAGTTATCTTATCGGTAACGCGTTTTCTTTTCGATTGATAAAACCTCGTTATTATCTGGTTTTTCTTATCAGCTAATTGATTTATAAATAATGTGTCTTTCTCAATTAATTTCATTAACTCCTCCCAATGTAAATTTACTGATCTTATCACTTCCTCCCCTTCCCTCAATAACCTTTGACTGAGACCATCTGCTTCAGCTGTTATGGTAATACCCAACAGCTTATAACATGCATCATTAAAATGTAAGAGACTAATAGCCGATTCTCTTCCATACCTGGCCACTAAAACTTTCCATAATGATAATTCCGGATTATAGCTGTCCGGATTCCATAAAAAGTCAGCTGCTGTTGAAAGTCGAATCAATGAGGCTGGCGAAAAGTCAGAGAGATCAACAATACATTCCCTGTTATGAAAATCATTAATATCTGCATTTAAAATTACATCAAAAGGTGCAAAAAGTGAACCTAGCTTTGCTTTACCCGGGTAGATTGAAGCAACACCCATTTCCATCCTGTTCTCCTTGTTTATAGAAAGAGTATTATCAAACCAGATAATTTTTTTTTCTGTTTCCTTATTAAACTTTTTTAATTCAGCACCATCTATCGAAAATGAGTATTCAGCAGGTCCCTTCCATAAAAGAATATCCGGTTCACCCTCATTAAAATAAAAATCCTTGAAGTAATATCTGCCCATAGCCCCCGATTTATGTAGTAATGAATTATCAGAAAAAACCGGAAGAAAATAAATATAGTTTAAATAATCCGGAGAAGAAAGTAAACTGCCTAAAGTATTGAAGAAAAGGTTCCTTAGCTCAATAAACTGGTTAAACTTATCAGCATCAAATAGTTTAACAATCGTTGAGGGAGAACCAAGGTTCAGATATTCCCACAAAAAAATGTCTGAAATAATGAGTCCTTCTTCCTGAACAGGATCATATTGCTTAACTATTCGTGCTAATCTTTCAGCGGCTACTTCAACCTTCCCTGAAAGAGATGTTAAGGGCTTGTTGCTTTCAGTAAAATCAAATCTTTTATCATCCATCATTATATTAATCCCGGAGAAGCCATATCGGAAATATGGGAATTCCTTCCAGACAGATGAAAAATACTGTTTATTCCCGGAATAGAAAGAGTAAACAGACTGAAAAGAAAGATCATCGGAGGGTTTCACGAAAATTTTGTTAAACCCCAGGGAAAGAGCATGTAACAGATCGTTTCTCAAAGCCGGATTATTCTTCCCATCTGTTTTAAAAACAAAGCTCCTGTTTATAAAAGCAGGATAATCAAAAATATCATAATGATTATAAACAGCATTTGAATGGTCTATTAACTGATTTATTGTACGACTTGCATAAAAATATCCTTCAGGGTCTTCAGAATAAATGATTACCAGATTGTTATAAGATTCCGGCCGACTGATTAAATAAGATTGCGGATGTTCCTTTAACTCCTTGAATGGTAAATGTTCAGCATTTTCAGATAGAATACTGGTCGAACCAATGCTGAAAATTAAACGTCCACTTTCTAATTCATCAGGATGAAGCCTTGTTACAACATTTACTTTTGCACCTTTGCCTGAGATTTTACCAGCAATTGCTTCTTCCAGAATACTTTTAATTGTCTTAACAGCTTTTAGCTCTTTTTCGCTCATATTCCGGGGGGCATAGATTAAAGGGTATATTTCTTTGTTTTCGGTTTGTAAACTAAGTTCGAATTGTTTATAATTTGTGAAAGAAAAAGGAGTTGGAATAAGCATCTGCGATGGTTCCATACCGGCTTCAAAAAAACGCCCACATTTTTCGAGCAGAGAAAAATTAGCAGATGAATATCTGTAGTCTGCCAAATCCACCCACATGGTACCAGTTCCCTTGAGTCCGAAGAACACCTTTACGAATCTTGCTTCTGACGGGATGCCTCCTTCCTCAAAAGGAAAATGATTACTTATACAGTTTATTTTTGTCCAGGGTAACTCACTTATATAATCGAAACCTGAAAATGAATATGCTTTAAAGGAATTATCAATAATATTATCACTTGCAGGGTTGAATACTGAACTTTTTATGAGAATTTTATTTTTATCATAATAGAAAAGCCTGATATTAACAGCGTCAAGAAGATTACCCGTAAGTCTCTTCAAGTTCGATTCAATATTCTGAAGCTTTATGTAACAAGTAAGTCTGTAATTACCGGGAATGACTTTAATGAAATCAGAAACAACACCCTCTCCCTGCACATCAGTTTCATCTGCTTTTTCACGTACTATCTTAATACTTTGAAAACCATGATAAGCTTCATCTTTCTTAAAAGCACTTTCATTACGTATGTCAGTCCAATACACATTCTCTCCTAATGTGCTCCAACCTGAAATATTATAGGAATACAAAACAGTATCATAAGTTAAGATACGTCCCATTTCGAAGGATGGATTTAACAATAGATTTTGTTTTTCATATTCCTTTTCCCTGATTGTCAAAGGGATACTTTGAGGATCACTACTTTTCCAGTTAATCTGAATATTTACTATGCTTTTCTTTTCACCACATCCTGATGAAAGAATCATTAAAATACCTATGTATAAAATATAATTACAGTAATTTCCGGTAAACAGCATAGAAAAAAATTATTGCTATAAAGTTAGAAAATTATTATCAGAGTGTAAGCAGCGAAATTTAAAACTGTATTTTAATAAAAACCGGAATAATACAAAATTATTATATACTTCTTATAATGTACTGATTATGAAATCCCTTCAATTTTAATTCATTATACTCCTTCCGGTTTATGAATATTATAAACCTTGTATGTTCTTTCTTTTTATGCTATTTTTGCGCATATCTAAAATTAATAAAAAATGTTTGAGAATCTGACTGACAGGCTTGAACGGTCTTTTAAGTTACTTAAAGGGGAAGGGAGAATAAGTGAAATAAATATTGCCGAGACACTAAAAGATGTCAGGCGTGCACTTCTTGATGCTGATGTCAATTATAAAATCTCGAAAAACTTTACCGATAACGTAAGGGAAAAAGCCCTTGGTATGGATGTGCTGAAATCGGTTAAGCCCGGCCAAATGATAGTTAAGATCGTACATGACGAGCTTGCCTTTCTAATGGGTGGTAAAAGTGAAGAAATTAATCTCAAAGGAAATCCGGCTATTATTTTAATTGCCGGACTGCAAGGTTCCGGGAAGACTACATTTGCAGGGAAACTGGCTAACTATCTCAAAAATAAAAAAGGAAGGAATCCCTTGCTCATCGCAGGAGATGTTTACAGGCCGGCAGCAATTGAACAGCTGAAAATAATTGGAGAACAGGTTAAAGTAGATGTTTATACCGAGGATAATAATAAAAATCCTGTAAAAATTGTTAAAGCAGCAATAAAGCATGCAAAAAACACAGGTTTCGATACTGTGATAATTGATACCGCAGGCCGTCTTGCTGTTGACGACGAAATGATGAAAGAGATCGCTTCCATAAAAGAAGCCGCTAATCCTCATGAAATACTGTTTGTTGTTGATTCCATGACTGGACAGGATGCTGTTAATACAGCAAAAGCTTTCAATGACAAGCTGGATTTCGACGGAGTAGTGCTTACAAAACTTGATGGAGATACAAGAGGTGGAGCAGCTATCTCTATTAAAGCAGAGGTTAATAAGCCCATCAAATTTATTGGCACAGGTGAAAAACCTGATGCGATAGACATGTTTCATCCCGAGAGAATGGCTGACAGGATACTTGGAATGGGTGATATAGTTTCCCTTGTTGAAAAGGCTCAGGAACAATTTGATGATGAAGAAGCAAGAAAACTTCAGAAAAAAATAGCTAAAAATCAATTCTCATTTAATGATTTCCTGTCGCAGATACAGCAAATCAAGAAAATGGGTAATATAAAAGAACTTGCCGCGATGATCCCCGGCGTTGGTAAGGCTATTCGAAATCTGGATATTGATGATGATGCATTTAAGGGCATTGAAGCAATAATTCTCTCCATGACTCCTCACGAAAGAGAAAACCCTTCTATTATGAATGGATCAAGGAGGAAAAGGATTGCCGAAGGAAGCGGAACAACAGTTCAGGATGTTAACAAATTACTCAAACAATTTGAAGAAACCCGTAAAGTTATGAAAATGTTCAGTGGAGGTAAAGTTCCCAGAATGGCAGAAAATCTTATGATGAAACGATGATTACCATAACCTTTTAGAAAAATTACCATGCAGTTAATTGATGGCAAATCAGTTGCCAATATCATTAAAGGTGAGATCGCAGAAGAAGTGACTCATTTAGTAAGTAAGGGAATGAAACAACCCCATCTGGCTGCAATTCTGGTAGGACATGACGGAGCAAGTGAAACATACGTTAACCATAAGGTAAAATCATGTGCTGAAGTAGGTTTTAAATCAACACTGGCTCAATTTGAGGATAACATACCAGAAACTGATCTGTTGAAGAAGGTGAATGAATTTAATAATGACCCCGACATTGATGGTTTCATAGTACAATTGCCTTTGCCGCAGCATATTTCAGAACAAAAAGTTATTGAAGCTATAAGTCCTTTAAAGGATGTTGACGGATTCCATCCGGTAAATCTTGGAAGACTGGTAATAGGTCTGCCCTGTTATGTTTCAGCTACACCGGCAGGAATAATGGAATTGTTAAAAAGATACAATATCGAAACAAAAGGGAAACATTGTGTTGTAATTGGCCGCAGTAATATAGTTGGCAGACCTGTAAGCATACTCCTTGGCCAGAAAACTTATCCCGGGAACTGTACTGTAAGCCTTTGTCATAGTCAAACATCAAATCTCAGGGAAATGTCGTCCCAGGCAGATATCCTGATAGCTGCACTCGGAAACCCGGAATTTATTAAAGAAGATATGGTTAAACAGGGGGCAGTTGTAATAGACGTTGGGACAACACGTATTTCTTCAAATGAAACCAAATCAGGATGGAAGTTGAAAGGAGATGTGGCTTTTAATGAGGTGGCACCAAAATGCAGTTATATTACCCCTGTGCCCGGAGGAGTAGGACCTATGACTATAGTCTCCTTATTACGCAATACACTTAAGGCTGCAAAAAAGGAAATCTATAACTAAAGGTAGTATCAGTATCTCTACATTCTTTCCGGAACATCGATTCCCAATAGAAACATTCCTTTCTCAATAACTTTGCCACAAACTTCAGATAAGCATAGCCTGAAGTTCCTTAATCTTTCATCGTCAACACCTAATATAGGAAAATCATGATAAAACTGATTGTACTCTCTGGCTAAATCATATAAATGATTTGCGATTAAAGAAGGATTATATACATCTGCTGAATTAGCAACGACAGAAGGATATTCATAAATAAACCTCAGTAATTCAACTTCTTTATCATTAATAATAAAATCAGATGCCTGTCTATGATAATTAATTCCCCGGGCCTTTCTAAGTACCGACTGAATACGGGCATAGGTATACTGAATAAACGGACCAGTGTTACCATTAAAATCAATTGACTCTGTCGGGTCAAAAACCATATTCTTCTTTGGATCAACCTTCAGAATGAAATATTTTAATGCTCCCAGACCAATTTTCTGATGTATCAGTTTCTTTTCTTCTTCCTTATATTCATTGAGCTTCCCTAGCTCATCTGCCATTTTTTTTGCTGTTAATACCATCTCTTCTATCAGGTCATCAGCATCTACAACCTTCCCTTCCCTCGATTTCATTTTACCTTCAGGTAATTCTACCATCCCGTATGACAAATGAAAAAGTTTTTCTGCCCATATATATCCAAGTTTCTTTAAAACAAGACTTAAAACCTGAAAATGATAATTCTGTTCATTACCAACTACATACACGTGATTATCAATGTCGTACTCATTAAAACGCTGGTGTGCAGTGCCAAGGTCCTGAGTCATATATACCGATGTTCCATCTGATCTTAGGAGTAGTTTTTGGTCAAGCCCTTCAGAAGTGAGATCAATCCATACAGAACCATCTTCTTTCTTGTACAATATACCATCATTAAGGCCATCAATAACAATCTCCCTGCCCAGAGAATAGGTATCTGATTCATAATAAATCCTGTCAAATACAACTCCCAGTTTCTCATACGTTACATTAAATCCATCATAGACCCATGCATTCATTTTTTTCCAAAGATCAATTATTTCCGGATCACCATTTTCCCATCCCAGGAGCATTTTCCTGGCTTCATCCATCAGGATTGAATTATTTTCAGCCTCTTCCTTTGAATGGCCCTTGGAAAGTAACTGATTTATTTCATTTTTATATTCCTTTTCAAACTTAATGTAATAATCTCCTACAAGATGGTCGCCTTTTTTTCCTGTTGACGCAGGTGTCTCTTCATTACCCCATTTCTTCCAGGCAAGCATGGATTTACAGATATGAATGCCCCTGTCATTTACCAGGTTTACACGGGTAACCTTTCTGCCAGCTGCTTCAAGGATGCGGGAAATTGAAAATCCAATAAGATTGTTTCTGATATGACCAAGATGAAGCGGTTTGTTTGTGTTAGGTGAAGAATATTCAACCATAACATGAGAATGTTTCTCCCTTACTGTAAAGAAATCATAATCAGGAACCGTGTATAAAAAAGCTATCCAGTATGAACGGCTAAGAATAATGTTTAAAAATCCGTTTACTACATTATAGTCTGCAATTTCAGCAAAATTTCCTGAGAGAAATTCCCCAATTGCAAGAGCTGTAGCATCCGGTGCTGATCGGGAAAGTTTTGCCAACGGGAAAACTACTATAGTAAAATCGCCGGTGAAATCTTTGTGAGTCTTCTGAACCTGAATGCGATCAGGTAAAATCTCAACTTGATAAAGTACTTTCATTGCTGAAACTACTTCTTCACTTATTCTGTTTTCAATCTTAAACATATTTCCGGATTAGTCAGGAACAAAAATGCAAATATAAAAAAAGTGTCATCATTTCTGATGACACTTTAAAACTAACCCTAAAACTAACTATGAAAAAACTAACTAACTAAAACTACCTAATGTTTTTATATCAAATAATATGCCAGATATTTTATATTTTCGAATTAATCTTTTATATATATGTAAACGATTAAGATTCAAAAATGTTTCATTCTTTAGTTAAATTTGTTAAAAAATATTTTTTTTACATATTTCTTAAATTCCAATGCAAAACATTAATTTATTGAAGTTTTAGAAATCAATATGAAATCGGCCATTCAGAAGCACCTGCATATTATCTCATTTAATGTTCCATATCCCCCTGACTATGGAGGAATAATAGATGTTCTTTATAAGATTAAATGGTTGAAAAAGGTGGGTATTAATATACATTTACACGCATTTGTATATGAAAGAGAGCCTCAGATTGAACTGGAACCCCTTTGTGAAAAAGTATATTATTATAAACGCAGAAGGAGTATTTCTACGCACATATCATCACTTCCATATATTGTGCGCACAAGAGATTCCGGAGAACTTCTGAAAAGGCTGCAAAAAGATAATTATCCAATACTTTTTGAAGGACTTCACTCCTGCTTTTTCCTTAACCATCCCTCAGTATCAAACAGGCTTAAACTGGTAAGAATGCATAATATTGAGCACGAATATTATCTGCATCTTGCTTGTTCGACAAGAAATATCATTAAAAAAATATTTCATGCCTTCGAAAGTTTAAAACTTTATTTTTTTGAGCACAGACTTAAATATGCAAACCATATCTTATCCATCTCTGCAAGAGAACATGAATATATAAGCAGAAAATACGGGAATTCCTTTCTGATTCCTGCTTTTCATAAGTTTGAAGAACCCGGGGGAATAACAGGAAAAGGGAAATACATCCTTCTCCACGGAGATTTGTCTGTTCCCGAAAATATCCGTGCTGTTAAATATATTGTCAGTCATCTCAGAAAAAAAATTGATTTCCCATTAATTATCGCAGGCAGAAATCCTGCAGATGAAATAATACAGCTCGGTAATAAATACAGGCAGGTGAAAATAATTATTACTCCGGAAATTAAAGAGATGCATGAATTAATAAGAAACTCACACATAATTATACTTCACTCTTTTCAAAAAACAGGAGTTAAAATAAAACTAATTGATTCATTATATCTTGGAAGGTTTGTTATTGCGAATAATATAGTACTCCATGGTACGGGAATGGAAAGCATTTGCGAAAGGGCAGATGAGCCAAACGATCTTATAAAAAAAACACAAGAACTGCTGGAGAAAACATTTGACAGAAATATGATTTCCATCAGGAAGAACGTTCTTTCAAAATTTTCAAACAGGCAAAATGCGGAAATGATAAATATGCTTTTAACCTAATCTTCCTGTTGTGACTCCCTTATCAGAAGAGAAAAAATAAAAACTATTACTGCAGAAGCAACAAAAATCACCATTATTGATTTGAACATCTTACTTAAAAGATAATCAAGATCGATAACTTCCCAGATTCCAAGAATTGCAATAGCCGAAAAAATCAACACAAGCCCGGATAAAAAATAAGCAATTATTCTTTTCATAGGTTTCATAAAAGTCAATTTATTGGATTACTAAATTTTTTAAAAAACTGATAAGATCATATAGCGAATTAAATTCCCTTTCGCTATTTTCTGATTCAATTTTCCAAATATAATCATTTTCAATAATATGTGCTTTAATATGCAATTCTGAATTACTATTTTCTGCAAGGCCGTATCCAGCTCTTTTTAATGCCCTTATTGTCCATTCTTTTTGTAATCTATCAGTTGCAGATAAGGAAACATATCGATTTTGCTTTCTTACAATTTCAATTTCCCCTGATTTCCTGTTGAAATGAAATCCTTTTGAATAAAAGATACGATCAACGGCCCCACTTAAGATAAGATCCTCAGGGGCACCGGAAATAATCGATTTATCATTCAATATCATTAGTTTATCGGGGAAACGGAATGCTATTCCTGTATCATGAGTACTGAAAATAATTGTTTTTCCTGATGCAGCCAACTCTGCCAGAAAACTTACGAGTTCATATTTATTAGGTAGATCGAGGAAGGCTGTTGGTTCATCAAGTATGATTATTGGAGTGTTCTGTGCAATAGTTCTGGCTATCATCGCTCTTTGCTTCTCCCCGTCACTGATCATATACAGAGGACTATTAGCGTGAGAATGAAGACCGGTGACTTCAAGAGCCTTCATTATCTCATTATGATCATCTTTTTTAATTGCACCCAGCCAGTTGGTATATGGGAATCTTCCCAGTGATACAAGCTCATAGACTGTCATTAACGGATTATGGGGCATTATTGTTGAAACAAAAGAAACCAGTCTGGGAAAATCTGCTGGCAAAACAGAGCCCAACAACTTGTCTTCAATGAATATTTTACCTGAAAGGACAGGTACTAATTTAACCATTGATCTCAAAACCGTGCTTTTCCCTGTACCATTCCTCCCAATTAATACTGTCAATTCACCTTTCTTAATATCTCCGGTAAAATCCTTTACAAGAATCAGATTTTCTGTAACTGCCGGATATCCGAAAGAAACATCTAAAAACCTGTATATGGAACCTGCATCATTCATACATAAACCGCTTTTTCCCAAGTAAAATCCATATAACAACAGGAATACCAATTAACGATGTCACAGCATTTACAGGGAGTATTATCTGGGATCCGGGAAGTTGTGATATAATATCACTTAAAAGCATAACTGAAGCCCCGGTAAGAATACACCCTGCAAGTAGAACTCCCTGTCTGGAAGTTCTGAACAGCATCCGGCATATATGTGGTACAGCAATACCAATAAATGCCACAGGTCCACAAAAAGCAGTAACGGTGCCGGTTAATAAGCTGGTACTGGTAAATACCAAAATGCGATAATTGTGAATGTGTACACCCATTGTACGGGCATATTCCTCACCAAGAAGAATTGCATTTGAGGGTTTAATTACAAAAAACGAAAGTATAATCCCGGGAACAAAACCTACCAGAAGAATTGGGATTTGCTCATTACTGACACTACTTACACTCCCCATCGTCCATATTACAAAAGCCTTTAAAGCTGATTCTCCGGAGAAGAACTGAAGTATATTAATAATGGCAGAAATACCGCTCCCCAGCATGATCCCAAGAATTAATATGGTCATGATATCCCTTGTTTTCATAGAAACCAGCAATATTATCAGTAAAACAATTGCAGAACCGCTCCATGCAGCGATAATTAACAGCCAGCTAGAACTTAGGTTAAAAATGTTTGAACCGAAATATGCGGAAAAACCGATAACTACCAGGGCAACCCCAAGGCTTGCCCCGGAACTTATTCCCAAAACATAAGGGCCAGCCAACGGATTTCTGAAAACAGTCTGCATTTGCAACCCGCTAACCGAAAGTGATACTCCGGCAATAAGAGCTGTAATGACTCTGGGGATACGGAAATAATGTAATGTCATCCATGAAGCTGACTGATCATTATCCGCAAATAATAAGCCTATAACATCTGACAGCGAAATATAAACCGAACCAGCTACAAGATCTCCAAGCAGGAGCATAAGCAGCAAAAAGAGAAGCAGGGATAAAAGGAGTATGTTTTTCCCGGTCACAATAATATCTTTAAACTAAGTAGTTAATTCCTCGACAATCCCGACAAGTTCCAACATATCCATACGAACTTTGTTATAATACCGGGAAAGTGATTGCGTATCCTTTTTCTCAGGATGCAATACTTTATGAATAAGCTCATTTCGTTTTGCTACCAGTTTGCGGATTACTTCCTCAAACTTATTTTCTTCTATCCCCGAGTGAATACTTCGTAAAGTGAAGCATTCAGATAGAAGTTCGAAGGTAAGATAATTAATATCTTTTTTAAGTTTTTTTATGCTCGCCATCTTTATAAAAATAAGAAATAAGTAATTAGAATTTTCAAGATTGAGAATGTAAAAGATGTAATATAAAAAAATTATTATTATCCATTAGCAGGCAAATAATTCCTTTAGCAAAAATAATCTCAAGAACAGTAATATTCATGTTTTCCGCAATGGCAAATCCTGTTTCATAATCAACCGCTTATTTAAGTTTCCTGTAATAAAAAAGTTCATGTTCCGCGATAATTCCGGGATGAAAGAATGATATCATATCTTTCAGGATCAGATCTGACCTTAGTGCTCCCGATTCCCAGAAATCATTTCCCCCGGCATGATTCGATCTGGCATTATTATTATAAACCATACCTAAACCTAAAGCTTTAATACCACCAAATCTTCTGTCCCTCGATAAAAGGTCTTCCAATGAACCTGAAGTTCCACAATTTATCCAGATGTCAGCTTCAGCAGATGTATTGTAAACATACTCAAGGCTGAGAGGAATATACTCATCAGAAAGATCATCCTTCCACAAGTAATCACCGCCAGCATCTTCAATAAAGCGCGAGGTAAGTGACCTGCCTCCTGCAACATACCATGTGTCTTTCCAAGGCAAACCTGTGAGCACCTTAGGTTTTTGAAGAGTATTCATTACAGAACCTGACAATCTCAGGTAATTATCATGTATAACCGAGAAAATTGAATCCCCTGTAAGTTTTAGCCCGTAAAATCTGGCGAAAAATTTTATCCATTCTGTTTTTCCAAGAGGGTGCTGTTCGAGGAAATCAGAAACTATTACTGCAACAATGCCTGCATCGGAAAGTCTTTTAATTATACCGGTTACAGAGGATTCGAGTCCATATAAGAATACAACATCAGGCTTAATCTTCAATATTGCTTCATAGTCTAAAGAAGGTGGATAGCCAACATCCCTGACAAAACCCTGATTAAAATCTTCCCTCAGCAAAGAATCATAGAAATAATCTTTCCCGGATATACCTTTAATAGTTGCTGTTTTCTTTAAAGCTGATATAAAGCCAATGTGGGTAGTGGAAAGACAAACTACAGATTTCACAGGGGTCCTGATCACAATATTACCGGAAAGGCTATCTGGTAAATCCGTGTTTTGTTCAGCCAGTATGTATTGAATTTTCTCATTATTTGCTTTTTGCCATGGTTTTGTTATTACAGCGATACTGAAACCATCATATGTATATAATTCAAAAGTATTGGAAAATACTACTTCACTTGAATTCTGAGGGTTCCCGTCTGCCATTTCAGACTGCCGGCAGGAAAAAAAAACTAAAAGTAAAGTGAAACATATACTCCATTTCATCAATTTGGAGATTTAGCAATTACCAGCTTCTTTTTGATCAATCTGTTATTATGTTCAATCGTAATTATATAAACACCGGAAGAAAACTCCGGAACTTTGAATCTTGCCAGTTTTTCTTCCTTTATCTCATAATCAGCTATAAGGATCCCATTTGTACTGTATATTTTCATTCTGCTTCCAGTCATTATTCCGTCAGAGGTAAGCCAGAATTCTTCAATAGCAGGATTTGGAAAAATAAGGAATGAATCATCCGTATCTTCCATTAATAATAATACAGCATCAATAAAATGGACAACCCCATTCAGAGCATTTATGTCTTTCACAATAATATTTGCATAGTCTACAAACAAATTATTTTTATTAGTAATTTCAAGCATCCTCCCGGATGATGCTTCTAAAAGCCTTCCATCAGTTAAATCCTGTGTATTCAACTCTGCATTCAGGATATGATTTCTTACAATAAAGAGAAGATCATCTGATGAAGTGGAAAAAAGTGTATTAAAAGTTGTGGGAGGCAGGTCCTTAAATGCTTTATCAACAGGAGCGAAAACTGTATAAGGACCTTTGTCTGTAAGATCTGCAGCCAGGTCTGTTAATAATATCGCTTCTTTAAAATATTCATGATCAGTACTATGGGCAATTATTTCCATAATATTAGCTGTCGGGCCAGGAATAAAAAACGGGTCATATCCGATTACAGCCAAAGACCCTGTATTTTTTTCATCTAACCAGGATTTAAGTTGTTTTGTTGAGGGGGAGTAATAATCCCAGCACATATGAAACTTTGAGAAATAATCGTTCACCGGATTTGCGCATGTTGCGTCACCTCCCGTCAGATTTCCAACAATCATTTTATTATTATTAAACAGTGGGGAACCGGAAGAACCTCCCTCAGTTGCTCCCTCATCCCAACGTGTTACTCTCCAGAACCCATTTGGGACAGACTCGTTTAACCATGAGGGAGGATTTACTGGCTGATATTGACTTGTAACTGGGTCATTCTCAACGGAAATTTTTTTCACATCTCCCATAGGATGATGAATGCATACCGATGAGGAAGCGGGACTGGTTGTTCTGGTCCATCCTGCAAAATATGGATTATAGCTTTCAGGGATATCTTCAGATAAAAGCAGAAGGCTAAAGTCAAGGCTGTCGGATGTAGCCTTTATCACGGAACCTGCAGTTGTGCGGTTAACCTGACCATCAGGGCCGTCACACTCAGGAGATTCGTATTCAAAGTAGAAAACAGCCGATTCAGCTGAAAAGGCGGTGCTAATACAATGATTAGCAGTTAATAGATATGGAACTCCATCAGAATTTGTATTATTAATAAGCGTTCCGGTACATAATTCAGATAAGGAAGTTGTAGATCTTTTAAAGATTATCCGACAAACGGACCTTTTTACCTCCTGCCAAAATTCACCTGAAGGGCAGTTAATATCTACATTACAGTTGCCGGATAAGCCATAACGACCATCTTTATAATCGCTTATACCGAACAGGTCAATGAATGCATGTGATACTGTCCCAACCTCGAGTCTTCCGAAATCAATGAGCTTTTCAGATACCTGTAATTCAATAATTACTTTTTCGCCCGGAATAAAGGAAACAGGTAAATTTCCCGAGATCTTATTACTGCGGTGATCAAAACTACCGCGGATATCAGTCTGCTCAGGATTGTATATGAATATCCTTGCTCCCTCCTGTAATAAAAATTCATTAAAAAATATCCCTATAGCAAATGCCTCTTCTGAATATATTTCAAGCCGCCATAACCTTACTCCATCGTCAGTCTGTTGCCAATAACCGGAATTAGATGTATTAAAGTTCACTTCATAATTCCAGGCTACAGGCAAGGGTTTTTTACCATCCGGAATCTCACTTGATTTTATCTCCTTTAAAACCTGATTATAATCAAACCCTGGCATCCGAACCATTTCATGAACTGCTTTTCTGGTTTCGTAAGGGTATGGTTTCCCACCGTATGACACCTGTGCAGATAGCTTACCGGTAAGAATAAACAAAGAAAAAATATAGAAAAGTTTTCTCCTCAAGAATCTATCTTTTTATAATAATTTACTAAAGTTTCGAAGATGTTCATATCATGCATTAATGAAACTATTCTAACAATTCTCCCCTGATATTATCAATACAAACATATGTGGGAGTAAGAATTCCCCATTCATTCTTTTTTGATGAATCGAATGAAAATATAAGATATTTTACGAACCCCAGAGGAGAAAGATCAATGTTTGTCCATACATTACCAATAAAATCAGGTAATCCATCTTCATTCCTGAAATCAGCAAGACTTACTAAGAAACTACCTGTCTCAATCCCATTTTCGTTTACACCCTTTATCATTAAATGGAAATAATCCGGGTCATTTCCACTTTCACCACCATATTTACTGGTAAATTGATCTCCATTTAACATCGAATAATAAGCATATGTAGAGTTACAAAGTGAAATATTCGTAACTCTTTCAGGCACGTAAAAAGCGATGGTATCAGCAAGAAAAGAATAAAGTACCGCATATTTTGGTGATCCATTGGCACCCTTACCGGCAATACTGCTATATTGATTTTCATAGCCGGAAGTTTGGGTATCTGTATTATTTGATACAGCAAAACCATACCAGCTTTGCCAATCACTATCATAAACATTTCGGAAAAAAGCATTCCCTGAGGAAAAACCTCCGCTTCCATCCGACCCATTCCAATATCCATCAACTCCAAGTGTTATTTTCTCAAAATCAATAAAATCAGTTGGAATATCATCTTTTTTACATCCTGTAAAAAAGGTAACTACCAGTGCAGTGACAATAAAAAATTTGGCTTTCATAATAATTTAAAATTAGGTTATAAATATACGTAATTAACAGATTAAATATCAATCAACATCTTATATTAATTAAGGATTAGGGGAATAATAAATCAGAGTCATAGTCCTTGCTTTTTTTCCCGAAAGCCTTTAACAAACAATAAATACTGGCAGGTCTTCTGACTTTTCCCTTTACATCAGCCTTCCCATAGTGCATTATACACCACAGTGGCATGGTCGATGTAAAACATCCGGGAATTACAGCAGCGGGTACTGTACAGGATTTACACCTGTTTCCCTATTTACTCCATCGGTGATAACCTTCAGGAATACCAGCAGAACAAAAGTAGTAAAAAATCATTTCGAACTATGCTCTCGAAAAAAAAAATATTATTACAACGGGGCACTAAAAACCTTTCAATTCTAATATTATTAAAGGGCTCATTGTTTTTGTTAACATTTTGACGTGAATAAGTTTTTGTTTTTAACTTTGATGATCTGATATAATACTGGCGATATTTTTTATACCATAGCTTATAATCATGTGTCTGCTCCGAAAAGTAAATTCACCCCTACCTGCCAGCCGGTAGACTGGATTCCCCTACTCGCCTTCGCGAAGCTTCAGCGAAGCAAGGAAGGGGACTTTAGTAAATTGCTCGTTATTAGGCACTCCCCCTTTTGGGGGTCGGGGGTAAAACAGTTGTGAACAGAATTTTTTACTTTTCGGAGTGGACTCAATCATTGTATTTTGAAACCATGAAGAAAGAGGAAATTAAGCAAAGGGTTGATATGTTAAGAAAACAACTTGACGAGCATAATTATTTGTATTATGTATTAGCCCGCCCTGTGATATCCGATTTTGAATATGATCACATGATGAATGAACTCATAAGACTTGAGAAGGAGAATCCTGAATTTTATAATGAATATAGTCCTTCCCAGAGAATAGGCAGTGATATTAATCTGGAATTCAAACAGGTTACACATATTTATCCAATGTTGTCATTAAGTAACGCATACAAAAAAGAAGAGTTATTCGATTTCGACACACGCGTTAAAAAAATGATTAATGAGCCATTCGATTATGTATGCGAACTTAAATATGATGGAGTTGCCATAAGTATTACTTATTCAGGAGGAGTAATGCTAAGGGCTGCCACAAGGGGTGATGGGAATCAGGGTGATGATGTAACAAGAAATGTAAAAACAATTCGCAGTATCCCGTTAAAACTTATTGAAGGATCAGGTTACCCGGAATTATTTGAGATCAGGGGAGAAATCTTCATTCCTGCTAATGGATTTAAAAATATGAATCGGGAGAAAGCAGAAGCAGGGGAACTCCCATTTGCAAATCCAAGAAATGCAGCTGCAGGAACACTCAAACTTCAAAACTCATTTATTGTATCAAAGCGACCTCTTGATTGTTTTCTTTATTCTTTATCAGGTGACGCCCTACCCTTTGATAATCATTACGATAATTTAATAAATGCAAAGAAATGGGGATTTAAAATTCCTGATATAATTTCAAAACAATCCACAATTAATGATGTTATTCATTTCATTGATTACTGGGAAAAAAGAAGAAAAGATCTTGCTTTTGATACCGATGGTGTTGTTATTAAAGTGAATTCATTAAATTATCAAAGGCAGTTAGGGTCAACTGCCAAAGCCTATCGTTGGGCAATTGCATTTAAATATATTCCCGAGCAGGTTTCAACCCGGCTCCTGAGCATCTCTTTTCAGGTTGGTCGAACCGGAGCAGTTACCCCGGTAGCCAATCTCAAACCTGTTCATCTTGCTGGCACAGTTGTAAAAAGAGCCAGTTTGCATAATGCCGACCACATGGCTATGCTTGGTTTACATCAAAATGATACAGTATATGTTGAAAAAGGCGGGGAGATAATTCCAAAAATTGTTGGTATTGATATTTTGCAAAGAAACTCAGAAGCTCTGCCATACCAATTTATCAGTAATTGCCCTGAATGTGGCACCCAACTTATAAAAAATCCTGAAGAAGCAGCGCATTACTGTCCCAATACTCACACCTGCCCTCCTCAGATCAAAGGGAGACTTGAACATTTCATCAGCCGGAAAGCAATGAATATTAAAGCAGCTGAGGCAACTATTGATCAACTTTTCAGACACAAACTTGTGAGGGATATAAGTGACCTGTTCAAATTGCATTATTCTCAACTTATTTTGCTTGAGAGATTTGCGGAAAAATCAGCAAAAAATCTACTTCAAAGTATTGAGGATTCTAAAAAGACTTCCTTTCCGCGCGTCTTATTTGCATTGGGAATAAGGTATGTAGGTGAAACAGTAGCAAAAAAGCTTGCAATCCATTTCAAATCTATTCAAAATATTGCCAAAGCCGGTTTCGATGAATTAACTGAAGTGGAAGAAATAGGTGAAAGAATTGCAGACAGCCTTATTTCTTTCTTTAATAATTCTGATAACCTGCGCATAATTAATGAATTAGAATCTTACGGTTTGCAATTCACTCTGGCAGATCAAAATCTTGAAAAAGAATCTAACCGCTTGAACGGAAAGAGTTTTGTAATTTCAGGTGTCTTTAATAAATATTCCAGAGAAAAACTAAAAAACCTGATAGAAGTTAACGGGGGAAAAAATCTATCATCCGTAAGTACCAGAACAGATTACTTATTGGCAGGAAACAATCCCGGACCTGATAAAATCAGGAAATGCAAAGAGCTCAATATTAAAATAATTAACGAGGATGATTTTACGGAAATGATTAATTATTGATACATTAAACCACTCTGATTCCTTAACTTTTTTGTAATATTGCAAAGTGAAATTGTTTTCTAACATAAGATTAAAAGCAGGTAGTTGGTCATTACGGAAAAGAGTCTCCCGTATGAAAAGGAAGAAAATAGTTCATAATTTTAATACCGCAAAAAGAGCAGGGATTGTTTTCGATGCATCTAAACCCGAAGGATTTCAGCATGTAACAAAATTCAGAAAGTATCTTTCATCCCGTAAAATATCTTCAGTCATTATTGGATATGTTGACGCTGATGATATTTCTGGAGAACTTATTCTATGGGAAAATTGCCATTTTTTTTGCAGGAAGGATCTTGATCTTTTATACCGCCCAAAAAAACCACAAGTATTATCTTTCATTCATGAAAATACAGATATATTATTTGATCTTTGTTTAACAACTCACTTTCCGCTTCAATATATATCAGCCTTAACGCCTTCATCTTTTAAAGTCGGGAAATATTCTGATTCGCCAAATGATCTGGATCTCATGATCAATATTAAGGAAAACCAGGATATAGAATATTTTATAGATCAAATAATACATTACGTTAATCTGTTAAATAACCCTGCTGAATTATCATTAAAACAAAACTAATTATGTCTTACAAAGATTTCACAGGTACAGGAGTTGCCTTAATCACCCCTTTAAGAAAAGACGGAAGCATTGATTTCAAATCCATGGAAAAAATAATCGAACATGTTATCTCCAATGGCGTTGATTATCTTGTCGTATTAGGTACCACAGGAGAAACTCCGGTATTATCAAAAGATGAGAAGAAAGCCTTAGTTAGTTTTGTGGTGGAATTTACCGATAATAAAATTCCAATAGTTGTTGGTATTGGAGGCAATTATACAAATGCTGTTATTGAACATATCAAAGAAACTGATTTTAATGGTATTGATGCAATACTAAGTGTCGCTCCCTATTATAACAAACCCTCCCAAACCGGCCTCTTTGAACATTTCCATGCTATTGCCAGCACCAGTCCGGTACCGGTTATAATATACAATGTGCCTGGAAGAACAGGCTCCAATATTGCAACTGAAACTGTACTGAAACTTTCTCCTGATTCAAGAAGCAATATAATTGCTGTTAAGGAGGCATCGGGGAATTTATCTCAGGTGATGTCTATTATTAAAAACAAACATACCGGTTTTAAAGTTATCTCAGGTGATGACGCATTAACTTTTTCATTAATTGCTTTGGGGGGGGCAGGTGTTATCTCCGTAATTGCCAATGCGTTTCCAGCAGAATTTTCATCAATGGTGAGACTTACTCTAAATAATAAGCTTGAAGAAGCCAGAAAAATTCATTACAGCCTTTTGCCTGTTATTGATGCAATCTTCTCGGAAGGTAGTCCGGCAGGTATTAAAGCAGTAATGGATATATTGGGCTTTTCAAAAAATTACCTGAGGCTTCCCCTTGTTCCGGTTAGCAATGATCTTTACAAGAAGTTGGAAAAAATGGTTACTTCTTTGAAAGACAAAAAACTCTGATTATTCCTGCAAAATAATTTTTTTAGATTATAATTGCAATATCAGTTTATTCAAACAGCATCTTCAAATTTTTTAATAAAATTTCTCTCACCTCCTCCATTTCTACTTTTTGCTTTAATTCCCTTTCCATGGAAGTAACCCCATATTTTTGAAGACCGCATGGGTTGATATAATCGAAATACTTCAAATCTGTATTAACATTAAAAGCGAATCCATGCATAGTAACGTATCGACTGACTCTCACTCCAATAGCGCAAATTTTCCTTGCAAGGGAAAGATCTTCTGTCTCAAGCCACACTCCGGTAGCACCATCGAATCTATTTCCTTTAATCCCAAAATAATTAAGCGTGTAAATAATAGCTTCTTCAAGAGTATGAACATATTTCCGTACACTCAATCCCAACTGCTCCAGATCAATAATAGGATATCCAACAATCTGCCCCGGTCCATGGTAGGTGATATCTCCACCCCTATTGGTTTTAAAAAAACCGGCATTTATTTCTGAAAGAAATTCTTCAGTTATCAGTAAATTATCTGTTCGTCCGCTTTTACCTAAAGTATATACATGAGGATGCTCACAGAAAATCAGGTAATTATCCTTTTCACTTTTCCTTTTTAAGAGTTTATTACTAACTATTTCATTATGCAGTTTTTCCTGTAATTCCAAGGCAATCTTGTAATCTGTAAGTCCAATGTTTAGAAAATGCAACATTTCTGAATAAAAACTTTAAGCAAAGATTTTGACTGGCAATATTTTGCCATTAAGCCGGCATCATTTCTTCTCTAAATACGCTCAGATTTTTTCTTTGAGGCAGACACAAAAGGAGTCTTATCTGCATCAGATTCTATTTATATGCTTCTCAGAATGGTATGAAGATCTTATAAGAGGTCCGCTTTCCACATGTGAGTATCCCATCTGTAAACCAATATATCTGAATCTTTCAAATACTTCCGGATTAACATAAGATTTGACCTTCACATGATCGGGTGAAGGTTGAAGGTACTGACCTATAGTGAAAATCTTCACACCGGCATTTCGGACATCATTCATAGCTTCCTGAACTTCCTCTTCTTTTTCTCCAAGTCCAAGCATAATTCCTGATTTTGCAATGATCCCATTTTCAGCGATATACTTTAAAACCCGAAGACTTAAGGTATAGCTTGCCCGGGATCTGATCCCGGGAGTCAGTCGTTCTACTGTTTCAATATTATGTGAAATAATTTCAGGTTTTTCATCTATTATCATTTGTATCAGACTTTCATCCCCCTGAAAATCAGGGATCAGGGTCTCCATAGTTATCGAGGGATTACCTCTCTTTATTTTTCTGATCGTTTTTGCCCATATCCGGGCTCCCTGATCAGGCAGATCATCTCTGTTAACGGAAGTGATCACGCAATGTTTTAGTTTTAAGAGCTTTATAATACCGGCTATTTTTCCCGGTTCGGTTTCATCAACAGCTTTTGGCCTGGCTGAATTAACATAACAGAAAGAGCAGTTCCTGGTACAAATATTGCCCAGGATCATGAATGTGGCTGTACCGGCACTCCAGCATTCTCCCTTATTCGGACAATTACCGCTGGAACAGATCGTATGAAGGTTATTTTCTGATATAAGATTTTTCACAATTGAATAATTCCTGCCTCTGGGAAACTGAGCCTTCATCCAGGCTGGTTTTCTAACTGCCTTATCTTCCTTATAGTTTATTTCTTTCATATACGATTATGAATGAAGAATTACCCTCCATGGCAATTCTTATATTTTTTACCACTTCCGCAAGGACAGGGGTCATTTCTTCCAACCTTTTTTTCCACTCTAACCGGCTGGGCTGCTCCCTCTCCCGGTCCTGTTGCACCTGAAGGATCATGATATTTTGGAGATTCATGCTTCGTGGTACTGAATTTACTAAGATCAAGACGTTTAGGGGGGTGGGCTCTTTGGACACCTGCAGGATCGGCCATAGGAATATGACCTTTCATCAGGGTTGAGACTACCTCTTTGTTGACCTTATCGATCATCTGGCTGAAGAGATTAAAAGATTCAAATTTGTAGATCAGGAGAGGGTCCTTTTGCTCATAAGAAGCATTCTGAACAGACTGTTTCAGATCATCGAGTTCCCTGAGGTGCTCTTTCCAGTCTTCATCAATTGTTGAAAGCACAACTGTTTTTTCAAATGCTCTCATTATCTCACGTGCCTGAGTATTATATGCCTTCTGGAGATTAGTCATAACTCTGAAAACCCTGGTTCCATCAGATACCGGTACAACAATATTCTCATAAAGTGCAGCCTGTTTTTCGAAAACATCTTTAATAACCGGATAAGCTTGTTTTGCAAGGCTTTCTTCTTTCCTCCCGTAAGAATTTATAACATCATCCAGAAGATTTTCTGTTAACTCCGTATTATCAATTTTAAGAAATCTCTTTTCATCAATAGGAGACTCTACAGATAAAGTGCGGATAAGTTCAAAATTGAATCCCTCGAAATTCTCATCAGCATGATATTGATTCACAATGCTATCAATTACCTCATAAAACATGTTTGAAATATCAACACTCAGCCTGTCCCCAAAAAGTGCGTGCTTCCTGCGTTTATAGATTACTTCCCTTTGGGAATTCATAACATCATCATATTCCAGGAGCCGTTTTCTTATACCGAAATTATTTTCTTCAACTTTTTTCTGTGCACGTTCAATAGACCGGGAAATCATGGAATGGGTGATCACTTCACCTTCTTTAAGTCCAAGCCTGTCCATAAGTCCGGCAATTCTTTCCGAACCAAAGAGTCTCATCAGATCATCTTCAAGGGAAACGTAAAACTGTGAGGAACCCGGATCACCCTGGCGCCCTGAACGGCCCCTTAGCTGCCGGTCAACCCGCCTGGACTCATGCCTCTCACTGCCAATAATTGCCAGTCCGCCTGCATCTATAACTTCCTTGTTAATTTTTATATCAGTACCCCTTCCTGCCATATTAGTTGCAATAGTAACCTGTCCTTTGCGCCCTGCCTGGGCAATAATTTCAGCTTCTCTGGCATGAAACTTAGCATTAAGAACATTATGAGGGATTTTCCTTATTTTTAACATTCTGCTTAGAAGTTCCGATATTTCAACAGAAGTAGTACCCACGAGTACTGGTCTTCCCATATCAACAAAACGATCAATCTGATCTATAATAGCATTAAATTTCTCCCTTTTGGTCTTAAAAACAAGGTCTTCTTCATCATTCCTTACAATCGGTTTATTGGTAGGAATTACTACCACATCAAGCTTATATATATTCCAAAGTTCCCCTGCTTCAGTTTCAGCAGTACCTGTCATGCCTGCCAGTTTATGATACATTCTGAAATAGTTCTGAAGGGTTATGGTTGCCCAGGTCTGAGTGGCAGCTTCCACCTTTACATTTTCCTTGGCTTCGATAGCCTGATGCAAACCATCAGAATACCTCCTTCCTTCCATGATACGTCCTGTCTGCTCATCAACTATTTTCACTTTATTATCAATCACCACATATTCCACATCATTCTCAAAAAGGGTATATGCCTTCAGTAGCTGATTTACAGTATGGATACGATCTGATTTTACAGCATAATCCTGCAGAAGTTTATCTTTCCGCGAAACTCTTTCGTTCGGTTTCAGATCAGATTTTTCAATTTCCGCAATTACACTGCCAATATCCGGCAAAATAAAAAATTCCGGATCTTCAGGAGAACTTATAAGATCTATTCCCTTTTCAGTAAGTTCAATAGAGTTCTGCTTTTCTTCAATAACAAAAAACAGTTCTTCGGTGACCAAAGGCATGTTTTTGTTGTTATCCTGCATATAATAATTCTCTGTCTTAAGTAAAAGAGATTTATTCCCTTCTTCACTCAGAAGTTTAATCAATACTTTATTTTTCGGTAGTCCTTTATGTGCCCTTAGCAACAATAAACCTGCCTTTTCACTGTTCTCTTCCTGCAATGCTTTTCTTGCATCTGTAATCACCTGGTTAATAAATCTTTTCTGGGCATCAAAAATTTTCTCAACACGAGGTTTTAACTCCATAAATTCCTGATTATCACCTTTTGGAATCGGGCCGGAAATGATCAGAGGAGTTCTGGCTTCATCTATTAATACCGAGTCAACCTCATCAACAATTGTATAATTATGCTTTCGTTGCACCAGATCTTCCGGGCCAAGTGCCATATTATCGCGTAAATAATCGAAACCGAATTCATTGTTCGTTCCATACGTAATATCGCAATTATAGGCTGCCCTCCTGCCTTCTGAATTTGGCTGATATTTATCAATACAATCAACTGAGAGTCCATGAAACTGAAAAATAGGCCCCATCCATTCTGAGTCCCTCTTTGCCAGATAATCATTTACGGTAACTATATGAACACCTTTACCAGTTAATGCATTCAGAAATACAGGCAGGGTAGCTACAAGTGTTTTTCCTTCACCTGTTGCCATCTCAGCTATTTTACCATGATGAAGGACTACTCCACCAATCAGCTGTACTTCATAATGCACCATATCCCAGCGAATAGCATTACCTCCCGCAACCCAGCTTGTTTTCCAGTATGCTTTATTATCCTTAATATCAATATGATCATGTTTTGCCGCAAGTTCCTTATCGAAATCCTGCGCTGTAACTTCAATTTCTTCGTTTTCAACAAACCTTCTTGCGGTTTCTTTCACAATGGAGAATACTTCTGGTAACACCTCATCAAGAACCACTTCAAATTTTTTATCTATCTCTTTCTCGAGCTTATCAATCTGATCATATAAATTTTCCTTTTCATTATGACTAAGCTCTTCATCTTCAGACTTTTCTTTTAAAGCCGCAAGTTCTTTCTGGTCATTTTCAACAAAATCCCTTACTTTTTGTTTTATCTCTGAAGTCCTGGCTCTCAATTCATCATTTGCCAGATTTGCAATGGAAGGGTAAACGGAATTAATCCGCTGAATATATGGTTCTAATTCCTTTAAGTCCCTGTCAGCTTTACTGCCCAGAAATGAAGATAATACCTTTTCTAATAAACCCATTTTTTGGCTTTAACTTAAACATTTAATATCTGCATATAGCGTACTTCGCAAAATTAGTTTTTTTTATATAAAAGAACTTAATTAATAGAGGTTTTATAGAGAAAGTCGGGCTTAATAAGATTAACAGATTATTCATTAAATATTTCATTAAAAAACTGTTAAGAAATCTGTTTTTTGATCTTAAGAAAAAAAAAAAAATTAAATTTGTTGACATTAAATTTTTTATAAATGAAGAAATCCATTGGGTTCATACTATTTATTCTTTATACCGGGAGTATTTTCGCTCAGGAAAAACCTGAAAAAGCGCCATTTAATCCTGATTTTATTGAATACAGAAAGTTATTATCAGAACAAGGAGAAAAGAAATTAATTATTGAAAATGGGCGGGGGTACATTCCCGGCTTCTATTATATTCACTTCGACGAACAGACAATATATGAGGAAAGTAAAAAAAACACCAGTTCCCTTCCTGCCAGCTTTGATCTGAGAACCTTTGATTTCGTAACCAATGTAAAAGATCAGGGTCCCGTTGGAGCCTGCTGGGCATTTTCCACAATGGGAGCGATTGAATCAAGCTGGTTAAAAATGGGGAAAGGTGATATAAGTACATTAAATCTTTCAGAACAAAATATGGCTACCTGTCACGGATTTTCCTGGGGAATTGATGATGGAGGAAATGATTTTATAGCTCTGGCTTATTTAACAAGGCTCAGTGGACCTGTAACAGAAGAAAGTGATCCTTACGACTACAACGCTGCTGCAACCTGCAAAACTACGGATCTGGTAATACCTGCCTACGTGCCAACCGCAACCTTCCGCCCAAAAAATGTCAACATCATTAAAAAAGCCTTAATGGATCACGGTGCGGTTTCCGCTTCAATTAATACCGGTGGAAATAATATTACAAAATATTACAATACCACAGATTTCACTTTTTATTTTACAGAAACCACACCTCCCGATCATGCTGTGTTAATTGTAGGATGGGATGATGATAAAACAGTAACCGGCGGTAGTGATAGTCCCAAAGGATCAAAAGGAGCATGGATTGTTAAAAACAGCTGGGGAACAAGCTGGGGTGATGGCGGATACTTTTATGTTTCCTATTTTGATTCAAAATTTCTTTCTTCAGCTTCCTTATATCCCGAAAGGCTTGAACTCCCGGAAATAGACACACTTTATTATACTGATTATCTTGGAGCAACCTCATCGGTAGGATACAGAACAGAAACCGCATATGCCCTTGCAAAATATTCCGCCCCGAATGAACATTTTATCAGAAAGATCGGAACATTTATAAATGCAACAAAAAGTGTTATTGATATTGAAATCTTCAGTGAATTTGATGGAGAAGATGCTTTAACAGGACTTTTGGCGACTTCCTATAATAATCTGATAAAATATCCCGGATATTACACATTTGATATTCCTTTTACAGTAAGTGGAGACTTCTATATTAAAATTAAATATTTCACTCCCGGCTATAATTACCCGGTACCTATTGAAAGTCTGATTGTTTCGGAGGAAGATACCATAGCAGACCCTTTTATCAATCCTCCCGGTTCTTATTGGCTTAGCAGAAACGGAAGTGATTGGAAACCTCTGGGAAGTGATATCCCTGATTACGAGTTTGATCTCTGTATAAGGGCATATGCCGACAGAAATACTGAACTTAATGCGTATTTTTCTGCCGATAAAAAATTTACCTGCATAAATTCTCCGGTGGTTTTTACAGACGAATCGTTAGGAGATATTGCAGAATATTATTGGGATTTTGGCCCCGAAGCCACACCTGAAACCGCAAATACAAAAGGACCACATTCCGTATCTTTTTCTTCAGAAGGGTTTAAGAATATAAAGCTTAAGATCATTGATCCTGATGATAATGAAAAAATTCTTGAAAGGAATGGCTATGTTGAAGTAGGTACCAGCCTTGATATTATTCTGCCTTATTCTAATAAAAATCTTATTAAAGGCAGATCTATTTCCATTACTGCTTACGGAGCTGATAATTATACATGGTCACCCGAAACCGGGCTGAATACGACAACAGGTCCAACTGTAGTAGCATCCCCCACAATAACAACTAATTACACAGTTAATGGCACCATAGGCACCTGCACTGGCAATAATTCCATCAGGATCCAGGTGGTAACCCCCCCCGCAAATGATGATGTATGCAATGCAATTGAACTTATTCCCGGTGGAAAAAGAGGACCATACTCAAATATTAATGCCACTGTTCAGGAGAACGAGCCTGCTCCTCCCGAAGGTGATTGTAATGCACCTTTAACATGGTGTGAAGAGGGAGGATTACATAACAGTATATGGTTCTGGTTTACAGGTCCGGAAACCGGAATTGTCTCAATTGACACTGAAGGATTTGACAATCAGATTGCTGTGTATAAAGCCATTCATTGTGACAGTATCCTCAATGATAATTGGTTGCTGATAGCAGCTAATGACGACTATCATGGTGAAGATGATAATTATGCAGCAGCCCTTGAAAAAGTGGAAGTAATTCCAGATCAGTTATATTTCCTCCAGGTCGATGGAAGCGCCGGCGGATCAGAAGGATTCTTTTATATAACTATTACTGTTAATCCCCTTAGTGACTATGAAATAATACCTTATGCAGACACGGAGAATAAGCTGACAATATTCCCTAATCCAAATAATGGAATGCTAAATTTAAGATATTTAACCGACTTTGACAGAAAAGTTACCATAAAGATCTTTAACACTTATGGACAAACCATATATGCCGGAATGGAGGAGAATATTTATGAAATTTTAAGTAAAACCATTGATCTTTCTCATCTCAAACCCGGTTTTTACTTTTTCGAATTATCAAATGGTACCAATATATACAGGAAAGCACTAATAATAAACACCTTTTAACAAAAGCTCCTGAAAATTATTATTCACTTTCCTGGATTCCGTCTTCATTCCTCATTCCCATTATGTCACGGTCGAATAAGTACATATGCTTGTCACCGGCAAGATTGAGTTTATCAAGTAGATCCCTGACCTGTGATTCTTCTTCTATTTGTTCGGTCACAAACCATTGAATCCAGTTATGGCTTGTAAAATCCTTTTCTTCAATCGTTTTTGCAACAATTTCGTTAATGGAATCAGAAATATACTGCTCATGTTTTAAAATTTCCTGAAACATTTCCTGTACCCCGGCAAATTTCTCCGGAGGCTTTTTAAAGGCTGGGATTACTGCCATTCCTGCCCTTTCGTTAATATATGCAATAATTTTAAGCATATGCATTTTTTCCTCATCAGCCTGGGCATACAACCATTGTGAAATTCCTTTGTATCCATTTGTCTCAGCCCATGACGCCATTGCCAGGTAAAGGTTGGAAGAATAGCCTTCTTTTTCAATCTGGCTATTTAAAATGTCAACAATACTATTCTTTAACATAATTTTAATTTTTTATAGTTACATAATATGATTTTAAAAAAACTCTGATTTATAAAAAACAAATAATCCCGCCTCTTTGTTTAGGTTTTTGATCATCCTGTACAACAAACTGGTGAAAATCATATGATAATTACATAATATCACCGGAAATTAAGCGAAACTCTGACATCAAAAGCAGATTATCAAGCTTAAAAAATAAGGTAAAAGCTATTTTCTTAATAATATCAGAACTATCTCATGTTAGAAATAATTTCGTCTCCAAATTCCGAAGTTTTCAGTTCTGAAGGATTATCCATCAAACGCGCAAAATCATAAGTTACCTTTTTACTTAAAATGGTTTTCTGAAGTCCTTCGGTAATTATATCTGCCGCTTCCTTCCAGCCCAGATACTCCAGCATCATTACTCCCGAAAGAATTAAAGATCCGGGATTTACTTTATCCATTCCCGCATATTTAGGGGCAGTACCATGTGTAGCTTCAAAGATTGCATGACCGGTTTCATAATTAATATTTGCTCCAGGAGCTATACCTATGCCTCCGACAATAGCTGCCAGTGCATCACTTATGTAATCACCATTAAGGTTCATTGTAGCAATAACAGAATATTCTGCCGGACGTGTCAGTATCTGTTGAAGAAAAGCATCAGCAATAATATCTTTTATAATTATGCGACCATCATTTATTGCATTCCTCATAGCATTTTCAGCCGACTTAATTCCTTCTTTTTCTGCTATCCTGTCATACTGTTGCCAGGTGAAAACATAACTGCCAAATTCATTTTCTGCAAGTTCGTATCCCCATAATTTAAACTGGCCTTCAGTAAATTTCATAATATTACCTTTATGAACTATTGTTACTGATGGTTTTTTCTCTCTAATTGCATACTGTATTGCAGCCCTGATAAGACGCATAGTTCCTTCCCTTGAAATGGGCTTGATACCAAAGGAAGCTGTATCCGGAAATCTTATGGTTTTCACAGCCATATCATTTAAGAGAAATGATTTGATTTTTTCAGCTTCAGCAGTACCTGTCATCCATTCAATTCCGGCATAAATATCTTCGGAATTCTCACGAAAAATTACCATATCAGTTGTGGAGGGATCTTTTACCGGAGAAGGAACTCCTTTAAAATATTTTATGGGCCGAAGGCATACATAAAGGTCAAGTATTTGCCGAAGAGCCACGTTTAATGAACGTATTCCTCCTCCAACCGGAGTAGTGAGAGGCCCCTTAATAGCTACAAGATATTCATGGATTGTATCAAGGGTTTCTTCAGGCAGCCATTTACCAGATTCTTTAAAAGCTTTCTCCCCTGCAAGTACTTCTTTCCATTTTATTTTACGTTTTCCCAAATAGGCCTTTTCTACTGCTGCGTCAAATACCCTCACTGAAGCAGCCCATATATCCTGACCTGTTCCATCACCTTCAATAAATGGGATAACCGGAAAATCCGACACATTAAGCTGTCCGTTTCTGATAGTAATTTTCTTTTCTTCCATATGTATCTAAAAATATAATTAAAGTGAAATTTTTATTCGAAATCGAGGTTAAATTCCTGTTTAAGTCTGCCAAGTGCAGGATTTCTTTTGCTCAGATACTGAAACCTCTCTTCAGTAGTATAAATCATTTTTTTTCCATTCCCTTTTGTTTCAAGAATGGGAATGATAGTAATTAAGGAATTTTTTAACTCCTTTATAAGGTAAGCAATAAGTTCATTTTTTACGTTTTTGTTAAACTCCTCGAGCTGGGAGGAATTATCAAGGATCAGATTAATAATGTATCCATCTCCCTGCCGGGGAATGTGCGATTTGAGCATACTATATATCCTTGGTCTGTCATTTTGTAATTTGCCGGCAAAATCCATCCAGGTGTTTATCAATTCCTCCTGGGAAAAAGGATTTTCTTCCACCACATAACCCTCCTCTTCATTCGCCTGATTATCAACAGCCTCTGCTAAATGCTCATTTTCCTCATTCTTTTCATCAGCAATAATGTTTTTAATGGAAATTGATAAATCTTTCACCATATTTTTCTTCAAGTCAATCTCACTATCAGTTTTTATCTGTACATGAGATTTTATTTCGGACTTATTACCGGAGGTATTTTTACTATTGTTCCAGGCAGTTTCAACCTGGGCAGAATCAATTTCAGTTTTGTCAACTAAAGATTGATCAGGCTTTTTTTTTTCAGTGCAAAGATTTGCGAGTTTAACCAAGGCCAGTTCAACCAGAAGTCTTTGATTTCTGCTTGATTTAAAATTCTGATCTGTTTCACTACATATCTGCAATGCCTGAAACAAAAACCCGGGAGAACATCTGGCTGATTGTTTCAGGTATTTCTCTTTAATATTATCGCTGATATCCAATAGTTTAACAGTTTCAGGATTTCCTGCTACAAGAAGATCTCTCAGGTGCCCGGCTAAACCATTAATAAAATTATGAGCATCAAAACCATCATTTAAAATTTCATCGAAGATCAGGAGTGTCTTCTCATAATTACAGGACAGAAAGTTATCGGTTAATTTAAAATAATATTCATAATCCAGAACATTAAGGTTATCAATAACATCCTGATATGTGATATTCCTTCCACCGAAGCTAACTACCTGATCAAAAATTGTAAGTGCATCCCGCATAGCACCATCAGCTTTCCGGGCAATAATATGAAAAGCCTCCGTTTCATAATTTATCTCTTCTTCTCCGGCAATGAATTTTAAGTAATTAACAACATCCTCTATTCTAATTCTGTTGAAATCAAATATCTGGCATCGGGATAGAATCGTCGGTATTATTTTATGTTTTTCAGTTGTTGCCAGGATAAAAACAGCATGAGCAGGAGGCTCTTCCAGGGTTTTCAAAAAAGCATTAAAAGCTTGTTGCGATAACATGTGTACCTCATCAATGATATAAACACTGTATTTACCAATCTGAGGTCGTATTCTTACCTGATCCGTAAGGCTCCGGATATCTTCGACAGAATTATTTGAGGCAGCATCTAGTTCATGGATATTATAAGAGCGGCTTTCATTAAAAGCCAGACAAGATTCACATACATTGCATGGTTCAATATCAGAAGAAAGCTGGCTGCAATTTATAGATTTGGCAAAAATACGTGCACAGGTAGTTTTCCCTACTCCCCTTGGACCACAAAACAAATAAGCATGTCCAAGATAATTACTCCCGATAGCATTCTTCAATGTAGAAGTAATGTGATTCTGTCCAACAACACTCCGAAATGTTTCCGGTCTGTATTTACGTGCAGATACTATAAAATTCTCCATAAAAAATCTTCTGTAAAACAAAGCCTAAAGATACTATTTTGAAACTAATAGTTTTGGTATAATAATAAATATTTCTACTTTTGCATTCGTTTTAAAAATTAAATCGTTTTACACATGTTAAACCGTTACGAAACCGTTTTCATTACAACTCCCGTTTTGTCTGAAGTTCAGATGAAGGAAGCGGTAGATAAGTTTAAAGATGTGATCACCGGAAATGGTGGCAACATTTTACATGAGGAGTATTGGGGCCTTAAAAAACTGGCTTATCCCATTCAAAAAAAATCAACTGGTTTTTATTATCTGATTGAATTTGAGGGAGCCGGGGGTGTGATTGAACAACTTGAACTTCAATTCAGAAGAGATGAGAGAATAATCAGATTCCTGACTGTTAAACTTGAAAAGTATGCAGTAGAGTATGTTGAAAAAAGGAGAAAAAGGAAAGTAGAAACTGAAATAAAACCGGAGGAATAAGTCATGGCACAGAACAATTCAGAGATCAGATATCTCACACCGCCAACCGTTGAAATTAGAAAGAAGAAGTACTGTCGTTTCAGGAAAAACAGAATCAGATATATTGATTATAAAGATCCTGAATTCCTTAAAAAATTTCTCAATGAACAGGGTAAAATCCTACCCCGAAGAGTTACAGGTACATCATTAAAATACCAGAGGAAAGTTGCCATGGCTATAAAAAGAGCTCGTCATATTGCGCTCCTGCCTTATGTAACCGATTTGTTAAAGTAATTAAAACATAAGAAAACGATGGAGATCATACTTAAACAAGATATTCTTACCCTCGGGCATAAAGATGATATAATTACCGTAAAAGACGGGTATGCCCGTAACCTTCTTATACCAAAAGGAATGGCAATTCAGGCAACTTCTTCAGCAAAAAAGATGCATGAAGAAATTATGAGGCAGCGTTCTCATAAAGAGGCACAGCTTCGTGAAGGAGCTATTCAGATGGTTGGGAAAATGGAAGGAGTAAGTCTCACAATTGGAGCAAAAACAAGTACAAAAGGGAAAATTTTCGGATCAGTAAATACTATCCAGATTGCAGAGGCTCTTGCAGAAAAGGGATTTGAAGTTGACAGAAAAAACATAACTATTAAAGAAGAACTGGTTAAAGAAGTTGGCAGCTATACTGCAACTGTTCGTCTTTATAAAGATATAAAAATCGATATTCCTTTTGAGATCATTGCGGAATAAGGATTTAAATTCTTAATGTAGTTGTATATTAGGATTTTGCAGCTATTGTTTCAATTTCAATTAAAGCTTCTTTCGGCAAATCCCGAACAGAAAAAGCTGATCTTGCAGGCTTGTTTTCAGGATAATATTTCCCGTAAACTTCATTCATTGCTGAAAAATCTTCGATATTCTTTAAAAAACAAGTTGATTTAACAACATCGGAAAATGAATACCCGGCAGCGCCCAAAATACAACGAATGTTTTCAAGTACTTGCCTGGTCTGTTCTTTAATCCCTCCACTAATTATTTCCCCTGTTTCTGGTACCAGAGGTATCTGTCCGGAAATAAATAAAAAACCATTAACTTCAATGGCTTGTGAATAGGGGCCAACAGCTAAGGGAGCAGCTGAGGTTGAAATAACTCTTTTCATATCAAAATACTAATTTATATTAAATAAAATGAGGAAAGTAAAACTCCTTTGCTGATGCATATCAAAAAAAAAATATTGTATAAAACACAAGATTTTCTGACTAAAAATTATCCTGCCAGGGTATCCGCTTATTATATTTCAAATCTTTCAGTACCGCAGACTTTACATTTATTTGGAAATTAAAGCTTTTATAGTACCCGAAGGGTACAGCAGTAAGTCGCATTTCCCAGCAATGCAAATCTCTGTAAATACTCAGGCTGGAGGTTGTAAGCTTTTTTGATTCAAAATCAAAACCAGTATTATAACCTATTTTCCATTTCGGGGTAAGACTGAAATCTCCTGTAACACGAACTGTCTGTATTATATTGGATACTTTTGCAGGTTTATTATAACTAAAACTATAATCTAAACGAATACTCCAGGGAATACTAAAATCGACATATTCATCAATGTAATCCTCATCAAATCTATCATACTCAGAATCTTCCAGGTTTGGATCCTCCATGTCTGTTTCCGGTAAAGTTTCATCTGGCCGGGACGTCTGAACATCATCAGTTTTTCTGGAACCTCCGCTAAAGGATATTCCTGTTGAAAAACTCAGATTTGTGAGTCTGGCTAATTTCCCCGTTTCTTTGAATTCCGATCTGTTAATTCTCCTGTTTGTTTCATCAAGTGCGTATGGGTCAAAACTCCCCCTGAAGGAAAAATTCGTTTTTCCCTCAAATAAAGAAAAGCCACTCGTAAAAGAAACAGGACGAAATATAATGCTGTCTTCGAAATTGGCAGATGTAGAAAAATTAAAATTATCAACTAATCTTACCTTTTTAATCTGGCTGGCAGTATCCGACTCTTCAAGTACTTTCATCTCAAGGGTGTTGTTGAGGCTTAAACTCATACTTCGCTGACGACTGGTAAGAGAAGGAGTCCCAAACATTCCATCCTGAAAAATAGAATATCTCTCGAGTAAATTCCCCTCTTCATCTCTTAATTCACGGTAATAATCCGGTACAATACCACTCATATCCGGTATATATGAAAAAGAAGCCGTAGGAGACATTACATGTCTTATGGATTGTACTTTTCCTTTCCCCGAGAACTGATATAATCCATAAATTTTTGGATTTAAGGATGCAGATATTCCAGGATAATATCCCTGTGCATAACGTATTTTATTTATGGTATCCTTAACAGTCACGAAATAGCTGGTATCTGCCTCGGAGACAAGAACTCTCCTTTTCTCAATATAATTTCTATATATCATTCCTGTGTAACGTAAATTAGGAGAGAGGGTGAATATTCTGAACTTTCTTGGCTTATATTGCCAGCTAACCGGAATTTCATGTCTGAAACCCATATTCATATCATCCCAAACTGAATTTGTAAACAAAAGAGAATCGGTGGTTCTTATTCTGTTATCAAAATAACTTGAATAACTGAGTTGAATATCTTCAAACCAGGCTCTTTCGCCTACCGATGATTTTGACCTGAAAGGATAAATCCTGTTCATATTAAATGTTGCTTTTGGAAAATTAAGATCTACACTACCTGTGCGGCTATTTTGTGAATGGTTAAAACTACTGCTGAAATTAAAGGGACTTCCAGGCCAGCTCTTCTGAAAAGAAACACTGGATTGTTTCGTATTTGTTAAAGCATTAGTAAGATTACGACTATGGTTCTGATCAAACTTATTAGTAGATAAATTAACACTTGCCCTAAAGCTCTGATTAGGATTAGCTTTGGCATCCTGATTATGTGACCACATAATGGAATAATCAAATGATTTACTATAATTATCAAGATCTTTGTAGCCTGATACATTCTTAAAGTATCTGAGACTCATATTTCCACTAAATTTATATCTGCGCCTGTAATCAGAACTTAACCTGAGCCCCCAGGTTCCGTTAGTATATATATCACCGGTAGCAGTCAGGTTAAAAAAATCACTGGCTGCCCAATAATACCCCCCATTCCTGAGATAAAAACCCCGTCTGCCTTCCTCCCCATATTGAGGAATAAGTATTCCTGAAGTATTTGTTTTGGTATTCGGGAAAAAACCAAATGGGATACCGATAGGGATAGGAATATCTTCAATAACAAGATATGCCGGTCCTGAAATTATTTTATCACCCGGAATAGATTTTGCTTTTGTAAGAGCTATATAATAATGAGGATGGTCCGCATCACAAGTTGTATATTTACCATGATACATATGAATATGCCCCCTCTCATCTTTTCTTGTTTTCTCAGAGTGCAGATAACCTTCCTCCTGCTCGGTTTTGAGAGTTTCAATAAATCCGCGTTGTGTACGAAAATTATATCGTATGGTCATTGCCTCAAAAGACATAGCCTCATCAGTAAAAGCAGGACGATTTTCAATAATCCCAAAAGAGTCCTTAATGGCTTTGGCGAAAACAATATTGCTATCCATATCGTATTCAATAAAATCAGCACTAAGGCTTTTATCCTCAAAAGCAACATTAGCTTCACCAAATAGAAATATTTTTTTTCTGTCAATTGAAAAGATCATCGAATCCCTGGCAGAATATTTTATTTCTGCTTCAATTCTGGTTGATGAATCGTTTCTGACGGGAGAAATTGTCAGAGAATCAACAAATAATGTATCCCCGACAGGTAATTCGTAATCAAGATCCATTTCATTATCAAAAGGTAATATATTAATTGTATCAGCTATCTCTGGCAACTGTCCACTCAGATTCTGAAGAATGATCAGAATTGTTGAAAATATAAGTGCTATTTGTCTTTTTTTATGCAACAGTAAACTATATTTTTGTATCGTGAGTTTTTTTTTATATTAAAAAATCAAATCTACTCAAAATTGATTACAATGATCTTGCCCAATTGCAGGTTTTGTAAACAAAATAAACGGATATCAGGCATTAATCTTATCCTGATGGCGTTTATTCTTACATTCCCATTTAAAATCTCTGCAGAAGGTGAACCTGATATTAAAAATCAGGTAAAAGTGGTAGTTCTTGATGCAGGCCATGGAGGAAAAGATCCCGGAGCAGTCGGGAAATCGAATAAGGAAAAAGACATCGTTCTGGCAGTCACTTTAAAAGTTGGTCAATATATTCAGGAACATTTTGAAGATGTGAAAGTAATATATACCCGTACTGACGACAAGCACATACCCTTGCATGAAAGACCCTCCATTGCAAATAAAAATAAGGCCGATGTTTTTATAAGTATTCATGCAAATGCAAGCCCAAAATCATTCTCCTACGGTACTGAAACATTTGTAATGGGACAACATATGAATTCCAGCAATTTTGAAGTTGCCAAACTGGAGAACTCAGTAATAACTCTGGAAGAAGACTACACAACCAAATACGAGGGGTTTAATCCTGATTCACCTGAATCATATATAATATTCAGTTTACTCCAACATACATATCTGGAGCAGAGCCTTGTGCTCGCCAGTTTAATTCAGAATCAATTCAGGGAAAGAGTGAGCAGGTATGACCGTGGCGTAAAACAGGCCGGATTCCTTGTCCTTTGGCAGACAACTATGCCAAGTGTTCTGGTTGAACTTGGATTTATTTCACATCCTGAAGAAGAAAAATTTCTGGCTTCGCCCAAAGGTCAGGAATACCTTGCATCAGCTATATTCAGAGCCTTCAGGGATTATAAAACCGAAATTGAGAGTAGTAGTAATTTTAAGACTGATTATACATCAGGGGAACAACAGGAGAAAAACAAAACTGACATGAATGATATGTATTATAAAATTCAGATATTCTCATCCCGGAAAAAAGTTCCTTTAAATGATAGAATTTTCAATGGCCTCAAAGAAGTGGAAGAATTCGGTTCAGGAAAATGGAATAAATATGCTGTAGATAGATTTGCTAATTATGAAGAAGCCTCAGTATATTGCAAATCTTTACAGTCAAAGTTCAACGGAGCATTTGTAATAGCTGTAAAAGAAGGGGAAATCATTCCCGTTAGCAAGGCAAATGAAGAATACGGAAGAAAATAATACCTGATTTTTCTAAAACCATTATTAAACAAAATATACAACTGAAAAAATAAAAAGATGGAAATAAAACTCAGAACAGAAGCAAAAATAGGAATAATTGTTCTTAGCACACTTTTAGTCGTTATTTGGGGCATTAATTTTCTAAAAGGGAAAAATATACTGAAAAGAACGGATGTATATTATGCTGTGTATGATTCAGCACAGGGACTTGAATTTGCAGCCCCTGTTTACATTAACGGCTATAAAGTAGGTTTAATAAATAATATTGCCTTTGATGATAAAAAACTTGACAGAATAGTCATTAGTTTTGTGGTTGAAAAACAATACCGTATTCCAAAAGGATCTGTTGTGAAAGTTATATCTACTGATATTATGAGCGGGAAATCTCTGTCTGTTGAATTATCAGACTCGGAACAATATCACTCATTTGAAGATACCCTTAAGTCTGAAAAAGAGGAAGACTTTATTGGTAAATTGCAGGCAGGGATTGCTCCGGTGTTACAAAACACCGAAAACTCGCTCAGGGAGATGGAGACACTGCTATTCAAACTAAATACAATGTTCAATGAAGAATCTATAAATAGCCTGCAGTCTGCTTTTAATAATCTTAATATGGCATCCGGAAGTCTGAATACTCAGTTGGGAGAAAACGGAAAACTCAATTCTGCTATTGCAAATATCGAGAAGTTATCTTTATCTCTCAGCGAAAGCAGAGAAAACATGATGAAAATTCTGGAAAACATCGCATCAATATCCGACACCATAAATAATTCAGAGCTTGGATATCTTATTGAAAACCTTGCCGGAGTTTCAGCAGAATTGCAATTATTACTTAATAACATTAATTCGGGCGAGGGAACATTAGGAAAGCTATCTGTCAATGATTCATTGTATTTGGGGTTAGTTGATATTACATCAAGTCTGGATTTATTGCTTAAGGATTTGAGAGAACATCCAAAACGTTATGTTCACTTTTCTCTCTTTGGAAAAAAAGACAAAGAAAGTAATCCTTAAAAAACCAAAACAAGAGTTTGAGACTTATTTATTTTTGATCAATAATCCTTTTTCAGGGATTAATTTTAAATAATATTTTCCTTGAGTTTAAGGTTTACTCCAATAAATAAAATCTAAATGATTCTTTAACAATTTTTTAAGATACATTTTATCTAAAGCGCTCATTATTAATTTAATAGAATTTTTTATTTTTTTTTTATTTTTTAACTCCCTGATATTAAAATCCATATATTTTTTCTCTTAAAATCAAGTAAAAAACTATTTTTTTTTTTTTTTTTTTTTCACAAATTTAGCTTTATGAAAAAACTCTTATGAAAGGATATTAACCCGAAATTAACTCTGAATAAAAATGCATGATAAAATCTGGAGCAATTGCCTCGCGGTAATTAAAGATAATGTACCATCAATAAGCTATAGAACATGGTTTGAACCAATTGTTCCTTTAAAACTTGAGCATAATATTCTTACCATCCAGGTTCCAAGTCCTTTTTTTTATGAATACCTTGAGGAACAGTACATTGATATATTACGTAAAGTAATAAGAAAGGAATTAGGAGCAGAAGCCAAACTGGAGTATAGTGTTGTAATGCAGAACAGTATTTATAATAACAATAAACCATATACCGTTAAGTTTCCCGCCCGTAATTCCAGGGAACTTCTCAACAAGCCCGTTCCTATCCCAATTGATCATGAGGAAGTTTCCATCAGGAATCCCTTTGTAATCCCGGGCATTAAGAAACTTAGTATCGACCCCAAACTTAATCCTTGCTATTCATTTAACAGCTTTGTTGAAGGTGAATGCAACCGACTTGCAAGATCAGCAGGTTTTGCAGTTGCTAATAATCCCGGAGGAACTGCATTTAATCCGCTTCTGATATATGGAGACTCAGGTCTTGGTAAAACCCATCTTGCCCAGGCAATTGGAATTGAGGTTAAAGAAAAATTTCCTGAGAAAACTGTTCTTTACGTTAATGCTAATAAATTCCAGACCCAATTTGTAGACTCCATCCGAAATAATAATAAAAATGATTTTCTTCATTTTTATCAGATGATAGATCTCCTTATTATTGATGATGTGCATGAATTTGCAGGAAAAGAGAAAACACAGGATATCTTCTTTCATATCTTTAATCATCTGCATCAGTCTGGTAAACAGTTGGTACTAACATCCGACAAACCCCCTGTTGAGCTGCAGGGATTGGAACAGAGACTTCTTTCAAGATTTAAATGGGGGCTGTCTGCTGATCTGCAAATACCGGATTTTGAAACCAGAATAGCAATCCTAAAGAAAAAAATTTATAACGATGGTATTTTAATGTCGGATGAGGTAATCGAATACATCGCTACTCATATCACCGATAATATCAGAGAATTAGAAGGTGCATTAATCTCCCTTCTTGCCCAGTCTACTCTTAATAAAAAAGAAATTAATCTTGAGCTTGCAAGAGAAATGATTGACAAGCTTATTAAGAATACAAAAAGAGAAATATCCATAGATTATATACAAAAAGTTGTGTGTAATTATTTCAATGTAGGAATCGAACAACTTCAGTCACGTACACGCAAACGTGAAATAGTTCAGGCCAGGCAGGTTGCCATGTTCTTCTCAAAGAGTCTTACAAAAGCATCATTGGCAAGTATTGGATCACAAATTGGAGGGAAAGACCATGCAACGGTTTTGCATGCATGCAAAACCGTAAACAACCTTATGGAAACAGATAAACGATTCCGGTTTCAGGTAGATGAAATAGAAAAAAAATTAAAAATTTAATATATTTTCTCCATCTGTTTTCATCTCATTATAGTAGCCCAATTCCTTACATTTCTGCTTTGTAGTCAGGTAAAAGACAGAAAGAATTGAAAGACTTTTACCTTACCATATCAAACCCAAGCAACGGGATGTATAAACAAAAAGGAAGTAAATTTATTTCTTTTGCATATCCCGTATATGATGAAAATGAAATTAATGAAATTATTCAGAACATAAGAAAAGAATATTACAAGGCACAACATCACTGCTTTGCATGGAAGCTTGAGAGAGAGGGTGGCAGATTCAGAACTTACGATGATGGAGAACCTCACGGAACAGCCGGCAAGCCAATTCTTGGACAAATATTATCAAAAGAGCTAAGCGATATTCTTATTATAGTAGTTCGATATTTTGGAGGCATATTGCTTGGCAGCGGAGGATTAGTAACCGCATATAAAACTGCTGCTTTTGAAGCATTGAAACATGCTGAAATTATTGAAAAATATCATTATGAAGTTTTTTCACTCTCATTTGATTATTCCGATCTTGATTATATAATGAAAATTACAAACGAACTGAAGGGAGAAATTTCCTTTTATCATTACGACCTCAGATGCAAGCTGAAAATAAAAATTAGAAAAGGATTCTCTGATAAGTTTCAGAATACATTGCTAAAAAATAAGGAAATTGAACTTGCTATTGTAGAGTAAACATATCTGACGAAAAGTTATAAGATTATATTAACAAGACTACTGCTTATTTAAATTATTATTACATTTATTAGTATTTTGTTCTCAGATTTAAAATTTCATTTTATGAAAAACAAAAGCCTGGTATCAATCAATGATTATACGAAGGAAGATTATCTGCGTATTCTTGACCTTGCAACTGAGTTTGAGGAACAGCCAAATCAGGATATTCTCAGGGGACATATTGTAGCTACCCTTTTTTTTGAGCCTTCTACACGAACCAGATTAAGTTTTGAAAGTGCGGTAAACCGTTTGGGAGGAAAGATAATTGGATTCTCTGACACCGGGACTACAAGCTCAACAAAGGGAGAAACATTAAGGGATACAATAAAAACTGTTTCAAATTACTGTGATCTTATCGTCATGCGTCATCCCTTAGAGGGATCAGCCCGTTTTGCAAGTGAAGTATCTGATGTGCCGGTGATAAACGCAGGCGATGGAGCTAACCAGCATCCAACCCAAACTCTTCTGGACCTGTATTCCATTCGTAAAACACAAAACTCCCTTGAAAATCTTAATATTTTCCTGGTAGGCGACCTTAAATATGGTAGGACTGTTCATTCACTGCTTATTGCCATGTCAAAATTTCACGCCACATTCTATTTTATTTCTCCCGATGAATTGAAAATGCCTGATGAATATAAAATATATCTCGACAGTTTAGGCCTGACCTATTATGAATACAAAGATTTCTCCGATATTGTCCAGGAAGCTGATATAGTTTATATGACAAGAGTTCAGAAGGAAAGGTTTTCAGATCCGATTGAATACGAAAGGACAAAAAATGCTTATGCATTAAAAATGGATATGCTGCAGAATGTAAAATCAGGAATGAAAGTGCTCCATCCACTGCCAAGGGTGAATGAAATCAACCTGGATGTAGATGAAAGTGAAAAAGCCTATTATTTCACCCAGGCTCTGAATGGCGTTTTTACACGACAGGCTATTATCTCTATTATTTTAGGCAAAAAATAAATCAGACATATGACAATGAAAGACAGAACACATTTGGTTGTGAGTGCTATAAAAAACGGCACAGTTATAGACCACGTCCCTGCAAAAGATTTATTTAAAGTTATTTCTATTTTGGGGCTTGATCATATTGAGAACCAGATAACTTTTGGGACAAATCTGGAAAGTAAAAAGCTTGGGAGAAAATCTATAATTAAAATTTCCAACTTATTCTTCAGAAATGAAGACATCAACAAAATAGCACTCGTTGCACCTGCTGCTAAACTGAATATTATTAAAGACTACATAGTGGTTGAGAAAAAAATTGTTGATATTCCGGACGAGGTAACAGGGATCGTTAAATGCGTTAATCCGAAATGTATTACTAATAATGAAACGGTTAAAACAAAATTCCTGGTTGTTGACAAGCAAAAAGTGAAATTGAAATGCCATTATTGTGAAAGAATAACCGATGGTTATAACATGGTTATAAGCTCATAATACACTATTGTTGACAATAATTGGTCGGGGCAATCCAGATTCAGTTCCCCTTACAATAAACAAACACAAGTCAATCCCGGCTATAAACACATCATCTTCGAAATCTGTCGATTGATTTAATTAACAATTCATCTTTTTGTATTTTTTTTAATGCCAGGTACATCAAAATTATGGATATAAATGGAATTATCACCGGCCACAAGAATACACTACGAATTCCGCTTCCCTGTTTTAAGATGATTTGAGTAAAAAAATAAATCATACCTACCAGTCCGAAATGCAATATAATATTAAATACACAAAGTCTTATCTGCCTTATCCTCTTCCTGAATTGAAAAATAGTGACAATATTGATCAGAATTGTAATAATGAGAAGAAATGTAACAGGCCAGGTAGAAACAGAACTAAAAATGCCTGGTTCTATAGCTGCGATCCTGTTGTGATAAAAGATAAGAAACATATTCCCTTCAAGTTCAAGCTGAGCTAGCGGGAAATAAAAAATGAACAGCATAATAACTGAAGCTGCAAAAAGATAAATACTTTGTATTCTCTGTATCATAAAACCAAACTTATCAATTATTTTTCATCAAGAATAATCAGTAATCCTTTACTACCGGTATCGATTATAACTATTTACGCATTCTCTGATTTTGAGATATCTATGGCGGGATCAATTCCCCCTTTGTTTTAGAGTTATGTCACTCAGAAAAGCATTAGTAATATTAGCAAACTTCACAATACAAAAATAGTTGTATTTTTGATATGAAAAAACTCATCTGTCAATGTTTTTATAACTATAAATAAGAAGCTTAACGCGACATTTTAATAGCTATAATTAAAGATATTTTTATACACTTGAAAATCGTAGGTTAATAATGGATAAGGAACTTAAAGCCATGATTAAACTTTTGGAAGATACTGATGAAGAGGTATCGAAGGCTGTTACTTTAAGGCTTCAGGAAAAAGGTCCGGATATCATACCGGGACTTGAAAAAGTCTGGGAAAGTTCTGTCAATCAAGAGTTCCAGAATAGAATTGAAAATATTATTCAAGTCATTCAGTTTAGCCATCTGAAAAAAAATCTGAAAGTGTGGAAAGAAGAAGGAGGAAATGATCTTTTATTTGGAACCTATCTTGTTGCCAGATATCAATATCCCGATTTGTATTATTCAGAAATAGAAGCCAGAATAGAACAATTGCGAAAGGATGTCTGGCTTGAGATCCACGAAGGGCTCACAGCACTTGAGAAGATCAGAGTTATGAATCATGTGTTTTTTGCTTTACATAAGTTTTCCGGAAATACTTCCAACTTTTACTCACCAAGGAACTCTTTTATTAATCAGGTACTCGAAACAAAAAAAGGGAATCCTATCAGTCTCGCAATACTTTATTCCATTGTTGCTCAAAAACTTGATCTGCCGGTTTATGGTGTGAATCTTCCTTTAAATTATGTGCTGGCTTATAAAAGTGAATATTATAAAGATGACCCGCTTGGGATTCTCTTCTATATTAATCCTTATAACAGGGGCGCTGTGTTAAGCAGGAAAGAGATTGATTTTTTTTTATTCGAACAAAAACTTGAACCACACCCGGAATATTATGCACCTTGCACAAATATCACAACATTGGAACGCTTGTTAAGAAATCTTGTTTTTTCATATGAGAAAATGGGGTATCCCGAAAAAACTGAACAAATCAATGAATTATTAAAAATTATAACATCCTGACTAAGAATACCTCAACTTCCCTTATAATAATCCCTGAACCATATAATGAATTGTTTAATCCCCTCTTCAATTGAGGTAGCGGGATGATAATTATAATCATTGATAAGCCCTTCTACATCTGCCCATGTTTTCTCAACATCTCCGGGTTGAAGTGGCAACATTTCTATGTCAGCCCTTTTCCCTGTGTTATTTTCAATCGCATGAATAAAATCCAATAATTTAACAGGTCTGTTATTCCCAATATTATACAATCTGTAGGGAGCGGAGGATGAAGAAGGATTTGGAGAAAAATGGTCATAATTGTTATTATATACCGGAGGATTATTAATTATTTTCTCTATACCTTTGATAATATCATCAACATATGTGAAATCTCTTTCCATATTACCAAAATTATAGACCTGGATTTTCTCTCCTTTAATAATTGACCGTGTAAATATAAAGAGTGCCATATCAGGTCGTCCCCATGGGCCATAAACAGTAAAGAACCTCAATCCGGTTGCAGGAATCCCATACAGATGGCTATAGGTATGAGCCATTAACTCATTTGCTTTTTTTGTTGCGGCATAAAGGCTGGCTGGATGATCAACATTATCATTCACAGTGAAAGGCATTGACCTGTTTAGGCCATATACGCTTGATGATGAAGCAAATAATAAATGCTTAACAGGGTATTTTCTGCAGGCTTCCAGAATATTCAGAAAACCTTGAACATTACTGCTGATATATGTATCAGGATTAGAGAGACTATAACGTACTCCTGCCTGGGCAGCAAGATTAATTACGACTTCAGGTTTAAAATATTCAAAGAGATTAAGGAGCCCATCTTTATCTTCCAGTGAAAGCCTTGCAAAACGGTATGATTTATTTTTGGAACTATTTATTAGTTTTCCACTATTTCCCTTTCCGGCATCAATACCTGCATAAAGCAGTCTGTCGTATTTAAGAGATACATCGTAATAGGTATTTATGTTATCAATCCCTAATACTTCATTCTGAAGTTGAATAAGCTGGTTTGCCATATGGAACCCAATGAAACCTGCTGTTCCGGTAATAAGTATTCTCATCCTGTTCTATTTTGCGTAGCTAACAGCTCTCGTTTCACGGATTACAGTTATTTTGACCTGCCCGGGGTAGGTCATTTCATCCTGTATCTTTCTGGCAATATCGTAAGAAAGTGATTCAACCTCTTTATCAGAAACTTTTTCAGCTCCAACAATAACCCTTAATTCACGACCAGCCTGAATTGCATAGGTTTTAAGTACACCTGGATATGAGAGTGCAAGTGATTCAAGTTCTTTAAGGCGTTTAATATAGGCTTCCACAATTTCTCTCCGGGCACCAGGCCTTGCCCCGGATATGGCATCACAAACCTGAACGATAGGAGCAATAAGGGTTGTCATTTCAACTTCATCATGGTGAGAGCCTATAGCATTGCAAATTTCAGGTTTTTCCTTAAATCTTTCAGCCATTTTCATACCAAGTACTGCATGAGGCAATTCCGGTTCATCATCAGGCACTTTCCCAATATCATGCAGAAGTCCTGCCCTTTTTGCCAGTTTAGAATTAAGACCAAGCTCCGTAGCCATAATTGCACAGAGGTTTGCAACCTCCCGTGAATGCTGCAAAAGGTTCTGTCCATAGGATGAACGGTACTTCATCTTACCAATTATTCTTACAAGTTCAGGGTGAAGCCCGTGAACACCAAGATCAATGGAGGTTCTTTTTCCAATTTCAATGATTTCCTCTTCAACCTGCTTCTTTGTTTTTTCAACAACTTCCTCAATTCTTGCAGGATGAATCCGACCATCTGAAACAAGCTGATGCAAAGAAAGTCTGGCGATTTCCCTTCTTACCGGATCAAAAGCTGAAAGTACAATAGCTTCAGGAGTATCGTCCACAATAATCTCTACGCCTGTTGATGCTTCAAGTGCCCTGATATTACGACCCTCGCGACCTATGATCCTTCCTTTCAACTCATCATTGTCAATATTAAAAACAGTTATGGAATTCTCAATGGCAGTTTCAGTAGCTAAACGCTGAATGGATTCAATAATTATCTTTTTAGCATCCCGGTTGGCCGTCATTTTAGCCTCTTCCATTATTTCATTAATAAGAGACATCGCTTCGTGTTGGGCCTCATCTTTTAAGGATTCAATAAGCTGTGCTTTAGCTTCGGTAACAGGAATACCTGCAACAGATTCAAGCTTTTCAACTTGTTGTTTATGAATTCTCTCTAACTCATCCCTTTTTTTACTGATAATATCAAGTTGATTATTCAGATTATCCTTTAAAGTATCAACTTCATTATTTTTTTTCTGGATATCTTCCAGTTTCTGAGATAATATCAACTCTTTCTGTTTTAATTCGCTTTCTCTCTGATTGGCTCTCTGACCCCTTTCATTTATTATTTTCTCATGTTCCGATTTAAGCTGAAAAAATTTCTCTTTTGCCTGAAGAATCTTTTCTTTCCTGATCACTTCTGCTTCTGCTTCTGCATCTCTGATTATATTCTTTCCTTTTCTTTGCCTGTTAAGACCAATTATCAGATATGTTAAAATACCTCCTGCTGCTACACCTGAAATACCTATAATCAGATACCACCATGCCGGCAAAACCATTATAAATTCAAATATTGTTTCTTTCATGACTTTAATTATAAGCTTACATAAAAAAACCCGCAAAGTTTCTTCAAAAATTAAGAAAACCCCAATTAACATGGGTGGAGTCGCCAGAACGTGTTAAGATTCCACTGATTTCCGAAGAAATTCTCCCGAAGGAGATGCGGCCTTCTTTTGACATACCGAGCATAACTCCAATGTGGTAAGTGTTGAGTTTACCTTAAATGATTGAAGAAACAATGCGGGTAATAAAAATTATTTAAAGAACGTTATTACTCTTTCCTTAGGTAACCTTCAAGTTCATTTACAAGTTCTTTTACATTCTCTTCAAATGGAGCTTTCTCCATCTGTCCTTCACAGTCAATAAGCTTAATAACAAACTGTAATGCCGCCATGGCTATAAAATCCTGCGTATCCTTGTCTGTATATCTTTGCTTATATTGTAAAACCTTTTCATTTATTAAACTTGCTGCTTTTCTTATTTTCTCTTCATCTTCACGATCAACTTTTAAAGGATAATATCTATCTGCCACATTTACCCTGATGGATAATTTATCCTCCATACAATTTATTTTAACGATTCAAAAGAGCAATACATTTATCAATTTCCCGCACAATCCGGTTTACTTTTTGCCTGGCATCACTCCCATCTTCACTTCCAGCCAAAATAAGTTTTGTCATTTTTATTGTACTATTTATTTTTTCAAGTTCTGAAATACGTTTTTCCTGCACACTCATCCTGCTGACCATTTTATTTCTTTCCTCCAGAAGTTCATCCTTCTCCTGCTTCTCATTTTCATAAAGCGCAATAATTTCTTTAATTCTGGATCTTAGCGTTCCGAGTATTTCTATCTGGTCAGCCTTCATTTGCACTAGTTAATTAATACAAATATAATATTGCTTTTACAAATAAAAAAATCCCTGACTGTTTTTCAACCGTAAATTTTCCATTTTTAAAGAATAAAGACCTTTTTAATTGAACTATCAAAGAATTATTCCGGAAAAACAATTCGTTTATAAAAAAAAATATTCTTATTTTAAATTTTTAAGAGGAATATTATAGTTTTACAACTGTTCCTGGTATTAACACACAGGTTTTCTATATGAAGATATTGATTTTTGCTTCGCTGCTGCAATGTATGTGTAATTTCATTCTTTGTCAGTCCTCACTTCAGTTCAATCCTCCTTTGGATATTCCATTGTTTCTTAGCGGTAGTTTTGGCGAATTAAGAAAGGGTAGTTTTCATGCTGGCATTGATTTACGTACCCAGGGTGTAATCAGAAAAAGGGTTTTTTCCATAGATGACGGATATGTGTCAAGAATAAGAATCCAAACAGGAGGCTACGGTAAAGCCCTGTATATTGATCATCCCGGAGGATTTACCTCTGTATATGCGCATCTTGACAATTATAATGATATTATTGATAGTTATATAAAAAACATCCAATACGAGAAAAAGTCTCATACTGTTGAAATATTTCCTGAAAAAACCATGTTCCCTGTAAAAAAGGGCGATTTTATAGCTTTCTCAGGTAATACTGGAAGCTCGGGAGGACCTCATCTGCATTTTGAAATAAGGGAAACAAAGGGTCAAATACCTTTAAACCCATTATTAATCAGCAACTTTAATATAACTGACAAGACAAGACCTGTATTGCATACACTTGCTGTATATCCTCTTGATTCAGTGAGCCAGGTTAATTCAGGAAATGCTCCGGTATACTTTCCATTGGAAAAATCTGATAAGGGTGTATATAAGATCTCCGGAAATCAATCAATCAGTATATCTGGAAAAACAGGATTTGGTCTGGAAACCTTTGATTTTCTTGATGGAAGTTCTATCAGATGCGGGGTTTATAGCATCGAAATAAGAATGAGAGAGAAAACAATTTATCATTTTGTTGCAGATAAATTTCCCTATTCAGAATCACGATATGTTAATGCTCATATTGATTATCCTGCCCAACAAAAAATGAATAAAAGAATTAATCTTTTATTCAGAAAACCTAATAACCGACTCTCTCTTTACAAAACTCTTGTTTATGATGGCATAATTAAATTAAATCCGGCTGAAAATCAGGAAATGAAAATCATTGTGAGAGATGCAGCAGGAAATGAATCAACCCTTACCTTTATTGCAACAGGTGTTGAGCACAATCCGGTTTCGAAAGCTAAAATTCCGGGGTATGCAGCTGTCTTCCGATGGACTGAAAGTAACAGTTATAAAGATACAAATTCCAGAATATTTATACCACAAGGTGCTCTTTATGAAGATATTCTGTTTAAATATTCCGTTTCGGATACAAAGCATAATTTCTATCCGTTCTACCATTTTATACACGACAGCATTACTCCAATTCACCGTCAGGCAACTCTCAGTTTAAAGGCTGATGCTATTCCTGAAAAATACCGGAACAAAACAGTGATCACTAAAATTAATAATAACGGTAAGAACATTAGTCATGGAGGAACATGGGAGAATGACTGGATCAGGGCAAATATAAGCGAATTTGGTGTTTATAGTCTTGATATCGATACTATTCCTCCAATTATTAAACCTGTAAATATTTTTTATGGAAAAAATATGAAAGATGTGCCCTCCATACGTTTTACAGTTGAGGATAATCTCAGTGATATTAACTCATATTACGGATACATTGATAATAAGTGGGTGTTATTTGAATACGACCCGAAAAATAAGTTACTTTTTTATACATTTGATAAACAAAGACTTCAAAAAGATAAAGACCATGAACTTGAACTTTATGTTACAGATGGGACAGGGAATATGTCATCATTTCACACAGTTTTTACATGGTAAAGAGGGGAAATAGTTATATTGTGCTTGGACTTATGTCAGGGACATCACTCGACGGACTTGACCTGGCTCTTTGTCGTTTTATGCTGAATGACACAAAATGGGACTTTGAAGTTCTGAAAGCCGCAACTGTAAATTATTCCGGCAGTATGGGAAATTCTCTCTTATATGCAGAGAGATTGAATGCTGAAGAGCTTATAGAACTTGATCATAGATACGGTAAATGGACAGCAGAACAATGTAATACATTTCTTGAGAATATAAATACTCCTCCACTTTTAATTGCATCGCACGGACACACAATATTCCACCAGCCTGAAAAGGGTTTCTCCTTACAGATAGGTAATGGAAATGATATTTCTGCTGCTACAGGATTACCCGTTGTTTATGATTTCAGGAGTATGGATATAGCTTTGGGAGGCCAGGGAGCCCCCCTTGTTCCTTTTGGGGATGATCATTTATTTAGCGAGTATAAATACTGTCTTAATCTTGGAGGCTTTTCCAACATCTCTTACCGGTATTTGGATAAAAGAATAGCTTTCGATATATGTCCCGTAAACACAATATTAAATCATATTGCTGGCAGGATGGGATATCCTTTCGACAAAGACGGGGAATTAGGGAAACAGGGAATCATCAACCATAGACTCCTCAAAAAACTAAACAATATAGAATATTATAAAAACACTCATCCCCGTTCACTAAGTAAAGAATGGCTCGACAGGGAATTCTTTAATCAACTGGAGACAAGTGAAAATAACGAGAATATTCTCAGAACATTATATGAACATATCAGCAGCCAGATAACAAAAGTATTAAATAAGCTTGAAAAAGGAGAAGTCCTGATTTCAGGAGGGGGAGTAAAAAATCAATTCCTCCTGTCACTGATCCGTAAAAAGTGCATGCAATCTGTTATTATCCCCGATGAAATAATTATTGATTATAAGGAAGCTATTATTTTTGCCTTTCTCGGATTGATGAAATACAGGAATGAAATTAACTGTTATTGCTCTGCTACAGGAGCTATCAAAGATAGTTCTACGGGAATTTTTGCAGTTAATAATAAAACTGAATAATAAGATGAAAATCAGTAGTAACCAGATAAAATCCATGGAAATATATGGTTCACCGTAGAAAGTCTCAATACTCTAGTCCATCAGTACTATAAAAAAATAATGTATATAAAAAAAGATGCGCTTCACAGCGCATCTTCTTTCTCAAACTACTAACTAAAACTACTAACTAACTACTAACTACTAACTATTTATTAATTATCAAATACCGTGCCTCTTTTATTTTGAATTATTTTTTTTACTAGTACAAAGTAACAAATTATTTCTATTCAAAACATGTAAATAATGTTATTAAATTGTTAAAAATCGTTAATAATCAACTTCGCGGTTTTACTGAAATCCTTCATTTAATCAATGATAATGAATAATTTAATTTTATAAAAAATATATTAATATCTATAATTTCAGCCTGTTAACCATTAATAAACTCTCCGGATTATTCCCAACAAGAAACAGCTTCAAAGATCGTTATATATATAGAGATCACTACCATGATTTTATACTCAGTTTATTTAAAAAAATCACTGTTGTACAGTAAAAATTAAACCATTAATAAATTCAATATTTGACTTCGTCGAGCCCCTCGGGGTTCGCTGCTCTGTATCTATAATGGAAACATGTAATTAATTAACTACAAAAGCCTGCCTGCCGGTCAGGCTTATCTGCGGTTTAGCTGATCTCACCGAAACCTCTGCATCTTTTTCTAAGCGACAGCGCCACCCAAATATTTGTAGAAATAATAACAAGTACCAAAAATAAGCCCTGTGGGGCGAAATATTTGTAAATACCAAAAAAATCAACGTATTTAAACAAATATAAAAATTTTTACCGGACACTAATGAAAAAAAAATATAAAATAGTTAGTTTGATTAGTAACCATATATAATTATTTTTGAGAAATATCATTAATGCTAATTCTATGAAGAACACAATATGTTTTATTGCTGCTGTTTGCCTGTTATCGATTTCGGAAACAGAAACTTATGCCTGCACAAATTTTCTTGTCACAAAAGGAGCATCTGCTAATGGATCAACGATGATTACCTATTCAGCCGATTCGCATGTTCTTTATGGAGAATTATACTTTTGGCCTGCCAAAGATCATAAGCCCGGAAGTTCACTTGATGTTTATGAGTGGGACACCGGCAAATTGCTGGGAAAAATTAAACAGGTTCCTCATACATATTCTGTTGTGGGAAATATGAATGAGCATCAGCTTGCTATAGGAGAAACTACTTTCGGCGGCAGAGATACACTGATGGACCCAAAAGGTATTATTGATTATGGTAGTTTGATATATATTACCCTGCAAAGAGCCCGAAATGCGAGGGAAGCAATAAAAACTATTGCAGATCTTATTGAAGAATACGGATATTACAGCTCAGGAGAATCCTTCTCCATTGCTGACCCGAATGAAGTCTGGATACTTGAGCTAATTGGTAAGGGAGATGGCATCAAGGGAGCAGTATGGGTTGCCAGGAAGATACCCGATGGATATGTCTCCGGACATGCGAACCAGGCAAGGATACAATCTTTTCCTCTTACAGACAAAAAAAAGTCAATAACCAGTAAACAACTCGATTTGATTTTTAAACCTGAAGTAGAATGTGTATATGCATATGATGTTATTGAAGTTGCAAGGCAATATGGGTGGTTTAATGGGAAAAACGAGGATTTTAGCTTTTCCGACACATATAATCCTGTAACATTTGGTGGTGCAAGATTTTGCGATCTGCGTGTATGGTCATTCTTTAAGGAGATCAATAATGATATGTACCAGTATTTTGACTATATAAGTGGTAAGGATTTACAAAATCGTATGCCGTTGTGGGTAAAACCCAACCGGAAACTCAGTAACCGGGATTTGATGGACTTCATGCGCGATCACTTGGAAGCCACCCCTCTGGATATGAGGAAAGATGCTGGTACAGGCCCTTTTGGTCTCCCCTATCGCTGGAGGCCGCTTACATGGAAGGTCAGTGATGACGAATCAGGAAATGAATATTGCAACGAAAGAGCAACAGCCACGCAACAAACAGGTTTTGTATTTGTAGCTGAATGCCGCAACTGGCTTCCCGATCCTATTGGAGGTGTTTATTGGTTTGGAGTGGACGATGCCGCAACTACTGTTTTTAATCCCATTTATTGTGGCAGTTTAAGAGTACCTGAAAGTTACAGGGAAGGTAACGGTGATCTGCTTACATATTCTCCTACTGCAGCATTCTGGATCTTTAACCTGGTTGCAAATCTCTGTTACCTGAGATATGACCCTATGGCAATAGATGTAATTAAAGTACAGAAAGAACTTGAAACATCTTACGCAGAATATATCGAAGGAATAGATCAGGCAGCCTTACTCCTTTATAGCAAAGACCCCTCCCTTGCCCGCGAATTTATAACTAACTTCTCAGTACAAACAGCTGAGAATACAGTTAAAAAATGGAAGGAATTAAGCGAATTCCTACTTGTAAAATATATCGACGGGAACATCAAAAAAGAGAAAGACGGGGTATTCCTCAGAAATGAATATGGGTACCCCGCCAATCCGGATCAGCCGGGATACCCAGATGAATGGAAAAGAAAGCTTATCAAAGATACAGGAGATAAACTACTTGTTCGGTGAAATACTATAACCTGTTCTTCAACCTTAACAATCCTTCAATAAAATAATAATCTGCATATGTTAAAGGAACATCAACTTCATGGTTTCCCATGAGATGACCTACACTATGCTTCAGAATAAAATTTCCATTCTCGTTCGCTTTGGCTAAATATTTTTCCGATCCAAGGCTAAGTAATATGCTTTTGCCGGTTTCAAAATATTCCAGTCCTTTTTCCCCATCAGAATAATCACTTAATTCCAGAAGTGCGGAAGCTATGATAGCTCCTGCTGAAGCATCCCTCTTGGAATTGGGTATATCAGGTGCATAAAAATCCCAGTAAGGCACTTTGTCTTCAGGAAGGTTAGGATGATGAATAAGATAATCGGCAATATTTTGTGCATGCTGAAGGTATTTTTCGTTACCTGTTTCGCGGTACGTCATGGTATATCCATACAAACCCCAGGCTTGTCCCCTTGCCCAGGCTGATTCATCACTGTATCCCTGAACTGTTTGTTTATGTATAGCATTACCGGTAATAGTATCAAAATCGACCAGGTGATGAACGCTGTAATCTTCCCTGTAATGCTCCCTTAGAGAAATATCAGAGTGACTTATACATTTATCATAAATTGAGCTATCCTCTTTTTCTCTTGCTGCCCAGAATAAAAACTCCAGATTCATCATATTGTCAATAATAACCGGAAACTGCCATTTGCCATGATCCCAGGAACGAACGCAGCCTACTGTCTCGTTATACCTTGTAAGCAAGCTCTCAGCCCCGACAAGCATAATATCAATATATTCGGCATTTCCTGTTAACCTGAAACCATTTCCAAAACTGCAGTATAGCATGAAACCCAGATCATGAGTGCCGGTATTATGCTTTTCCTTTTCAACAAGCATAGTACGGGTATGTGCTAATTCTTTCAGGTCACTATCACCTGAATATTCATACAGATACCATAATGTACCTGGATAGAAGCCTGAACACCACCACCTTGTTCCACTTGTAATAAGATTTCCGTCAGCATCAATGGTTCGGGGCATAAGACTATCGGGAAGAGTTCCTTCCAGTCTCTTGTATTGCTCAACAGCAAAATCAAGAGTTGAATTAACAAAATCATTAGTACTGTCTTTTCTTTGACCACAACCAGCGATAATGGCAAGCAATAAAAACATCACCGGGATTAAGTTTTTTGTCTTCATAAGATAAAATTTTATAATAAAAATTAGTACAATAAATATTTTTCAACATATATAACCGAATTATCCTGTAAACAGGATGAGACTTCTTTCGCTTTCCGCTTTAACATGGTGGCTGACAAGCTAATGTCATGTTCCTCATTATACTTAATCCTCTCTAAAAGCCTTGTTTCCCTTCGTAGTGTAATCAATTGCACGAATATATAAAAAAATGGAATAAAATATATATTTTTAGTAACATTGCATTATACTCATCAGAAAAGTCATATATGCAGTATCAACCATCAGCATCCCGTTACAACAACATGCTTTATAAGCGATGTGGGAAAAGCGGATTATTACTTCCTGCTATTTCTTTGGGTCTTTGGCACAACTTCGGAAATGTGGACATTTTCGAAAATGGAAGAAAGGTCATTCAAAGAGCTTTTGATCTTGGGATTACACATTTTGATCTTGCAAATAATTACGGTCCGCCACCAGGTTCTGCTGAAGAAAATTTCGGTAAAATAATGCAGAAAGATTTTAAAGGATTCAGGGATGAAATGATCATTTCCACAAAAGCAGGATATTATATGTGGTCCGGGCCTTATGGAGAATGGGGTTCACGCAAATACCTTATCTCAAGTCTCGATCAGAGCCTGAAACGCATGAAAATAGAGTATGTAGATATTTTTTACTCCCACAGGCCTGATCCTGACACTCCACTTGAAGAAACCATGTCGGCACTTGATCATGTTGTAAGGAAAGGGAAAGCCTTATATGTCGGAATCTCAAATTATTCTGCAGAACAAACAAGAATTGCAGCAGATATCCTGTTAAATCTTGGTACCCCTTGTATTATCCATCAGCCAAAATATTCCATGTTCGAGAGATGGGTGGAGAATGATTTATTACAAGTCCTGGAAGATAAAGGCATAGGATGTATTCCCTTCTCCCCTTTAGCACAAGGTTTGCTGACCGACAGATATTTATCAGGTATCCCTGCAGGTTCCAGGGCCGATAAAGCTCATGGCTTCCTGAAAAAAGAACATATAACAGCAGACATAATTGAAAAAATTAAAAAGCTTAATGAAATTTCCAAAAACAGGGAACAAACTATCGCTCAAATGGCTCTTGCCTGGGTACTTAAAGATAAAAGGATTACTTCAGTCCTGATAGGTGTCAGCAGTATTAAACAGCTCGAAGAAAACCTTGCCACTCTGAAAAATACTTCCTTTAGTAAAAATGAGATGGAGGAAATTAATACTATCTTAAAATAAATATGGATGAAAAAATTTTATAATTGGGGGATACTTGGTCCGGGGAAAATAGCAGCTAAATTTGCTACAGCTTTAAAATCATTGGATAATGCCAATATATATGCAATAGGTTCAAGAAGTTATGATCGCGCAAAAGATTTTGGAAAACAGTTTGATGCAGAGAGGTACTATGGAAATTACCTTGACTTAGTAAAAGATAATAATGTTGATATCATTTACATAGCTACACCACACAGTGAACATTTCGAGAATACCAGGCTTTGCCTTCAAAACCGGAAAAATGTACTTTGTGAAAAACCAATCACAACCAATGCCAAACAGCTTGAAGAACTTCTACGGATTTCCAGGGAAAAAAATTTATTTCTCATGGAAGCCATCTGGACAAGGTTTCTTCCATCGATTGAAAAAGTTTTGGAAATTATAGAATCAGGCTCAATAGGAGAGATCAGAATGTTACAATCAGATTTCGGATTTAAAGCACCCTATGATCCTGAAAGCAGACTTTTCAATCCTGCTCTTTCAGGAGGCTCGCTGCTTGATATTGGGATATACCCTCTTTTTTTAGGATTATTACTATTGGGAGAACCTGAAGAATGCCGATCTTTGGCATTAAAAGGAGAAACTGGTGTTGATGAAAGCATTGCAATGAGTTTATTATATGATAATGATGCCATGGCACTACTCAGCAGTACATTTAAGGTTAAAACCGGCATGCGCGCAGATATCTTCTGCACAAAAGGCAATATTTTTATTAATCCTCCATGGTTCTCTCAAACAAGTCTAAATATTGAATATTTAGGAGGAAAAACTGATTTTATTGAATTTGATTACCGTAGCAATGGATATGATTATGAAGCAGAAGAGGTAATGCGTTGTCTGGATATGGATCTGAAAGGATCACCAAAACTGCCTCTTTCTTTTAGTCTTAAATTAATGAATCTAATGGATATGATAAGGAAACAAAACGATATCGAATATCCTGCAGATTTTTATTAACTAAAGTTTCGCACTTGTTTCTATTATATACACAAAGGAGATATCCCTCACTGGCGTTACCAATGACAGCGACATTGCAAATTGAGAGGAGATATCTCGCTATCGCTCGATATGACAGGCTTTTGCAGGGATATGGGTGAAACCGTTTTTTAATTACGTAATATTTTTTTATACCTTTCTGAATAGTAACAAAAACTTTTTCTGTTCCAAATGAAAAGAAAAAAACGCATTTTCTTATTTACCGGAGGAGCTATTAGTTTAGTACTAATAGCATTTTTATTAAAGCTGATCATTAATTTTTCCATCCGGGACAAATTGCCGCCTCTGCCGGATTTTGAGCATACTCACAGCTCTTTAACAGAACAAATTATTTCAGCACACAGAAAAGCGAAAAATTATCCATCGGCTGATAATATCGGATCATTGGGAATGATTTATCATTCAAATGCATTTTATGATAAGGCTGCTATATGCTATGCAACTGCAATAAAAAGAAATCCTTCACAGTGGATCTGGCATTATTTTCTGGGGTATCTGAACTCAGAACTTGGTATATCTGATGCTGCAATTGAAAACTTCAGAAATGTTATTGAATACAAGCCTGATATATATCTTGCATGGTATTATTCAGGCGAAATATTCCGGAAAATGGGACGTACTGACAAAGCTGAGGAATATTTCAATAAAATAATATCTCTCCCTGATAAGGCTTTTATTTTAAGAGCTCCATACAGGCCAATCTATTATCCTGTGAAAAGTTATGCCATGTATCACCTGGCAAGAATCTACATGGACACCAACCGTCTTGATCTTGCTGAGAAAAGATTATTGGAAATAAATCAGAGGCACAGAACTTTCGGACCTGTGTACCGGTTGCTTGGTAATGTTTATGCATTAAAAGGAGATATCAAATTAAGCAGGGAATATATTAACAGAGCAGGAGATTTACCAGACTATATTCCTCCGAGAGATACTATTATAGACAAACTTTCCCTTATTTCGAGATCAGAAGATTATCTTCTTAAGCAAATTGACCTTGCTGCAAAAGGGTATAACTTCGAATGGGCATTTACTCTTTTAAAAAATTCATTGCAGCATATCCCTGATAACAAACACTTAATTTCAAAAGCTGTTAAAGACTTCATCAAGCTCGATTATGGTAAATATGCTATGCCTTTTTTAGATAAACACATGGAATATTATAGCGATGATCTGAATGAATTAATTACCGTTGCGACTTCTTTACAATATAAGGGATTTTTTCATGAAGCCGCAAAATATTATGTTCGTATATCTGAACTTCCTCATGCAGATCCTGCCGGTCTGGCAAAAATAGCAACAAGTATGTGGCAGGTTGGGTTGAAAGATAAAGCACAGAATTTAATCAAAGAACAACTTGAAAAACATCCGGAGAATATAGATGTTCTGGCCAACGCCGGATATTTTTATCTGACACAGGGGAATAAAGAAAAAGCTTCTTCCTATTATTTAAAGTTAAAGAATCTTTTTCCCTCCGACAAAAGAACTTATTCCCTTGGAGGACTTATCGCAGATTCTGAGGGGGACCTCAACGAATCTGTTAAAATGTTTAAACGGGTGTATATGGCAGATCCTGAGGATATGTCAAACATTCAATATCTTGGCAATGCTTATGTGAAGGGAAAAATGTGGAAGGAAGCCCATGATTTTTTTCGGGAAGCACTGGAGCATCATCCAAATGAACCATATATCCTGGAGCGACTTGGTGCAATTCTCCTCTCCTCCCCTTACCCCGATCTTATTAATATCAATGAAGCCAGGAATTTCTCTGAAAGAGCATTTATACATTATTTCAGTCCTTTTATGACCAGACTTTCTGCAGGAAGAAATCTTGCTATTGCATATGATGCTTTGGGTGATAAGAAAAGAGCTTATGATTATTTAAACACTGCCCTTAATATGGCTCGCAGGGAAAATTTTCCAAAAGAATACCTGGAAGCCCTGGAAAATGATCTTAAGAAATTAAATCAATAATACTTTATTTCATTAAGGGGATTGAGAAATTATTTCTCTCCATTTGTTATTCCATAAAGTAATCCGGCCAAGCCGGTCATAAGGAGGAAAAACATGCATCCCTCCTGTAACAATATCCATTTCACCATTATTATTGAAATCCCCTATATCAAGTGTCAGTATATGCGTTGGATTATTACTAATTGCATGTTTAACATATTTCATATCACCAATATTTTCGAGCCATATAAAACTTTGTGATGCAGGATTATCCCATAAATTAAATGAACTTACAACAAAAATGTCCATATCACCATCATGATCCACATCAAATGCTTTAGCGAAGGAAGCTCCCCCGAAATTAGCAAGTCTGTGCATCTGGAAATTCATATCTCCTTTATTTTCAAGCCACTGAATACCATGCCAGGGTCTTGGTCTGGGAGGAATGTAATCAAATGCATCGCCGTTAGTATATAGTATGTCCATATTCCCATCCAGGTTAATATCCACAAGGTTAATACTGCTTGAACCGAAATCCGAATTTGGGGAACCCCAGATAAGCCTGGGTGTAAAATTCCCAAGTCCGTCGTTTAGAAATATATAAATCTCCTCCCATTCCTGCGATACAAGTACAACAAAATCAAGATGACCATCATCGTTAAAATCATGGATATCAACATTAACAGGACCAGACAGAGATTGCAAAATATGACTCTTAAACTTCAGGTTACCAAGATTCTCCATCCATCTTGTTTCACCGTCATCGTAACCAAACTGGGCTACTACCAGATCAAGCCGACCATTTCCATTCATATCCCCTGCCCGTACATCAGAAACTCTTGCAATATTTTCAATTAGTACATGTTTTTTAAAGCTCATATTTCCTATATTCTCAAGATACACAATAGATCCTATCTGGTCATTGTTGGGAAACAACATACCAAGAACCGAAACTAATATATCAGGATCGCCATCTCCGTCAAAATCAATAACCTGTATATGGCTTGGAGCAATAATGTCAGTGGCAACAGTTATCTCCCTGAACTCGTCCAAGGATTCCTGTAGAATTACAGATATGGAATTTTTCTGGGCATCAGCAATAATAACGTCAAGCAAACCATTGCCTGTCATATCATAAGTTGTCAAATTAGCGATCATGGGATTCCCCTCAACAGGATTTCCAATAGGGCGCTGCTCAAAAAATAAGGGATAATCCACATACTCTTCACCTGCAGTATCAATTCTGGTATTGTCAGATACCCTTTTCAGGAGGGAACTAACAGTTTCCGGGAAACTAAGGCCTGATTGTTTTGACTGGTAGAATACAAGCAATGCCGGTATTCCAATAATAATAAAAAGAATTAATGCTATTGGTAACCAGGCAGGTATGTGTTTTTTCTTTTTCATCTCTAATCAAAATTTAAGACCTAATTTACATAATTTATAAAATCTGATAACAGCCAGTTATTCTCAATTAAAGATTTAGTACGAAGTCAGGTAAATATACTTTTAAATTCCGATAAGGCAAAATCTCTATATTGATTAAGCATTTTACTATGACATTTTCACAATTAGTAAACTTCGTTAAAAAGTGTAGAAGTGATTTTGTTATTTCTCAAATTTTGGCAATATTTAATCTTTTTCCCATTTTTGTCAAATAAACTAATATTATCAGATCCCCATTTTGCCGGGTGCCTCAAAGAATTAGAGGGGAAAATATAAGTTTTCTTATTAAACCCGGAGAAAAATAATAACAGATAATCTTGAAACTGAAATTTTTAGCGATCATCTTTGGAGCTGGACTATTAGGAGCCTTACTGGTTAATATTTCTCATATTGATCCTGTTGACCGTTATATCCATGTTGAAAATTTCCGTTACGGGAAAAACCCAAATATAATAAGATGTAATCGTGGTGATCGTTTATATCTGACGTTCACAACCCTTGATACAGGGCATTCCTTTTTTCTCGAAGAATTTGGCATAGATGCCAAAGTAAGCCCGGGAATGGAGGAAGTTAAAGTATTTGACCCAAAAGAACCTCTTGAAAAACCATTCATTACCGATACACTTGTACTAATTGCTGAGCATCCCGGAATACTTAAATACCTTGTTTCTAAAAGTCAGTACAGGTGTCATGTCTGGTGCGGACCATTGCATGCTTTTGAGCAGGGATCCATAATAATATTTCCAAATACTCTTTTAGGATTTGGAGCAGGATGCCTTACAGGAATATTGATCTTATTGTTCATCCCCGGTTTTGTTATCGGGAATACTAAAAATAGAACAGATTATACCTTTCAACCTGCATATATTAACTCATGGAATACGTTTTTTAGATCCCCTATTACAAAATTATTTGTTACACTTTTCGGCCTTTTGTTCATATACCTCATTGTTATCATTTCAACATTTGGCACTCAGATGGCTGGAAGAAATCTGGGGAGCATTGCTGTATGGATTGTCTGGTTATCTCTGCTTATTATTATCCTTACCCCGGTTTTTGGGAAATTATGGTGTTACATTTGTCCCATTCCATTTTTCGGTGAGCTGATACAACGCGGAAGCATCAATAATGTCAGAGAAGGAAAAACAGGAAAGTATAATAACAGATTCTTTGGTTTTAACCTTAAATGGCCATCCTTTATAGATAATTCATGGTTAATGCTTTTCTCATTTCTTCTCTTGGGGACTTATTCCACTACCATTGTCTCTATTCCAAGAATCAGCGGATTTGTAATTTTAGCACTTATAATTTTAGCAACACTTCTGGCTGTTGTTTTTGAATTACGCGCATTCTGCCGTTACATTTGCCCTATAAACGCGTTCATTGGGCATTATGCACGAATTGGTATTCTTTCCCTCCGGGCTAAAAACCCGGATTTTTGCGCCGATAAATGTAAAGGCAAATTTTGCGAACTGGGTAATGACAAAGCCTGGGCTTGTCCATACGGATTAAATTGCGAGAAGATTAAGGATAATTCAAAATGCGGACTTTGTATGGAATGTTTAAGCTCCTGTGTTTACAAAAATACAAGTCTCCGGTTCAAAGCTTTTGGTATAAGTCCTGCCAATTTAACAATAAGTGAATCCTTCCTCGGCATTTCATTACTTGTAATAGCAATTGTTTACAGTATCATGTATCATGGACCATGGTCTGAACTAAGGGAATATATCAATATCATTGATAAAAACAATTATGATCTTTTCCTTATCTACTCCATTTCCCTCTGGATTCTGACACTTGTTGTATTTCCTGCTTTTATTTATCTCATCGCATGGATAACCAGAAAAGTCTGTAATATAGAAATTCTGACTACAACCCAAATTTTCAAACATATTTCGAATGCCCTTACTCCTTTAGGTCTGGCAATCTGGACAGCTTTTGCCATTCCCTTGTTAATGGTTAATTTTACATTTATACTTCAATCTGTTTCTGATCCGTTTGGATGGGGCTGGAACTGGTTCGGTTTTGCAGGTCTTCCCTGGAACCAGATAATGCCACAAGCTATACCATGGTTTCAGGTGTTACTTATAATTACTGGAATACTGTTTAGTTTAAAAAATCTTTATAGAAATTTCGAGGAAGTATTGAGCCTTAAAAAGACTGCTCAGACTATGAGAGTTATAGGTTCTATGTTTCTGTTAATCGGGATGGGGATGATATTGTTTTATTCTAATTTTTGAAAAGAGTGGTTTCTTCAATTAGTCTCGCTCAGTAACATTTGAACGATCACTTCTCAATGATCAGGAGCAGGGTTTCTATCAAATAACATTATAAAACCTTATGCAATGCCGCGTTCGTTAGCGAAGGTATGGGAATGCATGATGTGCATATGGAATTATAATGTAAATAACAGAAAATAGTAATTTGGAAAATTGGAGCGAGTAGTTTCTATCCGCCTACCCAGGTTGTCGAACTCCAGGGAGGTAATCAGTCCATCGGGTGAAGTCACTGTTTTGGGCAGACCTGAACTGTAGTAGCTCTAGTTGACAGAACCTCCGGCATCAGTAACAGAAATTCATTGATTATTTTCATTAACTAAATGTATCTGATATTTGAATAGATAATTTATGTTTCGTATTTTTGCTTATACATTTATTTTAAAGTATTAATGCATACATTTTTTTCCGGTGACAGGCATTCTGAGAAGATAGAAGAAAAAAATGTCGCAGGACGACCTTAAAAAAATAGGGGGTCATGCTCCTGTGTGTGATTGGAAGGTATGAAAGAAGCGAGGTAAAGCCTTCTATTGAAGCGGCTGTTAAAATTGCTGAAGCTTTAAATGTTTCTTTGGACTATATTGTTGGCAGTACCGACCTGATTTTAGAAAAAAGTATTGTAAACCGTATACAAAACATTCAAAAGCTTAGCGATGAAGACAAAGGTCATTTATTCGCCCTTATGGATGCATTCCTTTTAAAATGCAATATCCAAAGTAATTTAGCTGTTTAACCAGGTAAAAAAAGTATCATGAACATACAAGCCGAAAAAGCGATAATCATAGAGCAATTCAGACAGGTAAACGATGTAAACCTGATTCATGCTATTAAAAACATGCTTGATTATGCTTTAAAGAAAGAACAGGAACATTTTGATATTCCTGAAGCTCACCAAAAATTGGTAATGGAACGTTTTGACAAAGTAAGAAATGATCCTGAAAGGCTTTTGGATTGGGACGAAGCTAAAAAAACGCTGAAAGCCTGATGAAAAAATTCAAAGTGAAGATTGAACCTGAAGCCCTTACCGATATTCAGGAAATTACTGATTGGTACAATAAAGCACAGGCAGGACTTGGCAAAAGGTTTCAGAAAACAGCTATCAAGCATATTAACTCACTTAGCAAAGATCCTCAAATTTATGCCATTCGTTACAAGGAAATCCGATGTGTGGTTATTAAGAAATTCCCGTACATGGCTCATTTCTATATTAATGATGAAAACAATACGGTTGAAGTTTTAGCTGTAATCAGTACTGACCGTAATCCTAAAATCTGGCAAGAAAAAACAAGCAAACATTAAAAAACCCGGACTTACCGGTTTTTTTTACTATCTATTTTTCTAAACGGATAACGATTTAATAAGTATAGGGATAATCAAGTATCCAATCAACAATATTAAAGCAATTGTTTTACTAGCAGAACTAGAGTCTGCAATTTCTTTTGTAATTCTAAGATATCGTTCGTTCCTTTCAAATAAAAAATGATTCAGCAAGAAGAATAATACGAAGAGAATTATCCCAAAAAGAAATTTATTCATTTTCGGTAAAATTGAGGATAAATTATTAACTCTCTCAATTATAATAAGAGTGGCAAATCCATGAACCATTAAAACTAATCCCATGAGCGAAGTTATTCCAAATGGTAGTCTATCTTTTTCTTTCGCAATTGGATATAAAGTATTATGTTCGAATGAACATAATACCTTATACCCATCGGTCTGGAGGTAACCCTTAAAATCTGATAATAGTTTTTTGGGAGCTTCCCGGCCACGGCCCTCCTGGTAATCGAACAGAACCATGCGTTGGATGGGTGAGTAATATACCCAGTAATAACCCCGGTGGGTCTTTCCTTTTTTCTTTGGATCCAGCACCTGGATCGGTGTTTCATCTACCTGAAGATAACCCTG
>CAZGKF010000002.1:0-135683 GCA_964526475.1 uncultured Bacteroidaceae bacterium
GTTTTTTGGAATTTTTGCCAAATAATACAAGAATATTAGATGTAAGGTACTAAATGACCAGGAAATATTTCTTTTAACCTTCAGAAAAAATTGAACAGAAAATCTATGTGCAGCGGAGGTTCACGTATTATGCGAACCTGAGGCTTTCAGGCCAGTGAAAGAACACTGGGCACAGGGCACAGGGCATGGAGCAGACTATGTTGTAGAGCTAAGGGTTAATAGTGAACCGGTACTATTTCGCACTATAGCCGATGGTATTCGGTGAGTCAGATATAAGCTGGCCTTAAGGCCGGAGATGCATAACTAAGCTTGGGCTAAATTCCGGTTTGTTGCGCTGAAAACAGCAGAACTTATATAAACCGCTTGTGCGGAATAATGACATGTTACCGTTTAGCATCACAACCCGGAGGGTTAAAAATGGAATAGCCCGGGGATTTTGTGAACAGGAATGTTGCGGGATTTTCCCTTAAACCCACAACCTAATTTAAAAGCCTCAGCCACACAACCCGGAGGGTTGAAATTAGAATAGCCCGGGGCGCTTGTGCCCCGGGTTAACTGCATCGATATCCACGCAACCCCGGATAGGGGTTGAAATATCCGTGGATGTGATAGTTCAACCCTTCCAGGCATTGCCGTCAACTTAAGAAGATTGTTTAAGATATGTTTATTGCTTAGAAAGTGGAGATTACCCGAAGAGTTTAATCGAGCGAATAAAATTTTCCCGCTCACTTTTTCACTATATTTGTATTCAAAAAAATCAATAATTTCAAAGATGGGTCTTCAATGCGGGATAACAGGACTGACAAATTCGGGTAAAACAACTCTTTTTAATTGTCTTTCCGGTACCAGAGCTGAAACGGGGAAATATGCATTCAGCTCAAACAAATCTAATTTAGGGGTTATAAATGTGCCGGATGCGCGGCTGTATCAAATTGCTGAACTGGTTAAACCACAGCGAATCGTTCCTGCCGTAATGGAAATTGTAGATATACCCGGGCTTACAAAAGGGTCTAACAAAGGTGAAGGAGTCGGGAACAGGTTTCTTGCAGATATCCGCAATACAGATGCACTGATACATGTACTGAGGTGTTTTGATGATGAGAACCTGCCCCATATTGACGGGTCTGTTGACCCTGTGCGGGATAAAGAAACCGTTGACTTTGAATTGCAGGTGAAAGACCTTGAATCAGTGGAGAAGAAAATCCAAAAACTGGAGAAAGCTGCAAAAGTGGGCGACAAAGACGCAAAACATGGCGTGGAAGTCCTTAATATATACAGGGAACACCTGGGATCTTTTGGCACGGCAAGGACAGCCCCCGTAGAAGAACGCGACAGGAAATATATTGATGATCTCTTTCTCCTGACAAGCAAACCTGTGCTTTACGTTTGTAATGTTGATGAAGCCTCCGCTGTAAATGGTAATATGTATGTTGAAGCATTGAAAAATGCCGTTGAAAATGAAAATGCTGAAGTGCTTGTTATTGCCGCAGCTCTGGAAGCAGAAATAGCAGAACTTGAGGATGAAAACGACAGAATGATCTTTCTTCAGGATGCCGGACTTAATGAGCCGGGGGTAAATAAACTCGTATTCTCCGCATACTCCCTTCTTAACCTGCAATCGTTCTTTACAGAAGGGCCTAAAGAAGTACGCGCCTGGACAATAAAAAAAGGAATGACTGCTCAGCAGGCAGCAGGAGTTATCCATTCCGATCTGGAACGGGGATTTATCAGGGCTGAAGTTATCAGATATGAAGACTTCATAAGGTTTGGGAATGAACATGCATGCAGGGAAGCAGGGAAACTCTCTGTTGAGGGGAAAAATTATATCGTTAATGACGGCGATCTGCTGCATATCCGGTTTAATGTGTAAAAGGTATTTACCACCAGTTTAAAGGAATACAAAACAGTGTTTTTTTTGTGTTTAAATATCGTTCATTCGCATCATAATAAGGATCTGATTTATCCATAATAAAAAATATCTCCCGGTCACTATCAATCACATGAAAAGCAGAGTTTATATATCTCCTTCCCTGACAAAATCAATCCAAAAATTATTATGTGAACTTAAAAACTGTCTTCATATTTTCCTGCCGGCCCTTTCCCTTGCAATGCTTCACTTTCCAAACCTGACGGCCCAGCCAGGCATAAACGAATTGCAGACTGCCCGTATCGACTCGGTATTAAAGGAACGGGGAGAGGCCTATATTGCCATTCCGCCCGACAGAAAAAAAACAGGACTTTTACTTGCCAGACATCTCAGTTTTGATGTTTTGCGGAATGATACCGTTTACTACTATGTTTCTTCCAGGGATACTACCATCCTTTTCTCTTCAGGAGCGGGATTTATTGTCTTACCGGCTCCGTCAATGAGAAATACTCTTAAAATGGCCTCTTCGATCCCTGAAGTACTCGCAGGACTTGCTTACCCAAGTTACTCCCAGTATCTTGACATAATGAAAACCTTCAGCGAAAATTATCCGTCTATGCTGACTATCGATACTATTGGATATTCGATAAACAACAAACTTATACTGGCTGCCAGGATACATACTAATATGCCGGATAATGAAAAAAAACCTTACGTTTTTCTGAGTTCCACGATGCACGGGGATGAGCCTCCCGGCTATGTTGTTCTTCTCATGCTTATAAACAGACTTATGGAAGAATACGGGAACTCTGAAAATATCAGGAATATCCTCGACAATCTTATCCTTATCATCAACCCGCTTGCAAACCCCGATGGCACTTATTTTCAGAGCGACAACGAGGTATTTGGTTCCAAAAGATTCAACCTCAATAATGTTGACCTGAACCGCAATTTCCCTGATCCGGTTATGGGAGAGTTCCCTTATGGAACGCCAAGGCAAGCTGAAAATATTGCGATGATAAATTATATGAATACGTACCGCCCTGCACTGTCAATGAATTTACACTCAGGGGCTGAAGTGGTAAACTATCCATGGGACTCAAAATATGATCTTCACCCCGATAACAATTGGTTCAGGTTCGTTTCACAGGAATATGCAGATACAGCAGGTGCCGGCTTTCCTCAATACATGAGCCGGTTCCCGGGGGGGATTACCAACGGGGCAGCCTGGTATATTGTTTATGGGGGACGACAGGATTATGTAACAGCTTTCCTTCAGGGTCGCGAGCTTACCCTGGAAATGTCGGAAGAAAAAATTCCTCCCGCTTCAGGATTGCTGTTTCTATGGGAGAGAAACTATAAATCTCTTATTAATTATATACGTCAATCCCAATTTGGTATTCATGGAACTATCACCGATCATGAAAATGGAAAGCCCCTGAGAGCACGAATAAATCTCTCCGGCCATGATGCCCTGAATTCATATGTTTATTCCGACAGTTTATCAGGAACATTTCACAGATTTGTGAAAGCAGGGAGCTACAGACTTATTGCCGAAAAACAGGGATATTACAGTAAACTTGCCGAACTGAACATCGGTGATTACGAAAGAGCAGAGTTAATGCTGAAACTTAAAAAGAAAGAAGTGTCCTCAGACGCAGGTGAAATTACTCTTTACCCCAATCCATTCAGAAATGAACTCAGAATTGACTTTTTTTCAGAAACAGATGGCTATGCTAAAGCAGAAGTTTATTCACTTACTGGTCAACTTGTACATTCTACCCGGCACGAGGCTATTGAGGGAGATAATATTATCTTTCTGACGGATATACCGGTGGGGATATATATCCTTAAACTGATAACTCCCGAAAAGGAATTTGTAAAAAGGATCATCTGCTTACCCTTAAATTGAAATTCCTGATAATTTAACATAAATATTTCCCTAATCAGATTATATTTGTGCCTTATCCGAAGTTAAGAATTACCATTTAACTTCAAAAAAGCTATTTTATATCCTTCCCGTACAGGTGAATGTGATGTTTTTCTTTAAATCTTTAGATCTTATTCGGCATGAAGAATGTTTTATTTTATTTATTACTTCTTACAATAGTATTTAACTCATTTTCACAGGACAGGAATATACCGCCAGAGCAGCCTAAACTGGTTGTAGGAATTATTATCTCTGAAATGAGATATGATTATATCAACCGTTACCGGGATAACTTCAGCGAAAATGGTTTTAAGAAACTCATAGCCACAGGGACCTCTTTTAAAAATGCGCACCATGATTATCTTATTGCTGAATCCGGAGCCGGTTACGCCACACTCGCAACGGGAGCTTATCCTGAAGTACACGGTATTGTTTCAAATTACTGGTTTGAGAGGTTGAAAAACAGAGTGAAATACTGTATTAATGATGACAGAGTTAATACTATTGGAGGAAGTTACGAATCCGGCAGGTATTCTCCCTCCGATATGCTTGCTATAACAGTATCCGACCAGTTGAAGGTTTCAAATGGTTTCAGATCGAAAGTCATCTCCATTTCCCTCGATCCTGTCGCCTCGGTTTTTTCCGGAGGCCATTCCGCAAATGCTGCTTATTGGTATGATGATACTAACGGGAAATGGATAAGCAGTTCATTTTATTGCGACAGCCTGCCCGACTGGTTGAACGATTTTAACGAAAAAGACATTGCAGGTACATACCTCTCCCGTAAATGGGAAACACTTCTGCCTGAAGAAAAATATACATCCGGAAATAATAACAACAAGCTGCCGGACAAGGGATTTCCCGGGAAAAACACTTTTCCCTATAATCTCGAACAGATAAGCATACCTAAAAGGAAACAGCGTGATTATTCCATACTGAAATATACTCCATTTGGAAACACATATACAAAAGATCTTGCTGTTTCTGCAATAATTAACGAAGAACTTGGACAAAATGAAAATACCGACTGGCTTACTGTAAGCTTTTCTGCCTCATCATATATAGGCAGAAATTTTATATCATGGTCAATGGAAATGGAAGATACTTACCTGAGACTTGATCAGGATATTGCTCATTTTATTTCTTTTCTTGACGAGCATATCGGTTTGAAAAATATACTTATTTACCTTACCGCCGAAAATGCTATCGCAAACGAACCCACATACATGAAGGAACACCGGTTACCGTCGGGTTACTTTAATTACAATAGTGCTCTTTCCCTCCTCAGAACTTATCTCAATGTAATTTACGGAAGTGGTGACTGGATAAAATTCTATTACTCGCAACAAATATTTCTTAATAATGATCTTATAGAGGATTCACGAATTTCACCGGAGGAATTTCAGAACCGTGTAGCCCGTTTTATGGTTCAATTTGAGGGAGTATCCAGTGTGCTGACTTCCGAAAATCTCATGAAGAACAACTATACCCACGGAATCTTTGAAAAGATGCAGAAAAACTATAATCAGAAAAGGTCTGGTGACATTCTGCTTGGACTATCGCCAGGATGGGTTGAAAGGGGGACGGACCGTGATGCGGCGTCTGCTTTCCGTTACGACTCACATGTTCCTCTTATTTTCTACGGTTGGAAAACCGGAAGACAAGTTGTTTCAAGAAATATTTCAGTTACAGGTATCGCTCCCACCCTGTCGCTTCTGCTCAATATTTCCCGGCCGGTAAGTTCTCAGGGAGAAGTGATACCCGAACTTGAATATTAAAACAAAAAATCAATTTATTAACAGTATATTTAATAGCATAAAAAACTATAAATATGACCCGGGTACTTTCACAAATAGTTCTTCTATGTATTATCAGCGCGATTTTCTCATTTTCACAGGCACAGAAAAGATACTGGATTTTTTTCACGGATAAAGATAATGTGGAATTCGACCCATATTCCCATTTTGATGAAAGAACTATTCAAAAACGCATTAATACCGGATTATCGCTGATTGATTTTTCTGACCTTCCGGTCAGAGATGATTATATTGAGGAACTTAAAAGCTATGTAAAAAGATCACGGGCAGCTGTCAGTTGATAAATAACTGAAGGATCGTCCTCCGTAGCATTGCCGGCAACAACAATATCGGCACCAGCACGGTATATCTCCACAGCTTCGTCTTTGGACCGTATTCCTCCTCCAACTATAAGAGGAAGGTTTATGTTCTTCCTCACTTCCCTTATTACCTGTAATCCCACTGTATGAGTAGCACCACTGCCGGCTTCAAGATAAATGGCTTTTAATCCCAGGAGTTCACCTGCCATTGCTGTTGCAACAATAATTTCAGGTTTATCAGCAGGTATGGGGGTTGTATTACTCATATACTGAACCGAAGTTATCCTTCCGTTTTCAATGAGAATATAACCAACCGGTATTGTACTGATCCCTGATAATTTTATTGCAGGTGCTGCCAGCACCTGATGTCCGATAAGAAATTCTGGATTCCTTCCTGAGATAAGGGAAATAAATAATAATCCATCCGCTTTATCACTTATCTGAAGAGCATTACCGGGAAAGATCACCACAGGAAGGGAGGAATTCTCTTTCAGAAATAATATTGTTTCCTCAAAAGAAGAAAAAACAATACTTCCTCCTACAAGAAAAAAATCGATTTTTGCTTTTAAGGAATGATGGATAATATTGCTGAGATCCTTTTGCTTATTTCTGTCAGGATCGACAAGTACAGCCAGTAATCTGCCATTATTACGACTATTTAATATTTTTTCGGTTATATTCATTATTTGCATGTCCACACGATAGCGTAATCATCCATCCTCTCATATCTCAGACGAAAATCCTCTGCTCCTTTCAGGTTAATTACCCTTCCCTTTATCCGGCCTTTTTCACCGGGATGAAAAGGGGAAATAGTAAGGTTCTCTCTGAAATTAATATCCTGCTTGTCACATATTTTGTATAAAGCTTCTTTGGCGCACCAGTGCAGGTATAAATGATATCTGCTGAGCGCCGGATCTTCTGTTATGATCTCCTGGCTGTTGATAAACCTAAAGCTTAAAGAACTGATTTTATGAGACATATATTCCAAATCTATCCCAACCTTTTTGTTTCTGCTCATAAGAATGGATGTAAGCCTGTTGGAATGAGAGATACTAATGTTAAATGAATTCTCTTTAAGGAAAGGTTTTCGCATTTCATTATAAACGATACGTGATTCCTTCCCTGTCAGTTCACAAATAAGATTTCTAACACTGAGCCATTCCAGTTTTCTATTGTAATTCCTGAAATTATTCAGCACTTCAATCTCTTCCTCACAAAGTCTGAGTTTTGAATACAGGGTATCATAATCCTCTGTTATTTCCCATATTCCCAGAAGATACCCATTTTCCTCTCTTCTAATAATAAGTCCCATTATACGCCAAAGATAAAATTAATTTCTGAACTCATCAGTTACATATTTCCACTGAAAGGTATTGATTAAATGAATTATATCTTCACGGACAAAATTAATAACAGGTGCCAGAGAATCTTTATCAGGTTGAGTATTGAAATATAAGGAACCTCTGACAAAATGCCTGATGCTATCAGTAAGAAAGAACTGAACTGAAGAAGCTGTATTTCCTTTTAAATCGTATATTATACCATATACTTCCTTTTCGGGCTTGCTAACCCGGGTTTCAGGAATTTGCTCTGCTTTTACCGTATGTTTGTAAACAAAATTGCGGCTGTCTTCAACATAAGCGTTGAGGTTTCCATTAATTTTTTTATAACTGATGTAAACGGTTCCGTTAAGGGAAGGAAATTCAATATTCATCCAATATAATTCAGAGCCGGGACTTCTGTCAGGGACAATTTTCGCATATTCAGGATACTCGAAAAGGTAAGGTTCAATCGAGTCATGCAGTACATATAGTTTCTGCGGGAAATCAATTCTGGGGTATCCCCTGGGCTTTGGAGTATATTTTTCCCTGCAGGAAAAAAAAAGAAAAGATGTGATTATTATCAGATAAAGATAGTTCCGCCTCATAAAATTTCCTCATCCTTACTTAATTAAACTGCCAATAGTAACTTTAACCTTTTTTATTCTTCTTTTGTCTGAGGAAATAATGGTAAAAGTAAAATCATGAATATTGATTTTTTCATTAATTACCGGTATTTCGCCTTTTAACTCAAGGATAAGACCTGCAATGGTATCGGCATCCCCTTTAACATCGGCGAAGATGTCGGAACTTATCTGAAGGGTCTTATAAAAATCGTTTAAAAGCACTTTTGCATTAAAAAAATAATTTTTATCATCAATTTTTTCATACATTTTTTCAATTTCATCAGATTCGTCTGTAATTTCTCCCACAATTTCTTCAAGCACGTCTTCGAGTGTTACAATACCTTCCGTGCCACCATATTCATCTACAACGACGGCCAGGTGAATTTTCTTCTCCCTGAATTCCTGTAATAAGGCATTAATTTTCTTGGTGCCGGGCACAAAATAGCTTGGTCTGATAAGTGAAATCCAGTTGAATTCATCATCTTTGTCGAGATGCGCAAGAAGATCTTTAACATAAAGGATGCCAACAACTTTATCGAGCGTTTCCTGGAAAACCGGTATCCGGGAATATCCTGATTTATTAATTATTTCAATAACATCCGTCAGTTTTGTTTTTTCTTCCACAGCGACGATATCCATTCTGGGTTTCATAATGTCAGTAACTTCAATATTTCCGAATTTAACAATACTCTTAAGTATATGCTTCTCTTCAGGAACGACCTCAGTTGTCAGATCGAGTGCCTCTGAAAGATCCCCTATTGAGAAATTTTCCTTATTCCGAAGGAGTTTGCGACTTGTAAAAGATGTTGAATAAATAAGCAGCTTGCTTAAGGGGGTAAAAAAGCCTTCCAGAATACTTATTGGAAGGGACATAAACTGTGCAAATCTGACAGGATACTGATTGGCAAAAAGTTTAGGAATTATTTCCCCGAAAAGAAGTAACAGGAAAGTAACTATAATCACCTGAAAAACGAAAGCAAAAACAGGTTCCTCTCTTAAATCAAGTATGGAAGAAGTAACAAAAGTGGAAATAATAACTATCCCCACATTAACAAAATTATTGGTAATAAGTATAGTTGCAAGCAGTTTCTCCGGCCTTGTTAGGAGGGTGAGTACCCGGTGTGAAGATTTTTCCTTATTTTTCTTAAGCTCACTTTTATTACGCGGAGTTAATGAAAAATAAGCAAGCTCTGATCCGGAAATAAGAGCAGATGCTATTAATAGAACTATAATAACAAATATACCTGTTATGGCACCCGTATCAGGTGGATAAAACACAATTGCAGAAACTGCATCCAATATTTGAAAATATGAATCGGATTCCAAAAGGCAATAACTTTAGGATTACATATCAGAAAGGAAGATCATCTGCTTCAGTTGGCAAATCCGTAAACCCATTATCAGAATTATTCACCGGATTATTAGAGCTTGATTTGTTAACATCCTGCTTTTCAGGAACATTCTCATCTCTTCTATAAGCTGAGTCATCAGAAGCAGATTGCGTATCATCAGATCTTTTACCAAGCATTTGCATATTATCACCAACTATTTCGGTAATATATTTTGTATTACCGTCCTTATCATTATATGAGCGGGTTTTAATTCTGCCTTCGATATACAGTTGCATACCCTTCTTTACATACTTTTCAGCAATTTCAGCAAGTCCCCTCCATAAAACAATGTTATGCCACTCCGTGGTGGTAACTTTCTCACCATTACGATTCTTATACACTTCACTGGTAGCAAGGGAAAACTTGCAAACAGCAGCCCCCCCTTCAAGATATCTTATTTCAGGGTCTTTACCGACATTGCCTACCAGCATAACTTTATTGACTGACATTTCGAACAGGTATTTTTGTTTCAAGTCAAAGATACAAAAATATATGCTTCTGCAAATAATTATTTTGATTTAACAATAATCCATTCCCTGATCAACCCTTGTCTGCTGTAAAATGATTTCAGAAACCCAGATTTTATAAGGGTCATTCTCTTTTCTCCATGGCAGATCTCTTTTATTTATTTCGTACCACGTGCATAATATCTTACTTATTTTCATATATTTGTAGAAAAGAAATATTAAAAACTTATCAAAAATAATTGATTTCTATTTCATAAATAGTTATAAAACACTTATATTTGCAAACTTCATTGTAAAATTTATATATAATATATTGATAATTAAAGCTTTTATAAAATGACAAAGGCAGATATCGTAAATGAAATTTCTAAAAACACAGGTATCGAAAAGATAACTGTACAGAAAACTGTTGAAGCTTTCATGGAAACAGTGAAAGGTTCATTAAGTAAGAACAAAAATGTTTATCTGAGAGGTTTTGGCAGCTTCATAGTTAAGAAAAGAGCCAAAAAGACAGCAAGAAACATTTCCAAAAACACTACTATTATTATTCCCGAACATTTTATTCCATCTTTTAAGCCTGCGAAAACTTTTGTAAGCAAGGTTAAATCAAACGTTAAAAAATAAGGGGATAAGCTATGCCAAGCGGAAAGAAGAGAAAAAGACATAAAATGGCTACCCATAAGCGTAAAAAACGTTTGAGGAAAAACAGGCATAAAAAGAAGAATCGGTAATTGAAAGCCACTTTTCTGTATAAACTTCAGGATAGGCTTAATATCAACCTCTAGTTTTTCTGTTTGATCTTTCCTTCCGGATTGTCATCAACTGATAATATTACAACTTGTGAGTAACGAATTGGTAATTGATGCTTCATCAACTGAAATATCAATCGCCCTGTTAGAAGAAAAAAAGCTTATTGAGCTTAATAAAGAAAGAACTGAGACACATTTCTCAGTAGGAGATATTTACCTGGGCAGGGTGAAAAAGATTATGCCCGCTTTAAATGCGGCATTTGTTGATGTAGGATATGAAAAAGATGCATTTCTGCATTACCTCGATCTTGGGCCACAATTCAGTACCCTAAACAAATATTTCCATCTGGCCTTAACACGTAAGGGTAAAGTTATTCCTATCTCCAAATTTAACCGTGAACCTGATATCAATAAAGACGGGAAAATTACGGAAGTATTAAAGGGTGGACAACAAATCATTGTTCAGGTTGCCAAGGAACCTATTTCCACGAAAGGCCCGCGTCTCGGGTCAGAAATATCTATAGCCGGCAGGAACCTGGTTCTTATACCATTCTCAGAAAAAGTTTCTGTTTCATCCAAGATTGAAAATAATGATGAAAAGGAACGACTTAAAAATCTGCTTGTCAGCATTAAACCAAAGAACTATGGAGTAATTGTAAGAACGGCAGCTGAAGGTAAGAAAGTCGCAGAACTTGATATGGAACTTCGCAGTCTTGTAAAAAGATGGGAAACAGCTTTTGATAAAATTAAAGGAGGGAATATACCTCGCGTGTTGATAGGAGAGATGAACAGGACAAGCACCATTCTCCGTGATATGCTTAATGTAAACTTTGAAAATATATATGTCAACGATGAGGAATTCTATCATGAAGTTAAGAACTATATTAAACAGATAGCCCCGGAGAAGGAAAAAATCGTTAAACTCTATAAAGGAAGTGAACGGATTTTTGAAAAATTTGGCGTTGAAAAACAAATTAAAAGCATCTTTGGGAAAACCGTTTCTTTCAGAAACGGAGCATATCTAATCATCGAACATACGGAAGCCCTTCATGTAATTGACGTAAATAGCGGAAACCGTTCAAAATCCGATTCCGACCAGGCAACAAGTGCTCTCGAAGTAAATCTTGCAGCTGCTGAAGAAATAGCCCGCCAGTTAAGGCTGAGAGATATGGGTGGAATCATTATCGTTGACTTTATTGATATGCATAGTGCACAACACAAGCAGATGGTTTTCGAACGTATGAAGGAGGAAATGGCAAAAGACCGTACCAAACATCATATCCTTCCTCTCAGTAAGTTTGGCATAATGCAGATAACCCGACAGAGAGTAAGACCTGAAATGCATATTGAAACCCTCGAAACCTGTCCTTCCTGCCTTGGCACCGGAAAAGTTGAACCCACCATACTGTTTACCGATACCTTGTTCAATTCTCTTAAAATCACTGTTGAAAATTATAAACTAAAGTATATCAGCCTTAAAGTCCATCCCTTCGTTCATGCCTACCTTACCAAAGGATTTTTCACCTCCCTCCAAAGCAAATGGAGCAAATCACTCAATTGTAAAATCAAAATAACTCATTCCCTGGCTCTCAATCTTACCGATTTTAAAATTTTCGACAGGAATGGGAATGAGATACTTCCCGAATAAAGTTCTTTGGTAACGAGCAATTCCCCTTTGATTCTGTTTGGAGAGTTCCCTGTTTGAGTGCATTATTTGGGAATGAAAGAGCCGTATGCTGACTGAGAGCCGACCCTCTCACCAGCCGTTGCCAATGACAGCGACCTTGCCAATTGAAAGGAGATATCTCGCTATCGCTCGATATGACAGGCTTTCGCAGGGATAAAGGGGAGGTTTAGCTGATATTTAAATCCATAATCCCACGCCTTCGGGAATCCACCCTTGAGTATGCTTATTCCAAAATTATAACATTATAACATCCATATTAATATATATGTATATATGTATTTAGTAAATTTAATTATCTTTGCTTTTCATAGTAATTTATCACAAAATAAAAAGATTTGATAAATTTGAGCAGAAATGCTTGTCGAATCGATATACATATTTAATAATTGCTTATGAGAACTCTTCTTCTGGCCAAGTTTCTAATCTTTTTTGTTTTCTCCGTCACGGCTCAATTCTTTTTTGAAAATCCCGTTAGCTGGGATTTTAAAGCAGTTGAAAAAGAGACCGGGATCTATGAACTTTACTTTAATGGAACGATAAAGAGTCCATGGTATGTCTATGCCATGGAACTTGAAAAGGAAGGACCTATACCAACGTCAATAGAATTTAACACTCCAAAGGCTTATATCCTGGTTGGAGAACCTGTTGAGCTGTCAAAGCCGGTTGTTAAGTACGATCCCGGCTTTGAGTTTAATGTCGGCATGTACAGCAGAAAAGCAGAATTTATGCAAATTGTAAGAGTAAGCTCTTCAAAACAGATAACTGTTGATGGTTATATTGAATTTCAATCCTGCAATGATGAAACCTGTCTTCCACCCTATCAGCAAGAGTTTTCCTTCACACTTCAGGGTGACCCCTCATATAGTCTGACAGAGAGCCACACTTCAACAGACCCTTTAGAGAAAAATACTATTACCGGCTCAGAACCCGTCACACCTGAGCAAGTCGCTGCTGAAGAAACTCAGCAAACTGATCATTACGACCAAACCATCTCTTCCAATGAAATTGTTCCTTATACGGGTGACATGCCCGGTACAGGGACAAGGTCGCTCCTGGCTTTTCTCGTTATAGCATTTCTTGCAGGGCTGGCGGCTATATTAACTCCCTGTGTCTTTCCCATGATTCCCATGACGGTTTCATTTTTTATGAGGGGAAGTTCCAACAGGGGAATGGCTATTATAAAAGGTCTTGTTTTTGGACTGTCAATTATTCTTATATATACCGGACTTGGTGTTTTGGTAGGTCTCACGGGCATGGGACCTGCAGCCGGGACTACACTCAGTACCCACTGGATCCCAAATCTGATCTTCTTTCTTTTATTCATGGTCTTCGCTGCTTCATTCCTTGGAATGTTTGAACTTATCATTCCCTCAGGGCTTATAAATAAAGCCGATAAGCATGCTGACAAGGGCGGAACAGCCGGAGCATTTTTTATGGGTGTTACAACGGTACTTGTTTCATTCTCCTGTACCGGACCTATTGTCGGATCTCTTCTTATAGAAAGTGCCGGCGGCATCGCTCTCAAACCAATACTTGGAATGTTCTTTTTCTCCCTTGCTTTTGCCCTTCCGTTTACTTTGCTTGCAATATTTCCATCAATGTTGGGGAACATACCCAAATCAGGGGGTTGGCTTAATTCAATAAAGGTTGTCCTGGGTTTTATAGTTCTTGCTTTCGGAATGAAATTCCTCAGCTCAATTGACCAGACATATCACCTGAAAATACTCAGCCGCGAAATATTTCTCAGCATCTGGTTTATCCTTTCTATAATGCTTGGATTGTATTTTCTCGGCAAAATTAAATTTGCCCACGACAGAGACCTGCCATATATCAGTGTCCCGAGATTCACCCTTGCTCTTGCCTCATTGACTTTTGCTGTTTATATTTTCACCGGGATTTTAGGAGCCGATTTAATCAGCATAGCTTCTGTTATACCTCCAAAGAGTGATTCAACATTTTCTTTATCATCTCCTTCTAAAGCAGTTGACGCATTTGATCAATCTTCCACATACTGCGGCCCGGGGAAATATGATCAAAGGTTTACGCTGCCTCATGGTATAAAGGGATATTTTTCCTATAAAGACGGTATTAAATGTGCCATAGAAAAAAACAAACCTGTTTTCCTCGATTTCACCGGACACAGCTGCAGCAATTGTAAACAAATGGAAAGCCGGGTCTGGTCGGATCCGGTCGTCCTGAAGATGCTAAAAGAAGAATTCGTGGTGATCTCTTTGTACACCGATGACAGAACTATAGCTGATAATGAAGACTTTGTAATCAGTCATGATGGCAGTGAAATGAGAACTATCGGTGAAATTAACCAAAAGATTGAAATTGAAAAATTTAATACCGTTGCCACCCCCCTCTACGTCCTTCTTGATCATAAAGGGAACCTGCTTGCACAGCCCAAAGGCAAAGATCTGAATGTGCAGAATTTTATTGATTTTCTGGAGGAAGGAAAAGAAAATTTTTATTAATGTACAAAAGAGAAAAATAACGGAACAGCGTTTAGTATTTTTTTTCAATATAAACCTTGATAAGAAGGTTTTGGGAGATACATGCTTATGAAAATAAAGAAGTTTAATTCATCAGGGAGAAATGATTCCCTGACATTTTTTATTTCTCAAAACGGAATTTAAGTGGAATTACTAAAGGGTAAGTGCAATTAAGCTTGTTATATGGTTAATAAATCCCCTGACTTATATAAAAATCCTGTTATTTTTTTATAGTAACTTACCACGGATTTTTACGAAAAAATATATTAGTATGTTTAAACCATCCTTTTACTGTTGCATACTGGTAATTTCCTTCTTTATTAATACCTTTTCAGGGTTTCCACAGGAATCAATATCTGCAACTTTCAAGCCTCTGACAAGAATTCTTTTTATTTTTGATGCTTCCCAAAGTATGTCTGCAACATGGGGCGACTCAGAGAAGATCTATATTGCCCGTCAGATTATGACCGATATAGTTGATAGTCTTGATAGGGTAAATAATCTGGAAATGGCTCTAAGGATTTATGGTCATCAGAGTCCTGTACCTCCTCAGGATTGCAGTGACACAAAGCTTGAGGTACCTTTCGGCCAGGGAAGTGCATTGAGTATAATACAAAAACTACGATTCATAACACCAAAAGGGACAACGCCAATTGCTGGTTCGCTTGCACAGGCCGTAAACGACTTTCCTCCATGCCAGGAATGCAGAAATATTATTATTCTTTTAACAGATGGTATAGAAGCCTGTGATGGAGATCCTTGTGCAGTGTCATTGGAATTGCAAAAAAAAGGTATCATTCTCAAACCTTTTATTGTAGGGATAGGACTAGACCCGGGCTTCAGGGAAACTTTCGATTGTGTAGGATACTATTTTGATGTACAGAACGAAATTAATTTCAGGGAAGCAATTGAAAATGTAATTACCCAGGTCCTTGATGAAACCACATCCCAGATAAATCTTCTTGATGAACAAGGGAATCCTTCCGAAACTAACGTCAATATGACATTCTATGATCTTATGTCGGGAAAAATTAAATACAATCTTATTCATACCTTAAATCATAAAGGTAATCCCGATACACTTTTTATCGATCATCTTACAAGTTACAGCTTGGTTATTCATACCCTTCCCCCGCTGAAAAAAGACAGTATATCTTTTATTGCCGCAAAACATAATATAATTTCTCTTGATGCAGCACAAGGCTACCTTATTGTAAGGACAAATAACGGAAAAACTTATGAGAACATTATTTTTACAGTCAGGAAGAACAGAGAGACGCAAACTTTGACAAATCAGAGGGTTGGAGAAACAGTCAAATACCTTACCGGAAAATACGATATCGAAGTCCCAACAATACCCAGACTAAATATTAACGATATACAGATCCTGCAAAACCAATCTACCATTATTGAAATACCTTCTCCCGGGTCTGTGAAATTTTCAGGGCGATCTAATGGTTATGGCAGTATTTATCAGTTGGAAAAAGAGACCCAGACATGGATCTGTAATCTCAGCCCTGCAGTACGTTCGCAAATTTTACTTATGCAGCCGGGGAGCTATCGCGTGGTCTTTAGGAGCGCTTCTGCAAAAGAGTCGGTTTTTACAATCAGTAAAAATTTTATTGTCCACTCAGACAGATCAATTACAATTGATCTGTTTTAGTTATAGGTATTTGTTACGGATTTTTTTACTTTGTATTACATTATATCAGCAAAATCTGACGTAAATTAACAATATGTAATTATTATACCGGATTGCGCAAGGAATTAAACCTTTTATAAAGAACTTTGTCAAACATTTGGAAAGCGTCTGTTAAAGAATGACTGTTTATACCGATCAGGAGCTAATATCACTTTTTAAAAGTGCAGATAAAAAAGAGTTTGCTTTCAACCTTATCATGGACAGGTACAAGGAAAGAATGTACTTATATATCAGGAAGATACTGATCACTCATGAAGATACGGATGACGCCTTGCAGAATGCTTTTGTAAAAGTGTGGTTTGCCCTGGATAATTTCAGGGAAGAAGCTTCATTACATACCTGGCTTTATAAAATTGTAAGTAATGAGGCTCTCACTTTACTGAGAAAAAAAAAGAAGATTCATCTTTTTTCAGGTAATGAAACCGAAGCAAAACTTGCCGAAAGCCTGGAAAGCGACCCATATTTCAATGGAGATGAACTCCAATTGAAACTTCAAAAAGCTATCCTCTCCCTTCCGGAAAAACAAAGACTTGTTTTCAATATGAAATATTTTGATGAATTGAAATATGAGGAAATGGCTGATATCCTTGAAACATCTGTTGGAGCACTCAAAGCATCCTATCACCATGCAGTAAAAAAAATAGAAAAATTTATGAAGACAGATTAAACTAATTATTGTTTTATAAGTCAAATTATTAAGTTAAGAGAGATGAATAACAACAAACATAATAAATTTACATTCCTGAATTCCGGAAAAGAAAATTCTTTTCTGACTCCGGATGGTTATTTTGAAGGACTTAATAAAAAAGTCCATCTCAGAATAAATAAAGAAATAAATAATCCTCAGGCAAAAAATGAACGAGGCAGGTGGACTGCAATTCGTTCGCAGTTAGCTTTAGCAGCCGGATTTATTGGTTTTGCCTTTATTATTTATTCGGGAGTACACTTTTTCCTTGGCAGGGAGAGCCAGAAGGATCTCTACAATAATTACCTTACAGAATTTATTGAGCTGGAATACAGTAATATAAGTGAGGAAATCCTGTTTGAGATGATAGAATCATCCCGGTTAAAGAACGAAGAAGAAAATAATAACATGAATGAGCTTATCATTGAGTATCTTAGTGACTCAAAGATCGATTATGAATCCATCATAAAGGAACTTTAAAACTATACAATTATGAGAAAAAAAATGTTTATCTATATGATTACTGCACTTTTCCTTTTCATCCGTTTTAATGCATACAGTCAGTTTGACGAGCGGAATGAAAGATTTCAGGCGCAAAAAGTGGCTTTTTTTACTGAGAGAATGGAGCTTACAGCAAAAGAAGCGGAAAAATTCTGGCCGGTATATAACGACCATAACAACAGAAAAGAAAAGCTTGAGGAAGAATCCAGAAATTTACTCAGATATCTGGCAAAAAACCAGAATAATATGTCGGACGGGGAGATCAGGGAATCGCTGGACAAATATCTCGTCAATCAGGACAAGGTACATCAGTTAATGCTGGAATATCATAATAAGTACCTTGAAATTCTGCCACCAGGAAAGGTGGTGAGAATATATATCACTGAAAATCTTTTCAGGACTTTTCTGCTTAATCAGCTAAGAGAGAGCCGCCAGGAGAGGATACAACGAAGGTTTTAAGAAAGTTCCAGTAGTCTTTCAGTAAGCAAAACAGAGGAGATGGTTTCCTGTTTTCCGGTTTGCATATTTTTCAAGGTAAGCATATCCTTTTCAATTTCCTCATCACCTGCAAGAATTACAAATGGTATTTGGTTAACATCGGCGTAAGCCAATTGTTTCTTTACCTTCACGCTATCGGGATAAAGCTCGGAATTTACACCTTTTTCCCGCAGTTTATGCAGATGTCGAAGAGCATATATTGATTCTTTCCATCCAAAATTAACAAACAGTGCTTTTGTTGTTGTATTTGCATATGTAGGGTATTTTTTCAGATGTTGCAGCACATCATATATCCGGTCTGCTCCGAATGAAATTCCTACTCCTGAGACACCCTGCATACCAAAAATTCCTGTTAGGTCGTCATATCGTCCTCCACCGCATATGCTTCCGATGTCCATTTCCACAGCCTTAACCTCAAATATGGTTCCGGTATAATAATTCAAACCTCTGGCAAGTGTTATATCAAATATAAGTTCATTCTTCAAAGGAATGACTCCGGCCAGTTCCATAACCGTTTCCATTTCATGAAGCCCTTTTTGCCCGGTATCAGACTCTTCAAAACATTTCTTCAGGGCACTCAGTTTTTCAAAGTTGTTTCCTGCTAATTGAAGTATTGGTGTGATAAGGGAAAGAGATCTGTCTCCTATTTGCTTCCCTCTTAATTCTTCCAATACTTTTTCCTTCCCCAACTTCTCAATTTTATCAATGGCCATTGTTATATCAGTAAACCTGTCGGATTCTCCTATAATCTCTGCAACACCGGCAAGTACCTTCCTGTTGTTTAATCTGATCTCTACCTTAATATCCAGGTCAGTAAAAACCTTGTCGATGATATGAATAAATTCAGCTTCATTTAATAGAGAATTACTTCCAATAACATCTGCATCGCACTGATAAAACTCTCTGTACCTGCCTTTTTGCGGGCGATCGGCTCTCCATACCGGTTGAATCTGGTAACGTCTGAAGGGGAAGGTAATTTCATGCCGGTGCTGGACAACAAAACGTGCAAAAGGAACAGTAAGATCATATCTAAGTCCCTTGCTGCAAATTTTTGCTGAAAAATTAGAAGGAGTAATGTTTTCAAGCTCTTTCCTCTCAACTTCTGACAAAAAATCCCCTGAATTAAGTATCCTGAAAAGCAGTTTATCGCCCTCCTCTCCATACTTTCCCAACAATGTAGTTAAATTCTCCATTGCGGGAGTTTCAACAGGCTGGTACCCAAATAACTCGAATGTCTGTTTTATGGTCTGAAAAATGAAATTTCTTCTGACCATTTCCTTTGGTGTAAAATCTCTGGTTCCTTTTGGAACAGATGGTTTCTTTTCAGCCATGCAATATTATTTTTGAACGAAGAATCCGGATAAGAACAATTGGTTTATTTAGCAAGTTTCTTCAGATCGGAAATAAGCAATCCATCCTGATTCTTCCCGCTGATCATATGGTAATCAAAGTAATAAAAATTTGCATCTCCTGCACCAATAAGAATTTTATAACACCTTGCCTTAAGTTTTTTACCTTCAGGTCCCACTTTATGCAGAAAAACAACATCATCAACTTTCTTATCAATAGCTTCTTTTATTTCTTCACGTGTTACAATCTCAAATTTATATGGATAAACCTGTCTGATCCTTGAAGGAGTACTGATAGATTTTGTAAGCTCATCCTCAAGAAGAAAAAGGGTCTTCCCTTTAACATCGGATCTGTTGTCATTATAATGCCTGAATACATTAGATGAGATTAATTGCGGATTTTCCCTCAGGAGATTAACATGCTTCTGCATGAACCTGACAATGAGTCCGATCTTATAATTATAATTATCAGGGTCAGCAGTTGAATAACCAAGTGGAATGGATACAATATCCCTGAGGTCGTTGATGGAAAGGTTATCCCCTCCCATGGAAAGGTGAAGGAAGATGTACCTGGATTCAGTTTTATCCCTGTCAAAAGTCACATAGCTTGTATAAATAAATGATGCATTAATGTCTTTTGATTTCTCTTCAAAATCTGCCAGCCTGATGAAGTCATATTCCGTAAGATTCCATTCTTCCGGCATTGCTTCCTGTATCCCGAAGTTGAAATCAGACATGGGGCTGGCTTCAAGAACTACGTATGTTTTTGTCTTTGCAAGATGTTCAAGATCAGCGGGAGTAGGTACGTAAGGGCGCTGTGCAACAATTGTAACTGAGAAAAAAACAATTGCAACAGGAAATAAAAAGGACTTCTTCATAGTTTTTCTAAGGTTTTAGATTGTTCAACGGGGAAAATATAAAGGATTTCTCTCATTAAATTTACGTATATACATAAATTTCAACTGATTCTTTTTTTTCTTCCTTAAGGACATGTATTCATCATGCAGTTCGGGGTCTTTCATAAGTAAAACCTCAAGATTATTAACATTATATTCAAGCAGTTTTCCTGTTTCAAAATCAATCATATATTGACGCATTTCAGAAGATGGATAATTTGATGGCATTGACCCGTAGCGGTAAGAATAATAATTATAGGGATTGTAATAATACGGATCATAATACCTGTTGTTGTATGTTGTAATTGTTGCCACAAAATGACATATTTGCCCCAGGAAAGTAACTCTGTTGAATACATCTCCTATACGGATATAAACAACCCCGTTTTTGCTGAATCCCCAGATCTTATTAATGTCAGTCTCCTGGCGTATTCCAAAAGCATCAAAATATGCCAGTTTTTTACCATCGAGGATTTTGTTAAAAAAATCGCCGGAGGTGTAATCAATATCAGTAATTACTCTTGCAGGGGGAACAGGTTCATTCCTTCTCACCTGATCAAATCCAATATAAAATCCCTCCCTGAACATAAAGTCAGGAGAATACATAATCGTATCTGAGCCAGCATACTGTGCGGCAGAGTTCAGCAGGGAATAAACAATAAGGGCTGATATCAATACTAGTCTTTGTATCGTTTTTTCTATATTAACGCTTGCCATAGTAAGTTTGTTTCTGTAAAATTAAAATTTAACGGCACTATAATAAAGCAAAAAGAGAAAAAAACAGAAAAATCCATCTTATTGCTTTAAATATTCGGTGACTTCAATATTGTTCGCTACAATCTCTTTGCCATTTTTAATTACAGGAAACACATTCACTTTCAATCCCAAACTATTTTACAAAATAGAGAAACTTTTTAATAATAATATCGTATAATTTTGTTTTCTTGAGCAATAAATAATTTATATATTCAGAGAAAAATATAATAAAAGATTTTATATGAACCTAAGAGAAAAACTTCAAGGAATTATTCAAAATAGGGTATCGGATTATTCAGGTGATTTATCGCAAAATTCCTTAGTGACTCGTTTATTATTTTACATATTTGAATTATCCTTTTTGGGAGCAGGTCTATGGTATCTTTTCGAAAACATATTTACAGCCTCACTCATTCTCTTATCAGCCTTTGTTATACTAACTATTATCTATGTTTTTTCTTATACCGGCAGATTAGCTAAATGGAGCAAATACCTTTTTGTGTCAGTTCCTGCAATTGTCTTACTCTTCTTTTATTACGCCTATCCTGCATTACCTGTTTTTCAGGGTATCTTATTTATAATTCCCTTATTTGCCATTATTATGCTGGGAATAAAACCTGGAACATTTTATTCATTCGGGTTCATTGTTTTATGTATTCCTGCAATTGTTTTTCATAATAAATCTGGTTTAGATATATTACCTGAATTCTATATTACGACCTTAGGAGGGTATTTAATTTCCATCCTGGTATATGTTATTATTTTTGAAATCTCAAACACCAGGATCAAGCAATTGAGCAGAAAAACAGAAAAGTTAAATGAGGAACTGTATAATAAAAATATATTTATATCAAATCTATCCCATCAACTAAGGACCTCTCTTAGTAATATACTACTTGTTAATAACCTGGTAGATACTTCGGGTTTGAATGAGAAGCAAAGCGATCTTGTTGACACATTAAAAGCATCAACGAATAATCTTATTGAGACTGTTAACAGAATTGTGGAATTTTCCCAGGAAGATCTAACGCAATATAAAGACTCGAATTTAAGTTTCGATTTAAATACTACAATGCAGAGTCTGGTGAGGCTTTTCCGAGACAGGGAACATGCAATTATTAAGATTGATATTTCACCATCCATTGAGAACTTTGTTATTGGGAACCCAATTAAAATAAAGCAAATCTTTCTTAATCTGATTCAGGGGATCATGTCTCAGAAAAAAGAACTTCTGCAGAATATTATTATCCGTCTTATACCACAATCAGAAACTAAATCCCAAATAGAAATTACTTTTCTAATTGAATCTTTTTATGCTGAAAAGAAGAGAGAAAACATCCGTATTCCTTATTCAGAAGCGGAAGATATGCAACCAGCAAATCTGGATAATATTAAAAAACTTATTCATAATACGGGTGGGCATCTGAATATTGAAAAAAATGATAAGCACACTATTTACAAATTCAGTCTTAATTATATAAAAGATACCTCCAGGAAGATTGCTGTTCCAAAGGAAAAAGTTGAAACTCCTGAAGGTGAAAAGATTGAGCTTAAAGACGCAAATATCTTACTTGTTGAGGATAATCAAATTAATCAGAAAATAGTAATGTTGAGTCTGAAAAATATGGTAAAAACCATTGATGTTGCAAGTAACGGTAAAGAGGCACTTGATAAATTCGGCACAAGCAAATATGACCTCATTCTTATGGATATACAAATGCCTGTGATGGATGGAATTATTGCAGCAAAAAAAATTCGGGATATAGAAGCCAGTACAAATACACAAACTCCAATAATTGCCATTACTGCCAATGCTCTTTCGGGTGACCGGGAGAACTGTCTTGCAGTCGGGATGGATGATTACATCAGTAAACCATTCCAGGTTGATATTCTTTTACAGAAGATGAAAAAACTGCTCCTAAAAGCAGATAATTAGAACGCCGGTTTAATTCCAATAACCAGAATATCATCTATCTGTTCATGATTTCCTTTCCAACTCTCCATGCTTTCAGCAAGATATTGCTTTTGGTTCTCAGGTGGGAGATTATGAATAGAAAGGAGAAGATGTCTGAATCTCCGGTATTTGAATTTTTTTCCTTCAGGTCCTCCAAACTGATCAGGGTACCCATCTGTAAATATATAGATCATATCACTTCTCTCAAGAGGAAATTTATGCGATGTGAAAGTTCTGTCTAATTCCATATAATGATTTTGAGAATCTGCGCCAATAGAAAATCTGTTAGCCGGTATTTCAATTAACCTGTTATTTCTTATAATATATACCGGATTAAAGGCACCGGCATATGTAAGTACATTATTTTTCTTGTCAAAAACGCAAAAAGCGAGATCCATGCCGTCGGTCAGGATATATTCACCATTCTGTAAAAAAAATAAATCTTCAAATCCTTTATTCATTTCATTTAATATCCCGGCAGGTTCATAAATCTTATGATCAACTACTATTTTACGAAATAATTCAATTCCAATAAGTGACAATAAGGCTCCCGGAACACCATGTCCTGTACAATCAACTGCTGCAACAAAAACCATATCCCCTTCTTCAAAGATCCAGTAAAAATCACCTGACACAACCTCTTTTGGCTCATGCAAAATGAAAGAGTGAGGAAGTATTGCTTTAAATATTTTCTGACTGGTAAGAATTGACATTTGAATTCTTTGTGCATACCTGAGACTTTCTTCTATATTCCTGGTACGTATGCTTAAGAGTTCCTTCTGCCTTTTTATTTCCTTTGCAGCTATATCTCTTTCTCTCAACAACTTGATTGATCTTCTGAGTGATCGTGTTCTTAACCTGATGAAGAAATAAATAAAGACCGCTCCTAAAAGTATATAACCAGAAGTGGTCATATTGTTATCCCAAAAGGAAGAAGAAATAAGAGCAGAATCTGTCAAGATAATGCAGGTTTATATTTCAGATCAGATTAATAATCAGCCATAGAATACATGTTCTATTCAGATTCCTCAGTAGATTTCTCCCCCATAGCTATTCTTTCGAGCATTTCCGTTGTAATAGATTTAGGTCTCTCGAGTGGGTAAAGAAGAGCTCTGTCCCAAATGATATTTGCGCAAATTCCTATTGCTCTTCCGATTCCAAAAAGAACTGTATAAAAATCATATTCTGTAACACCGTAATACCATTGGATAACACCGGATTGAGCATCCACATTAGGCCAGGGGTTTTTAGCCTTCCCCTGTTCCTTCAGAATATCGGGAACAACTTTATAAAGGGCGTCGGCATATTTAAATAAGGGGTCATCAGGCATATTCTTCAGACAGAATTCTCTCTGAAGCATATATCTTGGATCCGTCTTGCGTAGCACAGCATGTCCATAACCTGGAATAACCTGTCCCGAATTCAGTGTGTCCCAGACAAATTGGCGCATTTCGTCTTCAGTAGGGATTTTGCCTTCCATCTTATCCATTAGATCCTGCAGCCACCTTAGTACTTCCTGGTTAGCCAGCCCGTGAAGGGGACCTGCCAGACCGTTGATCATTGCTGAGATGGAAAGATAAATATCTGAAAGGGAACTGGCAACCAGATGACCTGTATGAGCACTGACATTACCACTTTCATGATCGGCATGTATAATAAAATGCATTCTGGTTACATCGTCGTAAGGTTTTCCTATTCCCATCATATGTGCAAAATTTCCACCCATGTCGTGATGAGGGTTCGATTGGATCCTTTTACCATCGCGATAAAGTTTTCTGTAAATATAAGCTCCTATTTCCGGTAGTTTGGCAAGTAAGTTAAGAGCATCTTCATATGTCGGATCCCAATAATCAAGTTTATTCAAGCCCGCGTGATATTTCTTATTGAAAAACGACTCACGCGACATGGCCAGAATAGCTGTTGAGAAGATGGCCATTGGATGACTGATTGATGGAAATGCATCAATAACCTCATACACATAACGTGGTAAAATGCGCCGCTTGTTAATCTCATCAGCAACTTCAGAAACTTCCTTATCACCAGGCATCTCACCCGTAAGAAGAAGATAAAATAATCCCTCCACATAAGGCATTTCAGCACCTTTTGGTCTGGGTAGCTTCTCGAAGACCTCCGGTAAAGTGTAACCTCTATATCTTATTCCTTCAATAGGATCCAGATAGGATATATCTGTTACGAGGCATTTCAACCCGCGCATTCCACCTATAACCTGACTAATTTTTACCTGATCAACAATTACATCACCGTATCCCTTTACTAATTTTTCTGTTCGCGGACGCCAGCTAAGTATTTTTTCGTAAAGTGTTTGTTTTAGATTTGCCATGATTAGAATGTATATGTTTAATGAATTAATATCTGTAAGACAAAGAGACATAAAAATAATAAAAAATCAGTTACGAGCATATACTGCTATAAATTTAAAATCAGAATGGCCCCCTTAATGTAACAAAAGTATTTCAATTTTGTTTAGGGTTCCATACTGGCATATATGTGGTCGATTAATCTAAAAAAAAGACGAGTTAATGAAATTAGCCCGTCTCCTTTTTAATTATAGATTTTGGATTTAAATCTAAGACCCATAAATTGCCAGGCCTCCCAGTTCTTCTTCAATTCTGAGAAGTTGGTTATACTTGGCAATTCTGTCGGACCTACTGAGCGAACCGGTTTTTATCTGCCCGGAATTGGTGGCAACAGAAATATCAGCGATTGTGGTGTCTTCGGTTTCACCTGAGCGATGGGAAGTCACTGTGGTATAACCTGCTCTGTGTGCCATCTCAATACAGTCAAGTGTTTCCGTCAAAGTACCGATCTGATTGACTTTTATCAGAATAGAATTTGCGCAACCCATTTCAATACCTTTTTTAAGGTATTCAACATTAGTTACAAATACATCATCACCAACCAACTGGCAATCTTTACCCATCATTTCGGTTTGAATTTTCCATCCTTCCCAGTCTCCTTCTGCCATACCGTCCTCAATAGAATCTACCGGATACTTTTTAATAAGTTCAGCGAGATATACTGCCTGTTCTTTAGAAGATCTTTTAGCGCCATCATTTCCTTCGAATTTTGTATAATCATACACACCATTTACATAGAATTCTGATGCGGCGCAATCAAGAGCTATTGATACCTGTCCTCCCTCTGATTTTCTTCCAGGTTTATATCCGGCTGCATTAATAGCCTTTATAATAGAATCCAGGGCGTCTTCAGTTCCCTTTAATGCCGGGGCAAATCCTCCTTCATCACCAACGGCGGTACTGAGTCCCCTGTCTTTAAGTACTTTTTTTAAGGCATGAAAGATTTCCGCACCCATTCTTAATGCCTCGCGAAACGAAGCAGCACCAACCGGGCGGATCATAAACTCCTGGAAAGCGATAGGAGCATCGGAATGTGATCCCCCGTTAATTATGTTCATCATTGGCACGGGAACAACTTTAGCATTGGTTCCTCCAATATACCTGTAAAGTGGCATGTCATGGTACTGGGCAGCGGCTTTGGCAACCGCGAGAGAGACTCCGAGAATAGCGTTTGCTCCAAGTTTACTTTTAGTTTTTGTTCCGTCAAGTTGAATCATCTTATTATCTATAGCTGCCTGGTCGAGGGCATTCATCCCTACAACTTCCTTTGCAATGATATTATTCACATTCTCCACAGCTTTAAGAACTCCTTTTCCCAAATAACGGTTCTTATCACCATCTCTTAATTCAATAGCTTCATTTTCACCGGTGGAAGCTCCTGAAGGAACTGCCGCCCGGCCAATAAAACCAGATGAAAGTGTAGCTTCAACTTCAATAGTTGGATTTCCCCTTGAATCGAGGATCTCGCGTGCATGTAAATCAATAATTTGTCCCATAATAATATATTTTTAGAATACTTAAATGTGCTAAACAAATAAGGGATAGTGTAAAAACTACAATATCCTTCCCGGAGTTATCTTCAACCTGGAATATAAACAAGTATTTTACTTATTACCTTCTTCCGCCAGATTATTTTCTTTATCTTCTTCCTGGTCGTCTTTTTTATCATCACTAATATCTTTCAGGTCTTCTCCCTTGGTATCAGAAGCTGCATCTTCCTCCTCAACAGTTATATTTTGCTCTTCACTTACTACTTGCGAATCTCCTATATTCTCCTCAGTCTTATCAGCAATTTCCGCAACATTATCTGAAAGATTATCTGCTACCTCATTGGCTTCAGAAGCCTTAAGTTCATTATCCTCTATAATTTTATCATCATCACTGTCCGGAGATTCAACAGGAGCTATTGCATCCACTGCTTTTTCTTCCCCTGCTTTTTTTCTGGCTCCTCTTCTTCTTCTGCCTGCTTTACTTTTCGCAGATGCTTCTTTATCGCCCGTAAGGTTCTCATTATAGTCGACCAACTCAATAATACACATATCAGCATTATCTCCGAGTCTTGATCCGATCTTGAACAATCTTGTGTATCCTCCTGGTCTGTCGGCTGCTTTTACAGCTACATCCCTGAAAAGTTCAGACACTGCATCCTTATTTTGCAAATAACTGAATACTACTCTTCTGGAATGAGTCGTATCATCCTTTGATTTTGTGATAAGGGGTTCAACATACATACGAAGAGCTTTTGCCTTTGCTGTAGTTGTCTCAATTCTTTTATGAAGGATCAGCGATGATGCCATATTTGCGAACATTGCACTTCTATGAGGCGCTTTTCTTCCCAAATGATTGAAACTTTTTCTGTGTCTCATTTTTTCTATTCCTTGTCTAATTTGTATCTTGTAATATCCATCCCAAAGTTAAGATTCATTGTATTAAGTAACTCTTCCAGTTCAGTAAGGGATTTCTTACCAAAATTTCTAAACTTGAGTAAATCATTTTTATTGAATTTGACCAGATCTCCCAGTGTTTCAACTTCTGCAGCTTTCAGGCAGTTAAGTGCCCTGACGGAAAGATCGAGATCAATTAGTTTTGTTTTAAGCAACTGGCGCATATGGAGAACTTCTTCATCAAACTCATCATTTGAATATTTCTCATCCACGTCAATTGTTATTTTCTCATCGGAGAATAACATGAAGTGGTAAATAAGAATTTTAGCAGCTTCTTTTAAAGCATCTTTTGGATGAATGGATCCATCGGTAACAATTTCTATGATCAGTTTTTCATAGTCAGTTTTCTGCTCTACTCTATAATTTTCGACAGAGAACTTCACATTTTTTATCGGAGTAAATATAGAATCAATACTTATAAGTCCAAATTCTGTATCTATTGGTTTATTTTCATCTGCCGGCACATAACCTCTTCCTTTGTTAACTGATATCTCCATTTGTAATTTGACATCGGGTTCAAGTTTACAAACCACAAGTTCGGTATTTATGACCCTGAACCCACTAAGAAAATGGTTAAGGTCACCTGCAAGGAATTGTTCCTGACCGGAAATAGTAACCATAATCTTCTCATCGTGAACATCCTCTACCAGTTTTCTAAATCTTATCTGTTTAAGGTTCAGTACTATCTGTGTTACATCTTCAATAACTCCAGTTATAGTTGAAAACTCATGTTCAACACCTTCTATTTTTATATTTGTAATAGAATAACCTTCGAGGGATGCCAGGAGAATTCTCCTCAGGGCATTTCCAATGGTTACGCCATATCCGGGTTCAAGTGGACGAAACTCGAATTTTCCGTATTTTTCATCGGATTCGAGCATTATTACTTTATCAGGTTTTTGAAATGCTAAAATTGCCATAGGGTCAAAAGTTATTTTATTTTGAATATAATTCAACAATCAGCTGTTCCTTAATATTTTCCGGGATATCTTCTCTTTCCGGTTTATTAAGGTATTTTCCTGCCATTGCAGATTGATCCCACTCCAGCCATGAAGGTGTTGCACGTCTTGATGAAAGAGAATCAGTAATTGTCTCCAATGATTTGGATTTCTCCCTGACACTTATGATGTCGCCAGGTTTAAGAGAATATGATGGAATATTTACCTGTTCCCCGTTTACCATTATATGGCGGTGAGATACAAGTTGTCGGGCAGCTGCACGGGAAGGCGCAATGCCCAACCTGTATACTACGTTATCGAGGCGTGCTTCAAGTAGTTGCAACAATATTTCACCTGTAATTCCTTTGCCTCTGATTGCCCTTTCAAATAAATTTCTGAATTGTTTTTCAAGCACTCCATAGGTATATTTAGCTTTCTGTTTCTCCAGCAGCTGAATACCATATTCTGAAGTTTTACGTCTTCTCTTGTTTAAGCCATGTTGTCCGGGAGGATAATTTTTCTTTTCAAAATGTTTATCTGCACCAAAAATCGGTTCGCCGAATTTCCTGGCAATTTTGGTTGTGGGTCCTTTATATCTCGCCATTTATAATAATTTTTTCTATAATTTCTGTTATACCCTTCTTCTCTTTGGAGGTCTGCATCCATTGTGGGGCATAGGTGTCACATCCACTATTTCAATCACCTCTATGCCGGCGCCATGGATTGTTCTTATTGCTGATTCACGTCCTGAACCAGGTCCTTTCACAAATACCTTAACTCTTCTCAAACCCATATCAAATGCGCTTTTAGCGGCCTCCTGGGCGGCCATTTGAGCGGCATAGGGGGTATTCTTTTTCGAACCTTTGAATCCCATTTTACCGGCTGATGCCCAGGAAACAACCTGTCCGTTGTTGTTTGTGAGTGAGATTATGATATTGTTGAATGAGGCATGTATATGCGCCTGTCCTAATGGATCAACATTAACAACTCTCTTTTTTGACGTACCTGTCTTTTTAGCCATACTTACCAATTCTTATTTAGTTGCTTTCTTTTTATTAGCTACGGTTTTCTTTCTACCCTTTCTGGTTCTTGCATTGTTTTTGGTGCTCTGACCCCTTACCGGTAGTCCTATACGATGTCTTATCCCTCTGTAACAGCCGATATCCATTAGCCTTTTGATATTCAACTGAACACCTGATCTTAATTCTCCTTCAACCTTAAACTCATCGTTAATAACTTTACGAATTTGTGAAATCTGATCATCAGTCCAATCCTTCACTAAAATATCTTTATCCACTTCTGCTTTCCGCAGAATTTTACGGGCTGAACTTCTGCCAATACCAAAAATGTATGTCAGTCCGATTTCACCTCTTTTGTTTTTTGGCAAATCAACGCCAACGATTCTAGCCATATTTCAATCCTGTTTAAAATTAATCAACTATTGTTTTAACCCTGACGTTGTTTAAACTTAGGGTTTTTTTTGTTAATAACATATAACCGTCCTTTTCTTCTGACGATCTTGCAGCTTGCACTGCGCTTTTTCACTGATGCTCTGACTTTCATGTCTTATTTATTTATATCTGAATGATATTCTTCCTTTTGATAAATCGTAAGGCGACATTTCTACTTTCACCTTATCACCTGGCAGGAGCTTAATATAATGCATCCTCATTTTCCCGGATATATGGGCAGTAATAACATGCCCGTTTTCGAGTTCAACCCTGAACATTGCATTAGATAAAGCTTCTGTTATAACTCCATCCTGTTCTATAGAAGGTTGTTTTGCCATATATATATTAATTTGTAAAAACTTCTTCAATGAAGCTAAATGTTGACAGAACATCCGGGCTTTCATTGTCAACTGCAACGGCCAGTTCAAAGTGCGCTGATGGTTTAAAATCTGCAGTTCTGATTGTCCATCCGTCATTCTCCTGTACAACCTTGTGTTTTCCCAGGTTAATCATAGGTTCGATACAGATAACCAATCCTTTTTTCATTTTCACGCCCGTTCCTCTTCTTCCAAAGTTAGGAACTTCGGGTTCTTCATGTAAATTCTTCCCTAAACCGTGGCCGACAAGTTCTCTGACCACACTTAATCCTTTAGCTTCACAATGCGATTGAATCGCATATCCTATATCACCTGTTCTTCCGCCTGTAACAGCTTTTTCTACACCCAAAAACAATGCTTCTTTTGTAGTATGTAACAATCTACTTAATTCTTCACTGATTTCACCAACACCGAAACTATAAGCAGTATCTCCGTAGAAACCGTTAACAATCACTCCGCAATCTATTGCGATGACATCCCCTTCCTGTAATTCACAGGAAGATGGGATTCCGTGAACAACCTGCTCATTAACTGAAGTACAAAGAGTTTTCGGATAACCGTTATACCCGAGAAATCCAGGGATTCCCCCTGAGTCTCTTATGAATTCTTCCGCAATCTTATCGAGCTTTTCGGTTGTAACACCAGGTCTGATATATTTGGCGACCTCCGCAAGAGTTTTAGATACCAGTGTATTGCTGGCTCTTAACTTCTCTATCTCTTCTGCTGTTTTATAATAAATCATCAAAGAACGCTTTCTGCATTGCAGATTACATGGCAGCAGCACCACCTGTTCTGCCTTTTATCTTTCCGGACTTCATCAGTCCATCGTAATGTCTCATCAGGAGATGACTTTCAATTTGCTGAAGTGTATCCAATACCACTCCCACAAGTATCAGGAGAGAAGTTCCTCCGTAAAACTGAGCAAACTGGTTGTTTACACCTGCTATCATTGCAAAAGCAGGCATAATAGCCACGAAAGCCAAAAAGAATGATCCGGGTAAAGTAATACGTGACATGATAGTGTCTAGAAATTCAACTGTTTTTCTCCCAGGTTTTACACCCGGTATAAAACCTCCGTTTTTCTTCATATCCTCTGCCATTTGAACCGGATTAATGGTAACGGCAGTATAAAAGTACGTAAAAAGTATTATTAATACCGCAAATACAAAGTTATACCAGAAGCCCTGCATATTGGCAAAGGCAGCAGCAAAACCGGTCATAGCATCAGAATCAGCAAAACCGGCTACAGTAATTGGTATAAACATCAGTGCCTGTGCAAATATGATTGGCATAACACCTGCTGCATTCACCTTTAGTGGAATATATTGCCTTACACCCCCGTATTGTTTGTTCCCGACAATACGTTTTGCATATTGTACAGGGATACGCCTTGTACCCTGCACCAGGAGTATAGTTCCCATAAACACAAAAAAGAGGAAGACAATTTCCACAAGAAATGTTACCAGTCCTCCCCCCTGTTGTTCCAGTCTAGATCCAAACTCTGCTATAGTCGCAAAAGGAAGCCGGGCAATTATACCTATCATAATAATCAGCGAGATTCCATTTCCTATTCCTTTGTCGGTTATTCTTTCACCAAGCCACATAACAAACATGGTTCCTGCTGTAAGAATCACCATTGCACCCATTCTTGAGAATCCGGGTGAAAATGCATCCGGAGCCTGGGCTCTCAGGTTCGCGAGGTAGCCTGGCGCCTGAAGCAAAAGAATTCCAAGAGTAAGGTAACGGGTTATCTGATTTATCTTTCTCCGCCCACTTTCTCCTTCTTTCTGTAGTTTTTGGAAATAGGGTACAGCAATACCAAGCAGTTGGATTACAATTGATGCAGAGATATAGGGCATAATTCCAAGAGCGAAAACAGAAGCGTTTGAAAATGCTCCTCCGCTGAAAATATCGAGAAGTCCCATAATACCTTCTGATGTTTGGGATCTTAAACCCTCAAGGGCCTGAGGGTTGATGCCGGGCAATACAATTTGTGCACCAAGCCGGTATATCAGCAGTAAGGCAAGAGTGTAAAGGATTCTGTCTTTCAGCTCCTCTATCTTAAAAATATTTCTTAATGTCTCTAAGAATGCTTTCATTCCTTTTATCAGTTAACCAGGTATTTAACCTGCAGTTTAGATGACTTCAGCTGTCCCTTTTAATTCCTCAATAACTTCCCGGGCTTTCTTTGAGAAAGCATGTGCTTTCACCTGCAATTTCAGAGTAAGATTACCATTACCAAGGACCTTCACCAGTGATTTTCTGGAGATAAGTCCGGCATCTATGAGGGTATTAATATCAATACTTTCAAGTCCTTTCTTTTCAGAAAGAGCCTGAAGTGTACTTAAATTAATTGCTTTATATTCCTTACGGTTAAAATTTGTGAATCCAAATTTTGGCACACGCCTTTGCAAAGGCATCTGTCCTCCCTCAAAACCCTTTTTCCGGGAGTATCCTGCTCTGGATTGCTGACCTTTATGCCCTTTAGTGGATGTTCCTCCATATCCTGAGCCTTGGCCACGACCAAGTCTTTTATTACTTCTGGTTGATCCCTTTGCGGGCTTTAAGTTACTTAAATCCATTTTGTTATTAAAATTGTATTATAAATTAAACTTCTTCTACCCTTACGAGGTGTAAAACTTTCGTAACCATTCCTCTTATTTGTGGTGTAGCTTCCAGTAAAACAGTTTTATTCATTTTTCTCAATCCAAGAGCGTCAAGAGTTCTTTTTTGTCTCTCGGAACTGCCAATCCGGCTTTTTACCTGAATGATTTTTATTTTACTCATTTTTTCAATATTTTAACTTATCCGTTAAAGACTTTTTCAAGGGCTACCTGTCTGTGCTGGGCCACAGTGTATGGATCGCGAAGCTCGAGCAAAGCGTTGAAAGTGGCTTTCACGAGGTTGTGAGGGTTAGCTGAACCCTTTGATTTCGCAAGGACATCCTTAATTCCCACACTCTCAAAAACAGCACGCATAGCCCCGCCAGCTATCACTCCTGTACCATGATGTGCAGGTTTGATGAAAACTCTGGCTCCTCCGTATTTTGCAACCTGTTCATGAGGAATAGTTCCATTAAGTACCGGTACTTTTATAAGGTTTTTCTTTGCGTCTTCAACACCCTTGGCAATTGCGGTTGTAACCTCATTAGCTTTACCAAGTCCATATCCTACAATACCATCCTCGTTCCCGACTACAACAATAGCTGAGAAACTGAATGTGCGTCCTCCTTTAGTAACCTTGGTGACCCTTTGAATACTGATAAGCCGGTCTTTTAATTCCAGATCAGTTGTTTTTACTTTTCTAATGCTAGTTGACATAATTGGCTTTAAATTATAAGTCCGTTTTCCCTTGCTGCTTCAGCCAGGTTTTTAACCCTTCCATGATATAGGTAGCCTCCCCTGTCGAAAATTACATTTTTTATTCCCATGGCAATTGCTTTTTCAGCAATACTTTTGCCCACAAGTTTAGCTTGTTCTGTTTTAGTAATTTTATCTTTGTCAGCAATTTCCTTATCTTTTGACGAAGCAGCAACCAAAGTTTTACTATTCACGTCATCAATAAGCTGCACATATATATTACTGTTACTTCTGAATACAGACATCCTTGGTCTGTCAGCATTACCGGAAATCTTTTTACGGATCCTGTATCTAATTCTTTGTCGTCTTCCTGTTTTGGCTAAAGTCATTTCCTTAAACAATTATCAATTAAACACTTGCAGATTTCCCTGCTTTCCTGCGAAGTTGCTCACCAACAAACTTAATACCCTTACCTTTATAAGGTTCGGGAGGTCTTAATGATCTGATCTTTGCAGAAACCTGCCCGAGAAGTTGCTTGTCAAAAGAACTTAATGTAATCACCGGGTTGCTGCGTTTCTCTGTTTTTGCCTCAACCTTAACTTCAGGCGGGATTTGAATGAAAAATTCGTGAGAATATCCAAGACTAAGTTCAAGCAATTGTCCTTTAAGCTCTGCACGATAACCAACACCAACCAATTCCTGCTTAACCGTAAATCCCTTAGACACACCCTCTACCATATTGTTAATCAACGACCTGTACAATCCATGAAGGGCTTTATGCCTTTTCTGTTCGGTGGGCCGGGATACTGTTAGCACATCATCATTAATTTTAATAATAATGTCTTTGTCTACCTTTTGAGTGAGCTCACCTAAAGTACCTTTTACAGTTACAAGATTTTCATTGCTTACTGTTACTGTAACTCCCTGGGGTATATTTATGGGTAGAATTCCAATCCTTGACATGGATAATTTCCTCCTTTTAATAAACGTAACATAATACTTCTCCGCCGATGTTAAGACTTTTGGCTTCCTTATCAGTCATAACACCCTGAGAAGTGGAAATAATTGCAATACCCAATCCATTGAGGACTCTGGGTATTTCGTTCAATCCGGTATATTTTCTTAGGCCGGGTCTGCTAACTCTCTGAATCTTTTTTATAGCCGGAGTTTTAGTTTCCGGATGATATTTCAGGGCTATTTTAATGTTTCCCTGATAGCCTTCTTCCTCAAATTTATAGTTAAGGATATATCCCTTCTCAAATAAAATTTTCGTAATATCCTTCTTAATATTGGAAGCAGGAGCTTCAACCACACGGTGTTTAGCCTTTACGGCATTCCTGATTCGGGTAAGAAAATCTGCAATAGGGTCTGTCATTATTTTTATTTTTAACTACCTTTCAATATATAAATCATATTATTTCACCAACTGGCTTTTTTAATGCCCGGAATAAGTCCGGCTGATGCCATTTCGCGGAAAGTAATCCTGCTGATACCGAACTGTCTCATATAACCTTTTGGTCTGCCGGTAATTTTACATCTGTTATGCAACCTGATGGGATTTGAATTCCTGGGCAGTCTGCTAAGTGCAATATAATCACCTTCAGATTTTAATTTAGCTCTTTTCTCTGCGTATTTTTCAATTAACTTCTGTCGCTTTACCTCGCGAGCTTTCATTGATTCCTTAGCCATAGAATATCTTTTAAAAATTATTTTTTAAATGGTAAGCCAAATTCTTTCAGGAGAGCGAAGCCTTCCTCATCAGTTCTTGCATTTGTCACAAAAGTAATCTCCATACCAATGATCTTGTTTATTTTGTCAATGTCTATCTCAGGGAAAATTATATGCTCTGAAATACCCATGGTATAATTGCCCCGGCCATCCATTTTACTGCTTATTCCGTTGAAGTCCCTGATTCTTGGTAATGCAACATTAACGAGTCTGTCAAGAAATTCATACATTCTTTCTCTCCGCAGGGTGACTTTAGTACCGATTGGCATTCCACGACGTAGTTTAAAGTTTGAGATATCTTTTGTTGATAAAGTCTGTACTGCTTTCTGACCGGCAATGATTGAAACCTCTTCCTGAGCAACATCAATAAGTTTTTTATCGGCAATAGCATCACCAACACCAGCATTTATAACAATTTTCATCAATCTGGGAACCTGCATTATAGATGTATAACTAAATCTTTCCATTAATGCGGGAGTTATCTCTTCCCTGAATTTCTTTTTTAAATTAGGTATATATTCCATTATTTAATTTCCTCCCCGGAATTTTTAGCAAACCGAATAAGTTTATTATCAGCATTAAGCCTGCGACCAATCCTTGTAGCTTTACCATTCGACGGATCAACAAGGTTCAGGTTTGAAATATGAACAGGAGCTTCTTTCTTAAGAATACCCCCCTGTGGTTGTTGGGCATTTGGTTTAGTATGCTTCGAAACCAGATTGATCCCTTCCACAATAGCTTTTTGCTTATCACGGATTACCTCAAGTACACGACCTTGCTTACCTTTATATTCTCCGGTATTGACAATTACCTGGTCTCCCTTTTTAACATGTAATTTTCTCTGCATTATTTGTAAGCATTTATTTTTATAAAACTTCGGGGGCAAGTGACACAATCTTCATATACTTATCACGCAGTTCTCTCGCTACTGGTCCGAATATTCGCGTTCCTCTGATTTCATCTGCATTATTAAGAAGCACTACTGCATTATCATCAAAACGTATGTAGGAACCATCAGGTCTGCGCACTTCCTTTTTTGTTCTTACAACAACTGCCTTGGAAACCGTTCCCTTTTTAATTTCACCTGACGGGACAGCACTTTTAACAGTGACAATAACTTTATCTCCAATACCAGCATATCTTTTCCTGGTTCCTCCGAGTACACGGATGCACAGTACTTCTTTTGCTCCGCTATTATCGGCTACAATAAGCCTACTTTCCTGTTGTATCATGATTACTTGGCTCTTTCAATAATTTCGACTAATCTCCAACGTTTGTTTTTACTCAGCGGTCTGGTTTCCATTACTTTTACGGTATCACCGATACCACATTCATTTTTTTCATCATGAGCAGAAAACCGGGATGTTTTGTTAACAAACTTACCGTATATCGGGTGTTTCATTTTAGTCTTAACAACAATTACAATGGACTTTTCCATTTTATTGCTAACTACAACACCTATGCGTTCTCTTCTGGAATTTCTTATGTTCTCCATTTTATTGGGTTAACTTTTGATATTTTCAGACAACTTTCTTTTTCTTATTTCTGTTATCAATCTTGCTATGTTTCTTCTTGTGTACCTAATCTTCAAAGGATTATCAAGTGGTGACACAGTATGGTTCAGAACAAGCCTGGTATAAACCTCTTTTTCAGTTTCAAGACGTTCAAGCAGTTCTTTCTGATTCATTTCTCTTATTTCAGAACTCTTCATCTGAATATATCTTTAATTATTTTTAATTATTCAACGTAATCGTACCTGACAATAAATTTTGTTTGTATAGGAAACTTCTGCGCTGCCAGACGCAAAGCTTCTTTTGCAGTTTCAAAGGGAACACCTTCTGCCTCAATAAGTACGCGTCCCGGAGTTACAGGGCAAACAAATCCTTCAGGGGCTCCCTTTCCTTTACCCATTCTTACCTCAGCAGGTTTTTTTGTAATTGGTTTGTCAGGGAATATACGTATCCATATCTGACCTTCCCTTTTCATATGTCTGGTAACCGCCTGCCGGGCAGCTTCAATCTGACGACCTGTTATCCATGCGCAATCCAATGCCTTAATCCCGAAAGAACCAAATGCAAGCTGGTTGCCGCGCTGAGCATTTCCTTTCATACGTCCCTTCTGCTGTCTTCTGTATTTTGTCTTTTTTGGCTGTAACATCGTCTATGAATTTCAGAAGTTGATTTTTATTGTTTTCTTTTTCTCTTATTATTTGGGTTAAAGCCACCTTTAGGCTTAACATTTTTTGCTCCTATATTTGGGGATAAATCTCTTTTTCCAAAAACTTCCCCGTTGCAAATCCATACTTTTACCCCGATCAACCCTACTTTGGTATTAGCTTCAGCAAGAGCATAGTCAATATCGGCCCGCAAGGTGTGGAGAGGTATCCTCCCTTCCTTATAAGTTTCAGACCTGGCCATTTCAGCTCCTCCCAGGCGACCCGAAATCAGCACTTTTATTCCTTCGGCTCCCATTCTTATGGTTGATGCAATAGCCATTTTTATAGCTCTGCGGTATGATATTTTCCCTTCAATTTGTCTTGCAATATTTATTGCAACAATAGTTGCATCGAGCTCAGGTCTTTTTACCTCAAAGATGTTTATCTGTACTTCTTTATTGGTTATATTTTTCAACTCTTCCTTAAGCTTATCAACCTCCTGTCCACCCTTTCCGATTATTATACCAGGTCTGGCAGTATTAACGGTAACTGTAATAAGTTTAAGAGTTCGTTCAATCACGATCTTCGATATGCTGGCTTTCGCCAGTCGGGCATTAAGATATTCACGTATTTTTGTATCCTCCACCAGCTTGGAAGAATAATCCTTACCTCCAAACCAGTTGGAATCCCAACCTTTAATGATCCCTAAACGGTTTGATATCGGATTGACTTTTTGTCCCATCTGTTAATTATTTGTTTCATTATCGTTAATAATCTTACTGTCCAGTACTATAGTCACATGATTTGATCGTTTTCTTATTCTGTAACCTCTGCCCTGTGGAGCAGGACGGAGTCTTTTAAGAGTTCTTCCCTGATCAACAAAAATTTCTTTGATAAATAGATTGCTTTCTTCAATGCGTACACCTTCATTTTTAGCCTGCCAGTTTGCTATAGCAGAAAGCAGAAGCTTTTCAAGTCTTTTAGCCCCATCATTGGGAGTGAACTTTAGTAAATCGAGTGCTTTGTTTACTTCAGCGCCCCGTATCATATCGGTAACAAGCCTCATCTTACGAGGAGAGGTAGGGCAATTGCGAAGTACCGCAAATCCTATTTCCTTCTTCTCTTCTTTTAGCTTAATGGCACTGTTTCTTTTTCTTGAACCCATTTTTATAATAACTTATCTCTATTCATTATATTATTTCTGCTTTCCCCCATGCCCTCTGAAAATTCTTGTTGGAGCGAACTCTCCGAGTTTATGCCCAACCATATTTTCAGTAATATAAACAGGTATGAATTTATTTCCGTTGTGGACAGCAATTGTATGTCCAACGAAATCAGGGGATATCATTGATCTTCGGGACCAGGTTTTGATAACCTGCTTTTTCCCTGAAGAAGTCATATCGATAATTCTTTTCTCCAGTTTGTAATCGATAAATGGACCTTTTTTCAGTGAACGACTCATACCTTAATAATTAAATATTATTTTTTTGATTTCCTTTTCTCAATAATAAATTTATCTGAAAGCTTCTTTTTTGATCTTGTCTGAAAACCTTTAGCTATCAATCCCTTTCTTGATCTCGGATGCCCCCCTGACGCTCTTCCTTCTCCTCCTCCCATGGGGTGGTCAACAGGGTTCATAACAACTCCGCGAGTTCTGGGTCTTCGACCAAGCCATCTATTTCTTCCGGCTTTACCTGATTTTACCAGGCTATGATCAGAGTTTGATACAGATCCAATTGTTGCTTTACAACTTACCAGAATCATTCTGGACTCGCCGGAAGGCAACTTAATAATGGCATATTTCCCGTCTCTTGAAGTAAGCTGCGCTGAAGTTCCTGCACTGCGTGAAAGGGCTCCCCCTTTCCCGGGTGTAAGTTCAATGTTGTGAATAATTGTCCCCAAAGGAATTTTTGAAAGCGGGAGAGAATTTCCAATTTCAGGAGAAATGTTTTCACCCGACATAATCTTCTGTCCCACACTTAAGCCTGTTGGTGCAAGAATGTATCTCTTCTCACCATCAGAATAAACAAGTAAAGCAATTCTTGCAGATCGATTAGGATCATATTCAATAGTCTTAACTTCTGCAGGAATATTATGCTTGTCTCTTTTGAAATCAATAATCCTGTATCTTCTCTTATGCCCCCCCCCCATGTACCTCATAGTCATCTTACCGCTATTGTTTCTTCCTCCACTTTTCTTCATTGGAGCCAAAAGACTCTTTTCGGGTGAAGATGCAGTGATATCTTCTCTTGAATCAAGAACCTTAAATCTTTGTCCTGCTGTTACAGGTTTTAATTTTTTTACTGCCATCTTTTGCTTATATATTGCTATAGAAATCAATTACATCACCTTCCATTACAGTAACAACTGCATGTTTTGAAGAAGCTGTTTTTCCCACCTGTGCTCCGCTTTTGGTAAAACGTGATTTTACTTTTCCGGCATAGCGCATGGTGTTCACCTTAACAACTGTAACGTTGTAAAGATCCTCAACAGCCTTTTTAACCTGTAACTTATTCGCGCTCTTATCAACAACAAAAGCATAACGATTCAATGCTTCAGATTGACTTGTCATTTTTTCAGTTACTATGGGCTTTTTAATGATATCCATATCTTGAATAGCTTAATTTTTCTGTATTTTCTCCTGAAAAGCATCAAGTGAACTCTCAACAAACAACAAAGTTGACGCATTCATAATGTCATATGTGTTTAAATCTGAGAGAGTTACAGCCTTAAAGTCCTGCAAATTTCGAGAGGACAAATATACGTTATTATTTTTGTCTTTTAAAACAAGAAGTGATTTTTTGTCGTTTATTTTTAAATTTTTACGTATCACATCTATTTCTCTGGTTTTCGGTGCTTCCAGGTTAATATCTTCAATAATCAGAATTTGCTGGTTAAGTGCTTTGTATGATAAGGCTGATTTTCTTGCAAGTTGTTTAACCTTTTTATTGAGTTTAAAGCCGTAAGTACGTGGTTTTGGGCCAAAAGTTCGTCCACCTCCACGGAAAACAGGATTTTTAATATCACCGAATCGGGCACTTCCTGTCCCTTTTTGTCTTTTTATCTTTCTTGTACTTCCTCTGACCTCACTTCTTTCCTTAGTCTTATGAGTACCCTGCCGCTTATTTGCAAGGATTTGTTTTACATCCAGATAGATTGCATGGTCATTTGGTTGAACACCAAAGATTTCATCAAAGAGCTTAACTTTTCTGCCCGTTTCTTCTCCCGATACTTTTAATACAGATAACTCCATTATTTCTCAATAATTAAAAATGAACCATTTGAACCCGGAACGGAACCCTTAAGTAATAATAAATTGCTTTCGGGAATAATTTTCATGATACGTAAGTTAAGGATTTTAGTTTTCGCGCCACCCATGCGTCCGGCCATTCTCATACCTTTAAAAACCCTTGAGGGGTATGAAGATGCACCCAGAGAACCTGGAGCTCTTAGTCGATCATGCTGCCCATGGGTACTGTCACCAACCCCTCTGAAGCCGTGTCGTTTTACAACTCCCTGAAAACCTTTTCCTTTGGAAATGCCGGAAACATCGAGCCAGATATCATCTTTGAAATAATCAACTGTTATAACATCACCCGGTTTCCAGTCCCGGACAAATCCTTTAAGCTCAATAACTTTTCTTTTGGGACTTGTATTTGCTTTTTTAAAATGACCAATCAGTGGACGAGAGGTTTTCTTTTCCTTTTTATCTTCAAAAGCTAATTGAATTGATGCATAACCATCGTTCTCAACGGTTTTTATCTGTGTTATTACACAAGGGCCGGCTTGTATTACTGTACACGGAACATTTCTTCCCTCTTCATCGAAGATGGAAGTCATCCCTACTTTTTTACCAATTAATCCTGGCATGATAATAATGTTTTAATATCTTAATTACACTTTTATTTCAACTTCAACACCACTCGGTAATTCGAGCTTCATTAAAGCATCGATTGTTTTTGGGGTTGAACTGTATATATCCAGCAGTCGCTTATAGGAAGAAAACTGGAATTGTTCTCTCGATTTTTTATTCACAAACGGAGATCTCAGTACAGTAAATATCTTCTTATGTGTTGGCAGAGGTATAGGCCCGCTAACAACAGCACCGGTAGATTTAACAGTCTTTACGATCTTTTCGGCGGATTTATCCACCAGGTTATGATCATATGACTTAAGTTTAATTCTAATCTTCTGGCTCATTCTTTTATTTATTATGCAAATGTTTTACCACTAATTTTTTCAAGTAATTGTTTTGACAAATCTAATGGGACTTCATGATAATGTGAAAATTCCATGCTTGAAGTAGCTCTTCCGGATGTAATTGTCCTTAAGGCGGTTATATATCCAAACTGCTCAGCAAGAGGTGCTTTTGCTTTAACAACGCGGTCACCGGCTCTTGATTCCATAGCTTCAATCTGTGCTCTTCGCCTGTTAAGATCCCCTATAACATCACCCATATAATCTTCAGGAGTAACAACTTCAACCGACATAACAGGTTCAAGTAAAACAGGCTTAGCTTTTTGAGCGGCTGCTCTGAATGCATGTATTGCAGCAATCTCAAAAGAAAGAGAGTCGGAATCGACAGGATGGTATGATCCGTCTTCTAAAATTACTTTTAGATTATCGACAGGAAAGCCGGTCAGGGGACCATTTTTCATTGCCGACAGAAAACCTTTTTCAATTGAGGGAATATATTCTCTGGGAATATTGCCCCCCCTTATCTCGTTTATGAACTGTAATCCTGTTAATCCCTCATCAGCAGGTCCTATTTTCACCGAAATATCAGCAAATTTACCCCGCCCTCCGGTTTGTTTTTTAAACAATTCTCGATGATTTATTTCAATGGTAAGAGCTTCTTTATAATTTACCTGAGGATTTCCCTGGCTGCACTCTATTTTAAATTCTCTTCTTAATCTGTCGATCAGGATTTCAAGATGTAATTCTCCCATCCCGCTTATAATGGTTTGTCCGGTATTATCATCAATCCTTACCTTAAAAGTAGGATCTTCCTCTGCCAGTTTGGCAAGTGAGAGTCCCAGTTTATCTATGTCGAGTTGTGTTTTTGGTTCAATTGCAACACTGATAACCGGTTCGGGGAAGTCCATTGACTCAAGCACTATTGATTTACTTACGGAGCAAATGGTGTCTCCTGTTCTCAGGTCTTTAAACCCTACGCCGGCACAAATATCTCCTGCTTCAATGAATTCCTTGGGAATCTGTTTGTTGGCATGCATCTGATAGAGTCTGTTTACCCTGTCTTTCTTTCCAGTCCTTGGATTAATAACCATTATTCCCTGGCGAAGTATACCTGAATACACTCTGAGATATACAAGACGCCCTACAAAAGGGTCGGTTGCTATTTTAAAAACAAGGGCGGTAAGAGGTTCATCAATATTTGCATGTCTTTCCGTTTCTTTGCCTGAGTCAGGGTCAAGCCCTTTCACTGATTCTATATCCAAAGGGCTTGGCAGGAAGGCACATACACCGTCAAGCAACCTCTGTATTCCCTTATTTTTAAAGGCAGCTCCACAAAAAACAGGAACAATTTCCTGCCGGATAACAGCATTTCTTGTGGCTTCCATAAATTCCTCAACAGAAATATCATTGCGATTCTCAAGAAACCTGTTAAGCAAAACATCATCCGAAACACAAACTGCCTCAACAAGTTTCTCCCTCCATTCCTCCGCAAGTCCGGTGAGGTCATCGGGTATCTCTTCTAATTTATATGTAATCCCTAAAGTCTCGTCATTTTCCCAAATAACTGCTTTTCTTTCAATAAGATCTATTACACCGTTAAACTCATCTTCCGATCCGATAGGGATCTGTAAAGGAACAGGATTTGCCCCAAGCTTATCTTTTATCTCACTAAGCACGCGAAAAAAGTCCGACCCGATCCTGTCAAGTTTATTAATAAAAGCTATTCTGGGTACATTATATTTATTAGCTTGCCTCCAGACTGTTTCCGACTGGGGTTCAACACCTCCAACACCGCAAAATACTGCTATGGCTCCGTCAAGTACACGCAGGGAGCGCTCAACTTCCATAGTAAAATCAACGTGCCCGGGAGTATCAATTATATTTATTTTGTATTTATTATCGTTATAATTCCAATAGGTTGTAGTAGCAGCTGAAGAAATTGTAATGCCCCTTTCCTGTTCCTGCACCATCCAATCCATTGTTGCAGCACCGTCATGAACTTCTCCCATTCTGTGGTTAATGCCGGTATAAAACAGAATACGCTCTGTGGTAGTAGTTTTACCTGCATCGATATGGGCCATTATGCCAATATTTCTTGTATATCTCAGCTCCTGTTTCATTATAATTTTCTTCTCATCTCACATTAAAACCTGAAATGAGCAAATGCTTTGTTTGCTTCTGCCATTCGATGAGTATCTTCCTTCTTTTTAACTGCGGCACCTTCATTATTATATGCGGCAATTATTTCAGCAGCCAGCTTATCACTCATAGATTTTCCCGAACGTTTTTTCGCAAAAGAAATAAGATTTTTCATGCTGATGGAAATTTTCCTGTCAGGTCTTATTTCAGTAGGTACCTGAAATGTGGCTCCTCCAACCCTCCGGCTCTTGACTTCTACCTGAGGAGTAATATTCTCAAGAGCCTGTTTCCATACATCAAGAGGAGTTTTCTCCTCAATCTTGATTTTCTGACCAACAATCTCAATTGCATCATAGAAAATATTATAAGCAATACTCTTTTCTCCTTGCAACATCAGATTGTTGACAAATCTCGTAACCTGTGGATCTCCATATTTCGGATCCGGTAGCAGTAATCGCTTCTTTGGTCTGCCTTTTCTCATTGTAAATATTTAATTATTATTTATTCTTGGGTCGTTTGGTTCCATATTTTGAGCGTCGCTGGGATCTGCCTTCCACACCAGAAGCGTCGAGAGCACCACGTATAAGATGATATCTTACACCAGGGAGGTCTTTAACTCTTCCTCCTCTTATAAGGACAATGGAGTGTTCCTGCAGATTATGACCTTCACCGGGAATATAAGAGTTTACCTCCTTGCCATTTGTCAGTCTTACCCTGGCTACCTTTCTCATAGCCGAATTTGGTTTCTTTGGAGTAGTTGTATAAACCCTTACACAAACCCCCCGTCTCTGCGGGCACGAATCCAGGGCCGGAGCTTTTCTTTTCTCAAGTATGCTCTGTCTGCCTTTTCTAACTAACTGCTGAATAGTTGGCATAATAAATAATTAATTATGATTTCTTAAATATTTTTCCCAAAACGGGTTGCAAAGGTATTCTTTTTTTTTTTAAAACAATAATTTTTATAAATTTATTTGGCTGATTATAATAAGCAATAACAGGTTTTCCGGGTTCCCCTGACCAAATTATCGAAGAAGTTTTTTTGCCGGTTAATAAAAGAAATAATTTTTGCTTTAAAGAATAATAATTATAAGCCTGCTTTTTCAGATTAAACATAACAGACTTGTTACTAAATAAAAAATTATTACTTTTGCAACTCTGGTAAAAAACCATTCTACTCTGAAGCAAAAGCAATTAACCACAAATATATTTAAGTTACTATTAATTATCTCAATACCTTATATGAAAAATGAAAACATTCTCAACTCAACAAATTCGTAATATTGTTCTGCTTGGCAATGCCAGCTCAGGGAAAACCACTCTTGCTGAATCCATGCTTTTTGAAGGAGATGTAATAGACCGCCAGGGTGATACAGATAGCAGAAATACGGCTTCGGATTATAATCCAATTGAGCAGGAAACCGGAAGTTCCATATATTTAAGTGTTCTTTATTCATTATACCAGGACACAAAAATCAATATTATTGACACCTCGGGTCCTGATGATTTTATAAGTGCGGCAGTAGCAGGATTAAGTGTAGCTGATGTAGCTGTTATGACAATAAATTGTCAGCATGGTATGGAAGTAGGAACTGAGATACATAACAGATGGATAGAAAAATATTTAAAACCAATGGTGATTGTTATAAATCATTGTGATCATGATAAAGCAAACTATGAAAAAACAATTGAGACGCTGAATGAACGATATGGCTCAAAGATCGCGATAATCCAATACCCTGTAAACGCAGGCCCCGGATTTGATTCAATTATCGACCTGATGAAAATGAAATTATATAAATATCCGGTTGATGGAGGTAAGCCTGATATCCTTGAAATTCCTGATAATGAAAAGAGTAAAGCCGAAGGACTTAATAATGAGCTAATTGAGAAAGCTGCCGAAAATGATGAATCACTTATGGAATTGTTTTTCGAGAAAGGGACTCTGGATGAGGATGAAATGAAAAAAGGCATTATTACTGGTATTATTTCAGGAGGAATGCATCCGGTTTTTTGCGTTTCTGCCAAAAAAAATATTGGCGTTGGAAGACTTTTGGAAACGTTTGCAAATATTCTACCCTCCCCGGATCAAATGCCGGCAATAAAAGATAATAGTGGCACAGAAAGAAAAGTTGACCCCTCAGGGATACCTTCACTTTTTGTTTTTAAAACTTCCGTTGAATCGCATATAGGTGAAGTTAACTTTTTTAAAGTGATGACAGGTGAAATTAATGAAAGTCTTGATGTAGTAAACAGCAGAACATCAAATAAGGAGCGCATCTCACAGTTATTCATGTGTGCCGGGAAAAACAGAGTAAAAGTTTCAAAAATGTCAGCCGGGGATATCGGAGCTACAGTTAAACTGAAAAGCACAAAAACAAATGACACATTATCAACTGACTATAAAATAATCTTCCCTCCCATTCCATTTCCGGATCCTAAATTCCGTACAGCAATACGTCCTTTAAGTGAAGGTGATGAAGAAAAACTTGGAGAAGTTCTTACCAGAATTCATGATGAGGATCCAACTGTACTTATTGAATATTCGAAAGAACTTAAACAGATTATTTTATCCGGGCAAGGCGAGCATCATCTGAAAATTGTTAAATGGCATCTCGATAATGTATTTAAAGTTGATGCAGAATATATTACTCCAAAAATCCCATACCGCGAAACAATAACCAAAGCTGCCCAATCGGATTATCGCCACAAGAAACAATCCGGAGGTGCCGGACAGTTCGGTGAGGTTCACATGATAATTGAACCTCACAAAGAAGAAGCCGCCACACCTGATATGTTCAGGATAAATGGCAAGGAAATTAAGGTTTCTGTTCGTAATAAAGAAGAACATGAACTACCCTGGGGAGGAAAACTCGTGTATCATAACTGTATTGTTGGAGGATCAATCGACAGCCGTTTTATGCCTGCTATTTTGAAGGGTATTATGGAGAAAATGGAAGAAGGCCCTCTAACAGGTTCATATGCAAGAGATATCAGGGTATATGTTTACGATGGGAAAATGCACCCTGTTGATTCCAATGAAATTTCATTCAGACTTGCCGGAAGAAATGCTTTCAGCAAAGCCTTTAAAGATGCTGGCCCCAAAATTCTTGAACCTATATATCTTGTAGAAGTTTTTGTGCCATCTGACAAAATGGGTGACGTTATGAGTGATCTTCAGGGAAGAAGAGCTATCGTTCTCGGAATGACAAGCGAAAAAGGGTTTGAGAAGTTAACCGCAAAAGTTCCTCTTGCTGAGATGAATAAATATTCTACTGCATTAAGTTCACTGACTAGCGGAAGAGCAATGTATTCAATGAAGTTTTCAGAATATGCTCAGGTACCCGGCGACCTTCAGGAAGTGCTCCTTAAAGCTTATGAGGAGGAAGCTGAAGAAGAATAGTTATTCAATATTTAATGAGCAGTAAAAGGGCGGATTATTAAGAACTGACCAGATCATCAGAGTTAATCTCTGCATATAAACAGGCAGGTTATTATACAAAATAGCATCTTTCAGTTAACAGTTGCAGCAGTTAATAATCTCCCCTGAATAAATAAACTGTTCCCTTATATTGATTTCTATAATATCTTTTCGAGTCATATCCCCTGGCTTCTATTATATAAAAATATGCACCCGGTGATGCGGGCTGGTTCGTATTTAATACTTTTCCATCCCAGCCTTCCCATTCATATAAATCTCCGGTTTCAGCCCTGTATACTACCTTTCCCCAACGATTCATAATAATAATACTGAATTCTTCGATTGACTGATGCTCTACCTTGAAATACCTGTTTATACCATCACCATCAGGGCTGAAAACATTAGGTATTTCCAATTCTGAGGGTAATACAATTATTGGCTGATCAATCGTGAAAGTATCTGTACATCCTTCCATACTCCATGCAACCAGGGCTGGATAGTAATCCTGAGGGAAACCGGGAATATAATATGAATATTCAGGTTCGTAATTTACATCAGTAGTAAATTCATTGCTGAATAGCCCGGACCTGACTGAATCGGAAAAAATCCATTCAAAACTATTACCATTCTGGCTTTCATTAATAAACCTGACTTTCAAAGGGGCCCCACCCTCGTAAGGATCTGAAGGATCAATATAAAGCTTTGTTTCCTCTTTATCAAATATCATTATACGAAATTTAGCATCAACGTGAATAGTTTTATAGAATACATCATCACTCACCTGCATCATGAAACTGTCAGTTACTGTAAATAAGAAACGGGTATCAATCGTGGGGAAATGGCTTATTATCTGTGGATCCTCATAAATATTTGCAAATGGAATATTTAAATCCGGATTATCTGATGTCCATCTGAATGTATAATCATTCTGAAGCAGCAACTTTTCATGTGTGCTGAAATCATAATAATAAAAAGTATCTATAAATACAAAACCGTTTAACTGTATTAAGAAACAAGTATATTTGAATGGCTTCAGATTTCCCTGGTCATCTTTTTCTGCCTCTGCTCTTAACTCATTCAGATAAACCCAGGCAGTGAAAGAAACATCTACTCCAACACCATTGAATATACGTACCTTGTAGCCGCCTTCATCCAGATTACCAGCTACAGATTGAGGAAGACCGCTCTGTACTAAAAATACCGGATCAAATCCGTTAATCGAAGGATTATATTTTGACCATTCAAAATTATAATTACCAGGAACAGTTGGTATGGCAGTAAGACTTCCTTTTTCAGGCAGATCAGCAGTACTGTAAAAAATAAAAACACTGTCATCCCCCGAATAAGTATTATAAGTAAGTTTTTTGGCGAAATCAGCCAAAGGTCCATAGATCTGGCCATTTAAATTCATGCTGAAGTATGTCATTGAAATGACAAAAAAACAAATGCCAAATTTATGTACAGACATTTTCAAAATATTCGGTTTCCTAATCCTAATTAACTTCCTGAACATATAATTTATTGCACATACCTTTACACCGGGACAAACAATCTGTGAACATTCTAAACAGGTCTTGAATAGCCGGAGAAAAAAAGTACTGGCAGTTGATTATAATCTGCCCTTAAATAAATTCGTAATAATAATAAAAGTCCTCAAATTTATAAAAAAATGCTGCCTTCCGGCTGATTTTTATTTTGTTTTAAAATAAATTCAAAAACAGTTAATAAATTATCACGCGTATATGCTTTCATTAAAATAACAAATATTATTTTGGCCTTTTCAATCATCAAAAATTTAAATGTGAACGAATTTGCAAATGAACTTAACGAAGCTCAAAGAGATGCAGTTACAAGCTATCAAGGGCCTTCCCTGATAGTTGCAGGAGCAGGATCAGGGAAAACACGTGTTCTCAGCTATAGAATAGCATATATGCTGAAGAATGGTGTTCAACCTTCAGGTATCCTGGCACTGACATTTACAAACAAGGCAGCAAATGAAATGAAAGAAAGAATTGCTTTATTAATAGGGCAATCTTATGCAAGAAAAATCAGGGCAGGAACATTCCATTCAGTATTTTCCAGAATCTTACGGACAGAAAGTGACGCTATTAATTATCCTTATGACTATACAATCTATGACAGTTTGGATTCGAAAAACCTGATCCGGTCTATTTGTAAGGAAATGAATCTGGATGAAAAAATTTATAAAGCTTCCGAAATACTCAGCAGAATTTCGATGGCGAAAAATAATCTTATAACACCCGATATTTATTCCTCCAGCAATGAAATCCAGGAACGTGACAGAAGCCTTCAACGACCGGCATTAGCAGCCATTTATTCAAGATATGCTGTCAGGTGCAAGAGATCGGGCGCAATGGATTTTGATGATCTTCTTTTAACTACCAATATTCTTTTTCATAATCATCCTGCAATTCTTCAAAAGTACAGGGATATTTTCAATTATATCCTGGTAGATGAATACCAGGATACCAATTATTCCCAGTACCTGATTATAAATAAACTGGCTCAGGTTCATAAAAATATCTGCGTGATTGGTGACGATGCGCAAAGTATTTATTCATTCCGTGGAGCAAGGTTAGAAAATATTCTTAAATTCCAGACCGATTATCCCGAAGCAAGGTTATTTAAACTCGAAAGAAACTATCGTTCTACACAAAACATTGTAGAAGCTGCCAATAGCGTGATTAGTAAAAATAAGGACCAGATCAGAAAAAAATTATACAGTAAAAACCTGGCAGGTGAAAAAATTAAGATCATTGAAGCCGGAAGCGATAAGGATGAAGGGGTGCAGATTTCAAATATGATTAAGAATATAGTCTGTTCCCGACAAATTAAGTATAATGATTTCGCAATCTTGTACAGAACAAATGCACAATCCAGAATCTTTGAGGAATCAATGAGGAGATTAAATATACCTTACAAAGTTTATGGCGGACTTTCCTTTTTTGAAAGGAAAGAAATAAAGGATATGCTCTCCTATTACAGGCTGGTTGTTAACCCTGCTGATGATGAATCCCTTAAACGTATCATAAATTATCCTCTCAGGGGTATCGGGAAAACTTCCATTCTTAAAATTGAATGGCTGGCACAGCAAACAGGAAGAACAATGTGGGAAATTATCAATGATCTAAATCTTATACATAAAGAATTTAATAAAGGTATTCAGCAAAAATTATCCGGTTTCAGACAATTAATGGAGGATTATATATGCCGGTATAAAGAAATGGAAGCATTTGACCTTGCCTATACAATTGCCAGTAATTCAGGAGTGCTTAAAGACCTGAACAATGATAAAACACCTGAAGGGATCAGCAGAATTGAAAATTTACAGGAATTATTGAATGGAATTAAGGAATTCACCGAAAACCCTGAAAATATTGTAAATACAAGTCTTTCGGCATATCTTCAGACTGTAGCGCTATATACTGATGCTGACAATGATAAGGATGAAAATAAAAATAAAGTATTGCTCATGACGATTCATTCTGCAAAAGGTCTGGAGTTCCGGAATGTATTTATTTCAGGAGTGGAAGAAGAGCTTTTTCCTTCCTTTATGTCGGTTAACACACAAAAAGAATTGGATGAAGAAAGAAGACTCTTTTACGTTGCATTAACAAGGGCAATGGAAAACGTATTTATCTCCTATTCCTTAAGCAGGTATAAATGGGGAGTTTTATCCTATTGTAAACCAAGCCGCTTTATTAAGGAAATAGATCGTGAATTTCTCGACTTCTCCATGGTTCCAGGGCTTGACCCGGTAATAAAACCTTCTTATCAAAACTCTCTTGATCATATCCGGCATAAGCCCCGTGAAAAAGCCCTTTTCAATCATAACAGGTTTTTGAAAATTGATAATATTAGCAGAAATGAACCCATAGCTGCTGATGACCCTTCCGGAATTATGGTTGGAATGAAAGTAGAACATGCACGTTTTGGAAAAGGAAAAGTAATCAGTAAAGAAGGAATGTCTCCGAATGTAAAAGCGACAGTTTTTTTTAAAGAACACGGGCAAAAACAGCTTTTACTCAAATTTGCCAGGTTAAAGATCATTTCGTAAATGACATAATAATTACTACCTTTGAACCAATTATAAAAAAATCATGAACAACGACTATAATACATCAAGAAAAAGATTAATTCTTCCGGAATATGGCAGAAGTGTTCACAAAATGGTTGACCACACGATAAATATAGAAGACAAGGAAGAAAGAAATAAAGCTGCAAAAACCCTTATCAGCATTATGGGAAATCTTAATCCTCAATTGCGGGATTTTAGTGATTACAAGCATAAACTATGGGACCACCTTGCAATAATATCCGATTTCAAGCTTGACGTTGACTCTCCATTTGAAAAACCTGAACCCGGTAAATTTGCTGAAAAACCCAAACAACTATTATATACTCAGGAAAGTATTAAATATAAACATTACGGTAAATACATCGAAATGATGGTGAAAAAAGCCACAGAGATGGAAGAAGGAGAAGAGAAAAATTTTCTTATAAAGATGCTTGCTAATCATATGAAAAAGTCATATCTGACCTGGAATAGAGAAAATGTAAGTGATGAACAAATCTTTTCTGATCTAAGGGAACTATCAAATAGTAAAATCAACCTGCAGACATCAGATTTTAAATTATCCGAAACCCGTGATATTCTTCAGAAGAACAGAAACAAGAAACGAACACAACGGAAAAATAAGTAAATACCATGGGCCGGTTCAAAATTGAGGGAGGTCATGTGCTTAAAGGAGATATTGTTCCCCAGGGAGCAAAAAACGAGGCCCTTCAAATTATCTGTGCTACACTTCTTACATCTGAAACCGTATCTGTATCGAACATTCCTGATATAAGAGATATCAACAAACTCATAGAACTTCTCAGGGATATGGGTGTTGAAATTAACCGGCTTTCACCCGATACTTATTCATTCCGGGCATCTGATATTAATACCGGATACCTCGATTCTAAAGATTTCATAGAAAAAAGCACTGCTCTCAGGGGGTCAGTAATGCTCATAGGACCTTTGCTTGCCCGATTTGGCAAAGCTATTATCCCCAAACCGGGTGGAGACAAAATTGGGAGAAGACGGCTTGACACGCATCTTGTTGGATTACAGCAACTTGGCGCTAATTTTGAATATAATCACAAAGCTTCTATCTATAAAGTTAGTTCCTCTAATCTAAAAGGGTGTTACATGCTTCTCGATGAAGCGTCTGTGACCGGAACTGCCAATATTATCATGGCAGCAGTGCTTGCAGAAGGAACAACGACCATTTACAATGCCGCATGCGAACCATATATCCAGCAATTGTGCCATATGCTCAACAGGATGGGGGCTGGAATAAAGGGGGTAGGCTCAAATTTGCTCACGATTAAAGGCGTTTCCAGTCTTTCAGGAACAACACATAAAATGCTTCCGGACATGATTGAAGTGGGGAGTTTTATCGGAATGGCAGCAATGACACGCTCTGCCATACGTATTAAAAACGTAGGATACAGTCATCTGGGCCTCATACCCCAGGCATTCCAGCGCCTGGGTATTAAGCTTTTAGAGGAAGATGATGATATTATTATCCACCCGGCTGATAATTATGAAATCGACACTTTTATTGACGGGGCTATTATGACAATCGCCGATGCTCCATGGCCAGGACTTACCCCCGACCTGCTAAGTATTATCCTTGTAACTGCAACACAGGCAAAAGGAAGCGTACTTATTCATCAAAAAATGTTCGAAAGCCGGCTTTTCTTTGTTGATAAACTAATCGATATGGGTGCACAAATAATACTGTGCGACCCCCACCGGGCTACAGTCATCGGACTTGATCACAAAATTAACCTCAGAGCTACCAATATGAGTTCACCAGACATCAGAGCCGGTGTGGCACTACTCATAGCTGCCATGTCAGCCGACGGGATAAGTATTATTGACAATATTGAACAGATTGACCGTGGTTACCAGGATATTGATTTAAGACTCAGGGCACTGGGAGCCGCCATTGAACGTTTTTGATTTGTTTTTGTTAAAGAAGACATATATTTACATATTTAGATGTTATTTTTGCGAGGGATATAAAAGAAAAAGTCCGTTTTGTTGATATCATAACTAAATACATATAAACAAAAAACTCATTCATATAAGCAACTTTAAACAAAAATACAATGAAAAATTTTTTTCAGATAATCATTCTGGTTTTCGCATCATCACTTATTATCGCGGCCTGCAAATCTGATAGTTCCGGAAAGAAATCAGAAACTAAAACTGGGGATGTAATGACATCCGAAAATATTCCTGTAGGTTTAAACCTTGGGGACAGGGCACCTGAACTTGAATTCGCTGCTCCTTCCGGTGAAATGATAAAACTTTCATCCCTAAGGGGCAAAATTGTTCTTATCGACTTCTGGGCAGGATGGTGCCCCCCCTGTAGAATGGAGAATCCTAATATTGTTGCGACATACCATAAGTATAAAGATCAGGAATTTAAAAACGGCAAAGGTTTCACTGTTTATGGAGTTTCTCTTGACAACAACCGGGAGCAGTGGCTGGATGCTATTGAAAAAGATAAACTCGAATGGGAATACCATGTCAGTGATCTGAAAGGATGGCAATCTGTACCTGCAGCAATATACCAGGTTCGGGGGATACCTGCAAGCTGGCTGATTGATGGCAAGGGTACAATCATTGCAAAAAATCTACGTGGCGAGATGCTCGTAAATACTCTAGAACAACTAAAAAAAGATAATTAATGTCAGTGATCTCCTGATTACCAGTTTCCTTCTAAGATATTATTATTTTTTTTTGCTTTCAAAATCTCTGGTGCCTGATGCCTCATTTATCATCTCCTGCCATTTTGTCCATCCTCCTTTTATGGCAAAATATTTGATCACGTCAGTGAGTTAATTACAAAATATAATAATGTATATGGCAAAAAAATCATCTGGTAAGGAAAAAAAATCCTTTGATAATAATAACCTTCATGAAGAAACCAGGGAACAAACTGATGATAATATCCATAAAGGAAATCAGGAGGAAGTGACTGCAGAAGTTGAAACAGAAAAGGAGGAAAATGAACCGGGAATTGAGGGTGGAACCGAACAATCATCTGACGAGAAATTTGCTGAAGTACAGGATAAATATTTACGTCTTTCTGCCGAATTCGACAATTACAGGAAACGCACATTAAAAGAAAAAGCAGATTTAATCAGAACAGCAGGGGAAAGCTTAATTCTGAAGATACTTCCTGTTATTGACGATTTCGACAGAGCAATAGGTTTTCTTAACGGAGAAGGAAATGTTGATCCTTCAAAAGAAGGTCTTTTGTTGATTTACAACAAATTAAAAGATGTTTTACACCAGCAGGGATTAAGAGAAATAGAATCATTGCATAAAGAATTTGACACAGACATCCATGAAGCGGTAACAAAAATCTCTGTTCAGGAAAAGAAACTTAAGGGAAAAGTTGTTGACGTGGTTTTAAAAGGATACATACTTGGTGAAAAAGTAATCAGGTATCCAAAAGTTGTGGTTGGCGAATAAATATTTCTAATCAAATGACAAAAAGAGACTATTATGAAGTTCTGGGTGTCAGCCGCAATGCCTCTTCTGACGAAATAAAAAAGGCATACAGAAAGTTGGCGCTTAAATACCATCCTGACAAGAATCCTGATAATAAGGATACAGAAGAAAAATTTAAGGAAGCTGCTGATGCATACAGCGTTCTTTCAGATCCTCAGAAAAAAAGCCGGTATGATCAGTTCGGACATTCTGCATTCAATGGTCAGGGTAACGGTTTTGGACATGGAGGCGGGATGTCTATGGAAGACATTTTTGCCAATTTCGGTGATATATTCGGTGATCTTGGCTTTGGTGGTTTTGGAGGTTTTGGGAGCAGCAGGAGGGGAACTTCCCGGTCAGTTAACAAAGGATCTAATTTGCGGGTAAAAGTTAAACTTAACCTGGAAGAAATTGCTAAAGGAGCTGAAAAGAAGATTAAAGTTAAAAAGTATATCTCCTGTGAAAATTGCAAGGGAACAGGGGCGAAAGACTCCGGTTCTTTTACAAGTTGTTCAACATGCCGGGGCAGTGGATATGTTACAAGAGTAACAAGCACTTTCCTTGGGCAGATGCAGACTACAGCAACTTGTCCTGCATGTAACGGTGAAGGGAAAATGATATCACAAAAATGTGTTCATTGTTATGGCGAAGGAATTATTAGTTCGGAAGAAACGATCTCATTCACTATCCCTGCAGGAGTATCTGAAGGAATGCAACTAAAAGTAAGCGGAAAAGGGAATGCTCCAAGAAGAGGAGGTGTTAACGGAGATCTGCTTGTACTTATTTCAGAAGAAAAACATAAAGAGTTGATACGCGATGGGAATGATCTGATTTATAACCTATTTCTCAGCATACCGGATGCCAGCCTCGGAACTAACGCAGAAATACCAACTGTAGAAGGTAAGGTTAAAATCCGCATAGACCCGGGAACTCAGCCTGGTAAAATCCTGCGCCTTCGCAGTAAGGGACTCCCGGATGTAAACGGTTATGGAATAGGCGATTTGCTGGTGTCAGTTAATATATGGGTGCCAAAGAATTTGTCGAAAGAAGAACAGAAAATCATTGAAAAACTGAAAGATTCTCCTAACTTTATTCCAAATCCTGAACAATCTGAAAGAACCTTTTTTGAACGAATGAAAGGCTACTTTGAATAACTGAAATAAAATGGCTCTCTTTGCAGCAACTAATATAGTAAAACAATTCTCGGATCATCTTGCACTCGATAAGGTTTCTATTGAAGTTCCGGAAAATAGTATTTTTGGTTTACTGGGACCAAACGGAGCAGGAAAAACGACCCTTATACGGATAATAAACCAGATCACAGCTCCCGACACCGGAGAACTTTTTTTCGAAGACAGGAAGATGTGCAGAAATGATATCTTCAGCATTGGGTACCTTCCCGAGGAAAGGGGTTTATATAAAAAGATGAAGGTTGGGGAACAAGCTCTTTATCTGGCTCAGCTTAAAGGCCTGTCGAAACCGGATGCCTTAAAAAAACTAAAATACTGGTTTGAGAAATTTGAAATAACACAATGGTGGCATAAAAAAGTGGAGGAACTATCAAAAGGAATGCAGCAGAAAGTGCAGTTCATTACTACTATCATTCATCAACCAAAACTTCTTATTTTCGATGAACCTTTTAGCGGATTTGATCCCATAAACGCACAACTTCTTAAAAATGAAATACTGGAACTTAAAAATAAAGGAGCTACCATCATCTTCTCTACACACAATATGAGTTCTGTGGAAGAATTATGCGATAATATCTCGCTGATAAACAGATCAAAAGTAATTCTTGAGGGGGGTATTCATGATATAAAGAAAAATTACAAAACCAATACTTACCAGGTTGAAATAGTTTGCGATCCGGAATTTTTGAAGAATAACCTCAGACCGGAATTTGTTATTAAGAATATTAATAAGAATCATGAATTTTATGAAATACAAATAGAGGTAAGCCTTGAATCTGATAATAATGCTTTAATCTCAAATCTTATCTCTTTAGGGGAGATTGTATCATTTAATGAAATTATTCCAAGCATGAATGACGTTTTTATTAAAGTTGTTGAGAGTACAAATCAACAGGCTGAAATTAAAAGAGAATTATGAACAAGATTTTTCTTATTATTCAGCGTGAGTATCTTACCCGGGTGCGGAAAAAGTCCTTCATTATTATGTCGGTTCTTGGCCCTGTTATTTTTGCCGCCTTTCTCTTTGTGCCGGCATGGCTTGCAACAATGGAAGACAAAGAAGTCAGGACTATTGCTGTAATAGATAATTCCTCAGCTTTCCTTGGAATACTTCCTGAAACCGATTATATAAAATTCAGTTATATTACTGATGTACATCTTGATGAACTCAGAGAAACATACATCAAAGCCGGATACAGCGCTATCCTTTTTATTCCCGAAAACATCATTGCTTCAAATACTCCTGTACTCTATTCAGATAAACAACCCAGTCTGTCAACCCGCTTACACATTGCCAATGCTATTGAAAATGAAATTAAAAAGTATAAATTGAGTACTCATGAGATCCGGAATCTGGAGGAGATATTAAAGTCTGTTGAAACCAGTATTAACCTGAGAAGTATTTTATGGACCGAAGAAGGGAAAGAGAAGGAGACAGATACAGAACTTTCCATGATCATTGGTTATGCAAGCGGCATGCTGATATATTTTTTTATATTTCTTTTCGGAGCTCAGGTGATGCGTGGGGTAATTGAAGAAAAGAGCAGCCGTATTATCGAAGTCATTATATCTTCTGTGAGACCTTTTCAGCTCATGATGGGGAAAATTGCCGGTGTCGGGCTTACCGGGCTTACACAGTTCATCTTATGGATAATTCTTACTCTCCTTTTTATTACCGTTTCCCAGAAGGTATTTTTCCCTGAACTAACGGAAACATCAGCTGAACAAGTGCTTGCTCAGGATATTATGAGCCCCCAAAGTAAAATTACTCAGGAAATGAAGTTTGAAGAAACTGAACCTAACTTACTTCAGAATGTCTATAGCTCCATAAAAAACATTAATCTGACACTAATCATTGGAATGTTTACCTTCTTTTTCCTTGGAGGTTATCTCCTTTATGCTTCATTTTTTGCAATAATAGGTTCCGCAGTTGATAACGAGGCTGACACACAGCAATTTATGTTTCCAGTGACAATTCCCCTTATTGCCGCAATATTTATTATGATAAATACCATTAATAATCCTGAAGGACCACTTGCCTTCTGGTTCAGCATGATCCCCCTTACTTCACCAATTGTTATGATGGTCAGAATACCATTTGGGGTTAAGGTATGGGAACTGCTTCTTTCCAGTGTGATCCTTATCTTCACCTTTATCGGTTCAACCTGGATGGCAGGAAAAATATACAGGACCGGAATTCTAATGTATGGCAAAAAAGTCAATTACAGGGAATTATGGAAATGGCTGACATATAAAATCTGATTTCCGTTCAGTTAGTAACAAATGCCTGTACATTATTAATTAAAATGTATAAAAACAAAATAGTCTGAATCTATGAGAGTCGCTATACTCGATCTTGGAACAAATACTTTCAATCTTCTTGTTTCTGAAACAACAGGAGAAAACAAGTTATCAATCATTCACACTGCAAAAGAACCTGTTAAACTAGGAAAAGGAGGCATCCACAAAGGAATGATAACTGATGAAGCAATGGAAAGGGGATTTCTGGCTATAGAACATCATCTGAAAAATCTTAAAAAATATAACCCTGAAAAGACATATGCTTTTGCTACCTCTGCTATTCGCGATGCCAGCAATGGCAGATTTTTCAATAAAGAAGTAAATGAACGTTTCGGTATTTTTGTTCATATCATTCCGGGTGACAGGGAAGCTGATTTTATTTACAAAGGAGTACGTCAGTCAATTGAAATGAATGAGGAGAAGGTGATGATTCTTGACATTGGAGGCGGAAGTAACGAATTTATCATTGCCAATAAAAAAAGTATTTTCTGGAAGCAAAGTTTTAATCTGGGTATGGCCAGGATGTTGGAAATATTTCCTGTTTCAGACCCTATTAAAAATGACGAAATAAAGAACCTGGAAAGTTATTTTGATCTGGAACTTGAAAAACTTTTCACCGCTGTAAAGGAGTTCAATCCGTCAACTCTTATTGGGGCTTCAGGGTCTTTTGAAACCTTTTTTTCACTTTTGGCTAATTCCATGCCTCCTAAATATATTAAGAGTGCTTCTCCTTCCAGGAAAATTGAGATCATTGATTTTTTTAACCTACATGAATCTCTTCTGAAGTCAACCATAAAAGAGAGAACAAATATGCCGGGCATGGAAATAGTTAGGGTGGAAATGATTATTTTAGCTTCCGTATTTGTTAGCTTTGTGCTTCGTAAATGTAATATTAACAATCTTTATCAATCGGATTACGCACTGAAAGAAGGTGTGGTTGCCGAAATGCTTAATCTTTGATCCTGACTCTATGGCTCGAATCCTGGTTATTGATGATGAAAAGAGTATCAGAAATACTCTGAAAGAAGTTCTCGAATACGAAAGTCATGAATTGGACCTCGCTGCAAGTGGTCGTGAGGGACTTGAACTCTACACGGAAAAAAAACACGATCTTGTTTTATGTGATATTAAAATGCCTGAAATGGATGGGCTGGAGGTGCTTCCCATGTTATTTGAAATTTCATCCGATGCTTTGGTAATCATGATATCCGGACACGGGAATATTGACACAGCTGTAACAGCTATAAAACAGGGAGCGTATGACTTTATCGAGAAACCACTTGACCTTAACCGGCTGTTGATAACTATTCGGAATGGATTGGACAGGAATACGCTGATTAATGAAACAAAAGTCCTTAGAAGAAAAATTAATAAAAACTATAAAATGATCGGGGAATCACCTGCTATACAAAAGGTGAGGGAGATGATCGATCGTGTTGCAGGTACTGATGCCCGTGTCCTGATCACAGGTGAAAATGGAACTGGTAAGGAGATTGTTGCCAGGCTTCTTCATGAAAACAGTGAAAGAGCAGGACAGCCATTTGTTGAGGTTAATTGTGCTGCCATACCATCAGAACTTATTGAAAGTGAATTATTCGGACATGAAAAGGGGGCTTTTACCTCTGCCATTAAACAACGCAAAGGAAAGTTTGAACAGGCAGACGGAGGGACTCTTTTCCTGGACGAAATTGGTGATATGAGTCTTTCCGCACAGGCAAAAGTATTAAGAGTCCTGCAGGAAAATAAAATTTCAAGAGTTGGGAGCGACAAAGATATTCATGTGAATGTGAGGATAATTACTGCCACGAACAAAAATCTCAGAGAAGAGATTACCAGAAATTCTTTCAGAGAAGATTTGTATCACAGACTTGGCGTTATCATAATACACGTCCCATCCCTTAATGAAAGGAAAGAGGATATCCCTGTCCTCTCCGGATATTTCAATGAAACTATTTGTGAGGAATATGGTATCCCAAAGAAAGAAATCGCCGGAGAGGCTATAACTGAACTTCAGAAAATAAACTGGACAGGTAATATCCGTGAATTCCGTAATGTGATGGAGAGGCTTATCATTCTATGTGAAAAAGAAATTACCGGGAAAGACGTGTTACAATTTGCACAGCCAATAAGCTTGTCCTGATAATGGGGTTTTTCGCGGATACTTTTAAGCTTCCCGGGAATTTCAAATATTTTCATGGATGTAGTTAACCATATCTGATCACCATAAACTACAGGAGAAGACCATCCTCTGCCAAAGATTTCGGTCATCCATATAACATTTGTAGTATCATTAAAAGTAACCGGCACATTTTCCGATTTTGAAATACCATCCAGATTACCCCCCCTGAAATGGGTCCAGTTATCCACCTGAGTATATACAGGCTCAATATTCAGTATAAACAACAGCAGTAAAAAGTAAAATAATTGAATCTTTATTTTCATTGTATTATTTATTTTTTGTATAAAGATTGGTTTATATCATGACATAAACAAAATTATTTCAAAAAAGAAGACTTGGAATTGTGGAATTGTGGAATTGTGTAAACGTGGAATTGTGGAATCGTAGAATCGCAGAATCGTGGAATCGTGGAATCGTGAAATCGTGGAATCGTGAAATCGTGGAATCAGTGAATCGGTGAAGCTGTAAGCTGTAATTTGAAATGAAAAAAATCCCGAGAGGGGTTAAATTTAAACAGCCCCGGACGCTTGTCGTCCGGGGTAAAAATAATGGCAACCATACAGCCCCGGAGGGGCTGAAATACATTTTAAATATTAAAGTTCAGCAGCAACAATTACACGATTACACGATTACACGATTAAACAATTAAACTAATTGATCTTCTTCTGTCTTCGGTCTCCTGTATCTAATTTTCAGCCCTAATTTGCAATATTTATTAACCAGGGGTTGGTTACGATTGGGAAATGCATTAATTTCATTGCCACATTATCAACTTATGGAACTTAATATTATCATTCCACTCTTTAATGAAGCATTGATGATTCCACAGGTACTTGAGGAAATTAAAAAAGTTAATTTTCCCGGGTTCCTTGATGAAATATCTGTAATAATTGTAAATGACTGTTCAACCGACTCCTCCTTAGAAGCAGTTCAGGAATACATCAGAAGCAATCCTGGGAGGAATACCTTGTTAAATCTGCCGGTTAACTCCGGGAAAGGTGCTGCTGTAAGAAAAGGTATTGAATGTTCATCAGGGGAAATTATTTTAATCCAGGATGCAGATCTGGAACTTTCACCTGCCGATATTCCTGTCATGCTCCTTGCAATGAAAGAGTTGAACGTGGAATTTATTAACGGATCCCGCTATTTGCCCGGAGTAACCCGCCCCCTTTCATCCTATAGGCGATATCTGGCGAACCGGTTTTTTACCTGGCTTACATCAGTACTAATAAACGTAAAACTCACTGATGTTGCTTGTGGTTATAAACTTTTCACACGCTCATTATACGAACAAATGAGTCTTCGCGAAAATAGATTTGGTTTTGAGGCTGAACTAATTATTAAATCAATGCGAATAAGGAAAAATAACATAGCGGAAGTGCCTGTAAAATATTTCCCCAGGAATGAAGGTGAAGGAAAAAAATTCAGGAATACCGATGCCTTTAAAATGCTCATCACCATCTTCAAATATGCAGTTCTTAAAAAAAAATAATTTGCTCTTTTTCAGAAAGCGCTCATTTTTATCAGTATTGGTTATTTTGCTTGTTACCATTATAACTACCTGGAATATTCTGAATGTAAAATACTGGAAAAAGAATGAAGGAATTATTTACTGGGATACTTTATCATATTATTCCTATCTGCCTGCAACATTCATTTACAAAGATCTCAGCCTGAAGTTTATTGACGAAGACAATTCATTCTTTAGTAATAAATTCTGGCCGGAGATAACTGAAAATAAGACATATGTAATAAGGACAAGTATGGGAATGGCCATTTTATATCTACCCTTTTTCACCATAGCACATGTAGTTTCCAAACCTATGGGATTTCCTGCCGATGGATTTTCAATGCCTTATCACGTAAGTCTTGCTTTCAGCGGCATCTTTTATCTTACTATCGGGCTATTCTTTTTGAGGAAACTTCTTTTAAGATATTATAAGGACCACATTACTGCCTTAACTATATTCATTGTGGTTTTTGCCACAAATCTCTTTTTTTACACCAGTGTTACAGCTACTATGTCACATTCTTTCAATTTTGCTCTTATTAGTATATTTATGTGGTGTAGTGTTGTTTTTCTTAAAAAACCTTCGTTCTCAGGATCATTTTCAACCGGACTTTTATTTGGAATAATTACGCTTGTCAGACCAAGCAATGTAATTATTATCCTTATTCCTCTTTTATACGGTATCCGTTCTTACAAAGATTTTATCGCCAGGATATTTTTCTTTTTAAAAAACTACAGATACACATTTATAATAATTACTTTAACAATTCTTATATGGCTCCCTCAAATGTTTTACTGGAAATCATTAACCGGTTCATGGTTATATAATTCCTATGGTTCACACAGCCGTTTTTTCTGGCTGGAGCCAATGCTCCGGGAAGGATTATTTGGTTTCAGGAAAGGATGGTTAATATACACACCGGTAATGATCTTTGCTATTGCCGGGTTTTTATTCATAAAAAAGAATGCCGGAGACTGGCTGATAGTGATTCCTGTTATTACGGTTTTAGCAATATACATAATCTTGTCGTGGTGGTGCTGGTGGTATGGAGGAGGATTCGGTATGCGCCCGATGATAGATTATTATCCACTTTTATCCATTCCTCTTGCAGCCTTTATTACTTTTCTATATAATGAGAAAAAATTGCTGCTAAAATATTCACTGATAATTGCGTTCGCTTTATCAGCAGGGCTCGGATTATTTCATTTTCAAAAATATTATCATGGATCTATTCACTGGGATTCGATGACAAAGGAAGCATATCTTAAATATTTCTGGCATATTCATCCTGACAGCAGTTTCGATGAATACCTCATAACTCCCGATTACGGGAAAGCAATAAAAGAAAGAGAAAAATAAATAAATATATGACTTAACTGAATATGCTTATAATAAGCCCATCAGGTTGGGATCATTCTTTCTTCATTATTTTAATAAGCTGCCCTGGCTTTATTTTATCACCTGAGCCAATGTTATTTAGTTTTGCAATGTCTGTAACGCTTAAACCATGGAAATTCTTTGCGATATCCCAGAGTGTATCACCGGTTTTAACAGTATAATAAATATACTCCCCATCGTAAACTTTATTTTCCATGGGGGAATCAGTTCTAAGGGCTATGACTCCAACCCTGCTCTGTTTTTCATCAAAACTCAATTTATCAATACCCCTGTAAAAATCTGCCTTTTCCTTAGGAATATATATTGCCAGTTTTTGCCCTGCTCTAATAAGATTCTTACGTATATTATTCCAATATCTCAGATCGCTGATCCTTACATTATACCAGGTGGATATATAACCGAGGTTATCGCCGGATTTCACGGTATATAGGAGTTTCGTGTATTTATCCGATGGAAGGACAGGAGGAACATAAGAGCTTTGAGAAGTAGGGCTGACAATAAAATTATTGGAATTGAAAAATTCTGATTCTTTATAGGTAAAAATAGAATCCTGATATTCAATAAATTTCATTGTTTGTATCTGGGGTATTCTCAGATGATATGTCTTCCCATCACCTGGTATTATATCATGTTTATACTGAGGATTTAAGTCACGTAATTGCTTAATTGGTATATTGAGAACTTCTGAGACCTGTTTTAGATGCAGTTTATTTCTGACATTAATGGTATCTGTATAAAGATCAAAGTTAATTCGTGCAGGGAATAAATTATGTTCACCATGATAATTCATTACATAAGAAGCTGCAATAAATGCGGGAACGTACCCTCGTGTTTCACGCGGGAGGAAATAGTAAATATCCCAGTAGTTTCTTTTACCCCCTGCCCTTCTGATAGCTTTATTAACATTGCCCGGCCCACAGTTATATGCTGCTATCACCAGTGTCCAGTCTTTATAAATATTATACAGGTCATTCAGGAACAAGGCAGCAGCCTCCGATGATTTAACCGGGTCTCGTCTTTCATCGACAAGAGAATTAATAATCAACCCATAGCTTTTTCCGGTCGATAGCATGAACTGCCACAGGCCTGTTGCACCGGCTCTGGAAACTGCTCTTGGGTTCAAAGCAGATTCTATTATCGATAGATATTTCATTTCATCGGGAATTCCGTATTTTTCAAAAACTTCCTCAAACATAGGAAAATAATACCCTGAAAGTGAGAGCATTACCTGTACCCTGTCCCTGCGATTTTTAGCATAGAGATCGATAAAATTCTTCACGATCCGGTTATACGTCAACTCCATAACAAAAGGCAGGTTTTGTAATCTTTGGATGTAGACAGAATCCGGGAAATCCGGGAAATCCATATCTTCTCCCAGAAGATAAAGACTGTCGGGTTCTTCAAACTGAAGAGCCTGTTGCACGTACCATAAATTTAATAAAGCATCCAGATTGTCTTCAAAACCTGTCTCAACCTCCATCATTCTAATGGTATCACTGCTTATGCATGCCAAAGGAGAAATAAAAAACATCAACCCTGTAAAAACTGTTATGCAGATGATTTTCCTCAATTTCTTCATGTTAAAATTAAAAAAACAAAATAAACGAAAACTAGAATGATAAACAAGCACGGATACCAAAAGCGTTAAATCCGGTGTAATTTCCCGGAGGGGATAATGATGGTTCTATTCTGAGAGAAATATCTTCACTAACACTCCAGTTGAACAAGTGGGCATCAACAGATGCATCGATTATCTGAAAAATATAAAAACCAAATGATCCGATAATTGACAAATCTTTCCATCGCTTATAAAAAGTCATCGCTCTGTCAATCTGCTCAAGTGTAAGAGGATAATCAAAATCGAGTTTATAATCGGGAAAGTCCTTATAGGCTTGTTTAAATTCCTTAAACTTAGAATTATTGTATCCTATAAAATATATTAATGTTCCAAATCCTGCATAAACAATAGGAACCTTCCAGTATTTCCTATTATATATCTGTCCCAGGCCAGGGAAAACAGCAGAATAAATGGCTGCTTTTTTTGGACTGTGATAAGCAGTATCTGTCATATCAGCTATTGTTTCGGCAACAATAGAACTTGAAAGAGTATCTGACAATGATTGTCCATCAGATGAGACGGATAAAAAAAAAGAAAGGAGTATTACCAAAGATATTTCCCTCATTGTCTTCAGAGTAAAACTATATGCAAATAGTTTTTTATCCATTTAATTTGTCAAGAACTGCAACAATTCTTTCCAGTTCTTCATCTGTTCTGAAAGGAATAACGATTTTCCCTGATCCGTTATTGTGTCTTTTAAAGTCGACGCTGGCACCGAAATGTCTGGATAAATGATCCTTTAAGTCCTTATATTCCTTTATTTCCCTGCCCGTTTCTTTATTTATTTGAGGTTCTGTTGCCTGAGCTTTTCTAACAATATCCTCCACTTTTCTAACTGATAAATCATTTTTCAATATCTGATCGAAAATGTTTAACTGCCATCTTGGGTCTTCAAGTCCAAGTAGAGCACGTGCATGGCCCATGGTAAGTTTCTTGTCCTTAATTCCGAGTTGCACCTCTGCGGGGAGCCTTAGCAGGCGAAGATAATTTGCGATGGTAGCTCTTTTCTTTCCTACCCGGTCACTTAGATTCTCCTGTGTAAGCTTACATTCTTCAATAAGACGCTGATAGCTGATGGCAACCTCAATAGCATCCAGATCTTCCCTTTGAATATTTTCCACCAGCGCCATTTCAAGCATATTCTGGTCATCTGCTACCCGGATGTATGCAGGGATAGCTTTGAGGTGAAGAATTTTTGCTGCACGGTACCTTCTCTCCCCGGTAATAAGCTGGTACTTCCCATTTTCAGAATGCCTTACGGTAATTGGCTGAACAATACCTATTTCACGTATTGATTCAGCGAGTTCATCGAGTGACTCATCATCAAATTTCGATCTGGGTTGCCATGGATTGGTTTCTATGTCTTCAACAGCAATTTCATCTATCGAAGATAGCATCTTCACATCATCTTTGCCGGCATCCTCAATAAGGGCACCTAATCCCCTCCCTAATGCATTTTTTTTTGCCATATCTATAATTTATTCTAAAACCTTTTCTTTGTTACTTATCTGAGTTTGTTCATTTTTCTGCAGTATCTCCCTTGCAAGATTTAAATAATTCATTGATCCCTTTGACTCTGCATCATACATGATAACTGGTTTACCAAAACTGGGAGCTTCACTAAGCTTGATATTCCTTTGAATGATTGTCTCAAAAACCATCTCCTGGAAATGTTTGCGAACTTCCTCTACAACCTGGTTTGATAACCTGAGTCTTGAATCGTACATTGTAAGTAGAAAACCTTCGATCTCAAGCGCAGTATTCAACCTGCTCTGAATTATCTTAATAGTATTTAAAAGCTTCCCTAATCCTTCCAGAGCAAAATACTCACATTGAACAGGGATGATCAGAGAATCGGCAGCTGTAAGTGAATTTACGGTTATAAGACCTAGTGAGGGAGAACAGTCTATAAGTACAAAGTCATATTTATCCTTAACTTTATCGATTACCTTTTTTAGAATATATTCCCTTTCCGGCATATTTAGCATTTCAATTTCAGCTCCTACAAGATCTATGTGTGAAGGTATCATATCCAGGTTCCCCAGTTCACTGTTCAGAATTATCTTATTAGGATCAACATTATCAATCAAACACTCGTATATGCTTGTTTTAATGTTTCTCAATTCAAAACCTGAACCGGAAGTTGCATTTGCCTGCGGGTCAGCGTCCACAATCAATACTTTCTTCTCAAGCACAACAAAGCTTGCGCCAAGGTTAATAGCTGTCGTTGTTTTACCAACCCCGCCTTTCTGGTTTGCCAGTGCAATTACTTTTCCCATGAATATGTATTTTTCCCAAATTAAACAGAAAATTAAATGGACACAAATTTACTATTTTAAAATCTGTCTTTACCTGCCTTATCATTTCTGTTGTAAACATTTTATTTTACCGTTATGAACATGATATTAACATGCGTGCTTTATTTCAAATATAAGACATATCATTGATCTTCAATTTACGAATGTAATTAATTTGATAAATACTGATACAGTAATAGTTTATTAAAAGTAAAATTATTACATAAACGAGGTTCTAAAAAAATGATTTTCAACTTAATCCGGTGAACTTGATGATGTCATTTTATTTGTATTGACTATTCCGATATTAATCTCATGGATTTCACTGCTGAAATGAAAATAAAAATAAATGTATATTTGTAATTGCTAATTTCAAAAAGAAAACCGGGATGACAAAAGATGAATGGCTTGTTATAGTCAATCCCAATGCAGGCACAGGAAAATGTAAAAAAGACTGGCCTCTGATTAACTCTATCCTGAAAAGCAGAAACTTCAGTTATTCCAGTGTTATGACTGAAAGAAGGTTTCATGCCATCCTGCTTACCAGAAACCTGATTAAAGAGGGTTACAGAAAGATTATTGTGGTAGGAGGGGATGGCACTCTCAACGAAGTTATAAACGGGATATTTGCACAGAGTAGTTGTCCTTCTGATGATATTGTCATTGGGATGATTCCTGTTGGAACAGGTAATGACTGGGCAAGGATGTTTTCTATTCCACTTGATTATGAAAAAGCGGCCGACACAATCAAAGAACAAAAAGTTTTTCTGCAGGATGTGGGAAAAGTTCTTTTCTGCATTAAAAATAAACTCTTCAACAGGTATTTCATAAATATTGCAGGAACCGGTTTTGATGCTATTGTGGCAAAAAAAACTAATACTCTGAAAGAGAAAGGAAAATCAGGAACACTGCTTTATTTCTATAATATTTTCACCTGTTTGCTGGGATATCGTTCTTCCGGTGTTACTATTGAAATTGACGGTGAAAAATTCAAAGATGATATATTCAGTTTAAATATCGGAATTTGTAAATTTAATGGTGGGGGAATGATGCAGGTCCCAAATGCTGACCCTGCAGATGGACTTTTTGACATAACTGTAATCCGAAAGATTGGCAAATTTTCTGTAATCCGCAATATCGGAAGATTATATAATGGAACCATAATCCGCCATCCGCGTGTACGTTCAATGAGAGGAAAATCAGTATGCGTTTATTCAAGTTCCCCCGTTTACCTGGAAACAGACGGAGAGAGTCTTGGTCATTCTCCTTTTGAGTTTGAAATTATTCCCGGAAGCTTAAGAATTATTCAGGGCAGGGCTATTGCCTGAGGAACTTATAATTTAATTAATTCTATCTGAAATATTTTCGGCCAGTATTTTCCTGTTACAAACAACCTCCTTCCCTCCTTGTCCCAGGCTATTCCATTTAAAACATCTATTCGTGAATGTTTGTCTTCCGGTTTTAATATACCCGTCAGATCAATTTTACCTTCTACCCTCCCCGATTCGGGATCAATAATAACTATTTCGTCTGTAAGATAGCGGTTACCCCAAATTTTATTATCAATCCATTCGAGTTCATTAATGGCAACTACCTGTCCATTGTGATCCATTACTTCAATCTTTCTGTTTACACTGAAATACTGTGGGTCCATAAAATATATAATGTTTGTTCCGTCACTCAGTATCACCTCTTCACCATTATTTGCCAAACCCCATGCTTCTATATTCTGATAGTATATTTTTCTGATCAGTTCAAAAGTTCTAAGATTATATACAAACCCAAGCTGTGAACGATATGTAACCTGATAAATATTATCATTAAATATAGTTATTCCCTCTCCAAAAAATTCAGAGGATATAGTACGAGCCATCAGTACTTGTCCTGTAAGCATTTCTGTTTTCCTGACAGATGACTCGCCATACTGACCTGTTCCCTCATAGAAATAGCCTTCATGATATTCAAAACCTTGTGTAAAAGCTCTTTTGTCATGGGGAAATTCCTTTATTACCCGAAAAGCATATCTATCTGGTACGATATCTGATAAAACTTCAATCTGGGAGGAATAACTCTCCACCTTTCCGGAGTTCAGATGAACAACTGCGCGCAGATTTTTTATTCCGGGTAATATACCCTTTAAACTGATACTTGCAGTCAGCAAATCTTCACCCAGGAAAATTAAAGGGCGGGAATCAAAAAAGATAATTGTAGAATCAATATGTTTTATTGAATCAATCCATTCCATTCTGATGGAAAAGGTCTGGCCAGTGGGTATCTTTTCCATGAAACCCGGACTGACCAGCTGCAAATGCCTGGCTTCCGGTGCAGTTTTACGATTATTATGCCCGGATCTTACTGCTCTTGTTCCTTCTCCGTTACATGCAAAGAGAACTAAAATACTAATACATAAAATTGCAATCCGGAAGGAAATTGATTGAAACATGATTATTTAAATAACATTTTTATCCACCTGATCAAAGAAGGCCTTCCTTCGGTAAGCATGCGTAATTCCATCTCAGATGTCATATTCGTTGAAGGATTCAGCATCCTCCATATTTCTCCCCAACCATGAAACCCTCCAACATTTCTGTCATCAATAAAAACATCGGCCATGATCTTCCGGCTTAATTCCTTTTCATTAAATACTTCCTCAGGATAACTCTTGTTTACTGCATAAAATTCCACTCCATTTTTCCGGCAATATTCAACAGCTTCATCAAGTTCTTTCCCGGATCTGAAGGTCCAGAGGATTAACTGATGATTTTGTTTTTGAAGAGCTTTGAGAGTATCAAACGCAAAAAGCATCTCTTTCCCAATAGCAGGATATTGGTGCTCAACAATGGTGCCATCAAAATCTACAGCAATTTTCATCAATAACAAAGTATGAAAATATTTTGGAAAAAACCAAAATAAGTGTTTGGAAGAATACTATTTTTTTGCGAATTATTGCACTGAAAAAAGATCATCAATTGAAAGATATCGTTCCCCTGTATCATAGCAGAAGGTAAGAATTCGTGATCCATCCTGAAGTTCTTTTATCTTTTTACTCACTGCAGCTAATGAAGCTCCGGAGGATATCCCAATAAAAAGTCCTTCTTCTTTTGCTGCCCTGCGGGTAAATTCAAAAGCTTCTTCCTTGCTTACCCGGATTGTTCCATCCAGTAATTCTGTATGCAGATTCGGGGGAATAAATCCTGCCCCGATTCCCTGTATAGGATGCGGTCCTGGTTCCCCTCCGCTTATCACTGGAGAGAGTTCAGGCTCAACAGCAAAAACCTTAATCTGAGGGAACTTCTCCTTTAACACTCTTGCAACACCCGTAATATGTCCTCCTGTGCCGACTCCTGTTATGAGATAGTCAAAACCATCCGGAAAATCATTCAGAATCTCCTGAGCGGTGGCGGTCGCATGAATATCGGGGTTAGACGGGTTTTCAAATTGTAATGGCATCCAGGCTCCGGGTATTGATTCCACAAGTTCCCGTGCCCTTGCAATGGAGCCTTTCATCCCAAGTGTCCGTGGGGTAAGTTCAATTTCAGCACCATAAGCAGTCATGATACTCCTTCGTTCAACAGACATTGATTCCGGCATTACGAGTATTAAACGGTATTTCTTCACTGCGGCCACCATAGCCAGACCTATCCCTGTATTGCCGCTTGTTGGTTCAATAATGACAGCCCCTTTCTTTAATATGCCCTTCTTCTCAGCATCTTCCACCATGCTGAGAGCAATACGGTCTTTTATGCTGCCACCAGGATTGGCCCTTTCAAGTTTAAGCCAAACCTTGTATCCGGAAGGATATAAATTATTAATTTTTACATGTGGAGTATTTCCGATGGTTTGGAGTATTGATTGTACTTTCATTGTATCACTGTTTTTATAAATAACTAATATACTAAATTTTAAATCACCCAGTTCAAAGGTTCTTCAAAAGACTTACTGTCACGTATGATGGCTTTATGCTGACGATAAACAACACTATGCGGAAGAACACTTTCAGTTAACCAGACATTACCCCCAATAATAGTGTCGTGACCTACAACCGTTTTGCCTCCGAGGATAGTACTACCTGCATAGATAATAACATTATCTTCAATAGTTGGGTGGCGTTTGGTGTCTGCCATTTTCTTTTCCACATATATGGCACCAAGTGTGACCCCCTGATAAATTTTTACATTATCACCCACCAGGGTTGTTTCACCTATGACAATTCCCGTTCCATGGTCGATAAAAAAATTCTTTCCTATTGTAGCCCCCGGATGAATATCTATCCCTGTTTTACCATGTGCATATTCACTCATTACCCTGGGTAGAACAGGAACCTTCAGATTATAGAGCACATGCGAAAGTCTGTGCACAACCAGGCTGTAAAACCCGGGATAACAAAGAATTACCTCCTCAACTCTTTCTGCAGCAGGATCACAATGCATAAAAGTGTCTGCATCGTCAAGAAGAAGCTTATATACTTCCGGAAGTATCTCAAAAAATTCGGCAGCAAGCTCTTTCGGGGATTTATGAAGATCCTTCTCCAATGGGATCAGTAATTCCTTAAGCCTAAGTTTCATCCTGTCAAGTCTTATCTCAATATCCCTCAGGTTAATGTTATTCTTTTCCTTTATAGGGAAAAGCAAGTAAACCATATCATCCACATATGCATGCGTATCTGTCATGGAGGGAACATCAGAACAATAATTACTGTTAATGCTGTATAAGAATTCTGCAAATTTTTTTCCCATGTTTCATCGAATTTACCTGCAAAAATAGTGAATTTATGCGACTTCAACGCTATGGGTAATTTAAAATATGCCCTGAAATCTTAAAGTGCAAAAGCGGCATTACACAATAAAAACTTATCTTTGCGAAAATCCGTGTATAAATCAGATATAAAAATAGCAAAAAGAACCATGTTAGTTGTGAAGTACTATAAAAAGCATGTTATATAGTTCAATAGTACCGATTTAATATAAAAAACAGGAGAAATTACACTATGAACAAGATTATAAATTCAACAATTTCTATAATCATTATTACCTCACTTGTTTTTTCAACAGGTACATGCAGCACTGATACAGTACCCAAGCCTGATGCATCGAATGACAATGTCGTAACAAGTGTAAAATTGGATAGGACAATATTAAAACTGACTGTCGGTGGCGAACCAGTAGCTCTCAGTGCATCAGTTAAACCAGAAAATGCAGTTAATAAAGAAGTGACTTGGTCATCAAGTGATAATAGCGTGGCAACAGTTTCAAACGGAGTTATTACACCGGTAGCTGAGGGTACAGCTTTCATCACCGTAACAACTGTTGAAAAAAACTTTACGGATATATGTGAGGTAAAAGTCATGGACTCAACAACATGGGATCCATTATCCGTAACTGATCTGCCTGCAGCATTGAAAGTTAAAAATGTCAATAATCATGCAAGTCTTTTAAATGCACTGGCCACAGTAAATCCAGGTGATCATATTGTCCTTGCGGATGGAAATTACAGCGGCATTTCAATAAGTCGCTCCGGCACTAAAGATTTTCCTATCGTAATAAAGGCCGACAAGTTGCTTGGAGCTAAAATCACTTCAGGAAGTGTATCCATTAAAGCGAAATGGGTAATCGTATATGGTCTTGATTTTGTAGTTAGTAACATAAAAATAGGTCAGGATAGTCCGGCTGAAGATGTTTCAATATGGCGTTGCCGTTTTCGTGACAATACTGGTGGAACTAATGATACAGGGATGAAAAGTGCCATCAGAACCTACAATGCAAAGAGAGTTGACATTGCGTATATTGAAGTCACAAACTGGAAGGGAGGATTACTGTTTGGAACTAAAGATGGTTCACGCGACATAACAGTGAGGTATTCACTGTTCAAAAATACACCTAAGGGATATGTAGAAAATGGCTCAGAAGCTATACGGACTTTGTCCGGACAACCTGAACTTTTTCTTGAGGAAATTAATCTGCTTGTCCACCGGAACAGATTTGCTGAATGGAACAGTGATAGTGAAACTATATCCATCAAAAGCAGCAAGGTAATAGTGCGGCAGAATACACAGGAAAATTGTTGGGGCACATTTAATAATCGGAACGGTTCCGGCAATCTTTTTGATGCCAATTGGTCTAAAAACAGCATGGGGATAGGCATGCATGACGGTGATGCAACTGTATGTAAACCTAATATCATGATCGGCAACAAAGTTGAAAATGCAACACGTGGTCTTACAGCAAAGGGGGGAGATGCTGAACCTTGCACAAACACTCACCCTGGATGGGCAAAAGCTTATGATCTATGGGTCAGCAGCAATATCACCATCAATTGCAGCCTGATCGTTGGCTTTAATTATACTGATCATAAGGGGAATAAGGTAAAAAGAACAGTTATATATAACCACACCGGGAACATTGAAATGCGGGATGAAGAGGAAACAATAGACAATCGAAACCAGCCAGACCCAACCTATACCCCAGGTGAGCTTATCTGGCTTGAAGATAGTGATGTAGGACCAGATGCATAAAAAATATTACAGGAAAACTAAGCTGTTACTTTTTATTTCATCATAATTCTAACCATTCGGTAAGAAGTCTAAATAATTCAGCACTTGATCCCGCTGAAGAAATTTTTAAATTATTATCAGCATTCTTATTCATGAAAGCTTTCCTTATTACGGATAAATCTTCTTCATAACTATCCATTTTTGCAATTTCCCCTTTTGCATCAGTAATATTCACCATAAGCAGTTTTCCGGGTGCAAGAGTCGCTGAAAGATCGGGCAGATCATATGATGCAAGGGAAGCCGGAACGGCTCCTGTAATAAATGAGGACTTGTAATTTTCAGTAAATGCCAGGGAACGGTATGAAGGATAGGGCTCAATCAAAGCCACACGGGTAATAAGAGGGTTAAATGCTGCGGCGTGTAAAAGTACAGGAGCTATCTCACCCCTGGCAACACTGTAAATCTCATCAGGTTCTAGTTTTTCTTTTAACAAAAGAGCCAGTCTGTTGACATCACCTGCCCTTATACCGACCATACTTCTGCCAATGAGTATGGTTGCATACCAAAGATTATGGGACGTACCGTTGATATATGCATCGCCCTTATAATCACCTGGCCCTGTCTCTCCCATTCCGATAAGGTCGGGAGAAAGAACTGTAAAGCCCTGCCTGACAAACCATTCCATTTCTCCTCCCTCTGAAGCTTCGGCCGACTTACCTGATGGGTGCAGATAGATAATAGCCCTGTTGTTAGGTTTTTCAGGTATCATTAACAGGTAAGGAACAGGGTAATTGCCTTCGCCTTTAACATGGTACTTCTCTATTATATATCCATTCCTCTCTAAACGTCCGCTAAAAACAGGCTTGTCAACATATTCCGGTTCAAGGTAACCACATAAATTTTTAGCCGATTCAATTACCCCGGGTAAATGTGTATTCATTTCCGCTCTGGATGAATTTAATTTATCCATGAGTTTTTCAGCATCTTTCCTGTTTACACTGAATGCCGTTTCACTGTTAAAGGAAGAAACAACCTGACCTGTCGGTGTAACTCTTATTTCATCCTCACTAAGTAGCTCTACTTCCTCATCCAGTGTACTTCCCGGGTTGTTAAGGTGATTCTGGAAAAAGGCATACATAGCCTCCCTGTTCTTTTTTGTGGAAGCATGTCCTGCAATATCTTCCACCCGGCCAAAGTTTTCTTCTTTACTATAGGCACTATAAATCAGGGAAACCTCTTTTTCTGTTTCCCTTGCTCCCTGCATATTGAAGAAGTCATTGGTGGTGGTAACCATCAAAGCAGGTTTGGGAGCACGTACGGCCAGAAAGTCCGGATGATCAAATCCCCTCCTGACAGCAGATAATAAATTCTGCTCGGCATCCTGTGGCCCAATAGACTGGAATAATCTGGTAAAGTTTGTGATAAAACATTCCGGTGCAGCAGCATAAATTCGTTCATCCATTGCAGCAATTAGTGCGGTTTGTGTTCCTCCACCCGAAATACCGGTTATCCCGATTCTTATTGAGTCAACCTCTTTACGTGTCAATAAATAATCAACAGCTCTTATCCCATCCCAGGTCATATATCCGGCCATAGAATTGCCAGTAAGGAAAATTTGTGATCCGGGATAGGAATGCTCCAGTGTAGGCCAGAATAATTTTGACCGTTTTGTTTCAGGATCGTAATACTGAATACGCTCACCCTGTCCTATAGGATCAATCGCGAAAACAATAAATCCTTTTTTAACTAAGTTAATGATAAGATGCTGGAATGACTCCACACGGTATGCTGTAGCTGAATGTCCGCTGCAGTGAATGATGACAGGTGATCTTCCTTTAAGTTTTTTTGGGATAAACATGGAGGAAGTAACAAAATATCCAGGCCTCGATTCAAAAATTATATGATCGACCTTGTAGCTGTCCTTTTCCACAGTTCTTAGAATTTTTGCATTCAAAGGAGTTTTTTCAGGAAATGGACCAATAATATCATGTAAGGTTTCCTTAAGCCAGTCCTGCCGTTGTTGCCAGTCTGCCAAAGAATGTATTCCTGATATATCGTCTTTACGTTTCTCAAGATACTCATATGCCTGTGATGAAATATGCCAATAAAGTGAATTGGAAACATCACTGAACTGCATCCAGTTATGTTTGTTTTTGCCGGAATAAAGAATATCCAGTTCATCCTGTGCATGAATAATGCTGTTTGCAAACAATAATACTAATAAAAAACAAAACATATCTCTTATCAAAAAAGCAGGACTGTAACCTGGTTTGTTAAACAATTTCATAACTTAATTTTTTAATATTAATCCGATAAATATACTAATTTCTCCTGTTATCATCGTTGCAATATCCCTGGGTGGAAAACATTTGATATTTTCAAACGTTTGTTTGCTAATGAATTAAATTTCATTCGCTGAAGTTCGGTTCAACTCTGCCGTTACGAATGACAGCAAGGCTGCTATTCGAGAGGAGACCCCTCACTGACATTGCCAATGACAACGACATTGCTAATTGAGGGAAGATATCTCGCTATCGCTCGATATGACAGGCTTTCGAAGGAATAAAGAGGGTAAAGGGCTTTTAAACTTAAGTACGAATATTTTCGTACTTGCTTTTTAGGTTCCGCACCATAATAATTATTCCTGTTTTTATAAAATCTTAGTGAAAAGTTTTATTTTCAAGACAAAAATGAAGTCCCCCACTCCATGGTTTTGTAACATCAACCAAAGCGGTTTGCCCATAGCCGCCTCCTCCCATATCATAAATTTCATGGTATCTAAATTTCATTTCTTGTCCAAAAATTTGCATTGAACAACTTAGCATAATTAAAACGATAAAACAATTTTTCATTATAGATTTGTTCAAATGAAATAAAACGATTAATGCTTTGTACTCTTGAAATTTGTTAATGACTTTTGTAATAAAAAAAATGTATTACTGATATCCGGTAATATCAAAAAAATATTTTATTACAAGAGATTTTTTAACATTACAATCGCAGGACTAATTTCGACAAGATTTTTTAACATTACAAAACCATTTCTTACAGATTCAATTAATTTTACCAAAAATAAAATAATTTCTATTAATGAAAAATGACATTCCCGAAAAGCGGCCTTTATTGAAAATGTTTACAGCTGTTCCCCCCTCATATGATTTTCTGAACCGTTTGTTAACTTTTGGATTTGATCAGGTATGGAGGAGTAAAGCAGTAAAAGAATGTCTGGAAAACAATCCTGTGAATATTCTCGATCTTTGTTGTGGCACAGGGGATCTTGCCATTAAACTCAGGAAATCTGCTTTGCCCGGGGCACATATAGTGGCACTTGATTACAGCGAAACTATGCTTGAAACAGCAAAGAAAAAGGCCAGCAGACGAAATCTAACCAGCATAGATTTTCATTATGCTGATGCATCCAATATTCCTTTTCCTGATGAATATTTTGATACCATCGGAATATCGTTTGCTTTCCGGAACCTTACATTTCATAATCCCGACAGGGATAAATTCCTGTCTGAAATCCTCAGGGTGCTTAAATCCTCAGGTCGCTTTGTTATAGTGGAAACCAGCCAGCCAAATAAACGATTACTCCGAAAACTTTACCATATTTATCTTAAATGGATAACAGCTCCGCTTGGCGGATTATTATCGGGACATCATGGAGCTTATAATTATCTCTCCTATTCTGCCCGCAATTATTACAGCAATGAGGAACTTAAAAAACTGTTAACTGAAAAAGGATTCTCCAAAGTTCATTCAGGGACTTTTCTTGGTGGGATTGCCGGTCTGCATGTAGTTATTAAATAAAATTACCGTTTGTACGGTTTACTGTGTAATTTATATCTGTTTCTTCCATTGATGAAACTACTTCCATCCTGAAAGGGTGAAATGTGAATAGCTCCTGAAGAAGAGGCTCAGGGATATTGTGTATCCGTCCATTAGTAAACAATCGAACACCAGGAGGAGCTTTATAGATATGTCTATTCCATCACCTTTATTGCTTTAGCCGATGCTTCGAGCAATGGCTTAATTGAAAGAGGGCCTCCCACAGCTTCATTCATCCAGAGCTGAGGGATAAGCCTTCCCTGCTGAAATATCCTTTGAACTTCATCAGCAAAGGATTTCCCTTCCATCTGTTTCTCCAGCTGATAGCTGATAAGGTGTCCCAGCGGATATGCTGAAAGATAAAGAGGGTTATCAATCATATGTGAATAAACAGCAAGTACAGGTTCATCAGTAGTGTTGAAAACATCAGCATAATATTGATTCCAGACATCTTTAGCAATCGAAATAACTGCTTCCTTTATCCGGGATTTATCCGCTTCGGGGTTTTGGTACAGCCACTTCCACAATCTTATATCTACCAGTGAAACACCCATGATCTCATAACATGCCCAGAGAATATCAAGTGTCATTAACTCTTCTTTCAAACTACCTGACTCCTTTATTCCCAATACATCGAGGTCACGTTTCTGGAAGATAAATGCCAGTGCTTCGGTAAATGCAGTATTAGGAACCCCACTGAGCATGTAATAATCCACATCATGCAGAGTGATGATTTGTTCCACGGTATGTCCGAACTCATGCATCGCAATATTAAATCCCTTGTAATCCATTCCTGCAGCAGGTATTCGGGTACGTAAAAGTGCCAGGTCGCTGCGCATTGCTCCACCCCATGCATGACCTGCTCCCCGGGCTCCTTCTACTTTTATCCTCTCTTTAAAAAACTCTGCTTTCTCTTTATCCCATTTCAGGGAGGTGAGGATAGCCGGAATTTCCTTTTCAAAAGTTTCGGCACTCGTAAAACGCTGGCTTACTGCAGCATCGAGTTGTTCAGCCGGTATTCCGCTTCGGCTTTTAAATCCGTCATACCATATATCGAAAGGTTCAAGAGGCCTGCCAAGTCTCCTGCTTATTAAATTGCCCAGTTCTCTCACCTCATTGGACGAGACAAGGGCTATAAAGAGGTTTTCAACTTCATCGACAGATATTTCAAAACTACCTTCAAACTTTCGCTGAATATATGTTGGCAAACTGTGATGATATTTGTCCATATTCTTTAAGGCATTGAACAATTTTTCCACTTGTTCATAACGGGTATCCGGTTCTGAATGCAGTTCAACTATCTCCCCGTCTTTGCTAACCTCATTGGTGTATGGATTCCATTTATACTCCTTGCTGTTTATCAGGTCTTCCGGTATTGACTGGTCAATAATGCGTTTCATCACCTGGTATATCATTTTCTGTCTTTCAAGTCCACTTTGTGTATCGTTATATTGTGATTTCAGTTCATCACGAAGACCCCAGTGGCTGATAAGCTTCTTATCTTCCGGAAAAAGAGTATTACCATCATTATTAACAAGGTATCCCACAGCAATATTATATTCACTAATGTAAGTATCGGCCCCGGTGCTGACTGTTGAATAATCCTGTTTATATATGGCCGGAATTCTGGAAGTTACAACATCCCCCATACGTGCGTAAGCCCATTCCCTGCGCGACCAGCTTTTACCCGATTCAGACTTTTCAGCAAGTGAGTATTCAGGGAAATTCAGAGCAATAATAAAGGCTATCTTATTTGCAAACAAATCTTCGCTTAAGTGTGCACTGGCATTATACGCACCAAAAAGCTGGTCAATATATGTGAGGGGTCCGGTATCGAGATGAAGCGGTCGCATGAGATCTTTGCTGATACGCAGAAAATAACCGCTTAAAATCTCCAGCCCGCCGGATAACTTATGAAAAAGTACTTCAAGATCTTCTTCACCGGTAACAAACTGCTCCAGGCAAAATGCCTCAAAATCAGCAATACTCCCATCTGAACTTCTCCATAAACGTGCTGCCTGAGAGACTCCCCGTTCCGCCCTGAAATGAATTTCCTTCCCATGAGCTTTGGTAAGTTGTGAAATCACATTCTGAACAACATTTTCAGGTACTGGAGAAAATGCTCTTTCTCCATCTTTTTCAACAGGCCTGTTACATTGAATCATAATAGGAAGTAATAGTATTAGTAATAACCATTTTATTTTTTTCATTATTACAGGTTTTTAAAGGTAAATATTGTGTCTTACCCAGAAAATGCTTTAAGTCAACATACAAATGTAATAAAGCCTTCTGTCTAATACAAACCCGTTTATTTGTAATTTTCATCACTGTTTGAAGAGCTTCCATTTTATTTCAGTTACTGAGCGGCAGGTAAAAATACTGGCCAATACCCACTGTGAAGATAAGGTTACCATACAGCATATGTTCAGTGAATACCACAGGAAGTGATCTGCTTTTACGGTAAGTATAAGCAAACATTAGCCCTCCTAAAAAAGTAAGAACAATGGCAAGCCAGTTTCTGAAGATAATATGTGAAAAAGAAAACAGGGCTGCATTTACCAGAAAAAAACCTGTCTCATTGGATATCAGATCACGATACCGGTGGAAGAACCATGTGCGAAAAATAAATTCCTGGGGAAAAGCCGACCACAATGGATAGAAAACCATGATTATAAGCCATAAAAGAAAACGTTCCCTGGGTAAAAAAAACCAGTTTTCAGGTGATATAACTCTTACAATTATAACACTTGTAACAGCCAGAATAATAAATCTCAATAATAAAGGCTTCCATCCATGGAATGTATTAAACCCCATATATCTGCGATCGAACTTCTTATCTCTTAAAATTATAAAAAGTAAAAGAAAAAAAACTATTAACAGGGGTATAGCTTTATGAAAAGGTATTTTATCGAAATAATATAATAGCGGCAAGCCGATAAACAGAATAATAAGTTCGGCCCAACGGAAAACTGCGGTATTAAAAAAATCCTTAAATATTAAATTATATCCATTCATTTAATTACCTTAATAAGTGAATTAACCAATAAAGAACAGATAAACAGGATTAATTCCTGTACTTTAGTTACTGTTGTAAATTTAACATTTCTATATTCAAAATGTTTATGTATTATTGTCGTTTATTTGAATAATTAATAATGGAATTCAACCTCTTCTCCGGCTATCTGCTTCCTGCAACTCTTGCCATAATTACTTTGGGAATGGGGTTATCCATTGAAGCAAGGGATTTCAGGAATCTTTTTCTATTTCCAAAAGCACTTCTAACCGGATTATCAAGTCAGTTGTTACTTTTACCAGTTATTGGTTTCCTTATTGCTTTCGGGTCAGGCCTTGATCCTATTTTTAAGGTAGGGATGATTTTAATTGCCGCATGTCCCGGTGGTGCTACAGCAAATCTTGTTAATTTTATGCTTAACGGGAACGTTGCTCTTTCCATCTCCATAACAGTAATAAATAGTATTATAACACTGTTTACCATTCCCTTTCTGGTAAGTACCGGCTTATATATATTCCTTGGAAAAGACACCATTTTCCAGCTCCCATACCTGGAAACAATTTTAAATTTATTTATGGTAGTGGTTCTTCCTGCGTTTACCGGGGTAATGATCAGGCACCGTTATCCGAAATTTGCAATCGGACTTGAAAAACCCCTGCGGTATATACTTCCTGTTATCTTACTTACTGTTTACATAGGTGTTATTCTGATCGATGAAAGTGATGAGGCAGCTGAATTGATGGATTATTTTAATATTTTACCATTTGTTATTCTGTTAAATGCAGTTTCCATGTTTTTTGGCTGGTTTGCAGCACGTTTATCAGGACTAAGCAATCGCAACCGTTTTACTATTGCTGTTGAAGTGGGACTTCAAAACAGCACCCTTGCCATTTTTGTAGCCTCCACTCTGCTAAAAGACCAGATGATGGCAATCGTTCCGGTTATGTATGGGTCAACTTCCTTTTTTATCACATGGTTTATGGGGTTTTTACTGAAAACGTATGGTGGGAGAAAGGGAGAAAAGAGAAATTAAGAAAATGAATAAGGAACTTTCTGGTACATTATTTCCATTGAACGCGCTTCCCAAATTAATAACAACTATCTTTTAACTTATTAGCATGTATATTATTGATTTGCCCGATAAGGATGTTTATTCTTATATTTGAAACCAGTATCAGATACAATGTCATGATTCCTGTTTTTATTTGTTATCTCATTATCCTTATAGGTATAGTTCTATATTCGGCCCGAAGGTCTGAGACCAATGTTGACTTTGTAGTTGGCGGGAAGAAAATTTCAGGTTTTTCACTTGCTCTGTCAGAGAGAGCAACAGGTGAATCAGCATGGCTTCTGCTGGGGCTTACCGGTCATGCATATGCTGAAGGCATGTCGGCCATCTGGGTAGCCCTGGGCTGTATTGCAGGTATATTTTTCCTCTGGACATTCATGGCTGAGCCTCTTCAGCGAATAACAACAAAGACGAATGCCCTGACTGTTACAGGCTTATTTACCAGATCATTTTCAGGAACCAGCCGAAGCCTTGGGATTCTGTCTTCCATTATTATCATATTCTTTTTCATCTTGTATATTTCAGCCCAGTTCAATGGTGCAGGAAAAATTTTTCACGACACTTTTAATATAGATCCTTTTTGGGGGATGGTTATAGGTTCTGCCATTGTTACTCTTTACACTATGCTTGGCGGATTTATTACAGTAGTAGCAACAGATGCTTTTCAGGCTTTGCTGATGGTGGTAACCTGCATAGTTTTGCCCATTATCGCACTTTTTATTGCAGCTGCAAATAATTTAGAAATTGCCAATACCATAATCTCAGCAGATTTTACTGTTCCATTGAATATAGACCAGGTTCACTCTTCAACCGGTTTTTTGCTTATCCTTAACGGACTTAGCTGGGCATTTGGATATACAGGTCAGCCTCAACTCCTGATTAGAATGATGGCCATGCGCAGCAGAAAAGAAACATTGAAGGCCCGGTGGCTGGCAATGAGCTGGACCATACTGGCATATAGTGGTGCATTTATGATAGGTATTACAGGATATCACCTTGTGCAGCAGGGTTTATTAGGGGAAAACGCTGCCCGCATAGCCGGTGATGCTGAGAAAATAATGCCCGTGATGGTGATCTCATTACTGAATCCCATCCTTGCCGGGATATTACTCTCAGGAGCCGTTTCTGCCATGATGTCAACAGCATCCTCCCAGTTGATGGTTGTGTCATCAGGCATTACGGAAGACTTTTATACCCAGACAAGCAGAAAAACTATTTCCGGAAAACAATTACTTTTTCTTAACAAGATACTAATTTTGCTTGTCGGAGTTGTTGCATTTATGCTTGCTGCAACTATGGAAGAAACGGTTTACGGACTGGTTTCATATGCATGGAGTGGTATCGGGGCCTCCTTTGGTCCTGCAATAATATTATTGCTATTCTGGAAGAAATTTTCCCGGGCAGGAGTTTTTGCAGGTTTTATAACAGGAACAATTTCCACGATTATATGGAAAACATGGCTTACCGGATCAACCGGTATTTCAGAGCGGCTTGCAAGTTACTTTCTGGCTTTTTGTATGGCAGTTGTGTTTAGTCTGCTGTTGCCGGAGAAGAAAAATAAGTGAACGTATCAATAGCTATATTGCGCGCATTAGCGACAAGCGCCACTACTTTACCTTAGTACCCCGGATAGATATATTAAGGCTTTCAAGAAAGTTAATAAAGCGTTTTAAAACATCATAATATAATAAAACGAAAAGGAACATTGTCATTATCCAGATTGCAAAAGTATTAAAGAAGAGGGTTCCGATCCTCAGATTACCAAATTGTTTATATGGCGCATAAAAATGTGCCCTCCCATATTTGGAGCCAGGCTTCATGTAAATTGGATCGGCTTTTTGGATCAGCTTCTTATCCGAATCATAAATTTTAACGGTATTAAACCGGTTTAGAACTACATTGGCAATATTTTCATTATAATACATATCTCGAAGGCTTAAAAACTGTTCTTCCCCCATTTGCTCTATTATCCTTTTGTAAAGAGAATCACGCTGTAAAGCTAAAACTCTGCTTTTTTCTCTGAAGAAAGTCATTAAGCTGTCAAGGAATAGCTTTGTATTATCACCAATATTATCGTTGAATCTATTATAATCCAAATCGTTGAACCAATTGCTGTATTCTATTCCTGCAAGAAGTGAAAGCTCATTTATATGATACTTAATTTTTCTTAAATTGCTCTCCGAGTAATCACGATAAACCTGATCTTTTCCAGCTACCTGGCACTCCTCAACTTTTACCTTAAGAGTTGGAATTAGAAAAGAAGTTATCCAGACATTTTGACTTATCTCCATATCTTTCTCAAAAAAAGGCTTCTGAAATTTGTTACTTTTAAATTCTTCTACCATAATTGCCTCATATGCCCATCGGGTAACCATAACTTCTCCAATCAATGGAACAAAATTCTTTCTGGTGATTGAATTGTGTAAATCGTCAAAACGGATCATTGCCCCTCCAAGGATAAGCATTGGCACTAGAAGAAGAGGAATCAGAATATAAATACTTACAGCTGTTTTCATCCCTGATGATATATTCAATCCCAGCATATTTCCAAAGCACGCTGTTGAAAAAAGTATCATCCAGTGCTGATAAATCATCCCTTTAACTTCAAGAAGAGAATTTGAAACCAGGACAAAGAGTAATGATTGTATCGCAGATAACCCGAAAAGAAAAGTAATCTTTGATATCAAATAACTTGCTCTGCTAATATTAAGAAATTTTTCTCTTTCCAGTATTTTCCGGTCACGGAATATTTCCTCGGCACTGACTGTAAGGCCAATAAAAAGTGCAACAATTACAGCCATAAACAGGAAAACATGATAATTCTTGTTTGCAGCAAAAACATATGAGCTATTCTCACTATACTTTGAAATGAAACCTAGAATTAAAGCAAGAAGTGGAGCCAGAAGTAAGTTTATAGTCATGTATTGCCGGTCGGCAAGTTTCCTGTTAATATTTCTTATTACAAAAGTCTTAACCTGGTCTCTCTTTTTTGGTACTCTGAAATTGCTCATGGGGAGAGATGATTTTTCAGGTCTCTCCTTAAGAACCGGCATCATATTATTCTTATATTTTTCGTGCCATTCTTGTGGACTCACTTGTCTTTCCTTTCCTTCAAGACCTGAGTTATCAATTTCCCTGACCTCTATTATATTCAAAATATTATCAGTCTCTATATTACCACAATTCGGACATTCACTTTCCGTAGCATTTACATGCGATATCTCCGTTTTGAAATAAACCAGTGCTTCAACAGGATCCTCATCGTAGATCATAAATCCACCTTTATCGAGAATCCATAGCCTGTCAAACATTTTCATGATGGAAGAGGATGGCTGATGAATAATTGCAAAAACCAATCTCCCGCTTAAAGCTTGGTTTTTAAGTAATAACATCACCTTTTCGGAATCGAATGATGAAAGTCCTGATGTTGGCTCATCTATTAACAGAATTACCGGTTCACGCATCAGTTCGAGTCCGATGTTGAGTCTTTTACGCTGACCACCGCTGATTTTCTTGTTAAGGGGATCACCAACCTGAAGATCTTTTATTTCATAAAGATCCAGGTCGAAAAGGACTCTTTCCACAGTAAAATTAAGTTGTTTCTCATCATAATCCCCAAAACATAAACGAGCATTATAATAAAGATTCTGAAAAACGGTCAACTCTTCAATCAGCAAATCATCCTGTGGAACAAAACCAATTAATCCATTAAGCTTCTCTGAATCGGCATGAATATCATACCCGTTTATATACAGATTCCCGGTTTTAGGTTTGTTCTTTCCATTAAGAAGATTAAGCATCGTACTTTTCCCTACACCACTCCCCCCCATTAATCCAATCATATTACCGGATTCAATTCTGAAACTCATCTTCTGTATTCCATTGTCAGAATCCCCGAAAATGAACTCTATGTCATGTCCTTCGAAAAAAATCTTTTTAGAAAACTTCCTGGAAACAAACTTCTTATAAATCCTTGAATAATAGATGGGGCTTATGTCCTGCCCTTTAATATTTACTCCTCTTTCAAGAAGATAAGGTTTGCCTGGAATTATATCACGTCCTTTAAAATAAAGGTGCATGTTACCGTCATATGTCAATATAAGCGCTCCTGTACTTTCAATATGAAGAATAAAAAGATGCCCCTGGAATCCTTTCATCCTGATATGTCGCCACTTTTCATAATTGGTAAAATTTTCAGAGGCCCAAAGTTCAGGTTTATCACTCTCAATAATAAGAATACATTCAGGTGAAACCTCATCATATTTACTGCCAATCATAAATGAGACGGCATTATCATACTCCTTCTTCGATATATTGAAAGTTTTTGCAACTATATTAATAATTGTGTTCTCTTGTTCTGAGATCAATTCATCCTCAAATGCAAATTCCAGAAGCTGAAGAAAAACGATCATTCTCTCCTCGAGAAATAATCCTTTTTTTATCTGCTGGCATATATTGGTTATTTGAAATGATATAAGAGATTCTTCAATAGAGAGTTCTGCATTATCCATGCTCTTAAGCTCGCTTGCATAAAACCCGAGATTGGTCTCAAAAAGAGCATAATATTCCTCTTCCAGTTCCCGGTTAAGATATCTTCTGAGATAATTGCGAAATAACTTTTTACCACTTGATGAAATACCCCTGGGATTAACTGTTGAAATAATAGAAAAGATATGTATTAATGCAAGTAATACAGATTCTCTCATAAAGATACATGTAAAAAAAAAGAGGCTGTCTAAAAAGCCTTATGAATTAGAATTCACTTTCAATTTGTAAGTTATTCTATAAAAACCTCTGTGACCCTCTGTGTCTCCTCTGTGACCCTCTGTGTAATATATTAAAGTATAATTGGTTACACAGAGGACCACAGAGAAGGCAGAGTGTACACAGAGAGATAATTGGTTAATAACAGCGTTTTACTTTCAATTTGTAATCTATTAATTCAATGATTAGTCTTTTTAGACAGCCTCCATACAATTATGTAAAAATCATAAAATAATCTGACTTCTTATCCCTTCGATGACTTCCGTAATATCAGTAATATTTTGCTTTGAAAGACTAGTGGAGAGACCGGCATAAACCTGTTTAACCGGATCAAGCAATTTTAGAAACTCGTTCAAATCGGGATCATCTGCAAAAGGTTTGGTAAGTTCAAGATAAAGCTCAAATGATTTTTTCTGTTCAAGTAATATTCTTGAAATGCCTGCAATATGGTAAGCTTCTTCAGATACCTGAGTTGTAAGATACATTCCCTCCACCCAGGCTCCGCCTACAATAAGAAATGCCAATGCTTGCTGATTATTGTCACTAAGATAAGCATACGTGCTATTAAAGGCATCAGTAAGGATATATACAAGTGAATCTTTATTATCAACATTAATTTTGATTTTTTCGTAAAGAGATTCATCATAGATATTTGACATATTTAACTCATCTGCCAGTGACCTTATGGCAGTCAGATAGTTTATAACTTCTTGCTGAACATTGTAAAGTGTAGCATAACTGAGATCGGCTCCAAATACACCAAGGTTTGTTGCACGTTTTGTACCCCTGAAATATTTTTTTACATTCTCAACAGGATTTGAAATACCATTTACGTAATCAACTCCCATATCTGACAACATCATAATCACTTCCGCTGAGTTAAGCAAAGGATAACCAATTTTTTCAATTTCACTTTTAGAGATTTCAACCTTTTCCAGCTCTATTTTCTTTTGTTCCACTTTGTCAGATCTGTTCTTACATGAAGTTAGTCCTGAAAAACTAAATATAAGGAATGGAATCATAGCAAAACATAATATCTTTTTCATCTTTAATTAAAATTTTAGTTAAAAACACCTGTAAAAATAATAATAATTACTATTAAATAGTCTTTTTAGTTATCATTTATTTTGAACTTGCATTATACTTGTAAACCATTCTAAAATCGTTTCAGCTCATTAATTCCTTTAATAACTTTAATTATTTAATTTTACACCTGAATTCTTAAAGAAAAAATTTCATGAAACCAATACAGATCGGAGACAAAATCCCTGCTTTTTCACTCCCTGACCAGTATGGTGAACTTTTTGATATCAATACTTACCTGGGAAGGAAAAAACTGGTTATCTTTTTTTACCCTCAGGATGGTAGTCTGAATTGCACCAAAGAAGCCTGTTATTTCCGTGATCTTTCTGATGTCTTTAAGGAAGTGGATGCAATTGTAATAGGAATTAGCGGGCAGTCAGTTGAAAGTCATAAGAAATTTGCCCAAGAAAACAAGCTCAACTATACAATTTTAAGCGATGAGAAAAATGTAGTAAGGAAACTATTTGGAGTACCATCAAGAGTTTTTGGATTAATTCCCGGACGTGTTACCTATGTTGCAGACAGGTCGGGTGAAGTAGTATATATTTTCGATTCACAAAAAGAGGTTCAACGTCATGCAGATGAAGCTCTTAAGATTTGTATGGTGCTGAAAAGAACTGAATTTGAATGAAATATTATAAACATTTCCGGATTTTTTCTGTCTAATCTTCCCTGACCATCCTTCGAATTCTTTGGATTAAAGAGTCTTTTTTTGTATTTTGCGGAAAACCTCTTTTATCATGAAAGAAATTGAAAAACTTGACAGGATTGCCATTACCGTGAGGTCTCACAGGCTCCTTAAAGTTCTTATGAGAGAAAATCCTGAACTTGAAGTGATAATGCAGAATTCCAAAAATGAAACAGAGGTAATGGTTGGAGTGAAGAGCTGGATTGAAAAAACATTCGAAGACCGGAAATCTCTTTATGAATATTACAATTGCGATCAACCTACAAGAGAACTTTTTGATAACCTTGAATGGCAGGATTATGCAATTATCAGGCTGCTCGATTACATTGAGCACGCCGGCATCGAGCTCCCCGATCTCAATCTCAGGGGAGAAAAAGCAGTCAGTCATCCTCTCAGATTATTATGGCTTGCAGTAAATAAAGGTACAGGAGGAGCAAAACCTGACTTTTTTATAGATATGATCGAGTTATTCAGGCAAATCCGGGGTGAAAGTAAACAGAAATCCCCTTCAAAGAAGGAAATTGAGAATTGGATGGACAGGTATCCCAGCGGGTTGGATCCAAGGATTGTTCAGTTGAGAGAAGAAAATCGTGACCGCATTCTTACTATCCTCATCGAAAAGCTGGAAAGCGGTGAAATTGCCAGCGATAAATATGTTTTTCCTGAGGGCAGTTCCTTTGAAGTAAAAATGAATCTGGCTCTTACCTGGTGGAATAACGATAAGTTCCACCTGCACTTTGCAATACGCTCACCGAAATTACTGAACGAAATGCTTAATTATTCCCTCGATCCCGATACTCTCAGAATACTTGATGAAGCACGGGAGACAGGAATACCTTTTTTTATAAACCTCTATTATCTTTCTTTGCTTCATGTGCGGGTACCATATTTTGCTGTGGGTGCCGATCTTGCCATACGATATTATGTGCTATACAGCAAACAGCTGGTAAATGAATTCGGTCATATTGTAGCATGGGAAAAAGAAGATAAAGTGGAACCCGGTAAACCTAACGCTGCCGGTTGGTTACTCCCTTATGGCAATAATATCCACAGACGTTACCCTGAAGTTGCAATACTTATTCCCGATACCATGGGTCGTGCTTGCGGGGGATTATGTTCTTCATGTCAGCGAATGTACAATTTTCAGTCGGGACACCTGAACTTTAACCTCGACAAGCTGAAGCCTGCAGAAAAATGGCCGGAAAAATTAAAAAATCTGCTGAAATATTTTGAAGAGGATGCTCAATTAAGGGATATACTCATTACAGGAGGAGATGCATTTATGAGCTCTGACAAGGCCATTGAAAATATACTTGATGAGGTTTATGAAATGGCCTTGAGAAAGAAAAACAGGAATAAAGAATTGCCTGATAATCAAAAACATGCCGAAATTATTCGGGTGCGCTTCGGAACACGTTTACCTGCCTATCTCCCCCAGCGTATCAACAGAGGCCTTATCACTATTCTTCGTAATTTCAGACAGAAAGCCTCTAAAATAGGTATAAAACAGTTTATTGTTCAGACCCATTTTGAATCAGCGATGGAAATTACCCCTGAAACAGCCACGGCTATAAGTAGGCTTATATCCGCAGGATGGATAGTAACCAACCAGCTTGTTTTTACAACAGCTGCTTCACGTCGCGGACATTCAGGAAAACTCCGCAAGGTACTGAATGATATAGGGGTACTGCCTTATTATACCTTCACAGTAAAGGGTTATATGGAAAATAACTTCTGCTTTACACCAAACGCCCGCATTGTACAGGAAGAACTTGAAGAAAAGATCCTGGGCAAAATAGAAAAAGAATATTTCCCCATGATCAGTAAATTTGTGGAAAAACCAGAACAAATCGTTGATAACATTGATAATTTAAGAACAGAACTCAATATTCCCTTTCTCGCAACCGACAGAAATGTTCTGAATCTTCCCGGAGTCGGTAAGAGTATGTCTTTCAGGGTAATAGGAATTACACGATATGGAAGGCGGATACTGGAATTTGAACATGATGTAACACGTACCCATAGTCCGATAATTGAAAAAATGGGTAAAATTATAATCATTGAATCCAAATCGATTCATGAATATCTCCAACAGCTTGAAGGACTAGGGGAAGATAAAAAGGAATATAGAGGATTATATGGATACTCTATGGGACAGACAGAAGAAAGACTGCCTATATATGAGTACCCGGAATATGAATATGAACTTACAAGGGAATATACTAACCTCGAAATTGATTAGACAGAATGGAAAGAGTAATAAAAGTTGAAACATCAAATGATATTCTTCCCGTTTATCAAAATACTCCAATCGGGTTACTCCTGGAATATCATAATTTGAACCGGAATCTCGATGCATATACAAACGGGCAATTATTGATTGGGATGTGTATGGATAATCGAAAGAGTCTGAGAATCCCCGATAATTTCGCATTTATTATCCGCGCAGGTGGGGCAAACCTGCGGTATAGTGAATTTAAAGTTTCGTATGCAATCGCAATAGGGAATATAAGGTATATAGCCATTATAGGACACGACAACTGCGGCATGGTAAATCTTGTCTCACGAAAAAATGAGTTCATCAGTGGATTGGTAGAAAAAGCCGGATGGGATAAAGAATGGGCGGAAGAACACTTCATGCATTTTGCCCCAATGTTTGAAACAGGAAATGAAATTGATTTTGTTATCAGTGAAGCTAAACGATTACGCTTAAGATATCCGAAAATAGTTGTGGCACCATTATTTTACAAGGTAAGCAACAATAAACTCTATTTACTGCGGGAAAATTGATAAAGGAATATTAATGATCTTTTTCATTATTTATTAGAACCGCTTGTGCGGTTTAATGACATGTAACCGTTTAGCAACACAACCCGGAGGGTTGAAATTAGAATAGCCCAGGGCGCTTGTGCCCTGGATTAACTGCATCGATATCCACGCAACCCAGGATAGGGGTTGACATATCCGTGGATGTGGCAGTTCAACCCTTTCAGACATTGTCGTCAAATTAAGAAGATAAACGGGAAAGGTTCATTGGCATGTTGATTATGACGATTTGGAGTCTCTGGTTTAATTTCACAGGTATTTGATTAAGTTTACGGATGTATGAAAATCGCCTTCTTCTTCTGCGATTATAACTGTCCTTTCCTCCCCTTGCCGGTCCGGAGGGAATCGAACCCTCGACCCCATGATTAAGAGTCACGTGCTCTGCCAGCTGAGCTACGGACCGGATATAAATGCAAATTTAGCCTAATTATTTTCAATCTGAAAGGATTTCAACTTTCATTAAGATTTCCTCCCTATTTTCTCAACGCAGATTGCATATCCTGACTTTCGCTATAAATGATGCTGCGTACTTTCTTCCAGATAAGGATGATTTTGCAGCAGTAAAGGGGCTTTTGACAGCATATACATGAAGATCAAAATGAATGATTTATAGCTTATTTTAAACAATTACATATTGGCTGTTAATTATCAAACGTCTTTTTACCTGATAAGGTGTATAAATCCGTTCTTTCCTTTTCCTGTCTGACCGTCAAGCTTCTCAATAACAAAATAGTAGATACCGGCACTTAATGGTTGTCCGGAGAGGCTCCGCCCATCCCATATCAGATCTGGAGATTCAGTTTTATAAACTAAAATCCCGGATCTGGTATAAACAGAAAAAGAAAATATATTTAATCCGTTAGTACGAACCATAAAATAATCATTTATCCCATCTCCATTTGGAGAAAAAACATTCGGCACATCAATAATATCTGCACATGGTCCATTATATACTAATATCAGATCTGTTTCTGTGATGGTAGTTGTATTGTTAATAACACAGGAAACGGAATATAAACCCGGAGTATTAAATTTTACAACAGGATTTAACTCATTATCGATAGTAATACCGTTGCTGAATGACCAGGATATTGAGCTTACAGTTGATGCTGTTTGTGGAGGATACAGACGGAATGTAACTGAAACTGAATCGCAACCAGAAGTCGGATCTGCAAAAATGGATATTTGTCCGGACAGATTTATACTAAGTAAAAAAAGAATAATGCAGATACAGTATTTCATTCTTTTTATGTTCGTAACAAGTTGGGGAATATCCTTCCCCAGTCTTTCAAGGGAACCCGCAAATCAATCATTATTGATTCTTTTAAAAACAATTTCGATTTTATCAGATATAATTGTATTCCGTAAAGATATTCAATATGCATAAAAACATTAAATCTTTCGCGTCAATTTTTTAACAATACGGAAGTTATTGAAAAAAACTTTTGCAAACACCCTCATTATCGTATAAGCAGGTATGGCAAGTATCATCCCGGGAATACCAGCCATACTTCCGGCCATCATAATAACAAGAAATATCTCCAGAGGGTGTGCACTTACTGATGTTGAAAAAATAAATGGTTGAAAAATAACATTATCAATAGCCTGAACTATTATAAAAACAAGCATCATATACCCTCCAAGCACCAAAAGATCAGTAATTTCAAGATGTATGTTAAATGCAAGTCCCAAAAGAATTCCCAGGGCTGACCCAATTAATGGTCCGAGATAAGGAACAATATTTAAGAGGGCTGCTGTTAATCCTATTAGTAAACTTTGCTTGAAAGACAATCCAATTATAGACATCCCTGAAGTTACCAGGATCAGAATACCAGTCAGCTGCAATAAAATACCTATCAAATACCTGGAAAGCAGCTGTTTTATGGAATTAAGGGCTGTTTTGAAATTTTCTTCATACTCCTCAGGAACGAAAATAAGGATCATTTCGGTAAGAAGGTTTTCTTCTTTCAACAGGAAGAATGTAATGAAGGATATGGCAAATATCGCAACAAAGATATCACCAAGGAATGATGCCAAAGATCTGAAGAAATTTGAAAGTACCGATTCTTTGAAAACGGAGCTTAACTTTTGTTCCAGATATGTCTCGAAACTAATTTTATTATCGGATATATTAAGATCCTCATAAAAATTTTCAACAGCCTCTATAGGTTCTTTCAACCTGTCAACAAAAGATTCCACATCTATAGTTGACAACTGATTTGCTTCACTTGCAACAATTGGAATAAATACCCGGAAAAAACTAATCACTAAAAACCACAACAAGAGCAATGTAAAAAGGGCTCTTAAGGATATTGGTATGGTAAATCCCCTGATTTTCAGTTTGCCCATGATTTTCACAAGGGGTCTTCCTATTAGAGTCAATACTGCAGCAACAACAATGTAAGCAACAATAATACTGAAATACCAAAAGAACAGCACTGTAAGCAGGGATGTTACACCAAGCAGAATGTATTTTGCGATTTGACTCATTCCGGACAATATTTAATGCGAAGATAAAAAAAATGCAAGATTTGTAATTATTATATTTATTCATTTAACTGTATGCTGTCTCCCTCCTGCTCAAATGCCATATCAAACAAATGATATTTATAAAAATACACTATTTTTACTTTTTCATAATAAACAGCTCAACAAATCATATCCTCAGGTGTTTATGAATATAAATACATTTACCTGTATTTTCCAATTCCAATACTCTAATAGTTTTTCCTGATAATCAAAATGTGTATTTTTGGAAAAATCTAAAGAAAATATATATCCATTTGTAAAACAATACTTTAATGCAACAATATTTAGACCTCCTTCAACATGTATTGAAAGAAGGAACAAAGAAAGAAGATCGAACCGGTATTGGCACCCAAAGTGTTTTCGGATATCAGATGCGTTTCAGCCTGGATGAGGGTTTCCCTTTAATGACAACAAAAAAACTGCATCTGAAGTCGATTATTTATGAACTTTTGTGGTTTCTGAAGGGCGATACCAATATTAAATATCTTCATAATAATAATGTGTCGATCTGGGATGAGTGGGCTGACATTAACGGGGATCTTGGCAGGATTTATGGCCACCAGTGGAGATCATGGAAATCTGAAGATGGAAAGGAAATCGACCAGATTGGGGAGGTAATTAAGACCATTAAAGAAAATCCTGATTCCCGACGACATCTTGTAAGCGCATGGAATGTCGGAGATCTTAACAAGATGGCTCTCTTGCCATGCCACATATTATTCCAGTTTTACGTAGCAAACGGAATGTTATCGTGTCAGTTATATCAACGAAGCGCAGACATTTTCCTCGGCGTGCCTTTCAACATTGCCTCCTATTCCTTGTTATTATTAATGATGGCTCAGGTAACCGGCTTTAAGGCAGGTGAGTTTATACATACCCTGGGGGATGCCCATATTTATCTAAATCATATTGAACAGGTAAATCTTCAGCTAACAAGAAAACCCAGACAACTTCCTTCAATACATATTAACCCTGAAATTCATAATATCTTCGATTTCAAATACGAAGATTTTACGATAACAGGATATGATCCTCATCCTCATATTAAAGGGAAAATTGCAGTGTAACAATAAAATGTAAAGAAAATGGCAAAACACAATATCTCCATAATTGCAGCTGTTGACAATAACAATGGTATAGGGAAGGATAATAAGCTTCTTTGTCATTTACCTGAGGATCTTAAACGTTTTAAAAGGATTACAAGCGGTCACACGGTTATCATGGGAAGAAATACCTGCCTTTCATTACCCGGAGGAGCGCTTCCAGATCGCATTAATATTGTAATAACAGATATTGCCAATGAGCAGTTTCCTGACTGCCTTATGGCCAGTTCTATTGAAAATGCACTGACAATATCTGATGAGTATGACGAATGTTTTGTTATCGGTGGAGGCATGATCTACAGGCAATTTTTACCTCATGCATCCAAACTTTATATCACACATATTCACAGCAACTTCGACGCTGACACATTTTTTCCTGAAATTAATTATGACGAATGGGAAGAAATTTCACGTGAAAATTTTCAAAATCAGGGAGAAGCAAAAATTTCATTTTCATTTGTAATTTATAAAAGAAAATAAGCAACTATTCATTTTCTTTCTACAGTCTGCCGTACGATATTTTTTGCATCTGAACTTAATTTTTCATCTGCTTAACTGTTTGCTACTTAAAAAAATTTAGTACTTTGGTGCTCGTAAAACCAAAATATATTAATATGAAAAAATTATTTCTCTTTTTCTTTATTGCTTCCTTTGCTCTATGTTTTCTTAATGGACAGAAAAGCGTAAAACTGGAGGCAGGTATGAAAGCACCTGAATGGAAATTTCAGGATGCAGACCGAAAAGAATTTACAATGGATTCATGGAAAGGGAAAGTACTCCAGATCAATTATGTTGATCCTGATGAATCTGATCTTAATGATCCATTCAATGATGCTGTGAAGAAAGCCAAGGATATTGATAAACGAATCGACGGAGATGTATTTAAAGGATTCGGAATAGTTGACTGTAAATCTACGTGGAAACCCAATATATTGATCAGGACGATTGCAGGTAATAAAGCCAAAAAATACGACACTACCATATTATTCGATTATGATGCTACTTTACAAAATTCATGGGGACTTCCAGGTGACAGTTATAGTGTGATGATTCTGGATAAAAACCGTGTGTGTCGTGCTGTTTATCGCGGTAAAATACCCGATTCAGAAATTGAAGGGATAATTAATCTAATTATAGAGCTTGGAAAAGAATAAAAAGAGAAATTACCTTCTTTAACAATCAAAAAAAGCAGGGATACTTTAAAATTGTATCCCTGCTTCATTATTTCATTTTGTTTGAAAATGTACACTTTATTAGTTACGTAATCGCTCATTTTACTGATATTCCAATTCCATAAACGCATTATATTAATCCCATAATCTGTTCATTACAATACTCCGGACAATCAGATTTCAATTGTTTTCAAGTTTAAATATACTGGCGCGCTATGAACGACACATATATCATTTCAATTTATCCATCATCTGATTATCTACATCTAACTTCAAAGGATTAATTTTATCACCCCAATAAATAGTTGTGTGAGGAAACGGGATTTCAATATTATTCTTGTCGAAAGCATATTTCAGGCGTTTCCTGTATTCACGACCTACTGACCATTGCTGAATTGGTTTTGTTTTTATCCGTGCCCTTATAACAATAGCGCTATCCCCGAATTTATCAAGGCCGAATATTTCAATAGGTTCAATAATTCTACCACTAAATTCCGGATCATTCTGCAATTCATCGCCAACCTGTTTCATTATATCCATCACCTCCTGTGGGTTCTCTTTATAGGCAACGCCAAAATCAAAAACCATAGCAGACCAGTCTTTTGTCATATTGGAAATAGTGTTGATCTTTCCATTCTGAAAAACATGAACAACACCCGATAAATCACGAAGAGTGATAGTCCTGAATTCTATCTTTTCAACCAATCCGCCAGTTCCATTTATAATTGCCACATCGCCTGCACGTACCTGATTTTCAAGTATCATGAAAAACCCTGAGATAAAATCCCGCACCAATTCCTGTGCCCCAAAACCAACAGCAAGACCTATGATGCCGGCGCTTGCCAAAACCGGTGCGATATTTACACCAAATTTCTGCAGGACAATCATTAGGAGTATTACCAAAAGTACTACTCTGATTACACCATGAATTAAAGAAACAAGGGTATATATCCTTTTCTCTGTCTCAACAGTATCAGTGCTTTCATCTTTCTCAGCGCGTTTTAAAAGTGTTTCTTTTACCTTTCTGAAGAAAATTCTGACTATTTTCAAAACCAAAAAAAACAGAACTAATACAATTACCAATCCCGGAAGTTCTGTAATCGCCCAATCCTGGGCTTTTTTAATAAGCTCTGTCCAAAAAGTGGTTTCTAAAATTTGTTCCATAACTATCTATTATTTTTGAAATTATTATACATAGCTTATTTTAATAAAAGCTTATTGATAAACTTAAAAATACGAATACTTTTTCTTAAAACTAACAATAAGTGGCTGGAATTGCATTTTATTTATAAAACCTTTTTCTTATAACAAATAAAATGAATCACTACTGACCGATTTGTTATGTAGGATTCTTTGCTTCACTTTGTTAAGCTCAGAATCTCATTATGATTTTAATAAATTACCCGCTTACTACTGAAAAAGAATATAGATATAAAAGTGCTACTATGAAAAAAAAGAAAGGCAATTATTTTGTTCTTAAAAAATTGCCTTTCTTTTTTATAATATTTCGGGGTGGAAGACCGGGCTCGAACCGGCGACCTTCGGAACCACAATCCGACGCTCTAACCTGCTGAGCTACATCCACCATTTGAGGACTGCAAATTTAATTTTTTTTATTGAAGAAAAAAACCATTTTATAATTTCTGTTGAGACGCAATCCATTTCTCCGTTTCGTTTAAATACCATTGTATTATTATGGAATTGTAAGAGTTTCCGTATGTTTTTATTTTTCTCCCTTTATTAAATGCATCCTTTATCAGGTAATCAGTAATTTCATTGTAATATATTCTATCATTTCTGCGGATAAATAATCTTTTTATGCTCTCCGGCAGGTAATACTTAATTTTATCCCTATTCTTCCTTCGCTGTATCATTCTTTCATCTGCTTCAAGTTCATAGTCAAAATTAAGTTTATAAGGATCAAAATAATGACTGATGAGAACATCATTGTAAAGGTACTTGTTGATGCGCGCCTCTAAAGGCAGGTCCCTGAAAAACTCTATCAAATCAGTATCCCAGAATGGAAAACGGAATTCATACCCAAAGAAGGTGTATGTATTTGCTGAATTAAAGTTAAATTTAGCCAGTTTCTCCTTGAAATCCCAATCTTCATGAATAGAATATGCCAGGCTGTTATCATCTGTATATTTCTCCTGCAGAGACTTTTCAATTCTCTGAATAATTTTCTCCTTTAATGATCCGTGAGGTCTTTTATAAATATACTTGGTGAAGAAAATTCTGTTGGCTAATTCCCTGTAACTTTCTTCACTAAAAACATTCCCGTGTTTATTAAGCTGACTACCCCCGAGAAAATCACCTGAATGTCCCAGAGCAACTACTGTATCATCAGGTATTAAAGCTTTTTCCTTTATATGCCGGGCCGCAAAATAATCCTGCAAAAAAAACATGGAGGTAAGATTGGAAGAATATCTGTAAAATTCCACAAAATCATTATCCGGAAATCCACGGATCATATTTTCATCATAAATAATTTTCAACAATCTGAAATCAAGTTTTTCAGCCACCTTTGTTGCCAGTAACATGTCAGGATTGTTTTCCCTTCCATAGGTCATACATATAACATTATGGTAATTATATTTTTTAAGCATGACAGCAATTAATCTGCTGTCATACCCTCCGCTGAGGCTGACGAGAACCGTACGTCCATTCAAAGATGAAATGAATTTCTCAAATGCATTATCAAAAAGCTTTATACTTTTTTCTCTCCTCTCGTTGTAATCATATTCGAGAACCCCAGGTGTATGAAAGCTAAAATAGAATTTTTGCCTGATATCCCTATTGCCTAAATTTAGTATCTCACCTGCCTGAACCTGTCTGATTCCTTTTATAAGTGTTTCATTACCTGTTACGTATCCTGTTGCAAGAAATTCTTTGCAGGCTGAAGGATTCAGTTGCGGAACTGACTGCAGACCTGCAAGGTGATATGCATCATCGGAAATGATCCAATGTTTCCCTTCTCTTAAATAGAAAAGAGGAAAAGACCTGATGGTGTCGGCAGCGATATAGCAATTGTTATCATCTGTATCAACAATAACTGAAAATACACCGGAAGCATATTTCACCCTCTCCTCCAGGTCGATATAGTTATGGATATCCTTAAAATACTCAAGCAGTTTTTTATCGCTGTAATATCTGTCAGCTTTGTCAGTTAAATACCCCTTTACGTAAATACCTGCGGTTTGATACCAACGGAAACCCTTGTTAAATTTAAGTTCTATTGTGTTCATAAATAGTCTCCTTTATCAGTTTATGCCATTGAGAAGATACTGCTTTATAACTGAAATGATTCATAGTATGATCACGGATCTTTTTCTGGTTGTAATCTCCATAATTCAGATACATCTTTTCCATAGCTTCCGAAAGTCCTTCCGCATCGCGCACCGGAACAAGAAGTCCGGATTCGGAGTTAACAATTGACTGTGGTCCTCCGGATTTCGTTGCAATTACAGGCAGGCCAACAGCCATGGCCTCAATGAGGACAACTCCAAATGCTTCAATAATACTGGGAAGAATGAAAACATGTGATTGTTGCATAGCCTCTTTAACGCCTTTTTTAGTCAGAAACCCCGGAAATCTTACTTTACCCTTCAGTCCCAGTTCCACCGAGTACTTTTTCAGGTTTTTTTCAAGACTTCCGGCGCCTGCAATATGAAGTTCGAAATTCCCCTGTACCCGTTTTAAAAATTCATGAAAGGCTTCGAGAAGATATCTTAGTCCTTTAACCTCTTCCAGTAATGCAACTGAAATGAAAATGAATGGGCTGGTGTCTCTTTTCTCTGAAGGGGTGAAGAAATCTGTATTAACAAGATCCGGTATAACTGAAATCGTGTTTTTTACTTCAGGTTCTATTTTCTCAATGCCTGCGCATAGAGAATCACTTACCACTACAATTCTTTCTGCCCCGGCAAATATCTTTTTTAATTCACACATATGCCAATCTCTGAAAAAACCCCTGGCCAGCCTGTCGGCAGTTGCGAATCTGCTTCTGTGTTCATACAGTATGAAAGGAATGCTGAAAGTATGTGATACTCTTATAGCAACAGCCCCACCCCAGACAGCACTATGAGCGATAATTACATCCGGCTGTCCGTAATCTTTAAAATATATCCTAATTTGTCTGATATAAGACTTTATCCATAACCTTATACTCATCTTTTCCAATAAAGGCAGTTTTATGAAACCTTCCCGTTGCACAAGCACCCCGTTTTCATTTTCTGTTCTTCTTTTATATGTATTTATAATGTTAACCAATGAGTTTCCGGATAAGCCAATGATCCTTTTTACTATAACATGAACTTCATATTCCTCATTACACAATGCCTCAGCATGATCCCGAAAGAATTCCCCTCCATCGGGAGGATACCATGAAGGAATTATTAAAATCCTTATTTTTCTATTTTTCTTTTTCATCATTGATCCTGTTGTATTCAAGCGCTACATTAAAATATGCCTTTGGAAATGTCCATTTTGTAAATTCAGATGACGGGATTTTTTGTCTTATAAAAACAACAGATCTTGTGTGAGCAATGTAGTAAATGTATGTGTGCAACTCTCCCGGCAGGCCATCAAGGATACCCGCCAGTACTTCAAATCTGATATCACCTGAAATATTTTTATAGTCATGCCATACTACAATTGAATTTTCATGAACAAGATGCTTAAAAACCTCTTCAGTATCGTTTCGGACAGCATCATAATGGTGGTCACCATCTATAAAAATCAAATCGAATTTTAATCCGGGCGATTGAAAATCGAACTTCATCGAATCCCCTTTAAGGTGAATAATATTTTCTTTACTATTGGAAAAAAATCCATGTTGATCTATGTATTCTTTTGGTAATCCACGGATTTTCATTTCTTCATCCGACAGATTTAATGTATAACAGATATCTGCAACATCAGAAACATTAACTACACTCTCTCCTCTCCAGGTTCCGATCTCAAAATACTTACACCGCTCAAACTTTCTGGCCAGCAACTTCAGAAGTGCCAAATCTGTAGGTAAAGAACCTCCCTCCAGAAAAGAGAATAATTCAAGTTTCTCCCCGAATGAATTGCCAGACAAATCATCGGGAAATATTGTCGGAAAACCATTAATGGCTCTGTACTTCCGAAAAACATATTTTTCCCAGACTACCTGTTCATTTAGAATTTTATTCAGTAAAAAAGGATTTCTAATGATCCATCCTATTGCTTTAAATGCCTTGAATATCCTGTTCATTCATAAAAAATATTTCCGGTTTGACTGATCCGGCCAGATGAGTTTGTTTGTCGGCAAGAACCGAAAGTCTCAAATACCAGAAAAAAGTATATAAAGTAACTAAGGTACTGGTAAAACTGAAACAAATCAATAATATATATATATCTGACAGGTATATACCAATGGCTATTGAAAGTATCCGGGTAAATAACTTCACAATGTCAATCCACATTGCCTTTTTTTGCATTCCTAACATATCGGGAAGGAAAGATAATGGGGAAGATAAATAGCTTATGAATATCCAGGGCATTAGAATCTGCATATAGCGGCCTGCTTCTGTCCATTCCCTGCCAAAAACAAATCCGAACACCCAGGGTAAGGACAAAATGACTGAAAATAAGAATGGGAACAATCCCAGATACAATATTTTTCTTAAAAAACTTCTTACGACGGCCCTAATGTCTTTTCCTTCATTAAATCTGCTGACTGTCTGTTGGGATATTACTTGCGTCAAAGAATTCGTTATAAGATTAACCGGCCGGAACACCATAAGAAATGCCAGGGAATACAATCCTGTCTCAATAGTTGAATACCATGCACTTATAGCAAATACCGGCAAGCTGGAGGATAAATTATTAACTAAATAGTGTGGCATGCTGAACTTTGGAAATAGTCTGAACTCACTTATGCATCGTATAATTTCTTTACCAGAAATTAAAGTGAGCAATTTCCGGTCTTTCCTGTAGATATCTGTAATATAAATCATTGCTCCCACAAACTGTCCAACAACAGAACCTGCTATAAGGCCACCGGCATTTGGCAGTACCTCTGAAGCAGTTATTTTAATACCTGAGTTTGCTACAGATTGGGAAACATTAGCACCTGCTATTCTCCTGTAGCGTTTATTACGGTTTGACCAACAGGATAATGTCTGAAACACGGAGACCAAAAAAGTAGAAACAGGTACTAAATACAACCATGGCCATATATTCTCATTTCCAAGGATTATAGAAAATCTTCTGCCAAAAAGAATGACTAACAGAAGTAATAATATACTGAAGAATAAAGAAAGTAAAACTGACAACACTGTAATATGTATAGACTTCTTGTCGCTTTTAGGCATTAAAACCGCCAGATCATACTTTCCTGTGGATATTATTGCGGTAATTGCAACAATACTCATGTAAATACTAAATATCCCGTGTTCCTCCTTTTCATAAATCCTTGTAAGTACCGGATAAATAAGGAATGCTATAGCTTGAGCAACACTCGTTGCAGAAATGAGAGTGAAAACATTTCTGTAAAATTCGTTGGTAAACAAATTCTTAATTTTGGCCAACATGATTTATTCTCTACCTGAGCAAAAACATTTAAACAAAATTAACATTAAATATACCGTTTTATTCAAAATCGTAACATTTTCAAACTTAACCCCTGTCCCTTTTTAATAGTGACCTGTTAGCTATAATTTGGCATATCATTTGACTGCTTCAATATTCGAATAAACTGATTTTAATAATTCATGAAAAACTGACAAAAATGGCTATATCAAGATCATCAAATCCTGTTTTGAATAAAGGAACATTCAAAATTGCTGGTTATACTGGTACTGGGAGTTCGGTTATGACAATAAAAGGAACTGTAAATAAGATTTTCCTTATGACCTTACTGGTAGTTCTCGGTGCTGCCTACACATGGAACCTGATGATTCAGGGAAACATGGGAGCTGTGGGAATTTATATGATTGGCGGAGGAATTGGAGGATTCATACTGGCACTCATCACAGTCTTTAAAAAAACCTGGTCCCCATTTACAGCTCCTGTTTATTCAGTGCTTCAGGGATTGTTGCTGGGAGGTATTTCTGCCCAGTTTAACCAGGCATACCCGGGTATTGTTTTGCAGGCTGTTACTCTCACATTCGGAACACTGTTTGCTTTACTTTTTGCATACAGATCAGGTTTGATAAAAGTAACTGAAAATTTCAAACTGGGAGTGGTTGCGGCAACAGGCGGGGTTTTTATAGCATATATGCTTTCATTTTTACTTGGACTTTTTGGAGTGAATATTGGATTCATGCACAGTAATGGGCCGGTTGGAATCATCATCAGCCTGGTAGTAATAGTCATCGCATCCCTTAATCTGGTGATGGATTTCGATTTTATAGAAAACGGGGCAGAAATGGGAGCACCAAAATACATGGAATGGTATGCAGCATTTGGCCTAATGGTAACACTCATCTGGCTATATGTTGAATTCCTCCGGCTATTATCAAAAATCTCAAGCAGGAGATAAATTCCCGATATAATGTTATAAAGCCTTTAATCTGCAGATCACTTGCTTCTTTAGTACCTCAAGTAGTTCACTAAAATTTTTTCAAATGAAGATGTCAATTACCATATCATAAAGATATTTTATAGAAAAAGCCTATATTTACATTGATATCAATATATAAATGCTTTCGCAATATAATTTATTATTTTTTAACACTGTTGTCCGGCAAAATATCAGAACATTAAAAAAGATAATAACTTTAGCACATATTAATTTCTTAAAGAACAGAACGACTGAATGACCATTTTGGAAGTAAAAAACAGGATTACAGAGAAAGAGTTTCTAAAAGTACCTAAAACTCTTTATAAAGATGACCAGGTCTGGGTTTGTCCTTTGGATGAGGATATAACAGATCTTTTCAATCCTTCCAGAAATGCTCATCTTAGAAATGGAGATGCCTGTCGCTGGATTCTGAAAAGCAAAAAAGGTAAATTGATTGGGAGGATTTCTGCTTTTTACCATGGACAAAAACCTTCTGCCGATAATATCAGAACTGCAGGTGTCGGCCACTTTGAATGTATCAATGATCAGGAGGCTGCTGACCTTCTTTTTAATACAGCAAAACAATGGCTTGAATCAAAAGGTTTTCAGGCAATGGATGGCCCTGTAAATTTTGGTGAGAATGACAGTAACTGGGGGCTTCTTGTTGATGGGTTCACTCACCCTGCTTATGGTATGCCTTATAATCATCCATATTATAAAGACCTTTTTGAGAATTATGGGTTCAAATTATATTTCAGGCAATATAGTTATCACCTCGATCTGGATAAAAAATTCCCTGAACGTTTCTGGAAAATTGCAGAATGGGTATGCCGAAAACCTGATTTCAAATTCGAGCATTTCTCATGGAAAGAGGCTGACAGATTTGCATCTGATTTGGTTTACATTTACAATCTTGCCTGGTCAAATTTCAAGGAAGACTTCACCCCTCTCCATCCTGCTGATGTAAAGGCCGGATTAAAAAAATCAAAACCTGTCCTTGACGAGGAATTAGTTTGGTTTGCGTACCATAAAGATGAACCAATTGGATTTTTTATTATGCTCCCTGACATAAATCAGATTCTCAGGAAACTAAATGGAAAACTTCATTCTTTCAACAAACTGCGTTTTTATTTTCTTAAAAAAAGAAAAACTATTAACAGAATTCGTGCCCAGGTAGCGGGAGTAATCCCAAAATACCAGAATTCAGGGATAGAATCAGGAATTTTCTGGAATCTTCGCCAAAAAATGGATCATAAGCCTCAATACAAAGAAATTGAATTATCCTGGGTAGGCGATTTTAATCCAAAGATGATAGCACTTTATGAAGCTGTTGGAGGCGTAAGAGCTAAAACCCATCATACATACAGATATATGATCGACCAGAGCATTCCTTTTGAGCGTTTTATGCCGGGAATGATTGATGTGCCCCTCTCACAGAAAAAAGCAAGGCAAATAAATAATATTGAGCAATCCGGTAATGAGGCTTTGTGAAATTTAATTATTGAGGACAAAACAGCATCAGTATTTGGAAGTTTTGTTTTTTTATGTTCTCCAAAATATTCAATATGTATATTAAGCTGATAACTTTTTTTATTATTTCTCCGATCTTTTTGTTTACCGCCTGTAATCAAAAAACGAATCAACCTCCGGAGCGCACCATCTTATTCATTATCGACGGGATGACTCCGGGTATTAATGACAGTATTCATATGCCCAACTTTTCATCCTTATTAAGTGAGGGTGTACTTTTCAGGGAAGTTTACTTACCTCTTGCCGCTCATCCGGATTCCAGCACTGAATATCCCTGGACCAGTTCAATCCCCAATCCTGTACTTATGTCAGGTACTGTATTCATTGGTCAGGAAGGTATCAGGAAAAACCTGCTTCAACATTCTTTTACCAATCGACCGACGGCCTTCCTTGTTAATGCGGGGGCATACTCTTCAATTAGCGATGACTATACAATCTATATGGAATTTCAGAATGTATTTAATGACGAACAAGTTATAAAATCAGCCCGGGAAGTTATTGTTAATAACAATCCGGAATTCATAAGAATTCACTGTCAGGGGCCCGGATCAGCCGGGTTCAGAAGTCAGAAAGAGCTTAACCAGCCATATACCCATAATATCTGGCATGAAACCTCCCCTTACCGCACTCAAAATACATATGTTGATTCCTTATTAGGTGATTTCATACAGTGGATGAAGGAAAAAGATATATTTGAGAACAGTGTCATAATTATTATCGGTGACCATGGACAATCAGACATGGGAGGGCATCTCCCTGATGATCCTAGTGCAGCTGTAACACAGGCTCTTTTCATCGGAAAAGATATTAGAAAAGGAATCGCTTATGATTTTGCAGAGATAACAGATATTGCTCCAACTATAACCTGGCTTCATCAATTGCCTCCTCCAAAATATAATATCGGAAGGGTGCTTAAGGAAATTAAATATGAAACTGATCAATCCGGAGAACCGGAAAAACTGATCAAAGAACTCAATAATGTTCTGGTTGAGTATTTTTCTATACCGGATGAGCAAAAAACCAGTGACTTTTTATCTATTTTCGAAATCGGAAAATGGCACCTGTCTCCCTCCGGAACAGATTTAAGATCATTTGTTGAGCAGCAAAAAAGATCCCTCGAAACACTAAAGCAAAATCCGAACGCAACTCCTTAAATATAACCATATTATATCAATGTGAGAATACTTTCATTCCTTTTTATCACGGTGTTTCTTCATCTGTTATTAATTAATAGCTGCCGTTCTCCCCAATATTATTGGGAAGACCCATCAGTAACAGGTATTAATAAACTACCTGCCAGAGCACATTTTTACCCTTATCAGAATGCCCCGGCTGCGCTTGGCTTTGATTTTAATAAATCTGAGAGGGTAATTCTTCTCAATGGTGACTGGTCATTTTATTTTTCTGAAAATCCGAATTCTGTTCCTGAAAATTTTTATTCTTCCTCCTATAATGATCAGCAATGGGATAAAATATATGTCCCCTCCAACTGGCAATTAAAAGGTTACGGCATCCCAATTTATACAAATATAAAACATCCTTTTCCTGCCAATCCGCCCTATCTGCCGAAAGATAAAAACGAAACAGGTTTATACCGGACCCGTTTTAACCTTCCATCTTCATGGGAAGGAAATGAAGTTATCCTTCATTTTGCCGGCGTCCAGTCGGGCTTTTATCTTTGGGTGAACGGTGTAGAAGCAGGGTACAGCCAGGGAAGTATGCTTCCTGCTGAGTTCAATATTACCCCGTATCTTAATCCCGGAGAGAATCTTATCGCCGTTAAGGTAATTCGATGGACAGACGGGAGTTACCTGGAGGACATTGATTATTGGCGTATGAGCGGAATTTACAGGGATGTTTACCTGTTTGCAAGGCCCGATATCCACATGGTTGATTTTCATGTAAAAACTGATCTGGATGAATCTTATAAAAATGCATCACTTAATCTGAAAGTTACTCTTGGAGGAATAATGGAAGAAGAAAAAGCTTCTGTTGAACCGGAGACAGAAATTAAAAAGGATCAGGTTTTCTCCCTTAATTATTCGCTTCTCCATGATGATTTAAAGATTTTCACTGACTCAGCAGTATTTAAACCCTCAGGAAATGAGAAAACTATTGTTCTGGACATAGAAAAAGAAGTAACGGATCCCATGAAGTGGTCAGCTGAATCTCCCAATCTCTATACACTTTTATTAGAAATAAAGGATAATTCGGGAAAGACAATTGAAGCAACTGCTTCTAAAATAGGTTTCAGAAAGGTGGAAATCATTAAGGGGCAATTATGCCTGAACGGAAAACCCATACTGGTTAAAGGAGTAAACCGTCACGAAATTGATCCCGATAATGGCCGTGTAATCAAAGAAGAACTGATGATTGAAGATATAAAAATCATGAAACAGCACAATATTAACGCTGTCAGGACTTCTCACTATCCAAACCAAACAAGATGGTACGAATTATGTGATGAATACGGGCTATATGTGATGGGTGAGGCCAATGTTGAAAGTCATGAACTTTGGGCTGATCATAAGGTTTATCTGAGTGAAATGCCTGAATGGAAAAATGCCATAGTTAGCAGAGGAACCCGCATGGTAGAAAGAGATAAAAACCATCCCTCTGTCATATTCTGGTCGATGGGAAATGAAGCCGGATGGGGATCAAATTTCGATGCCATGTATGAAGCTATGAAAGCTATTGATCCTGCCAGACCCGTTCACTATGAATCGAAAATTCCGGCATACGCGGCAGTCATTTCCGGATATGACTTTAATTCCACCATGTATCCTGCTCCGGATGATGAATCACGTTACGATACATTCTCCCTGCCGTGGCTTGTCAGGGAAGATCCTGAACGACCCGTGATAATCTGTGAATACGCCCATGGAATGGGCAACAGTACCGGAAATTTTTATAAGTTCTGGGATGTTATTGAAGATCCTGCTTATCCAACACTTCAGGGAGGATTTATATGGGACTGGGTTGATCAGGGCCTTAGAAGGATAAGTCCTGAAGGTGAAAGCTATTTTGTATATGGCGGTGATTTTGGTGATACCCCAAATAATGCCAATTTCTGTATAAACGGGATTATATTCCCCGACAGAAAACCCCAACCTGCCATGGAAGAAGTGAAAAAAGTACAGCAATTCATAAAAACAAGCCTTACAGATCCCGAAAAGGGTATAATATCCGTTAAGAATACCTATAAATTCATTGACCTTGGATTTGTTGCGATTCATTGGCAACTGAAAAAGAATGGAAAAACTGTACAGTCTGGTACTATTAACGATTTGAATGTTCCACCAGGGGATTCACGCAACTTCCAGTTACCTTACCGAAAACCCGCCTCAAACGACCTTTCCGTTTATACTCTCGATGTATCATACCGGCTTAAGAAATCAGAAAGCTGGGGCGATGCAGGACATGAAACAGCCTGGGAACAATTTGTTCTTACAAAGAATCATATTGTACCGGAATACACAGTTTCAACCCAAAACCTGACTACTGAGGATCAGGGTGAACATATTGCCATAAAAGGTAAAAACATCAGTCTGGAATATGACAAGCAAAAGGGACATTTCATGAATTACCATTATAACAATATCCTGGTTTTTAATGAAGGACCTGTTCCTAATTTCTGGAGAACCCCTACTGATAATGATGAGGGGGGATCTGAAGAAGCCGGAAATACAGACGAAAGTTTTGCATCACAATGGCTCGGAGCAGGATTGAGAAATGCAGATTTCGTTTTCGAAAAACCTGAACTGGAAGAAACAAATAATGGTTTACAAATACAAACCAGGGGGAAAGCTCCATGCCCTGCAGGAGAAATTATTCTGGATGTTATATATACCATAGAAGGCGATGGCAAAATTCATATTTCTAAAGCCTGTGCTCTCAATGGTAATTTTCCTGCTTTGCCAAAAGTCGGAGCTTATTTTCTGCTTCCGGAAACTTTTGAGCATATGGAATGGTTTGGGCGCGGGCCACATGAATCATATTGGGACAGGAAATCGGGCGCAAGGTTTGGACTTTATAGCGGTCAGATTTCTGAACAATATGTGCCCTATGTCAAACCCCAGGAAAACGGGAATAAATCGGATGTAAGCTGGGTAAGTCTTTACAACAAGGATAACATGGGATTAAAGTTTCATGGCGACCAACTTCTTAATATAAGTGCCCATTACTATTCTCTCGATAACCTGACTGATGCAAAGCATACGATTGAACTTAAACCAGCAGGTTATTTAACACTTAACATCGATTTACAGCAACATGGGCTTGGAGGGGACGACAGCTGGAGGCCAAGAACACATAAAGAGTACCGTTTAACAGAAAATAAATATTCGTATTCCTATTATATAATTCCGAAATTATAAATTGAGATTACAGAAAAATTGTCATAGAAGGTAAAAACCAATAGCCCGTAGGGCTTTAGGTATTGTAGCAACAATTATACATACGGCAATATACCTCGTAGAGGTTATAGGCGATCATCCCAGAAATCAAACAGAAATTGCTGGTCAAATTCTATCTCATTTTTAGTAAGAATGTCGCTATATTCTTTACTTAACTTTCAGCAGGTACACATTGTGTAATTCTTTTTCCCTGGTTTTGGGATTTAAGAATGCAGGTGAAAAAATGGACATCTTTTTATTATAAAACTTTTCCTCATAAACAATCCTGGAGGCTGCCAGACTGCGCAGATCTTCATATCCTTTCGGGGAAACAAAGAACCAGGTACCTTCCTGAGATAAAATCTTTTCCAGATGATGCGTATCCGTAACTCTTTCAGAAATGGTTTTTGGGTAGAAGTAAGTTTCAAACTCCTTATAATTATATGTATACAGAATATCACTATCCGAAGCTAATTCATTAAAACGGTAGGAAGCATTTATAACTCCCTGGTATTTATAGGCTGATGGAAGAAAATGTGTGTTTATTGTGAAATTCAATGCAATTGCAGATAAGGCTAAGGGAAGTATCAGCTTATGTTTTCTGGTTTTATATAATGTGAATCCATAAATCAGCAATAATAACATAAATCCAACAGGAAACCATATAAAAATATCGGTAGTTGGGAATACCACAATAATAATTATTCCGGTTATTACCCAGAGTAAAATAATAACGAAAATCCTGAATCCCATCATCCATTTATACACGCTATTCAAACCGGAAATATTTGAAACCTTATGAATAAAATCAGCTACTACAATTGAAAGGAAAGGGATAACAGGAAACAGGTAATGAGGTGCTTTTTGCCGGGATATGGATAAAATAAATGTATAGATTAATATCACCGAATAGGTAAAATATTCCGGACGTACCCTGTGGTTTTTATTTTTATGAACCAGTTGCCTTATGTGGAAGTAGAAAGCTGTGAAAGCAAATAATGACCATGGCAGGAAAATATAAATCAGCGTGTGAAAATAAAAGAAATAATCCTTGCTTTTCCCCGCGACTTCACCGGTGATACGTCCAACATTATTTGTCAGAAAATAAAATCTGATGCCATCCCACCCGAATTGATCATAAATTCCTTTTAGTGTAGGAAAAATAATTATTATAAGTACAGGTAATCCAATTAACCATTCAGGGGGAAAAATATTCGGCCAATCACGTTTCATGATAAGATGACCTCCTATTGCAAACGCTGGTATGGCAAGTCCGATGGGACCCTTGGTAATCATTGCAAGACCAATTCCAATAAACCCAGCGATTAAATGAAGTAACTTCTTATTATGCAGATATTCTGCAACTTGCCAGGTACCGAAAATAATATTGGCTGTTAATAATGCATCCGTATGCAAATCATTTGTATACAGGAAAAGCATCTGAGAAGTAGCAAATATTATTGCTGAAAGTTTTCCTGCACTTACGCCATAATATAACTTCGCCAGGCGAAATGTTGAATAAACTCCCAGGACAGAAAATAATAAGGACGGAAGCTTAAATGCGAACATGGAAAGCCCGAATACTGAAAAAGAAAAAGCCGATAACCAGAACATAAGCAGAGGTTTCTGCAAATATGGTTCTCCATGAATCTTCAGATGAATCAAATCACCGCTTTCATGCATATACCTGCTTACAGCAGCATATTTTGCAGCATCAATACTGACATCAGGGAAAAGCCCGGTAATGTACACTGCAACACACAAAACGGACAGAATAATAATAAATACCTTCAATTTCATAAAAAATTCTTATTCTATTCAACGAATTTAAAAAAAAGTTCACTAAGGAGTCAGAAATACAGTTTATTTTTATTCACAAAGGTTTAATTATTTATACATATTATATTATTTACTGCTCAAGTCGGGATCATTCTCATAAACAATTTCACTCTTCAGGTTATTTTTCCGGCGCAATTTACCGAAAATATCTTTAGTATAATACTACCCAAATTTAGGACCACTGGTTAAGTTGAAATTTTAATATTAATTTTAACCAGTAGTTATGACAAAATCAAGAAGAAAATTTAACAGTGCCTTTAAGGCCAAAGTAGCTATTGAGACGCTCAAGGAGCGGGAATCATTAGCTGAATTATCCAGGCGTTTTGAGGTTCATCCGAACATTATAAGCAAATGGAAGAAAGAATTTATTGAGAATTCTTCAGCTGCATTTGAAAGCAAGTGTCCCCAGGAAAAGGAGGTGGATACTGAGAAGCTGTATGCCAAGATTAGCTTTATAATTTGCATAGTATCATGCATATCCGCAAATACCTAAAGTTTTGCATACCTCATTTCAAGTGAAGCAACTTTCTTAGAATCAATGATATAAATCGATAGTATAAAACTACTAAAAAGGATAATCAGTCAAGATAGAATTGAAAACCAAAAAATATTTTTTGTAATTGAATAGATAATAAGAATTTTATATATTTGTATTCTATTAATTCGATAGAATACTTATATTAAAAAATGAAACTCAATACCAAAGTAAGGTACGGTTTGCGGGCAATGGTGGATATTGCTGAATATCAGCAGAATGAAGGAATACTACAAAAAGATATTGCCGAACGTCAGGAGATACCCCTTAAATATCTGGATGCTATAATAACCGGTTTACGTAACCATGGCTTGATCATAAATATACGCGGTAAACGCAGTGGGTATAAACTTATCAAACCGGCTTCCGATGTCTCGGTTTATGATATTTATCGCGCTTTTGAACCGGAACTGACTTTGGTAAATTGTCTGTGTGAATCGCTGGACTGCAACCGCTCCGGAATTTGTCCAGCCAAAGATTATTGGTTCGAACTGAACAAACACCTGAAGTCGCTAATGCAGAATACATCACTTCAAGAGGTAATATTGGGTACTTTCAGGTTATGAAAAGAAACAATGAATTAATATATTAACACTGCTGAGTTCGCTTATTTTTCTATATTCAGAGAAGCTTATGACATATCTACTAACAAGAAGACGACAGGGCTATAACAGGAAGGCAATAACTATTGCAATCTTTATCTTTTTTTTTCATGGTAGAACTTTTACTCAGGACAACTCGGCTGTTTCCGGATTTTTAAATTCGGGCAATGCTTATGCCACTATGTTTTTCGAGTACTATTACATACATCAGGGCGATGATACTTACCCGGGGCGTTCACAATTTGCCAAAAACAAAACAGGTGATAATGCATTTTCTTTCCGAAGGGTTTATTTAGGTTATCAGCACACTTTTTCTGATAAATTCTCAGGCAAAGTTCAGTTCGAAGTGACCGACAGGACGATTCTTGGAGGAGGTCAGCGGGCACCATTCTTAAAAGAAGCCAATTTGATCTGGAAAGACTTTTACCCAATGGCCGATTTAATTATTGGTCATAGCCTCACTCCCATTTGGTCAATAGAAGGCGCTGAATTTATTTGGCAATACCGGTCCATAGAACGTACCATTGCAGATATGCGCGGCCTGCGCTCATCCAACGACTCGGGCATCAGGATTAAAGGGAGCTTTAACCAATCACGAACATACGGGTATAACTTTATGGTGGGGAATAATAACGGTGCCCGGCCCGAGAACGATAAATTCAAACTGGTTTATTTTAACTTATGGTCAAAGTTTTTCAATAAAAGATTTTACCTCGAAATATATCAGGATTACAATAAGGCTGCTGAAAACAGGCATATTACAACCACAAAGGGGGTTTTTGCATGGAAAACCCCAACCTACACGCTTGCTGCCGAAATGGTAAATCAAGATCGGGGCAGATTTGGGGCTGATAATGACGATATCATCATTCAGGGCATTAGTATCTTTGCCCACGCCAACATTTTGAATAATAATTTAAGGGCTTTCGGGCGCTTCGACTCTTACAACCCCGATGTTAACTTCTTTGCAGGTCATTATGCCACTGATGCTATAAAACCCTTCGATGAAAAGTTCTATACCTTTGGCCTGGATTTTACTCCTCATAATAATATCCATGTAATGCCAAATATCTGGATAAACTCATATAAAAACAAGATGGACAGTCAGGAAACCCCAAAAACTGAGATTGTAGCCAGACTTACTTTTAATGTTAACTTTAAACAGAAATAAATGTGTAGTGTAAAAAAAGTGATAGTTGATTTTAATTTGGTATTGTTTCTGGAAAGCAATGAATGCAATTAACCAATAATTCTATGGGAAAATCAGAAAATAAAGACAAACTCGCACGTCGTACGTTTTTGCGAAGTGCACTATTAACAGGTGCCACAGCCGGACTGGCAACTGCGGGTGTGATAGTTTCGCGTACTGGGAAACAGGGCGATACGCCTCTTGGTGAAGATACTATCCGCCTCATTTCAGAACCAGATACAATAAAACTCAATGAAGAATCGGATGTCCTGCTTCGAATGCAGGCAGAATTGCGCACTGCGCTGAAAAAACCAGTTGAACAACGCAAATGGATTATGGTGATTGATACCCGTAAATGCGTGGGGTGTCACGCCTGCACGGTAGCATGTATTGCTGAAAACAAGTTACCACCGGGGGTTGTTTACCGGCCGGTTGTTCAGGAGGAGTTTGGCAGGTATCCAAATGTTCAGTTGCGTTTTTTTCCCAGACCTTGCATGCAATGTGAATCCCCTTCGTGCACTACCGTATGTCCGGTAAAAGCCACCTGGAAACGGGAAGACGGAATTACAGTTGTTGATTACGAAAAGTGCATTGGCTGCCGTTACTGCCTGACAGCTTGTCCTTACGGGGCAAGAACGAGCGACTTTGGGGAATATTACACTCAGGGAACACCTGAATTACAACCTTATGAGCTTCTTCCTAATAATGAGTATGGCAAAGCCTGGAACCGGTCAGAGGGGCATAGTTCACCCAAGGGCAATGCACGTAAATGTCATTTTTGCCTCCACCGTCTCGATGAAGGGCTTTTGCCACAGTGCGTTACTACCTGCATTGGCCGTGCTACCTATTTTGGCGATGCCAATAACCCTGAAAGCCTGATATCGGAACTTTCACGCTTACCGAACCAGATAAAGCTTCTCGAAGAAAAAGGGACAAAACCTAATGTCATTTATCTTATCTGATCGGTCATGGATAATAAAACACAAAATATATTGAAATTGATCTGGGCGCTCTTATTCATCATTGGATCAATAGCCCTGATCACTAAGTTCGCCACCGGTGAACGGTTGGTTGGTTACGGAAGCTACGTACCTTGGGGGCTTTGGGTCGCCCTGTATTTCCATTTTGTGGGAATAGCAGGTGGAGTTTTTGTGATTGGGGCAGGTGGTTACATCTTGAACCTTCCCGGCTTTCGCGAGAATATCCGTTCCATCATGATCATTGCTGCTTCATCTGTGGTTGCAGGACTTTTATCTATCTGGCTTGACCTGGGACAGCCTTTCCGGTTCCAAAATATATTCATGTCTCCAAACTTTGGGTCAATGATGACATTTAATGCATGGTCTTACACCGCTTTTCTTATTATGATGGCTGCTATTTTTTACTTATCATTTAAGAAAAATAACATCTCTGATTTAAATGACCGCACAGGCTGGTTACTTCCAATAATGATTTTAGGGATATTCATCTCAGTGGCTTTCCCCAGCCAAAGCGGTTCTTTCTTTGGGGTTGTGGATGCTAAACCATTCTGGAACTCGGGTCTTTTGTCTGTTATGTTCCTTACTTCGGCTATTACTTCGGGGGCAGCCGTTTTAATGTTTTATTTTACGGTTATTTCAAAAAGTGCCCGGCCAGATGATGCAACATTCAACTACTTGTTAAAAGTCCTGGTTGGCGGAATCCTGGCGTATCTGGCCTCTGAATTTGCTGAATACAGTATTGCTTACTGGTCGCCCAATTCACATACCTTCGAAGCGGCAAAACTGGTTATTCAAGGGCCATTCTGGTGGGTATTCTGGTTAGTGCATATCGGTGGTGCAATTTTAGCACTGGTAATGCTTTTTACATTGAAAACGAAAGCATCGTATGGCATTGCAGCGTTCATCATCGCGGTAACTTTTGTTTCGGCTCGTTTGAATGTGTTGATTCCGGGGCAGAGCATTGAACAGCTTCACGGACTTAGAGAAGCTTTCTCGCACGATCGTTTAAGTTTTGTTTATACAGCGACTAAACTCGAGTACCTGGTGTCTTTTTTCATCGCGACCTTGCCTGTCGGGATGTCATACATCGGGATTATCTTATTGAGAAAGTTTGAGGCAATAATAAAATAGACAAGAATATGGACAAAAAAAATCAAAATATATCACGCAGGGGTTTTCTGGGGAAAGGTGCTTTATTGGGAACAGGTTTGGGCATTTTACCTGCTTCAAACCTGCTCGGCGCAAATGAGGGAAAAATCCTGAAGAACAAAAGAGAAGATGTAGATTATCAATTAAATAATCCTGAGAACATCATGTATTCGGTATGCTTGAATTGTAATACCGGTTGTGGAATAAAATGTAAAATTCAGGAAGGAGTATTGGTGAAAATTGATGGAAATCCATACAATCCATGGACCATGGTTCCTCACTTACCCATGAGTGCCAAAATGGATGAAACGGCAATAGTTGATGGAGGGCTTTGCCCAAAAGGCCAGGCAGGTGTGCAAATAGCCTATGACCCATACCGCATTCGCAAAGCGCTTAAACGTTCCGGTAAGCGGGGTGAGAACAAATGGATAAGCATTCCTTTCGATCAGGCCATTACAGAAATTGTTGAAGGGGGCAATCTTTTTACTGAAGTTCCCGGTGAGGAAAACCGAAAAGTAGAAGGTTTACGTTCCATCATGGCACTAACGGATAAAAAGGTAGCCAAAGAGATGTCCAAAAGCGTTCAGGCAATTTGGGACGAAAAAGATGAAATCAGGAAAGCCAAATTGGTAAATAATTTTCAACAAACTTTTACCCACCATCTTGAAGCACTTATTGACCCGTTGCACCCCGATTTGGGGCCAAAAAACAACCAGTTTGTTATCGCCTGGGGACGGTTAAAAAACGGACGCAAGGAGTTTATTTCAAAATTGGGTGAAGCTTTTGGTACCACCAACCTTCATGGTCACACTACCGTTTGTCAGGGTTCCTTGTATTTTACCTGCAAAGCCATAAGTGAACAATACATTGGCGGAAAGTTTAGCGGGGGTAATAAATTCTACTGGCAGACTGATATTGAACATGCCCGTTATATTTTATTTGTGGGTGCCAACCTGTTTGATGCCAACTATGGGCCTACAAACCGAACAGTGAGGTTAACTAAAAACCTGGAAAGTGGCTATACAAAAATTGGTGTGGCTGATCCAAGGTATTCAAAACTTGCAAGCAAAGCAGAAACATGGCTGCCCATTAAGCCCGGGCAGGATGCAGCCCTGGCCTTAGCGATTATGCAATGGATGTTTCAAAATGAACGATTCGATAAGAAATTTCTTGCCAATGCCAATAAGGCTGCGGCAATTGCATCAGGAGAACCAAGCTGGACAAATGCATCGCTGCTTGTTGAAATGATCGATGGTGTACCTGGAAAACTACTGCGGGCTTCTGATCTTGGGCTCTGTTCCCCCGCTCAAAAATCACTTACCGATGGCACAAAATACGTAGAAAAATATTTGGTCGCTTCGGTAAACGGAAATCCGGTAAAAGTAGATCCAAACGATGATGCGTTTGCCATTTATGGCGATTTGTTTGTTGACAGGATTTTTACAAGAAAAGATGGTACGAAAGTAGCAGTGAAGTCGGCACTTCAGCTCTTAAAAGAAGAAGCCAATAAATATTCGTTTGCTGATTGGTGCGAGTTGGCAGGACTCAAGGAAAAAGATGTTGAAAAAGTGGCCAGGGAGCTTACCAGCTATGGCAAACAAGCATCAGTTGATATTCACCGGGGAGTAGCACAACACACGAATGGCTTTTACAATGTATTTTCATGGATGAGCGTGAATATGTTACTGGGCAATTATGACTGGCAAGGGGGTATGTCCAAAGCCACAACTTATAAGTATGATGGTTCAGGCGGAGGAAAATTTAACCTGAAAAATAATCCGGGTAAGATTCAAACCTTCGGCATCAGCAGTATCCGGCATGACATTGATTATGAAAAAACAACATTATTTGAAGGATACCCCGCGAAACGAAACTGGTACCCGCTTTCGAGTGATATATACGAAGAGATTATTCCCAGCATCGGTGAAGCATATCCTTATCCCGTTAAAGCACTTTTCACCTATATGGGTGCACCCACTTACTCCCTGCCTGCCGGTCATACAAATATTGAGGTACTTACCGATTTGGAAAAACTTCCCCTGCATTTTACCAGCGATATACTTATTGGCTCCACCTCCATGTATGCCGATTATATTTTCCCCGATCTATCCTATTTGGAGCGTTGGGAGTTTCAGGGTTCCCACCCTAACATGATCTGCAAGGTGGAAAACATAAGGCAACCTGTTATTTCCCCCATACCTGAAACGGTGAAAGTTTATGGCGAAGAAATGCCTGTTTCAATGGAAACCACCTTAATGGCCATTAGCGAAAAACTTGGGCTGGAATCGTTTGGGAAAAATGCCTTGGGGGATGGCATAGATTTTACCCGTCCTGAAGATTTATACCTGAGAGGTGTAGCAAATATTGCCCTTGGAGATGCCCCCGGGAAAGAAGTCCCGGATGCCGACAAACGCGAATTGGAAATTTTCAGCCTCGCCCGTCGGCATTTGCCCAAAACGGTGTTTGATGAGGCAAGATGGAAAACTATTGTTGGCGAAGATATGTGGCCAAAAGTCGTTTACTTGCTTAACCGTGGAGGCCGGTATGCTGAAGCCGGGACAAATGCCGATGGTAAGTTGACCAATAAATATGGCGCTTACATGAATTTATACCAGGAGAAAACAGCAGAAAAGAAATATTCAGGAACAGGAAAACCTTATTTTGGTTTACCGCAGTATATTCCACAGAAGAACTACGCAGGTGAAACACTTGAAAAGTTAAGTGAAGGGTACGATTTACATTTGATCACAAGTCGTACCATAACGCAAACCAAATCCAGAACTGTATCAGCATACTGGCTTGAAGGAATATTACCGGAGAACTCCATTATAATAAATGCTCTTGATGCTGAAAGACTGGGCTTTGATGATGGTGAGGAAGCCAGGATTGTAAGTGCAACCAACCCAGAAGGAAAATGGGATTTTAAAAATGGTAAAACGAAGTTTATTATAGGGAGAATAAAAAAAACGGAAGCCATACGCCCTGGAATTATAAGTTTTTACCTGGGTTTTGGTCATTGGGCCACCGGAGCAGATGATGTGGAAATTAATGGGGAAATTGTAAAGGGCGACCCCCGGCGTGCTAAAGGATTTCATGCTAACGCCGTTATGTGGACAGACAGCTCTTTAAAAAATAATACCTGCATGGTTGATCCCGTAGGTGGAAGTGTTTCGTTTTACGACACTAAAGTTAAACTGGTTAAAGTATAATTACCAGGTTTAGTAAATGATTATTACTCCGAGTTATGGTTTCTAATGCTAAATGTAATGAAACCAAAACCGATGGGACAGACGGGAAACCTGCTGTCCTCCCGATTTGCGTCTGTGGCGTAATGAATTTGGAAAGGAGCAGTAAATATTTTTCAGTCATTGTAAGCATTCCGAAAGGGACAAAATTGTTCTTTTCCGGTTAGTTGTTCTATGACCGAAAAAACAAGTACTCCTCTTTTCTATGCGAAAAGAGGTTTTTTTTTATTTTCAGAAAGCACGATGAAAAGCGATGTGACATTGAGCGATACCTGGCTGAAGGCCTCCATACTGGGCGCAACATGGGCTGCCTCCGAAATTATCTTAGGAAGCTTTCTGCATAATTTACGTATCCCATTTAAAGGCAATATCCTGACTACTATCGCTTTTATCCTGCTAATAGCGGTTAGTTACAAATGGAATGACCGTGGATTATTCTGGCGCTCGGGGCTGGTTTGTGCATTAATGAAGACCATGTCTCCCAGTGCGGTAATTTTTGGTCCTATGGTAGCCATTTTTATGGAGTCGCTTCTGCTTGATCTTTCAGTGAGACTTTTAGGCCGGAACGTTTTAGGCTTTTTGTTAGGATCAGTAATTGCTATGTCGTGGATATTAGCACAAAAGATATTCAACTATATACTTTTCTATGGGCATGGTCTGATTGATATCTATAGCCAGCTTATGATATTTATTGAAAAACAGTTGCAATTTCAATTCAATCTGGTTTGGGCGCCCATTGTTATATTGCTGGGCATTAATCTCCTTTTTGGCCTTATTGCTGTTGCTTTGGGTATGTATGCAGGACGAAACCTGATAAACGAATCTAATACCTTAGAAAAAGCTCAGGGATTTAAGCAGCACGACCTGCCGGTTCAAAAACCAGGGCATTTCCCTTACTCGGTGCCATGGCTGATTGTAAATATCGCAGTGCTATTGGGTATGTTGTTTATTCTAAACAGAAGCCCTTTATGGCTTTGGGCCCCAACCACAATTATCGTAATCTCTGTATGGAGCCATCGCTACGGTCGTGCTTTACGACAGCTATCCAAACCTAAATTCTGGGTATTCTTTGTGGGTATAACAATGGTATCCGCTTTTATAATCACTGCTATCCAAAACAATGGAGACAACTGGGTGCAAGGATTGCTCGCGGGCTTGCAAATGAATTTCAGGGCAGCAATTGTTATTAGCGGATTCACTGTTCTTGGAACAGAGCTTTACAATCCAATAATCAGGCAATTTTTTTCCCGAAGCACCTTTAAACAATTGCCTGTGGCTTTAAATCTGGCATTTGAAACGCTCCCTTATGTTATCGGTAAATTACCCGATGTTAAAAGCATTCTAAAATATCCTGTTACTGTTATCAGACTATTGGTCAATCACGCGGAAGATCGGTTTAAGGAGCTGAAAAGCATTCAGAAGAAGCCTGTTTTTTTAATTACCGGGGATAAATCAGAAGGTAAAACACGATTTACTAAAGAACTCATTGAGTCTTTACAATCTGGAAAAATATCGGTTGGAGGAGTACTCTCCTGTAAAATAACAATTAATGGAACTACCTCGGGCTATGATCTTATTGATATTGCTACTGGCGAAAGGATGCAATTTCTTAAAATAAACGGGGAATTAACTTCACATAAAGTTGGGAGGTTCGAAATTAATTCACAAACATTATTACAAGGGAAACAAATTCTTCACCCATCAAAGCTTTCAATGCATGATGTTGTAGTTATTGATGAGACAGGCAAATTGGAAGTTCAGGGAAAAGGATGGGCCGATAGTATTGAAGGAATCCTGAAAGCAAATAGTCATCCATTAGTTATAACCGTCAGAACTGATTTTATCAACGCGGTCATCGAAAAATTTGGTCTTGAAAACCCTCTTATTCATCGCGTTTCTGATAGCAATAGTCATCAGGTTGCAAATAATATTATTGAGGCATGCATAGAAATGAAGAGATTACCGGAATAATACTGGCTGGTGGTAAAAGCACCAGAATGGGCATCGACAAATCAAACTTGTTGTTCCGTGGAAAAAGATTGATAGAGTATCCCTATGAGCTGATGCGGGAGAAGTGTCAAAAAATAATTATAAGCACTAATACCAGCAGTTTAAAACTGCCGGGGGTAAGCTATGTGCCCGACAACTACAAGGATATAGGTCCACTGGCCGGACTGGAAGCCGGATTAAGGCTTTCAGATACCCGGTGGAATTTTGTTTTGCCCTGCGACATGCCTTTTGTTAATAGTGAATTATTCTCAGTCATGCAGGATGAACTCGATGGTTACGATTACATAGTTCCCCAGACTGCTGATGGAAAGGTAACTCCATTGGCGGGGTTTTTCAACCGCAATATTCTTAATGTAATCGTTCAGCAAATTAAGTCCGGCGATTATAAAGCAGGAAACCTTTTAAAAAGGTTAAAGGTGAAATATTTTCACACCACGAACAATCTTGTTACAGTAAACTTCAATACCCTAAACGATTTGGAGCCCTTTCTCGATAAATAATCTACAATAAAACTACTCTTTTCCAACATGAAGTATGTAATTATAACATTCCGGTTAATTTTTCTCGCGCTTGGCGTACATTCACAAGCAACAAGCGATTCAATTAAATATAAAATGTATTTTCTGGGTGAAGTGGTTATTAGTGAGCATATTGATAAAAACACACTATCGGCGGATGAGATCCGAAAAAACAATGCTAATGATGTAAGTTCGGCTCTGAATTTAATGCCTTCTGTGGTAATAAATAAAGTGGGCAATCGAAACGAAAGTACAGTGTATATAAGAGGATTTGATATTCGCGGCATTCCTGTTTTTATTGATGGTATTCCGGTGTATGTGCCCTACGATGGGTATGTTGATTTGGCACGTTTTACTACCTATGATATATCGGGAATTGATGTTTCAAAGGGATTCTCTTCCATGATGTATGGTGCCAATACTATCGGTGGGGCCATTAATTTAATAAGTGCGAAACCAAAAAACCGCCTGGAAATTGATACCAGATTGGGTATGATGAGCGGTAAAGGATACGACACCAAAGTAAATATCGGTAGTAATATGGGTAAAATGTATTTTCAAGCTGGTCTTTCTATCCTTGAAAGAAAATTTTTTCCCCTTTCTGCACATTTTGACACTACACCTACTGAAACAGATAATAAACGCGACAATTCAAATCGAAAAGACATGAAAGGAAACTTTAAAATAGGCTATACTCCCAATGGCAGCGATGAATACGCGATTAATTATATTTATTCGCATGGCAGCAAAGGAAATCCGGTGTATTTGGGTCATGATGACAATATGCCTCTTCGTTACTGGGATTGGCCATATTGGGATAAGCAGAGCCTTTATTTTATCTCTAAAACAACCCTGGGAACAAACTCGTATCTTAAAACCCGTTTCTATTTTGATCAATTTAAAAACAGGCTGGATAGTTACGATGATGAAAGCTATTCATCCCAAACAAGAGGCTATGCTTTCACGAGTTTTTACGATGATCATACCCTGGGAGGTAATCTTGAGCTGGTGAGCAATTTGGATAATAAAAATACGGTGAAATTCTCTGTTCACCTTAAAAACGATAATCATAGTGAGCATAATGCAGGAGAGCCACTAAGAAGAGTTGCCGATAATACCATCTCATTAGGTATCGAGCATATTTTAAAGGCCGGTGACAAACTAAGTTTTATACCCGGTTTTGCTTACCACCTGCGTCAAAGCTTGCAGGCAGATAATTATAATCCGGCAGATCAATCTATTTCTCAATTTCCTAAAAATACCAATGATGCTTTTAACGCGCAATTGGGAACCTACTATCGAATTTCAGATTTTATAAGAATGAATTTCAATATGGCATATAAAACCCGTTTTGCCACCATGAAAGACCGATATTCATACCGATCGGGAAGGAGTCTGGCTAATCCTGGTTTGCGATCGGAATCGGCTTTGAGTTTTGAATATGCAACAAGTTTTTCTTTGGGTGAAAAATTAGCGTTAATACCTGAAATTTTCTTCACCCGACTTAACAATACCATTCAAATGGTGGACAATGTAAGAGGGAATCTTTCGCAAGTACAAAATACAGGCAAGGCAAACTATACCGGAGCCGACATCAGTTTGATTTATACTGCTATAAAAAAACTAAGATGGCACACCTCCTATTCTTATATCAAACGGGAGAATTTGAGTAATTCCGACATTCTGTTCACCGATATTCCGGAACATAAAGTTCTTACTTCTTTAGAGTACCTGTCTGCAGAAATAATCAATGGAAATCTCACGTTCGAATATAATTCCGGACGCAATTCATCAAGTGATGGCTCCAGGATTTCTTCCGCTTACTTTTTAACAAATGTCAATATATTTTTTAGTTTATCAGAACACTCCAACATAGAAACCGGAGTAAACAATATTTTAGATAAAAACTATACGATTGAAGAAGGCTATCCCGAAATGGGACGCAACTTTTATTTCGCACTGAATTTTACTTTTTAATACAAACTGTTCCCTGTCCCTGCGTTCAGAAGAAAAGATGAAAATGTAATAAAAATTATTTTTTTTTGTATTTTAAATATCGTATGTTTACGACATTAGAAATTAAGATTATGAATAAATCAGAAAAATTTGACCCATCCTTACAGGAATTGTCTCGCTTTGCAAAGGCAATTGCTCATCCAGCCAGGCTGGCTATTTTGGAACATCTTGCTGAGACTAAAACCTGCATATCCGGTGATATATCCGATTTTCTTCCATTGAGCAGGACAACAGTTTCCCAACACCTTAAAGAACTCAGGGATTTGGGATTGATCCACGGCACAATAGATGGTCTTAAAGTAAACTATTGTCTTGATCATTCTGTCATTGAAACTTATCTCTCCATGTTTGATTCTTTTTTTGAACCCATAAAATCAGTCAACGTGGAATGCCTGAACGGCCATCATCATGTTAAAAAATCAAAGCGTGAAAAATCGATAGTAATAAACAAATAAAATTCATTAAAATGAGAACCTTAAAGAATCAATTGACTTTTTGTTTATTTGGCGGAATCCTGATTATTGCGAATGCATGCACTAATACACATGCGGAAAATAAACAATCCCCCGAAAACACGCCGGTTGTTTCCGCAAATGCGGAAAGCAAAGCAGAAACCACCCCTAAAAATAATTCTGAGTTTCAAAGCGCCCTGGATAAAGCAAAGAGTGCCGGACAAGCAGCGTTTGTAGTTGTTACAGGGAATGGAGTTGCTGAAACTGAAAAAGTAATACTGAGTGTTCAGAAACTCTCAAACGCAAGCCGCTTAAAAAAGGGAATTCTTCATTTCCATTATTCAGACAGAACAGCTGCGGCACAGGACCAGGATGTTGCGGTTAAATTATAAATTTTTATAATCATGAAAATAACAGAACAAGGTATGAAAGTTTTAATCCTTTGTACGGGAAACAGTTGCCGTAGCCAGATGGCTCATGGCTTTCTGCAAAGTTTTGATAAAAATCTTATGGTTCATTCAGCGGGTACAGACGCTTCCGGTAAGTTAAACCAGAAGGCTGTTTCAGTCATGAAAGAAATCGGAATCGATATAAGTCACCACACTTCAGATTCTGTTGAAAAATACCTGGGAGAAGAATGGGACTTTGTGATTACGGTATGTGGGGGAGCAAACGAAGCTTGTCCTGCTTTTTTTGGTAAGGTAAAGCATCGCCTGCATATTGGTTTTAACGACCCTTCGCATGTTACCGGAACGGATGATTACATTTGGAGTGAGTTCCGTCGTGTAAGGGATGAGATTAAGGAGGAATTTTACAAGCTGTATAAAGAAGAAATTGAACCTCAATTATAGAATGGTATTAAAAATATTACAAAACCTATAAACCATATAATTATGAAATCACTTGCAATATTGGGAACCGACCTGTCACCAGCTTCGGATAAGCTAATAGAATGTGCACATGAGTATAGAAATCTTGGAATAAAGAAAATAACTCTTGTCCACGCATTGGGATTAAAGCACATACAGGCATTTGAAGATATATTGAGAAAGGATACTGACGAGAAACTTGAAGTGCAAAAAAAGAAACTGGAAGAACAGGGTTTTGAGGTTGACTACAAAGTCAAGCCCCACCTGGCAAAAGATGAACTACAGAAGCTGGCAGAAGATTCCGGCGCTGCTTTGATTATTATCGGCACTCATGGCATTCCGATTCCAACGTATTATTTGTTCCATTACCAGGAAATTAGATCTGTTTTTTCGTAAGTTAACCAGTTTAAGCATAAATTAAACAGCTATCGCTACAGGTGGTGATTAAAATTTATCATTTTTTGAAATAATAATTTGTAAAACCGATAAATAATAATTCAAATGATTCAAAAGAAAACAATAAGCTTTTTCGATAAATACTTAACTGTCTGGGTTGCTCTCGGAATCCTTGCAGGGATTCTGATTGGTCATCTGGCAGGTGACAGCATCGAAATAATAAGCAGCATGGAGATAGCAAAGGTGAATATCCCGGTTGCCATCCTTATCTGGCTGATGATCTATCCCATGATGCTTCAGATCGATTTTACCAGTATCCGGAAGATTGGTAAAAAGCCACGGGGTGTGATCTGGACTGTAGTTATCAATTGGCTCATTAAGCCTTTCACCATGACCTTTTTTGCCTGGATATTTTTTACTAAACTTTATTCCGCATGGATCGACCCTGCGCTGGCTGGAGAATACATTGCCGGGGCGATTCTGCTGGGAGCAGCACCCTGCACAGCCATGGTATTTGTATGGTCATATCTTTCTGATGGAGATCCAAATTACACACTTGTACAAGTCTCGGTGAACGACCTGATTATTCTGGTGGCGTTTATCCCCATAGTTGGATTATTGCTTGGTATAACCAATGTGGTGATCCCTTATGACACCCTGGTAGCAAGCATTCTAATTTTCGTCGTTATACCGCTTGTTGCAGGAGTTATAACCCAGCGGATTTTGTTAAAATCGAAAGGTGAAGAATGGTTTAAAAAGGAATTTCTGCCTAAACTTAAACCGGTGAGTATAGTGGCACTACTTGTTACCCTGGTATTCCTTTTCGCGTTCCAGGGACAAAACATCATCAATAATCCCCTGATTATTCTTTTAGCAGCTGTTCCTTTGGTAATACAGACCTACTTTATTTTTTTCATTGCCTGGTACGGCGGAAAAAAACTCAAACTCCCCTACCCTGTTTGTGCTCCTGCAGCCATGATCGGAGCCAGCAACTTCTTTGAACTGGCCGTGGCTGTTGCCATTGCATTATTCGGGTTACAGTCACCGGCTGCCTTAGTAACGGTAGTAGGGGTTCTGGTTGAAGTGCCTGTGATGTTGTCGCTGGTGGCTTTTGCGAACAGGAGGAGATATTAAAGGGAAATCCATGGTTCTCTTTATATAAATACTGTATGGGAAAGGAGCGGACAGTTTAAGGATATACGACAATAGACAATATCCCAAAAAATTATTGCTCTAATCAACCCCTTCACCTAACATATAGACGTATAGCCGGAAAGCCCATGCAGAAAAGCCCGTTATCATTCAGGTGTTAACGGGCTTTTCGGTCTATACAATATGACTGGGCATACAAAGGGTTATTGTCTCTCGATTTGGCAGCACCAGCAGCCATAATAGGCCCATGTAACTTTTTCGAACTTTCAGTGGCAGTTGTTATTGTTCTGTTTGGCTTAAATTCGGGGAATACGCTGGCCACTTTTTAATTTTCAATTCCTCCTGTTTCGCTAAATATTAAGGTTATTTTTACGAAATGGTAACCTTTCATTAACATGAACTTAATTTTTAATATATCTGTATGACGTATTTTTACGTCAAAAGTATAGATATGAAATATTCAAACTTCTTAAATAAACAGTGGAAGAAAGAATCGATATATGAATTTTCAGCAAGCTTCTTTTTTGTGCTCTTGTATTTCCTCTCCATTGAACATGCTATTGATCTGTTTTCGTCATCCTTAACAGTTTTCGGATCGGTTATTTATACAATACTCTATTTTTTGATTGTTACAATACTTTCTAAAATGGCATCAGTACACATTCTGCCTGTTGTCTCGTTTATTGAATATCTCAATACGGGTAGCTTGTACTATTTCTTTTGCAAGGTGGCCAACCAGTTTATGGGTGCATTGTTGGCTATAATACTTCATATTTGGGTTTTAAGGTATGGTTCTGATTCTGATCTCAGCAATTACGCCACACCATTAAATCCATTCTTTATTGGATTATTTACCGGTTTCCTATCACAAATCATATATTTATTGCATCTTATTCTTTGGCGATTGCAAATATACCGGATTAGCCGATACTTTCTATTTTCAGTTGGGTTGGGATTCGTGTTTGCAATAATCTCTGTTATTGGAAGTATTACCCTGCTAAACCCATTCGGTTTACTATTGCACTACCTGATAAGCGGAAATCCAATTACGATTAAACTCATATTTACGGGTAGCATGGTGCATATTTTAATACCCATGATATTTGTAAGTGGCACACATTATTTTCTAAAAGGTTTTGTTATTAAAGGTTTGTAATAGCCCTACAATAAAAATGCACAATGGATAAATTAAGAAATGTAACCCGTCAACCCAGGCCTTTAGACGTTTTTGATGCTTTTGCAAACGAGAAAAAGTTCCTGATTCTTATTTTAGCAGGATTTATTTTACCTGCAGTTTTTATTAAAAGTAACTCATTTTTAATGTGGACGGGGTTTTTGTTTGCCTCTTATGCCGCAGTTTCCAATGATAGCATTCAATCATTGGGGACATTTATTGAAAGCAATAAGAAAAAGAAATGGTGGGTACTCTGGCTATTTGTAGGCACTATATTTCTGTTAACAGTTGCCTTTAGCTGGTTTTATTTCGATGGAGATGTAACCTATCAGCGCTTGTTGGATTCGAATGGAGTATCGAAATATCCACACCCGGAAAAATTCAATTATTTTCAGGTTATAGCGCCACTTGTACTTCTAATATTAACAAGGCTTCGGATGCCTGTCTCAACAACATTCCTGTTACTGAGTGTGTTTAGTGCCACATCCTCCGGCATCAGTTCAATGGTTTTAAAAAGCTTATCAGGTTATGCTCTGGCTTTTATTCTATCATTTTTGATTTGGTACCTGAGTTATAATTTTATTAAGAAATATTTTAAGAAACGAAAAACACACATTGCATGGACTCTGGTTCAATGGACTGTCAGCGGTTCACTTTGGGCAACATGGGTCATGCAGGACGGAGCGAATATCGCGGTATATCTACCAAGGCAACAGACCCCTTTACAATTCGTCATTTTTTCAGCAACCATATTTTTGGGATTAGGTTTGATTTTCTATTTACGAGGAGATAAAATTCAACGGATTGTCAGCGAAAAAATCAGAATTTCTGATGTCCGGGCCGCAACATTAGTCGATTTCACCTATGTGTTATTGCTTATTTATAAACTATTTATCAGTACCGTTCCAATGAGCACTACCTGGGTATTTCTGGGGGTTATTGGCGGAAGGGAAATAGCTGTATCTCTTTCAAGAAGTAAAAAGGGGAAAAAGCATAAAGTAAAAGCCGGCAGAATGATTATCAGGGATGTGGCTTATGCACTTTTCGGCCTCCTTATTTCAGTTGCATTGGCATCGGGAGCTAATAACTCCATCCGGGGTGAAATTGTAAACTTTATAAAAAGTCTGTTTTAATATCTCTTTTCGACTAAAGACTAATTCCAATGTAAAATGATGAATTACAAAATCAACTCTCTACATAATCAAATAATCTAAATCCCCGCTCTCTAATTTATAAAATAAACCTGGCCATCTGCTGCACGGGCAGCAAAGGTTAGAAAACAAAGGTATAAATTGAGGTGCCCTCTCCATAATCTTCCTGCAAACGACTTGGGCTTAGGGCTTATGTCGGTTATCCTTTACCAGGAAGTGTGATTGTTTTATGTCCAAACTTGTTATAAGTATGGTACCTGAGGATTTTTGGGATTGGATGGAGATTAATTAATAGTCGTTAGAATTTCGGGAAAAAATTTAACGATTACTTCAAATCATCTTTTAGGTAAAGGTTTGTAACCGCATTATATTTGCCAAATATGTTTTACGAAAATTTCGATTAACCAATAATCTTACAATTATGTTAATCACTTTTCTATCAATCGCCTTTTTACTAATTATCCTTTTTGTGATCCTGTTTCAATTGGCCTTAGTATTTGGTGCCCCATGGGGTGAATATACTATGGGAGGGAGGTTTAGCGGTAAATTACCCTTAAAAATAAGGATTGCCGTGTTGTTCCAACTCTTTGTACTTATTCTTTTTTCATTTATCGTTCTGGCCAAAACACAGCTGGCATTTGAGCAGTATCAAGATTTTGGCAGGATTGGTATGTGGTTTATTGTTGGTTTTTTTATACTGGGTACCATCCTCAATTTAGCCACCCCAAGCAAAAAGGAGAGGAACCTGTGGGGACCAGTTAATTTAATAGCATTGGCAATTAGCTTAATTCTAGCACTCGGAAGTTAAGGTTTGAAGTAACTATAAAAACAAATGGTATTTAGTTTTTTTTAAAATAATGTATATATTTATATACATTATGTAAATTATATATATCTTTGTGTCGTTATTTGTTTACATATAGTATGAATTAATCGACAAAAGGAAGTGACTATGGGACATCAAGAAAAGCAATCAATTGTATCCATCATCGGCTCGGTGCTGATAATTGGATTTTACTCAATGTACGTTTACAAAAACTACGTTGCCGGGGATTTGGAAATTCTTAACAACTTCCAGTTCTGGGGGAAATCGTTTCTCTACCTTATTCCTATTGGAATTGTAGTGCAAATTGTAATTCACATCGTGTTTGCCATTGCAAACCGGATTATTACTCAGGAAGATATGCCCGACATAACCGATGAGCGGGATAAACTTATTGAGCTAAAGTCCATCCGTATTTCGCACTGGATTTTCATCTTCGGTTTTATGCTTGCAATGGGCTCGTTGGCTATGGGGATGAAGCCATACGTAATGTTTCTCACACTCATTTCATCAGGATTTTTGGCCAGCTTAGCCTCAGAGGTTGCCAAGATTATCTACTACCGAAAGGGGGTGTAGTATGGGAAAAGACACTATTCTAATAACCAACAGCATCCGTAAGTTCCGCTTCTTTGCCGATGAAATGACTCAGCAAGAGTTGGCGGATCGTACTGGGGTAACCCGCCAAACCATTGTGGCTATCGAGAATGGCAAGTACTTCCCATCGCTGGAGCTGGCATTCCGTATGGCGCATATCTTTAAAGTTTCATTGTCGGAAGTGTTTACTTATAATCCTGAGGATGATCAAGTTCTTAAGAAAATAAAAGATAAACAAACCAAAGATGAAAAGCGATAGGATGAAAGCTATATTTTGCACAAAGTACGGTGCACCAGAGGTCCTAAAAGAAATGGAGGTTGAAAAGCCCAGCCCTAAAGCAAATGAAATCCTGATAAGAAACCATTGCACATCTGTAACTAAGGCGGATGTTAGGGTAAGGGCCTTCGACGTTCCTCTGTCATTTTGGCTTCTTGCTAGATTGGCGCTTGGTTTCACAAAACCCCGTCAACCCATTCTTGGGGGCGAAATGGCTGGGATTGTTGAAGCGATTGGAAGTATGGTAACAAAATTCAATACTGGCGATTCGGTGGTGGCTTTTAGCGGTCACGCTCTAGGGACTTACGCTGAGTACCGATGTGTGGAGGAAGAAGGCTGCATTACCCAGAAACCTGACAACCTTGATTTTAAGGAGGCCGTTGCAATCCCTTTTGGAGGGACTACTGCGCTTCATTTCCTACGAAAAGCAAAGGTTAGAAAAGGCGACAGGATACTTATTTACGGAGCATCGGGTAGTGTAGGTGTTTATGCAATTCAGCTTTCCAAGCACTTTGGTGCTAAAGTAACGGGTGTTTGCAGTACGGCAAATCACGAATTGGTTAAGTCCCTGGGTGCTGATAGGGTAATTGATTACACCACCACTGACTTCACAAAGAGTAGTGAAAAGTACGATATCATTTTCGACGCGGTGGGTAAAGCTTCCATAAAAGGTTCAATAAAATCGCTTAAGCCTAAAGGTACTTATATCCATGCCATTGTAACACCGGGAACTGAGATCTTGATACGTTGGAACTTACTCTTTAGCACGAAAAAGTTGATTAAAGGCACATTTAATGCCAATGCCGAGCAAATAGCCTACCTAATGAAACTTGCTGAGGCAGGGGAAATAAAGCCAGTAATCGACAGGGTTTACCAAATGGAAGAAATTGTGGAGGCACACAGATACGTTGATACGGGTCGCAAAAGGGGAAATGTTGTGGTGATAATCTAAATTCAACCTCGCCTAAATGCCCATTTACTAATGATAATGGGTTTGAACCTGGGAAACAGAAAGCTCAAAGCGAAAGTTGAAAATTACGAAAGGATTATTCTTTGTGGAATTTGGATGGGAAAGCTTATTATTCCGCACAAAAACTTTATTAACAAGTACTCCGATAAAATAAGTAAGCTAATTTTTGTAAGCTGTTGCGGTAGTTCTTTCAAGGATAAAGACAACAAATTCGGGCACACTCAGGTTTTTAATCATGTTATAAGTTTATTGGATGATAAGTGTTTACTTTGCGAAGCATTTCCCATCGATTTGGTTGTGCCCGCCGAGCTGAAAGAATATCCCGCCGCATTTATGAAAGTGCATTTGAACAACGAAAACTTCGAAGGAGAAATAATTGGTATTTACGATACTTTTATTCAAAAAATTCATCAGATAAAGGATGTATAATTATTTGTGGAAATTGATAATCAGTTTATGTCGAAAGAGCATCTTTGCCTAACGGTATCGTTTGACCATAATATTGTTGACGGAGCTCCGGCAGTTCGATTTATGAATCAATTAATAGAGATAATTAAACATGGAAAACTAATACAGAAAAACTAAATAATTTGATTGACGTACAATTATTTCATATTATTAATCAGTAAATCTACTTCAATGAAGCAAACAGAAAATATATGTCCTGTAGAAAATGCCGGAATGCTCGACAGTTTTTTCAGGAGAATTATTCAAAATCCGAAGAAAATATTGTCATCGCATTTTAGCGGGAATATTACGGTTGTCGATTTGGGCTGTGGCCCAGGGTTTTTCACAATCGAAATAGCAAAAAAACTTGACAGCAGCGGCAAAGTTATCGCTGTTGATGTTCAGCAAGGCATGCTGGATATTGTTAAAAATAAAATCAAAAATAAACCCTATGAACATAAAATTATCCTTCACAAAGCCGGCTTCGAAAGTTTGAATTTAACCGAAAAAACAGATATTATACTTGCCTTTTACGTTATTCACGAAATCAACAGAGATAACTTATTTTCGGAATTAAAATCAATTCTTAAACCCGATGGGAAAATATTGATTGCAGAACCAAATTTTCATATATCCAAAAAAGTGTATAAAGAAATGTTGCATACTCTTAAAGAAGAAGGATTTGAAATTATATCTAAACCCAAAATATTTTTCAGTCGAGCAGTATTAGTAAAACTTAATAATAATTATTGAACCCACACGAAGCCATATTTATTAGCGAGAGTAATTTTCGATCATTCTAGTACTTACTTAATAATCCTAATAATTTTTCTTTATTAATTGGTTTTGCCAGATAGCCGGTGCAGCCGGCAGCCAGAAAGCGTTCTTCGTCGCCGGTCTGGGCATAAGCGGTAGTTGCAATAATGGGTACCTCCGGCCGGAATTCGCGAATACGCCTTGTTGCTTCCACCCCGTCCATTACAGGCATTTTAATATCCATCAGTAATAGTGTTATATCGGATTGTTGTTTACATAGCTCTAAAGCTTCCACACCATTTTTTGCAAGCAAGTAGTCACATCCGGCCTGTTGCAAGACCTCTTGCATATACAAATAGTTTGATTCATCGTCTTCAGCCAGAAGCACCAGTGGCTTACCTGGTGTAATTCTACTCTTCTCCTCTGCCTGAGCAGTTTTTTCTGCAGCCTTTGTCTCTTTGTATGGCACAGTAAACGTGAACGTGGATCCCATACCTTTTTCAGAAGACACAAAGATGGAGCCTCCAAGCAGATTAACCCATCCACGGGCAATGGAGAGTCCCAGTCCGCTGCCTTCATAACCACGCGTATTTGACGAGTCCTCCTGAGAGAACATGTCAAAGATCATCTCCAGCTTGTCATCTGCTATGCCAATGCCGGTATCCTGTACATAAAATTCCAGGAATTCCGGAATGACCCTGAAGCCAAATATAATATCCCCCTTACTGATAAATTTCAAAGAGTTGTCTAACAGAAAATTGATAGTTTTACGAATAAGTTCTCTGTCTGAAAACAGGTATATACCACCACATTGTTTTGGTATTACAGTTTTTAATCCTATTTTCTTTTCTTCACACAGGTACTTTGCCTCTTTTATGGTTTCTTCGATTAAGGGTTGCAAGGAAAACTCTTTCATATGCAACTCCATTGTGCCCGAAATAATCCGCGCCATGTCCATATAATCTGTTAAGGTCTTCAGGAGGCGGCTACTCGATTGTTGCATAACTGCCAACATTTCTTTTTTAGCTTCAGGGGAATAATCCTTTTCTGACAATAAGGTTCCAAAACCCAGTATCCCGTTAAGTGGAGTTCTTATTTCATGCGAGATATTGTGCAGAAATGCCGTTTTCAGCCTGTCGCTCTCTTCGGCTTTCTCTTTGGCTGCAATTAGCTCTTCGAGCATTTTTTTCCTTTCAGTGATGTCTCTGATGCATGCTACCCTAAAATATTCATCGTTATAAGATATATCCCTGGCTTCAACTTCAGCATCAAATGTAGAGCCATTCTTCCTTATTGCAACTATTTGGTATGGTGTTGCTATTCTCTTGACAAGATTTTCCTTCACCAAGGCATGATAATCGGGATGAATTAACTCAAATAAATTCCTTCCTGTAATTTCATCTCTTTCATAGCCAAGCATCTCAACTGCACTTTGATTGATATCAATGGCAATACCGTTATTATGTATAATGATTCCTTCAAAAGTAAAAGATGATAGTTTTTTGAATCTGTCCTCGCTTTCCAGCAGAACTTTTTCCACCCTCTTGCGGTCAGTAATATCCTGTATTGCCCCGTGCATTCTGACGGGCTTACCTTTGTCATCATATTCCAGTTCTCCTGTTCCATGCACCCATCTTTCTGCACCATCGTTAATACGAATGATCTTATATTCATGATTAAAAGATTTTTTTTCTTTTACAACAGATTCATGGTAAGCAAATACTTCTTCACGGTAGTCAGGATGAATAAAGGCTGTCCAACCCTCTATAGTATGCGGATAGGTCTCGTCTATTCCAAAAATTTTGTAAAATTCCGGAGAACAAACCCAGTTGCTTTTCTCTATCTCATTCACAACGAGATTTGTTGAATAAGAACATATATGTGCCACCGATTGTGAGTTACGCATCATCTCTTCGCTTAGGCGCAGAGCCTCTACTATCTTTTTACGTTCGGTAATGTCCTGAAATGTAACCAAAACCATACGCTCCCCTTTTACCATAATGTTTGTGGTTGAGGTAAGGAGGGTCATTCCCTTTATCTCGTCATCATTCCCTTTAAAGAAATAGGGTGCTTCAACTTGTAAATGCGTCTCACCGGTTTCAAGTGTATCAAGAACGGTATTACGGATAACACATTGCTGACAAAACTCACCAAATCCGCATCCTTCCGGATCATCCAGAACGTGCAAACATCGCAGTGCCTCACCACCACGCAAGCCAAGCATCTCCTCCGCATCCCTGCCGGCAAACTTCGTAGCAAAGCCATTGATCTGCTGAACACGTCTTTCGGCATTTACCACCATGATAATCAAAGGGGCATTACGATAAATAGCACTGAGCATCTCCTCTTGCTCCCTTAGTTCTTTCTCCGCTTTTTGATAATCCGCTTTTACTTTTGCTTCTTCAAGTGCCCGCCGTACAGCGAGAGGAAGCTTCTCGGGTTTATCCTTCAACACATAGTCAACAGCGCCCTGCTTAAGCAATTCAACGGCAGTCTCTTCACCGATGGCGCCTGAAACACAGATAAAAGGAGTTTCGGGACAAAGCTCCCTGCTAATTTTCAATGCCCCGAATCCGTCAAGCCCCGGCAGTTTAAAATCAGAAAGGATAAGGTCGAAACTATTTTCGCGCAGTGAGGCAGTGAACCCTGCTTCATTTTCAACATGGGTCAAACCCAGGTGATAGCCCGCATTTGATAACTGTTCGCGCATTAATTCCAGGTCCCTGGGTGAATCTTCAAGTACAAGAACCTTCAGTTTAATACCTTCAGTAATTGTTTTTGTATTCATGGTTTATTCCATTGGTGGTTTTTCATTAAGTATGGCCCAGAAAACGCCAATATGCTTTACTGCATTCAGAAATTCCCTGAAGTCCAACGGTTTCACCACATAGGCATTTACGCCCAGGGCATAGCATTTTTTCAGGTCGGGTTCCT
>CAZGKF010000003.1:0-121562 GCA_964526475.1 uncultured Bacteroidaceae bacterium
CAAATTGAAAGTGAATTCTAAAGTCATAAGGCTTTTTAGACAGCCTCCTATTCTATTTCAACCCTCCGGGTTGTTTGGATAAAGCTTTTAAATAATGAATCCTTACTCAAATAATCTTCCTTTTCCTTTCCTTTTTTTTATCTTCGCACTAAAATAGATTTCCATGAATATCCTTATCCTTGGTTCCGGTGGGAGAGAACATGCTTTGGCCTGGAAGATCTCCCAAAGTCCGCTTTTAACCAGCCTTTACATTGCCCCCGGAAACGCCGGCACTTCTGAGTGCGGCACGAACATAGATCTTAATCCTGAGGATTTCCCCGCTCTTAAAAAACAGATCATAGAAAAAGATATCCACATGCTTATTGTTGGTCCTGAAGCACCACTGGTAGCCGGAGTGCGTGATTTTGCAGAAGCTGATCCCGAACTGAAGTTTGTGCCTGTCATAGGCCCCGGAAAGCAGGGCGCTATGCTCGAAGGAAGCAAGGATTTTGCCAAGGCATTTATGCAGAGAAACAATATTCCCACTGCAGGCTACGCGACTTTTACACACGAATCCCTCGAAAAAGGAAAGAAATTTCTTAAAGAAATGTCTCCTCCCTATGTACTGAAAGCCGATGGACTTGCAGCAGGAAAAGGAGTGCTTATCATAGACAATCTCCCGGAAGCAGAAAAAGAACTGGAAAATATCCTTAACGGAAAGTTCGGTAAAGCAGGTAAAAAAGTTGTTATCGAAGAATTCCTCAAAGGCATCGAACTTTCAGCATTTGTACTTACCGATGGGACATCATATCTCATCCTGCCGGAAGCCAAGGATTATAAACGTGCAGGAGAAGGGGATGCCGGACTTAACACAGGAGGTATGGGAGCAATCTCTCCGGTACCCTTCGCACAAGGAGAATTCATGAAAAAGGTGGAAGAAAGAATAGTAAAGCCTACCATCGACGGGATAAACAAAGAAGGGATATTATATAATGGTTTTATATTTATCGGCTTGATGAACTGCGAAGGCGATCCTTATGTGATCGAATACAATGTGCGGATGGGCGATCCTGAGGCTGAGGTAGTTCTGCCAAGAATTAAATCCGACCTTCTCCAGATGTTTGTTGCCACTGCAAAACAGGAACTGAAAGGTTTTAAGATGTATAATGATCCCCGGACAGTTTGCACGGTAATGCTTGTTTCCGGTGGATATCCGGGAAGTTATGAAAAAAACAAAGTAATAGAAGGATTAAATAAAGTCAAGGACAGTATAGTGTTTCATGCCGGAACAAAAAAAGAAAAAGATGTTGTTGTCACATCCGGAGGCAGAGTACTGGCAGTAACCTCTTTCGGTTCCACGCTAAAAGAAGCACTGGGAAAATCTTATGTTAACACAGATATTATCACCTACGAAGGAAAATATTACCGGCGCGATATAGGTTTTGATCTTAAACACAAATGAGAACACTTTATCAGTTATTCTCAGGCAGCAATCCCTTAAATTCAATGGTGATTATCATCTTTGCCATTTTTTTATGGCTGCCTTCCATATATTCAGCCAACAGCATGGACCTTCAATTCCCTGATAATCCCATGCCACTTTTCGGAATCCTTGCCGGAATATTTGAGAAAAACATACTTTTATCCTCTATCTTCAGTTTTTCTCTTTTCATGCTCAATGCTTTCCTGCTCAGTTATCTTAACACCAGATATATACTGGTACCGGAGCGGACATTTTTACCTGCATATTTTTATTTAGTCATCGGAGCCTTTTTCCCCGGTTTGTATCAACTAAATCCTTTTCTTCCTTCTTCCTTTTTTATCCTGTTAATACTTTTCTGGTTCTTTAAATCCTATAAAGCAGATGATAATTCCCGTTTATTTTTCGAAACAGGTCTTTTACTGGGTACAGCCGGTCTTTTTTATGCTCCATCATTGTATTTTATCCTTTTTGTCTGGATATCCTTATCCGTTCTGCGGCCATTTTTCTGGCGTGAATGGGTCTATCCTGTATTAGGTGTTTTGACAATATTTCTTCTTACCTGGGGATATTATTTTGTTGTTTATGGAAAACCAACCGAATTCTTTTATTTGCTTTCCTTAAATATTAATCCGGCACTGATGGAAGTTAAACTTCCGTTGGCAGAAATGATAGCTGTGTCTTATCTGATTATAATGACTATACTTTCAAGCATTTATATGGTGAAAGTGTATCAGTACAGGAAAATATACGCAAGGAAATACTATATTATCTTTTTCTGGCTGTTCGTATTATGCCTAATAATCTTCTTGTTCCTGTCAGGAGATAATTATAGCATGTTTTATGTGACAGGCTTCTCTTTATCCTATATTTTAACAAATTATTTTGTTTACAGTAAGAAAATTCTTCTGAGGAAATACCTGCTTTTTACTCTGAGTTTTTTACTTGTTATTCTTGTAGTCCTGAACAGACTATTCCTTTGGTTCTGATCATTTTCCTACATACGACATAATTCCTATTGCCTCTCCGGGTTTCCCTTCCTTAAAACTAATCATGACAGTGTAAACTCCGGATTTCTGACAGGAGAAATTTATTGATTTATATTCTTTCCCTTTATCAGGATAATAGGTGCTGGCCAGTAAATTTGACTCATCATAAAGACGAAGTACTGCTTCCCCGGCAGAACTCTCAAGGTTACAAAGGGAAAACCTGTATATAACATTCTTGCGAAGCACAAGGGTGGAACGAAAAACAGGAGGTCGTTCATTTGGTTTAATCCCGTCAAGTTTAACAACAAAGTCTTTTAAATAAGTTACATCATCACCTGCGCTCATAGCACAATCCTGAACATGATCCTGAATATTCTGACCTGCTGCCGATCCTTGAAAAATCCATAACACAGGTAATGTAATGATCAAAAATAATAGTTCCTTCTTCATTGTTTCAGATAGTTAAGATTCTGTTTCTTACTTTCTCAGTTGCACTAATAATTCTGTTAAGAACATCAGGGGAAATGTCCACAACGCTTTTTTCCTGCTGAACGATCATCAGCATCCCATCCTGTTCAACGGCCATTGGCTCTCCCATCTCATATGTAATCTTTACATTATTAAATTCCGATTTAATAAGTTCCAGCTCCTCAATAATCATGGAAAATTGCTCATCACCACTGTAATTTCTTACGATAAGAAGCAGGTCGTTTAGTATGGATTTCTGTTCACCGATATATTCAGCCAATATTTCATCATACTTTTCTTTCACAACCTGGGTGGCAAGATACATACCTTCAATCCAGACTCCTGTAATCATAAGAGAACTGAGATTACTCCTTTCGGTTTGTCTGAGATGTTCATCCATTCTGTTAAAACTGTGAACAGAAAGGAACAGGAGGGAATCAATATTGACACTACTTGTTGCCAGTCTTTTCAAAGTATTGAAATCAAAAAACTGACTTATCTTAAGTCCGTCTGCCAGTCTGTTTATAGCAGTCAGATAATTAACAGAAGACCCTGTTTTCTCATAAACATTAAGATATCCAAGGTCAGCACCGAGTATGCCCAGTGACAATGCCATTTTGAAACTTGTAGAGTATCTGTCTTCCTCACTGACTTCAGACAGGTATCTTGCTGAAAAGGGAACTCCAAGATCTTTTATCAGTGCAGCCATCTCAATAGGAGAAGAGATATTTTGAATAATCTCCTCCATAGCCTGAGCTGATATCCTAAGTTCACCAGGTTCGATTTCAGAACCGGGAACAGAAAGATCTTCCGTTTGCCGGGTCTTGCATGCTCCAGTCATTATTACTGCAAGCATCAGAAAAAATAATAGTTTTTTTGTCATTTTTTTAAGGATTCTAAAAACAAATGTAATAAAACTTTAAAATATATGCCATAAATGATCCACTACTGCTAAATGTCCACTATCCGCTTCAACAGTCCGAAGTATAAAGCAATATAAAGCAACCCGCTTAATACCCATATTACAGACATATTGAACCAGTATGTGTCATAATATCTTCCAAGAAAATATTTTTCGGGAGCAAAGAAATGTGAACGAAATCCTATAAAATCTTCCGGTACAGGATTGAAAAATACCGGCTCAATTTGCCTCACTAGATTATTATTATACACAACAATCTTGTTTTTCTCCCATATTTTCCGCACATAGTCTGACACACTTTCATTGTGGTATTTATTCAGCATGGAAAAATACATATCTCTCCTGTTATTCATCAGGTAGTTAATACGGTTTGTTTTTTCATTATTTGCAGTGGTAAATACATTAAGGTAGAAGCTATTAAGTTCAGATAAAAAGCTCTGTATTTTTTCAGCCACACTAAAACTGAATGAGCCGGGATTTCTTTCCTCATTTGTTAAGGTAAGCGGAACATCATTTAAACGATACTCTTTCATCATCTCATTCAAAATGATCCTGAAATCCTTTACAGAAGTTGTTAAAGAATTATTTATACGATAATCATCCATACAGTTTTCGAGTCGTTTTTCCAGTTCGGGAATGTAATATGACAGCTTAAAGTCTGAATTTGTTATCTTCTTATCAATGCTATAAAAACTTTTCTGGAATTTATTATCCTTAAATTGTCTTACCATAAGTGCTTCATACGACCATTTTGTAGGCATTATTTCTGCAATAACCGGAACTTTGTCCACCCTGCTTATATTTCTGTTAAGTTTGTCGAAGCTGAACATCGCACCGCTGAGGATCATCATAGGGATCATCAGGAGCGGGATTATTATGTAAATTGTAATTGCTGAATTAAATGAAGCTGAAATATTAAGTCCCAGCATATTGGCACAAACAGCGGTTGTGAAAAGTGCAAACCAGAAATGGAAACTCATTCCCTTTAATTCGATAATATTATTTGCTACCAGTACAAAGCTAAGAGTCTGAATAGCTGAAATAATGGTGAGTAACCCGATCTTTGACATGAGATATCCGGATCGGCTGAGATTCAGGAATTTTTCCCTTTTCAGAATTTTCCTGTCGCGGAAGATTTCTTCAGCGCTAACTGTTAATCCAAGAAACAGGGAAACGATCAAAGCCATGAAAATATAGATTGGAATATTTTCATTTTCCCTGAATACATATCTTTCTGAAGAGGGATCAGCACTATAGCGGATAATGTATGAAAGGATGAAAGCAAGCACAGGTGCTTCCAGAAGTGTTAAAGCAAGATATTGCCTGTTGCTGATTTTGGACAGGAAATCTCTTATGGTAAATACCCTGAATTGTTTTATCCATCCCGGTATGGTCAAAGCCTTGGGGGGCTGTTCAGTTACCTCTTTTATCTTCCCCGATGGTTTTATTTTATTAAAAAATTCTGTCCATTTCCCGGGACTTACTTTTCGCTCAGAACTGTAATTACCATACTCATCAACTACTCTTGCCTCGATAATATTAAAAATAAGTTCAGAGTTCACATTTCCACAAGTCGCACATTCTCCTATCTCTGAGTTAATCTGCCCATCCATGCGTTTGAAATACATAACAGCTTCCACGGGATTACCCGAATAAACCATGTGGCCACCTTTATCAAGTATTAATATTTCATCAAACATTTTAAAGACTTCAGAAGAGGGTTGATGAATTACTGCAAATATCAGTTTTCCCTTAAGAGTAAGCTCGCGCAGAAGATCCATAACATTTTCAGAATCCCGTGAGGAAAGACCTGAAGTAGGTTCATCTACAAAAAGGATGGAAGGCTCCCTGATAAGTTCGAGAGCTATATTAAGCCTTTTTCTTTGACCACCGCTTATAGTTTTATTAAAAGGACTCCCAACTTTAAGATTCTTTTTGTCTTCAAGTCCCAGATTAAAAAGTAAAATATCGACTTTCTTACATATAGCCTCTTTCTCAAGATCCCCGAAACAAAGTTTTGCGTTATAATAAAGATTTTCAAAGACTGACAGTTCTTCTATAAGCAAATCATCCTGAGGAACATACCCAATGACACCACTTAATTCGTCTTTGGTTTTATGCAGATCGATACCATTTATCCTTACCACACCGGAAGAAGGATTGTCAATACCAGATAAAACATTCAGAAGGGTGGTTTTTCCCGATCCGCTGGATCCCAGAATCCCTGTCAGATTCCCCTGGCGAGCTGAAAAACTGATATTACTCAGTCCCATATCTCCGCTTTTGAAACGGAAATAAAGATTCTCCACACAAAATGATATGAGGTTTTCTTTCTGATCCGAGAGAAAACGTGCTACAACATCGCTATAATAAACAGGCTTACCTCTGGGAAGTTTTATGGTGCTCCCTTTTGAAAAATGATAAATCCTGTTTTTATGAATACTCAGTCCATTAAGGAACAAGTCTTCCTCACCATTGTATCTCAGAAAATAAAGATCCACACCAGTAACTCTCAGAATAACTATTTCGCCATTAAGTCTCTCAACCGCAATATGATTTGACTCCACTGATATATCGTTCTCTGATATCAGAAGAATATTCCTGTTTTTTTCTTTTCTTATATTTTCCGACAGGATGAATGCTTCTATACTTTTGTATTCATCCATATTTATCCGGAATACTTCTGAAACGGTATTAATTATAGCTATTCTCTGCCTGGTAAGCTTTCGGGATGCTGAAACAAGCTCAAAGAGTCGCACGAGAACAACAACTTTCTGACTTTGGTTGAGGGTTTTATTGATTTTCCTGCAAATTCCCAGTATCCTGACAGAATCGAGGACTGAAGTAAGCTTTTGTTCCTGAGTTTTATCCTCTAAAGTTTTTTTGCTCTCATCTTCTGAGGATGTTTCTTCAAATAATCTGAAATATATACCGGAGTCTTTTTCTCCTAACTGTTGTGCGAGAAAATTTCTTACATATTGTTTCTCATCTTCCTCTACTCCGCCATCCTGTTTGGTAAGAATAGCAAAAAGCTGCATTAGTGCTTTAAGTATTTCCTCGCTCATGTGGAGTTATTAAATTATGGCAAATATTGTATAAGCTCAAAAGGCATTTCAACCATTTCACTATATTCTATTCCGGCCTCCTTCATATCTTCATCGTATTCAGGATAGAACCACTGAACGTTTACCTTTTGGCCATTTTCTATTATCCTTTCCAGTATGAGCAAAATATCAAGTATGATTTTTGAGGAAGCGGTGTTAAAGTATGTATATTTAAAACAAATCTTTGTTTCCTCGGGAGGATTATCTGCATATTTTTCAAGCCATTTCAGAACGGGTGCATAAAATGTTGAAACGTCTTCAGGCAAAGATTTTCCGGAAATAACAATTGCCCCTTCCCCTTTATCCATTAATATTTCGGGACTTTCATCCGTTTCGCTGATCTTCAGTGTATCCATATTATTATTTTTTAAAAGTCCTGGGAATTGTGGATGAAAAAAGAAAAAAAGATGATTTATCTGAAACCGGGAAAAACTGATATTCAAGTATTACCCCGGTTTTTCTTTTTATATCAATAAATCCGAGGCCCGCCCCTCCTTTATGAGAAAACTTCCCTTCCAAAATTTGTCTTTTAAATAGCTCATCCAATTCACTTTTCTCAAGAGAGTTTATATAATCTATTTGATTCCTTAACTTTTCTATTCCGGAATTCCCGATTAGGTTTCCTGTTATGACCTTGTACTCCGATTGATTTCTTCTTACCATTATAATCCCTCTGTTTCTCTCTTCTTTTTTTCCCTTATTCCTGTTAGCTGCATGTCTTGTAATATTTTGAAGACATTCAATCATAACATGGTAAACCCGCCTCTGCACTGATAGTGATTCAGAATATTCTGAAAGTTGTTCTTCCGTTAAAGAAGTAAACACTTTAATAATCTGATGATTGATCTCTCCCTGATAGGCAAGGGTAACCTCATGTGCATTCATCCCCGAATAAAAATCATATACGTATTCGAGAAATTTTTCATTATACAACTTATCTTTCATAAAATAGTGAATATATATTATACATCCGACATACAAAACTATTAAAGGTAAATATAATGTCTAATGTGATACATCTCTAATTTTTTAATGAACACTCAATACCTGAATCCATATTTTATTTCGAAGCATTAAAATTCTATACCAATCATCAATAAATCATCCAGTTGCCTGAATCCCTTCTGCCAGTTACTGAAATCATCCATGAACAAAGAATTATATTGCTGCATGGTGTATCCAGGATTCTCCAGGATCAGGTCTCGTATCCTTTTTGTTGAGTATTTTCTTCCATAGGGACCTCCAAGTTGATCGGAAAAACCGTCGGTAAAGAAAAATATTTTATCGCCCTGTCTGTAATTAATTATATTGTTAACAAAATCTTCTTCCGTTCTTTTTCCAAGAAGCATCCCTCCAATGGATTTACGGGTGCCTTTAAATTCTGTAAGTTCGCCTTCGCTAAGCAGGTAAAGGGACCGATGAGCTCCGGCAAACTGTAATTCAAATTTTTCGGGATTTATTTTACAAAAAGCTATATCCATGCCATCCCGGGCTTCTGATTTATCGGTATCCTGTTTTAAGGTCTGCCGCACACTCTGATGAAGTTTGTCAAGTATTTCAGATGCCGTGAACTCCTTTTCGTGCTCAATAATATTGTTTAATATAAAATATCCGATAAATGAAAGTAATGCTCCGGGAACTCCATGCCCTGTGCAGTCAATAGCTGCAATGTAAATACTGGTTTTCTTAGCATAAAACCATGGGAAATCACCGGAAACAACGTCTCTGGGTTTATACAGCACAAAACTTTTCGGAAAAAATTTTCTTAAAACTTCCATATCCGGCAACAATGCACTCTGAATACGTTTGGCATAATTAATACTATCGCCGATATTCTTATTTTTAATCTCTACTTCTTTGGCAATATGTTTAGCTTCTGTTATGTCATGTCCGACAAAAAGAACCGTTTCCAGTTCATTTCCCGAAAATTCCGGTATTGCATCGAAACTGATTATTCTTTCAGTAAGTTTTTCTCCCATTCTGACAGGAACGGGGATTTCTGTATTGAGCTTTCTTGGGTTTTCAGTCATCTTAATGATTGCATCGCTGAAATAATCCTTTAACACTTTTACAAATTCAAGCTCTGAAAGGGACTTATTAATAATCTTTTTTGGTTCAAAATGAATATAATCTTCCACTACAGGGTTTGCATAATAAAAATGGCCTGAAGTACTTATTCTGATAATTATATCGAGAGAATTTTCCGAAAGCGACTGCATGCGTGTTTTTAACCTTTCCTCTCTTTCGGCGCGGATCTTTTCGGTAATATCCTTTGTATTAACAATAATGCCTTTTATCGCAGGGTCCTGTAAAAGATTTTTTGCTGAAGATTCGAGAAATACTCTTTCCCCATCTTTTTTAATAAAAGAATACTGAATATCAGGAGGAGGGTGGGTCTCATCCATTGCCTTTTCCAAAAGACCCCGGAATTGCCGTGCACTCTCGGCCGACATTCTTTCAAAGTCTTTACCCTTCATTATTTCACCGGGGCTATACCCTAAAATACGCGTTACTGATGGACTAACATAAGCAAGATTAAACTCATTATCATAAATAGATATAACCTCCGAAGAGTTTTCAAGCAGCCAATGCATTCTCCCCTGTGCATTTTGTACTTCAAGAATTTTTGCTTCAAGCTGCTCATTAGATCTTTTGAGCTCTTCCTGTGTTTTTACCATAATAGCAGCATTTTCCTGCAGTTCCTTTTCATTTTGCTTTAATTCCTCCGTCATTTGTCTCGATTCTTCCAGCAATAATTGAGTTTTAAGACTTAATTTCAGGTTAAAAACTGTTCTCCCGATAATTTCACCAAGCTCAAGTAAAAATTGTATTGTTAGTTTCGGAACTTTTGGCTTCAAAAATGCGAACTCCATTACACCCTGGAGGATACCATCAGCAATGAGGGGTACAAGTAATATACCGGAAGGTTTCCTGTCACCCAAAATTCCGGATGTTATTGTAATATAATCTTCTGGAATTTCCGTTCTATATACGAAGTCCATCTCATAGGCGCACTCCCCTACTAATCCCTGTCCAATTTTAAATTCCTGAGAAACATATCTTCGGCGGTTATATGCATATAATGCGATTATTGAAAGAACATTTTTATTCTGATCATACAAATAAAATACTCCCTGAACTGCTTCAATGTAGTTTATCAATGACTTAAGAACCTGATCAGCCAGTTCACTGATATTTGTATAGTTTCGAAGAAGCCTTGATATCGTATCCTTTCCTTCAGTAATCCATGTCATATCTCTTTCTTTCCGGAGATTGCTCCTGAGATAACTCTGCATAACAATAAGTGCATTCCCAAGCTTGTCATCCGGGCCTTCTGTTTCTATTTCTCCCATAAAATCCCCTGTTCCAATTCTTTTTGCCTGATCAGAATACCTTTCAAGCAGTAAGCGGTATTTATCAAGGTTCTGAGTAAAATATGTTTCTCTCTCTGCTATTTTGCGATGAAAAATAAAGTAAGCAATAAATACTATTACCGGAACAAATTCAGCAAGGTAAAGGGAAAGGTTAAAGCGGTGAAGTTCCATAAGTGATAAAAAAGAAAAGTCCCGTTTTCCAGACATAAGTAATACCGCCCAAAGCACTAAAAGGTATGCCAGCCCTGAGATACATATGATTAACATATGCTTTCTGCCGGTATCTAATATTTCATTTATCTTTTTTATCATAATCCATAATCTGCATCCATTTTTCTGCAAGTTCTTCAGATGCCATGGACAAAGCATCCATGTGTACAGCATCTATTTTCCTGTAAGTCAGGAACTCTATCAATGCTACAGTTTCATTTTTATTCACCAGCGGAAGCAAATAAAGATAACTTGCCTGGCCTTTACCAAGGCCTGACATAACCCTTGTAAATTCTTCCGGCAGGTTGGTTAGTTCAACCAGTTTTTTATTCAAAGCTGCCTGTCCATGTATTCCGGCACCATGTTTAAATGGTTCTGGTTTTTTAATTCTTGCGAAAGCATAGGAAGATGTCAGTATATAAGTGCCGGATGCAGGTTCATAGCTGAAGAAAATTCCCTGCATAATGCTAAATGTGGCAGCAAGATTGGATAATATCCTGTGTGCACTTTTCTCAGGCTCTTCATTCTTTAAATTTGCGGTTAATTTTGCTGCCAGAAATTTATGATCAGTTTTATAATTTTTTTCACTTTTAACATTACTATCTGATTCCGTGTGGGTTACTGACTGCTTATCCAATGCTGTTTTATCCTTACAGAATAAATCCTTAAGGGGCAACAGACAGAAAATACATATCAGAATTATATATGAAACGGATAGAAACATTAATGGAATGAACAGGGCATCTTTATTTCTTATGAAGCTGTTCCAGGAAGAGAAAAAAAGTGCAGCAATAGAAAAGATAAGCAGTAAAAATAAAGCTAACAAGAGATTTCTTTTATTGATATGAGGTTTCATCCTGTTCATGCCTGTAAATTACGCATAAAATTAATTATTTTATCGGCAGTTAATACATAGTCCGGTGTTATCAGGTTCAGACAGGAAGAAGGCATTACATCAATTTCTGCATTTGAAGGATCCTGTACAATAGTAAGCGCACCTGCTGCTTTAAGCTTAACCATACCTTTTGCTCCATCTGAATTTGCTCCTGAAAGTAAAATGCCTGTGCATCTTTCACGGTAAACTTCTGCAGCAGTTTCGAACAAAATATCTATGGAAGGTCTGCTGTGATTAACGCCTTCGTCCACCGATAAAGAGAAACGGTTTCCCATTTCAATCATTAAATGGTAATTGGGAGGAGAGAGATAAATAATGCCATTTCTGATAAATTCTTTATCATAGGGCTCCTTAATCCGGACAGGAGAATTAGCAGAGAGAATATCTATAATACCACTTCGAACATTTCTCAATCTGTGAACACACAAAATTATTGTATTCTGAAAATTACGGGGCATTGAAGCTATTATATCAACAACTATTTGAAAACTGCCTGCTGATCCTCCAATTAATATTACCTTGCCGCTATTGTTCATATACAATTATTTACCCCTTTTAATAAAAATTCTTTCTTCCATATTAAAGGCCTGCACTTTTTGTGTTCCGAAAAGATGTTTTTCAACCTCCTCCTGATAGCCGAATATAAGATAACCCCCCGGTTTCAATATCTCTACAAAATAATCAAGTAAAAAATCCTGAAATTCTTTGGAATAATTAAGAAGCTTATTTCTGAAGAATATTATCTCTGCACCCTCCGGGGCATTCTGAAGATTAAGATCATTTAATGAAAATGAAACATTACTGAATAAATTATTATTTCTATAGTATTTTTCTTTGCTACATGAAAGGTAATTTTTCAGATCACTGTCAGGAAAAACCATACAATAGTTTTCCATACTCTGCTCCAGGACCTTGTTATCAAATTCCCCTGCCCGTATATGTTCCAAACTTTTCCGTGATAGTGAAGTGGCCTTAATATTAAAGCTATTTTGCATTTTTGTTTTTGTCAGCAAAACCAGAAATGAAAACAGCTCATTGCCTGAGACAATATCGGGAAACCATACATTACAAGGTATTTCTCCTGATATTTCAGGAAGCAATGATTCCTTTATAGTGGTCCATAATTCCGGATCCCTGAACATTTCAGTTGAAGGGACAGAAATGTCATAAAGAAATTCATCAAAAAAATCTTTGTCTTCAACAAGGCGTGATATTAAAACATCCGAATATTTTAAATAATGTCTTTTTATGGTTCTGTCGAGCTTAAACCGAAAGGCTGTAAATGCATAATTGCTAAAATCATATAAAAAAATATGTTTCAGCTTTCTTATTATTTCCCTTGTTTCAACTATGCTTATCTCAGGCATGAGATACTATATTGTTTCCTGTTTACTAACACGTTCCCTGAGTCTTTCTATTTCCTTGTTTGCTTCGTCAAGTAACTGATATTTAAGACGTTTTTCAGTTATATCCTGTGCAAGGAAATACACTTTATAAATAGCTTCTTTTTCGTCCTTCACCGGTGAAAAATTAGCCATAAGCCATACCTCTTCTCCGGTAGGTTTTGTCCTTCTGATAGTACCGGTATAAGTTTTATCTTTCATTACTTCAGCCCATATTTTTTCAAACTGTTCTTTCTCCATATCTTTAAGAAATAAACGGTTATTTTTGCCCAGTAATTCCTTTTTGGAATAACCGGTAATCTGAATGAAATTAGGGTTTACCGAAGTAATTATACCTTCCGGAGACATTTCACTATGAATTATGGAATCATCAACTGCTTTCGACAAAGATTCCATTTCCCTGCTTCGTCTGATTATCTCATTAGCCTGATGAATAAGCTCTTCCTGTTGTTTTTTTGTTTTGGTAATATCGTGAGATATATTTATTATTTTCACAGGATCGCCTTCCTTATCCATTACAGCAGAAAAAGTTTGCTCAAGCCAAATCTCTGCACCACTGAATAATCTGAATTTCTCCGTTTTACTTATAATTTTCCCATCTCTGATATTTTTCCAGAATTGCTTATATTCATCTGAATACTTGTCGGTTACAGCAAAGTCGCTATGATGTTTTCCAATAATCAACTCCCGTGGGGATTCGAAAAGGATTTGAAGTTTATCATTTATATCTGAAAATCTGCCGTTAAGGGTAAATTCGGCAACCAGCGATGATGAGTTCACTGCGTTCAAAATACCGGTAATCTCAGACTCTCTTCGCTGTGATTCTTCCTGTGCCTTTTGAAGCTCCTCCATATTTCTTCTCATCCTTTCCTCCTGCTTTTGCATTTCTTCTGTTTGTCTTCTGGATTGTTCAAGAAGCCGGGAAGTTCTCTCATTTATTCTCACTGCAGCAAGAGTAGTGGCAGTTATCTCTCCTAATTGCTCCACGAACCGAACCTCATATTCTCTGATAATATGAACTGATGCTATTTCGATGACTCCAAATACTTCATTTTCAATTTTCAAAGGAACAAGAAGTAAACAAACCGGTTTCATTTCTATAAGTCCGGATGAAATCTCAAAATATTCCTCCGGAATTTCAGTAAGATATATTGTTTCCTTTTCCAGTGCACAGGTTCCCACAAGCCCTTCTCCAGTAACAATGCGTTTTTGTATATATTTTCTTCGGTCCCATGCAAAAGTAGCTGCCATTTCATATTCCTGTTTCTCAGCGACTTCCTGATCAGCGAGATATATTGTTCCGGCTGCTGCTTCAAGGTATTTCACAAGATTATGTATAATTTTATAAGCCAGTTCCTTAACATCTTCTCTTTCAGATCGGAAAATATCCCCAAATTTGGCCAAACCTTCACTAGTCCAGCTGCGACGTTTATCTTCTTCTTTTCGCGAAAGCTCTTCCTCCTGAGTCCTGGCTAATTTCTCCGACAATTCCAAAAGGGAATTTCCGAGTATGTCTGACTTTCCAGCCGGTGTGAACCCTTTGTTAAAATCGCCTGTAGCCATCTGATCAGCAAATTCAGCTTTATCATGCAGACTATTTACATGTTTACCAAAACTTTCCTTAATTTCATCTATTTCACCATTACCGGTAATTGGAATATCTACTGGTATTTCTCCTTCACTTAATCTTCTGGAAAATTCCTTTATTTCACTGATTTTTAAATGAATAAATGAGAATAAAGAAATTATTGCATATATAAAAACTGATCCGGACAGAGTAAGCCATATTAGAAGTCTTGTCTTCATAGATTTCATGAATTGCACCTGGGAGTTTCCAACAATTACCCTTAATTCTTCCAGTATATTCTCTATCCTTATTGTATATAGGAATATATCTCCCAGAACGCCTCCTTTACCCGGAGAACCAATTTTACGGGTAATTTCAATCAATTGACTTGTTCCGGTAAAAAACTCTTCACAATATAATGTCAAACTTTCGCCGGAAATTATTCCATGTTTTGTCGTAACCGAAAAAGGCATATTCCTTAATACCTCTTCTTTTTTTATTATCCATGCATTCATTATTACTTCAGGAATTTCAGGATCAGGTTCAGTAATGAAATGAATAAAATCCGGATAATAATTTTTGAAGAAATTAATACCAGGTATATCTTTCAAATCTTCCAAAATTTGTCTTGTACGTGCAAGCGTTCCACTTGTCATATCCCCTGCCTGTTCTTTTAATGATATGTATTCATTTAACAGCATATTAATTTCATTAAAATTCTCCCTTAAAGTTCTTATTTTTCTTATAACAGGAGTATTCCCTGAAAAAATAAAATCGTTCTCAATTAATTCAAGAGAAGCAAACATACTGCTGTAAATCCTGTCTGCCTGTTCCCAATTGCTGTTTTTTTCAGAAATAAAAAAACTTTCTGAAATTTGGGAAAGATTATGAAAGTCTCTGTATTGAAAAAATTTAACCTGAAGATCAGATATTTCATTTCTTATGCCTGAATAGTGTGACTGACGGTTCCACCTATCCAGGAAAAAAAGCGTTGTAACCAGCCAGAAAAGAATAAAAAAACTGATCAGCAAATAAAAAGAATTCTTTATTCCTTTTGGTTTGATCATCTTGAATTTATTTTGAAATATAGATGGGCCTTTTTCTGGAAAAAATTACTGTATGTACCTATTATATTCTCATGATTCCCAATAAGAAGGCAGCCATTTTGCTGCATATTCCTGTAAAACAAATTAAAAACTTTGTTCTGCAGTTCATAATTGAAATATATAATTACATTCCTGCAAACTATTATATCAAATTTCACATCAAAGGGATTATCATCATTCACCAGATCAATTCTTCTGAAAAAGGGCTTTTCAGTAAGAAATGGCTTTATTTGCATAGTATCACGCACAGGGTCCACCAGAAAATATTTATCGAATGATATTTTCTTTACATTATTTCCATTCTTTGAAGTATCATTAAAAACCTTATTGAAATTTTCAAGATAATTAAGATTAAACCGGTATTTATAAATCCCCTTTGAGGCTGTATCCAATGCATCCTGGTTAATATCCGTGGCATAAATCTCTGTTTTTTCAAGCAGATTCAATTCGCTCAGAAGTATCATCATTGAATAAACCTCCTGCCCGGTTGAGCAGCCTGCATGCCACAAGCGCAAAAGATTTTTTTCCGAATATCGTGGAACCAGTTCTTCCTTCAAATTGATCCAAACCTCCGGATCTCTGAATAGTTCTGTAGTACAAACCGTTATACAATTGACAATTTTCTCTGCAAAAGTCCCGTCTTTTCTTATTCCGTCTATAAGATTATCAAGCGTAATATTTCTGTCGGTCATTATCTTTGTCAGCCTCCTTTTAAGCGAGCTGACTGAATAGTTTGAAAAATCACAGGACAAACTTTCTTTTATCGCAGAAACAAAAATCTCCACATCCTTTTCATCACTTTTTTGCATAACTATATAAATTCCACACTTTAACAAGTAAAACTAACAAAAAAAACCTGATAAATTTAAATAAGTTTTCAGCATGAAAATCTTTATAAGAAATTTATTTCATCGTAGCTAAAGATCTATCATGAATAATTACATATCATCACAAAATTCTTATATTTATCTGTTCATTTCATCATCATTAAATAATCTGTTTATGGAATTAAAAAAAGCAATTGAACTTCGTACAAGTGTCAGAAGTTTTCTCCCCGATGAGATTCCTGTTGAGGATGTCAGGGAAATGGTTCGTCTGGCGGGTCTGGCTCCAAGTGTAAATAATTTCCAGCCGTGGAGTTTTATTCTGATAAAGAACAAGCAGAAACTGAAAATTATGTCGCAGATAGTTTCAACAAAATTGAGTGATTATCCTAAAAAGGAATCAAAAGTTTCTGCAAATGTAAAAAGTCAGGTAGAATGGTATTCCACATTTTTTAAGGACGCTCCGGCAGTTCTGGCAGTTGTTCTTAATAAGTATGAGTCGGTGTGGGAAAAAGGTATTGATCTTTCACACGACGATATTAACCAGCTGCGTATTTATCCCGACATTCAGAGTGCAGGAGCATGTATCCAGAATATTCTCCTTGCCGCTGTTGATATGGGATATGGTGCCTGCTGGCTAAGCGGACCGATGATCGCAAGTCCCCAGTTGGAAAATATGCTTGATGTAAAAAAACCTTCCAAACTACTGAGTTTTATTGCTATTGGAAAACCTTCCAAAAGTTTTTTGCCCAAGGAAAAGGAAGATATGGGGCAAAAACTGATTATTGTTGATTAACAGAGGTTTAAAATGCATTAATCATTTTATATTTGGAGTTCCCTTAAAGGATTACCTATTTCATAAAAATTCTATCTGACACAATGCGTCTTCTTATCCAAAATATATATTTTTGAAATAACTATTATCATTATAAAATTTAAATGAAATATTATGACTAAATTTCTTCAAATCTTTGCTTTTGGTATCACTCTGTTATTATTGACACCATTTCTTCATGCACAGGATTGCCGCCTGTATTTCCCCGACCGTATAGGTTCTCTGAGAGAAATGAAATTCTATGATCAGAAAGACAAGCTTACTTCCATTACAAAACAAGAGATTATTGATAAAAAAGTAAGTGAAAATACTGTTACGGTTAAAGTGAAAGCAACCAATTATACTGCAGAGGATGATGAAATTAACAGTGTTGAACTTGAATTTACCTGTGAGGATGGCATTTTCAAATTTGACATGGAAAGCTTTCTGGATCCCCAGACCATGGAAGCCTACAAAGATATGGCCGTTGAAGTAACATCCGATAATATTCTTTTTCCTTCCAACCTGAAAGTGGGTGATGCACTGCCTGATGGTTCCCTTAAGATGGTGGTTAAAAGCGGTGAAATGACAATAATAACCATAAGCCTTTCCATCTTCGACAGGAAAGTTGTTGCACAGGAAAACGTCACAACTGAAGCCGGAACTTTCCCATGCTATAAACTAACATATAACCTCACTTCAAAATTCGGTTTTATCACCGTAAAGAGTTCCTCTGTTGAATGGATAGCTGAAGGAGTTGGGGTAGTGAAGAATGAACAGTATAACAGAAAAGGTAAGCTCACAGGATATTCTTTACTGACAAAGTTTGTTAAGTAGCGGAGAGAATATCCTTCCAGAATATCATAAAAAACGCCCGGGAGATTAAGTAATCTTTGGGTTAATTTGAAAAACAAACAAAACTTTTCGTTTTCAATAATGAGGAAAATAATAGTTTCAATCTCTTTATGTTTTTTATGTTATTTCTCAAATGCACAAATAGATAAAATTTTAGATTCGCTATATTATCCTGGGACGTGGCAATTCGGGTTACAACTTCCCCACTTGAAAAAACTCCTTGAAACGCATGCGTTTCAAGGAGTTTTGTACTTTTTCCGTTGTCCCGCCAGGGCTCGAACCTGGACTCTTCTGAACCAAAATCAGACGTGTTACCAGTTACACTACGGGACAATTATTCAGGGCTGCAAAGATAAAGATTTTTTCTAATAATGAATAAACCACACTTTACATAATAAATGAAATTTGTTTATTTATTCAATGATCTCCAGCCCTTTCTCTCCCATTACCCAGGTATTTCCGGCCATGCGCCAGCTGGAGTAACCCGCTGTGTTGTACAAGCCATCCAGATGGTCTTTCATGGATTTATCGAGAACAATGGTGTCGCCTTCAGGTACAAACACGGTAACTTCCACTTCCTGAAACCTCCACTTGTCTCCTGATGGTATCGAAAACAAGGACGAAAGTACAAGATTATTATTCCTCAAAGAATAATTGTACAATATCGATTCAGCATTTTCCAAAGCTGCCCTCTCGTCATATCCCTTCGACTTTTTTTCAATTTCTATCTCAAAATTTTCGGAGGGTGACTTTTTGACATCCACCTTCATCCTGCCATAAATAATACCTTCTTTTTGAAAGTAATATTGGTTCTTATTCAGGGTAAAGGACTCTTTACGTTTTACCATTTCCTCGCGGCCAGTGTCTGCTTCCAGCACCAGGGTATTTGAATTGAAATCAGCCAGGACTGTTGTATTGCTCAGAGTTTCATTCTCTGAAAACTCCCGGGCTTCGAATATCACCATACTGATAGCAGTAACCAGTGCCAGAATCCATAATGCAAATGCGCTAAGGCCTAATGCTTTATTATTGGTTTTAAACTTGAAGATAGCCTTGAAAAGAGCATAAACGACCGACAAAACCGGTATCGCAATCAACAGGGTAAAACTGATGGCCAACAGGCTCAGGTTCCCCGGACTAATAAAGGGACTTATGTAATCGAACTTCATGGATTGATATACCTCTAAGGGAAGAAAATGAACACCGAAAAACAGAAGTGCAATGAAACCAATTATTATCCCTATCCCCGTCACTGCAAAGATAATTCCTATAAATACAAGAAAAATCTTGAGCAATGCCAGTATGATGCTGCCTATTACCCTGAAAAACTCCTCGAAAAAATTCTCTGTTCGTTTAAAGGTATCAGAATCCTTTGCTTTCCTGAGGTTTTGTTTTACATTTTCGTACTCATCCCTTACTGTTTTTTCAATATTTGAAACGTTTACCTTTTCACCCCTCATCTCGAGTTTTTCAGTTGCAGTTTTTGCTTTTGGAACCGCAATCCATAATATAAGATAGAGAAGTACAGGGAAACCCGCACCAATAAGAACCAATACAACAAAAAGAATCCTTATGATGAGAGTATCAATATTAAAATATGCACCAAGTCCGGAACTCACGCCGCCAAGTACAGAATTATCAGGATCACGGTATAGCCGTCTGTATGAGCGGCTTCGTGAAGTTTGTTCATCCGGTTCTTCTTCTTCACTGGCAATCTCTTCCGGCTTTCCCATGATCTGAATGATCTCCTCAACATTTGATATACTGATAACCTGGTTGCCGTCTTTAATCCTTTCTGAGAACAGCTCAGCAATTCTTGTTTCAATATCAGAGATAATTTCCTTGCTTTCCTGCGCATTTAAAAAATGGCTGCTGATGGTATCAAGATAGATCTTTAACTTCTCATAAGCGTCTTCATCAATGTGGAAGATCTGCCCGCTTAAATTGATTTTTAAAGCTTTTTTCATTTTATTTAATTTTAATTATTTACTTTTTTTATCGATTCAATGGTATCATTCAGTTCCCTCCAGGATTTATCAAGTTCTTTCAGATATGCCCTGCCAATTTCCGTAATGGTATAATATTTCCTTGGCGGACCCTGGGAAGATTCTTCCCAACGGTAAGTCAGTAAGCCTGCATTTTTCTGCCGGGTAAGAAGAGGATAAAGTGTGCCTTCCACAACAATCAGCTGAACTTCCTTAAGTTGATTGATAATATCCGGAGCATATGAATCTTTCCTATCAAGAATAAGAAGTATACAATACTCCAGGATACCCTTTCTCATTTGCGCTTTTGCGTTTTCAACATTCATAGGGATGTAAATTTATAAATTATCTTCTTTTAAATTGTTTAGGATCTTTCATCCATTCTTCAAACTGAAGTTCATTCTCATCGAATGTTAAAGGCTGTGCAGATGAAACACTCTCCTCAGGTTTTTCATCTGACAGGATAGAATTCGCTGAAGGTTCCGTATTAGCTTCTGCAGCAACGGAGCGGCTTTCATTTCCTGCTTTTAAAGGTGTAATATTCACCATAAAAACTACATTCAGAATTAAAACAAATAGAATACTTTTCATTTTTTACTACTATATTAGTTAGACATCAATTTTATACAAAGATATATATTTTATTTAGTACTATGCATTACCCAGATGTATTTTTTTTAATATTTTTTTTATTTTTTTTGTTATAAATCATTTAATCAAATAGTTATAAAATGAAAATTTTTTATTTTTTTTTGTAAAAACAAGGTATTCTTTATGATAATTTTAATATTATTGGCGATTAAAACTATTTTTTATGGTTTCTTTTCTTAAATTAAGTTTTGTCCGGCATGAAACACACAATTAATCTTATTAAAATGGAATCCACGTATTCCATTCCTGTAACCTACCACTTACACTCAGGAGAAGTAAGGATTAATATAAATAACTTTCTCGGAGAAAAAATCAGCATAAATTATCTTCATCAGATCAATTGTATCAGATGTGGACGTCTGACAAAAACATCCTTTGCACAGGGGTATTGTTATCCCTGCTTTATAAATGCTCCAGAGACTGAAGAATGTGTGCTAAGACCGGAACTTTGTCTTGCTCATGAAGGAATTGCCAGGGATATGGAATTCGCATCAAGTCATTGTCTGATTGATCATTTTGTTTATCTCTCAGTAACAGGCAGTATAAAAGTAGGTGTTACCAGGCATACGCAGATACCTGTCAGATGGATTGATCAGGGGGCAAAAAAAAGCATAATACTTGCCCGTACACCTAACCGCTATATTGCTGGTTCTATTGAAGTTGCCCTGAAAAATATATTCCCGGATAAAACTAACTGGCGTGACATGCTCATTAATAAGCAGAAAGAGGTTTTTAACCTGCTGGAAGAAAAAAAGAGGGCTATCGATTTCCTGCACCCTGACTTTCGTAAATATGCGAGCACGGATAATGAAATTACAGAATTTTCTTATCCTGTAGAAAAATATCCTGAAAAAGTGAAGAGTATCAATCTTGACACCACCCCTGAAATTACTGATGTTTTAACCGGTATTAAAGGACAATATCTGATATTTCAATCGGGAAAAGTTTTCAATGTAAGAAAACACGGAGGGTATCTTGTCTCTATAGACCTGCCGGATTAGTTTATAAATAGGTTAAAATCTGAGGGTATATTTAATTTTAAATCTCATATCATATGTTTCAGGTTGAAATCTTTCCAGAGGATTTACGGTATTTGAATTCCACACCAGAAAGATTTCCCTGCCCGGACTTACTATCCATCGAAACCGTGATTGCCATCCAATTGATTCTGTAAGGTTATCATACTGAAGATAGCTATAGAGAGTCAATTCCGGACTAAAAAGAATATTCAGATTTGCACGGTAAATATTTGCTATAAATGATCCGGAATCCAAAGAAATATATTTTCTATCTGCTTCCAATCCTGCGTATAGAGGCACAATGATCTTGTATCCTGTTTTAACAATAATATCTGTTCTCCTGCCACCGTAAAATGTTCCTGAGCCCATGCTTAATTCAGTCCAGAACTTACGACGTTCAGCAGATCTCAGCTCTATCAGATGCATAAAGAATTCGTATTCTCCCGTAGATATTGTATGTCCGGGGAAAATTAAAAAGTCCTCTGAAAGTGATTCAAACTGGTATTTTGAAGATATCTTGATCTTATCGCTGCTAAGAAAAATAAATTCAGCAAGATTCATTCCTATCTCTGCTGTTTCAAGATTCCCATTCATCAGATCAGAGATCAGAGAATAGCTCCATTCCGATTTTATCTGCAACAAACCAAGTTTTCGAGGTCGGGGGCCAAATCCAAATAAGCCGTAATAATGACTTATATTATTTCTGGGCAGGTACCCAAGTCCGGGTTTAAAATTTTCACCAACCATAATATATCCCAGTCTAAAATAAAAAAGATCATTAGGATAATTTATCTCTGTCCCGAAAGAGTTACTTCGGCCATTTAATTCAGATGAAAAGGTTCTCATTCCATACAGATTAAAAACCAAATTTTTATTTCCCCGGTATCCGGAAGTTGCAAGCCGAAGGTCAAATCCAATTAAAGAATTCGGATCTGAGGAAATTGCATTGCCATTTGTACCAATAAAACCAAAAGAGGGCTGCCTCTTGGACCTATCTGAAACCAATATGCATTTCTCTTATCGAGATATGTGTCGAGAATTACCTGTATCCTGTCGTCATTACTCAGATCGACATCTCTTGCCATTTCCTTCGCTGTTATAAGGGAAGGATCGCTAAAACATCGTACACCGATATACAGGTTATTATTGTCATAACAAAAATAAAACTCCGTTTTCTCTGTAACAGGTTCCCCTGTATAAGGCTCTCGCTGAATAAATTCGTTTACCGCTTGAAGTTCCGACCATATTTCATCATCAAGAATTCCGTTTATAACCGGTTGTTTTTCAATAAATACCGCCTGAACAACCGATTGCCCATTAACAACTATCATATTGAAAACTAAAAAACTGAAAACTGAAAGCAAAAAATCACCTTTCATACACACTGATTATCAAAGAAGGCTGCGAATATAAGAACAATAATATTGCTTTAAAGGTTCTTTTTCATTTTTTAAAAAGTTGAGAATCTGCGAAACTTTATTCAGGTAATAAAATACTTTTTTTTCTAACTTCTTAAAATATTTTTAATTTTGTTTCTTTATCAATTGATTTTAATATAAAAGGGGGAGTATTAATTATGGCAAAAATAAGCGAGAACGACAACAATGCAATAAACCTTATTGGAGTTGGAACTATTATTGAGGGAAATGTAACTTCCAATGGTGATATCAGGATTGATGGCAATCTAAAAGGAAACCTTACAACAAAAGGCAAAGTTATTATTGGAGATAGTGGCAAGCTCAGTGGAGAGGTACACTGCAAAAATCTTGATGTAGAGGGACTCGTTGAAGGTAAAGCTTTTGTAAACGAACTGATGTCGCTCCGTTCCCGATCTAAAATTCTGGGAGATATTTCCACAAATAAACTGGCTATTGAACCGGGTGCAATATTTACCGGCCGATGCGATATGTCAGGCATCAATAATCAAAATGAACCAAAATCAGCAGAACCAAAATCAGCAGAACCAAAAGAGTAACGGCAACGGAATTGACAAGTTTGCCAGATACTCCGGTTTAGCCTTCCAGATGTTATTTATCATCCTTATTTTTGTGTGGGCCGGACATAAACTGGATCAAAAATTCATGGATGAAAAAAAGGTTTTTATCATTGTATTTTCCCTTCTTGGAGTTTTTCTGGGACTATATGTTGCTCTGAAAGATTTTATTAAATTTACAGGAAAAAAATGAATATCTGGAAAGGCATCCTGCATCTTATTATTATTTACTCTCTTCTTTTTACCGGTTTTTTTCTTGCATCCGGGATTTTCAATACCGGCCTTGTTTTTAAAGATGTATTAATTCTACTGACATCTGGTTTGCTTTTTACCATTATATCGCTGGTTTTTTTTCATCAGGCAGGGAAAAAAGACAATAAAAATATGACTATCCTCACTATGGCAGCCTTTGGAATTAAAATGGCTCTTTATTTGATCCTGCTATTGGTTTTCTATTTTTCATCAAAAATTGAGGGTACAAAATTCATCATAACTTTTTTTATAATATATTTATCTTTTACTGTTTACTTTATCAGGTTTATTATCAAAACATTAACCCAAACCAAGACAGAAGTATAAATGTTTATTTTTCTCAAAAATATCAGGAACATTACTTTTTGCATTCTGATCTCTGTTTTGACAGTACTTTCCCTTAAGGCTGCTGATGAAAATGGACAAATGGCAATAAATGATCAACATGATCCAAAAGAAGAGGAATTTGACGCCAATAAGTTAATAATCAGTCACATAAAAGATGCCCACGAGTGGCATATTTTTACAAATTCTCATGGACACCATGTAAGTGTTCCTCTGCCTGTAATCCTTTTCAGTAAAACTTCCGGGTTTCATGTTTTTCTATCCGGTAAGCTTGCTCATGGCCATATGTACAAAGGCTTTAAATTAATGGAAGAAGGACAATATGCAGGGGCAATCGTTGAAATTGATAATAATGGGGATATCCAGGGCATTCCACTTGATTTCTCCATTACCAAAAATGTAGCCGGGATGCTCGTTGCTGTATTTTTTATACTTTTCTTTTTCATAAGGATGGGTAATATGTATAAAAGGCGTGATATAACAATACCTCATGGCATTAACTCAGTTTTGGAACCGCTAATAATTTTTGTCAGGGATAATATTGCGCTTCCCAATATAGGGAATGAAAAATATGAAAGGTTTATGCCCTATCTGCTTACAGTTTTTTTCTTCATCCTCATAAACAATCTGTTTGGTCTTATCCCTTTCTTTCCATTTGGAGCAAATGTTACCGGAAATATTGCTGTAACACTTGTTCTTTCACTATTTACTTTAATTGCAACAAATTTCAGTGGATCGAAAGATTATTGGAAACATATATTTGCCACTCCGGGGGTTCCGGTATGGCTTTCCCCGATAATGATACCTGTTGAGTTCATAGGGATGTTCACAAAACCCTTTGCTTTGATGATCCGTCTGTTTGCAAATATAACTGCTGGTCATATTATTATTTTAAGTCTTATAAGTCTTATTTTTATTTTTAAGTCTTTATATGTAGCTCCTATTTCGATTGTACTTGTTTTGTTTATGAATTTTTTGGAATTAATGGTTGCTTTTTTACAGTCATACATATTTACTCTTTTAAGTGCGTTATTTATTGGCCTGGCTGTAAAAGAGCACCATCATTGATATGTTAAACTTTAATTTATTTATTATGGAAGTATCATTAGCTCCTATTGGAGCAGCTTTAGCAGTTATTGGAGTAGGTTTTGGAATTGGATGGATAGGGTCCAAAGCAATGGATGCCATTGCCAGACAACCTGAAGCAGCGTCAATGATCCAGACTTCGATGATCATTTCTGCAGCTCTCATTGAGGGAGCTACTCTGTTTGCAATAGTTGTAGTTTTAATTACAGCTTAACTATTACATGCCTGTAACGGTTGGTTACGGGCATGTTTTTTTTTAATTAAATACTCTTTATTATGGACCTTATTACCCCTGATATAGGTTTGTTGTTCTGGACAACAATTGTATTCTTAATTGTGCTTATTATCTTAAAAAAATTTGCCTGGAAACCTATTCTTAATGCCATTAACATTCGTGAAAATACGATTAGTTCAGCCTTATCCTCAGCTGAAAAAACAAAAGCAGAGATGGCAAAATTACAGGCAAAAAACGAGAAAATTCTTGCACGGGCAAAAGCTGAAAGAGACGCAATAATTAAAGAGGCAAGAGAAATTAAAGAATCCATCATCACTGAAGCAAGAGAAATTGCCAACACTGAAGCTACCAAGATGTTTGAAGCAACCCGCATCAGTATTGAAAATGAAAAAATATCTGCAATGGATCAAATTAAGGAACAGGTAGCCATCCTCTCTTTGGAAATAGCAGAAAAGATACTCCTTGAAAACCTCTCCTCTGATAAAAAACAAAAAGAATTACTGAATAAGTTGATTGAGAATATAAAAGTGAATTAACAATAATCATGAACGAAAGCAAAATACCGGTAAGATACGCCAGGACACTGTTCTTGTCGGCACAGGAGCAAGGGCTTGCGGATGTGGTTATGAATGACATGAAAATAGTTCATAGTGTTGTGATACAAGATGATTTTATTGCCATTATGAAAAGTCCGTTGATTAAAATTTCCCTTAAAAAAAGTATTTTCACAAACCTTTTTAAGGAAAAAATTAATTCCCTCACTATGAATTTCCTTGACATGGTTATACAAAATAAAAGAGAGATTTATATTGACAGGATCATCAGGTATTTTCACCGGCTCTATAATCAGCATAAAGGAATAAAAAGTGCGGAAATAATTCTTCCGGTGAGCATGGATCGTACCATGAGAGAAAAATTCATCAATATTTTGAAGGATTTTTTCAATTCAGAAATTGAACTTACAGAAAAGATTAAACCTGAAATACTTGGAGGTTTTATTCTTACATTAGACGATGAGCAGTTTGATGCAAGTGTAAAAAGTTCATTATTCAGGTTAAAAAGAATATTTGCAGAAGAAAAACATTAAATGTTACAAACATAATCAAATGAAAGAAATTAAACCCTCAGAAGTATCTGCTGTATTAAAAAAACAGCTTCAGGCCTTCAAAACCGGAGCAGAACTGGAAGAAGTAGGTACAGTCTTACAGGTAGGCGATGGTATTGCGAGAATATATGGCCTTTTAAAAGTTCAGTCGAATGAACTTGTTGAATTTGAAAACGGAGTAACGGGCATTGTACTTAACCTTGAAGAAGACAATGTAGGGGTTGTATTACTCGGCTCTACCGAAATGATAAAGGAAGGAGATACAGTAAAACGAACTAAAAGAATTGCTTCCATAAATGTAGGTGAAGGACTTCCCGGAAGAATTATAAACACCATGGGGGAGCCATTGGATGGGAAAGGTCCAATTAAAGGTGAACTTTTTGAAATGCCTCTCGAAAGAAAAGCTCCCGGAGTGATTTTCCGCCAACCGGTAAGGGAACCACTTCAAACAGGTATTAAAGCAATTGATGCGATGATCCCGATAGGAAGAGGGCAGCGGGAACTTATTATTGGCGATCGTCAGACAGGGAAAACCTCTATCGCTATAGATACTATAATAAATCAGAAAGAATTTTATAAAAAGGGCGAAACCGTATATTGTATTTATGTTGCAATTGGGCAGAAGGGTTCCACAGTTATGAATATTGCCAAAACCCTTGAAGAAGCAGGAGCAATGCCCTATACCGTCATTGTCTGTGCCACAGCATCAGATCCTGCCGCACAGCAATTTTTTGCTCCTTTTGCCGGAGCTTCCATCGGAGAATATTTCAGGGATACAGGCAGACCTGCCCTGATCATTTTCGATGACCTTTCCAAACAGGCAGTTTCTTACCGGGAAGTCTCCCTTCTCCTCCGAAGACCACCAGGACGTGAAGCTTATCCCGGCGATGTTTTCTACCTGCACTCCCGACTTCTTGAAAGGGCAGCAAAGATTATCGAATCTGACGCAATAGCGCAACAAATGAACGATCTGCCTCAAAGTATTAAACATTTGGTTAAAGGAGGTGGGTCTCTGACTGCTTTACCTATCATTGAGACTCAGGCAGGAGACGTTTCAGCATATATCCCTACAAATGTCATTTCAATTACTGATGGACAGATCTTTCTGGAATCCAACTTATTCAATGCAGGGGTAAGACCTGCCATTAATGTGGGGATTTCAGTATCAAGGGTAGGAGGTAATGCCCAAATTAAATCATATAGAAAGATTGCCGGTACTCTTAAACTTGACCAGGCACAATACAGGGAACTGGAAGCATTTTCGAAATTCGGTTCTGATTTAGATGCATCCACTCTTGCAATACTCGACAAAGGCTCAAAAAATGTTGAGCTTCTCAAACAGTCCCTAAATTCTCCAATGCCGGTTGAAAAACAGATTGCGATTATCTTTTGTGGTGTACGTGGATACCTGTCAGATGTTCCCTTAGTTAAAATAAGAGAATTTGAAACTGCATATCTGGATTTTCTTGAAATAAATCACAAAGACTTGCTTTCCAGTCTTAAAGCAGGAGAACTTAACAACGAAATGATGGAAACTCTGGAAGAAGTTGCAATTGAAATTTCTGATAAATATAAACGCACAAATTAATATAACGATCCGGGAAATTCAAATTCATAGTTTGTTTTCATAATGCCAAACCTGAAAGAAATAAAGAACAGATTATCTTCTGTTACCTCTACACAACAGATAACAGGTGCCATGAAAATGGTTTCCGCAGCTAAACTTAAAAAGGCGCAGGATGCCATTATTCAACTGAGGCCCTATGCAAGAAAGCTCAATGAAATTCTTATTGATATCAATGATTTCTTAAATAGTAAGATCAATAATGAATTTACCCGTAAAAGACCCATAAAAAAAGTCCTTCTCATTGTTATCACTTCTAACAGGGGTCTGTGCGGCGGGTTTAATGCAAATGTGATCCGAAAAGTATTTGCGGAATCTGCTGAGAATTATAACAGTCAGCTTCGGCAAGGAAATGTGCATTTATATATTATCGGAAAAAAAGGGGGAGATTTACTAAAAAGAAGAAACTTCCATATTATAAAAACCAGAAACGACATATTTAATACCCTCAACTTTGAAAATGCTTCATTAATTGCCAGCGACATCATGCAATTGTTTATTGAAGGAAAGTATGACAGGATAGACCTTATTTACAACGAATTTAAAAACGCTGCTGTCCAGATTCTAACAACCGAGCAGTTTCTTCCGATGAAAATCGTCGTCCCCGATAAAAAGGAGAAAGAAATGCTCATGAAATATGAAACTTATGCTGATTTCATATTCGAATCTTCAAAAGAATATATTGTTGACAAACTTATTCCCCGTTTATTAAAAATCCAGTTTTATAAAGCTCTTCTTGACAGCCACGCCTCCGAGTATGGAGCAAGGATGACATCCATGCACAAAGCAACTGACAATGCCGGTGAATTGATTAAAGAACTTACTCTTGAATATAATAAAGCCAGACAGGCTGCCATTACCAAGGAAATTCTTGAAATTACGAGTGGAGCAGAAGCATTAAGGAGTAGTTAATGTAATCCTTTATTAAATACCAAAGAAACTTCCAGCTTAATATTCATCCCAGCTCTTAATCAGAATATCATCCATGTCTAATTTACAGAATGCAATTATAAATGCACTTGCAAGACGGGCATTGGTAATAAGAGGAACATTGTAATCAATAGCGCTTCGCCTTATAGTATAATCATTAAACAATTCATTCTTTGAGAGATCTTTTGGAATATTAACCACAAGATCAATCATTCCTCCACGAATATAATCAAGTGTATTAGGCTTTTTATTCTCATCCGGCCAATGAAGAGGAGTAGAATCAATGCCATTAAGCTTAAGGAAATTATATGTTCCATAAGTTGCAAAAATATTATATCCCTTACCGGAAAGCATTCGGCAACTGTTGATAAGCTCAACCTTCGAACGCATTTCTCCTGTGGAAAGAAGTATATTTTTTTTAGGAATTGTATAGCCAACTGATAGCATGGCTTTTAGGATTGCCTCGTAAAAATTGTCTCCTATGCAACCTACCTCACCCGTTGAAGCCATATCGACACCCAATACCGGATCAGCTTTTTTTAGTCTTGAAAACGAAAACTGTGGAGCTTTAATGCCAATATATTCCAGATCAAAAATTGATTTATGCGGTTTCTCAACTGATGAAATATTGAGTATTACTTTTGTTGCCTGCTCTATCAAATTAACTTTTAATACCTTTGACACAAACGGCATACTTCGTGAAGCCCTCAGGTTACATTCGATAACTTTTATCTCATTATCCTTAGCAAGAAACTGTATATTAAAAGGTCCTGTTATATTTAAGGCCTGTGCGATTTGCCGGGAAATCTTTTTTATTCTTCTTACCGTTTCAAAATAAATTTTCTGGGGAGGAAAAACAATTGTTGCATCTCCTGAATGCACTCCGGCAAATTCAACATGTTCGCTTATCGCATATGAAAACAGTTCTCCTTGTTTCGCAACAGCATCAATCTCTATCTCTTTTGCCTGTTCGATAAATTCAGAAACGACCACCGGAAATTGTTTAGACACATTGGCAGCCAGTTTAAGAAAATGCTCCATTTCCTCTCTATTGGAAACTACGTTCATTGCTGCACCTGAAAGAACATATGAAGGGCGTATAAGCACAGGAAATCCTACCTTATCAATAAATTCATTAATTTCGTGCATGCTGGTCATCTCCTTCCACCTGGGCTGGTCAATCTCAAGTTTATCAAGCAGCATGGAGAACTTATGACGGTTTTCGGCAGTATCAATCGATAAGGGAGATGTTCCAAGGATGGTAACATTCTGCTTAAAAAGTCTCATTGCAAGATTGTTGGGAATCTGCCCTCCCATCGATAATATTACACCTTTAGGGCATTCAAGCTCAATGATATCCAGTACACGTTCAAAAGAAAGCTCATCAAAATAAAGCCTGTCGCATATATCATAATCAGTACTAACTGTTTCAGGATTATAATTGATCATAACTGACCTGTATCCTGCTTTATTTACACTGTTTAATGAATTAACGCTGCACCAGTCAAACTCTACACTGCTACCTATCCTGTATGCCCCTGAACCAAGAACGATAACCGATTTGCTATCTTTCTCGAATTTAATATCATGCTCATCTCCACTGTAAGTAAGATAAAGATAATTTGTCTGTGCCGGATATTCAGCAGCAAGGGTGTCAATTTGCTTTACATAAGGAACAATACCTGTCCTAATCCTGCATCCCCTTATCTTTAAAAGATTTTCTTCAAGTTTATCATCTTTATAAATAATTCTTGCCAGTTGAAAATCTGAAAAACCGGCTATTTTGGCATCAAGAATATAGTTCTCAGGCAAATCCTCAATTTTTTTATATTTTTCCAGTAAACCCTTGAGATCATATATTTTTTTCAATTTTAGTAAAAACCACCTGTCAATCTTTGTAATCTCGTAAATCCTATCTACCGTGAGCTTATTAGCAAAAGCCTTTTCAATAACCAATATCCTCATATCAGTAGGTTCCGCAAGCTCTTTCTCAATATCCTCCACTGAATTATCATGGTTTCCTACAAATCCATGCAAACCCTGACCAATCATTCGTATTCCCTTCTGTATGGCTTCTTCAAAGGTACGCCCAATCGCCATAACTTCTCCAACCGATTTCATGCTTGAATCAATAACTTTCGAAACACCGATAAATTTATTCAGATCCCATCGGGGAATTTTTACCACAATATAGTCCAGTGCAGGTTCAAAAAAAGCAGTAGTTGTTTTTGTTATGGAATTTTTTAACTGATGCAGGCCATAACCCAATGCCAGTTTAGCCGCAACAAAAGCCAGGGGATATCCTGTAGCTTTCGAGGCAAGAGCACTGGAGCGGGACAAACGTGCGTTAACTTCAATTACACGATAATCTTCCGACTCAGGATCCAGGGCATACTGAACATTGCACTCTCCCACAATGCCAATATGACGAATAAGTTCAATGGCTAATTTTCTGAGTTTATGATATTCGCTGTTATTAAGTGTCTGTGAAGGTGCCACCACAATACTCTCACCTGTGTGAATACCAAGGGGGTCAAAATTTTCCATATTACAAACTGTAATGCAGTTATCAAATTTGTCACGCACCACTTCATATTCAATTTCCTTCCAGCCCTTCAGAGACTCCTCAACAAGGATCTGCGATGAATAAGAGAAAGCTTTCCTGGCAAGTTGTTCAAGCTCATCCTTATTGGAACAAAACCCGCTACCTTGCCCACCCAGAGTATAAGCAGCCCTTATTATAATTGGAAAACCAAGCTTGTCTGCAGCAATGATTGCATCCTTAACAGAAGTCACTGCAAAACTCTTTGGTGTTTTTATGTTTATCTCTCCCAGTTTGCTGATAAAATTTTCCCTGTCCTCTGTATCAATTATAGCCTGAACAGGTGTTCCCAAAACTCTTATATTATTATTTTCAAAAATATTCTTTCTGTATAATGCTATCCCGCAATTAAGAGCCGTCTGACCACCAAACGATAAAAGTATTCCATCAGGCTTTTCCTTCTTAATGACTTTTTCAACAAAAAATGGGGTTACAGGCAGAAAATATATCTTATTGGCTATTCCTTCACTTGTTTGAACAGTAGCAATATTCGGATTAATAAGAACAGTGAATATTCCTTCTTCCTTTAAAGCTTTCAGAGCCTGGGACCCGGAATAATCAAATTCCCCTGCTTCCCCAATTTTTAATGCTCCTGATCCTAGAATTAATACCTTCTTTATCGTTTTATCCATTTAAAAAATTTGTTAAAGACCAGTTTTTCACGCGCAAAATTATAATTTTTTTGGTAATTTCTTGTTTTATATCAGATAAAATGTATAAATTTGCAAATATTATGTATAAATATACATGAAGGCAAAAAGTCAGCGTTTAAAAGCGATCCGTAAATTGATTAGCAGTGATAAAATTTCAAGCCAGGAGGAACTGTTGAAATTATTATCCTATGAAGGATTTCGGATGACACAGGCAACTTTGTCCAGAGATTTGAAATTTTTGCGGGTTGCAAAAATGCCTGACATTGAAAAAAGTTATATTTACGTTCTTCCGGATAATGAGTCTTTACAGGGAGAAGTTGAAAAAACTGCTGTACCCCTAACCGGGTTTATCTCAATTGACTTTGCTCAGGGTATGGGGCTTATAAAAACCTGGTCTGGTTTTGCTCCCAGTGTTGCATCAACTATCGACTCATGGAATTTATGGGAAATTGCAGGCTCAATTGCAGGTGATGATACCATACTGCTTATTCCGCGTGACGGAATTACAAAAGATGATCTGATTCAAAGATTAAGGGAATTCATTCCCGGATTATAAAAAAGTGAAACTAGAAAAATATATCATTTAATCTATTCAAAGCACACATATAAGCATTTACCATGAAAATCGAAAACACCAAAATATCCATTATCGGAGCCGGAAACATTGGAACTGCCATAGCAAATGGATTTCTCCGTTCCGGTAAAATTTCCAAAGATAATCTTTGGCTGACCAGAAGGAATACCAATCTGCTTGAAAATTACAAACTTTCAGGTATAAACGTCAGCTCTGATAATAATGAAGCTGTTAAAAATTCGGATATTGTAATCGTTGCTGTTTTGCCCAAACAATTGGAAAATGTTTTACTGGCTATCTCTCCTGTTCTTGATCCTTCAAGGCATATCCTTGTGTCAGTGGTAACTGCATTGTCACTCGGGGAAATAAAACTTATCACAGGACCTGATATCCCCGTTGTGCGCGCCATGCCAAATACCGCAATATCAGTTGGAGAATCCATGACATGTCTGACAGCCGGAGAGAACGATACAACAAGCCTGGAAATCATTAACACTATCTTTTCCCTTGCAGGAAATACACTATTAATTCCTGAGGGACATATGGCTGCTGCCACAATACTTGGTGCCTGTGGCATCGCTTTCTTTATGAGATATATACGCGCTGCATCCCAGGGTGGCATACAGGTGGGATTTCATTCACATGATGCCTTGAAAATTGCTGCACAGACAGCACGCGGGGCAACAAGTTTGCTGATCGAATCGGGAAATCATCCGGAAAGAGAAATCGATAAGGTAACTACGCCTATGGGCTGCACTATAGCCGGATTAAATGAGATGGAACATAACGGTTTAAGTTCTGCTTTAATTAAAGGCATTGTAACCTCTTATAATGAAATGAATAAACTTAAATAAATATTCTCATTCACATTAATAATTATTGCTCAAAAATGAAGTTGTGGGAAAAAGGCATAGAAGTTAAGGATAGTATTATCCGTTTTACATCCGGAGACGACCGTTTTACAGATCTCCCACTTGCCCCTTTTGATATAATCGGAACCATGGCCCATGTCATAATGCTGGAATCTATAAATACTATTTCACGGGAAGAAAGAATATCCTTACTTAATACTTTAACTGAAATATATTATACTACTAAAGAACAGATTTTTATTATTGAGGAAGGAGTTGAAGATGTGCATTCCCAGCTGGAAAAAATGTTGACAGAGAAATTAGGTGATGCCGGAAAAAAAGTACATACTGCAAGGTCACGAAATGATCAGGTAATTACCTGTATCAAGTTATACTTACGGGAAGAACTTGTGTCCATATTCAATAAAGTAGAAACTCTGGCGAACATTCTGTTTGAAAAAAGTGAGGCCAACAAAGACCTTCTCTTCCCCGGATATACTCATACTCAGGCAGCCATGCCATCCTCAGCCGGTCTTTGGTTCGCTGCTTATGCCGAGAGCCTTATTGAGGACTTATATATACTCGAAGGAGCTTTCAGATACACAAATCAATCACCATTGGGTTCTGCTGCAGGCTATGGATCAGGATTCCCGATTAACCGCGAAATCACATCAGAACTTCTTGAGTTTGAAAATCTTCATATTAACTCTATTAATGCCCAGATGAGCAGGGGAAAAACAGAACGGTATGTAGTTATGGCTGTAGGTGGTATCGCTCATACACTGTCAAAGCTTGCTGATGATATGTGCTGGTTCTTATGTGAGAATTTTGATTTTATAAGCATGAGCGAAGATCTTACCACCGGATCAAGTATTATGCCTCATAAAAAAAATCCTGATGTTTTAGAATTAATCAGGGCAAAATGTAATGCCATTCAAGGAATGCAGACTGAAATAATGTTTATAACAAGCAATCTCACATCAGGGTATCATCGTGATTTTCAGTTACTTAAACAAATCTCTTTTAATGCGATTAATGAACTTAAAAATTGCCTGGATATCATGTGCCTTGTTCTTACAGGAGTTAAGGTGAAAGACAATATTATGCAACGGGGTATTTACCGATATTTGTGGAGTGTTGATTCAGTTAATGAGAAAGTACAGAAGGGAGTCCCCTTTCGTGAAGCATATATACAGGTAGCACAAGAAATTCAGGAAGACCATTTCAGACCCGGGGATTTTTCAAAACACATTCATACAGGAAGCATCGGAAATTTATCAAACGAGAAAATTAAAGAAAAACTGAAAACAATAATAATAAAAACAGAAGTTAGAAAATATACTGATTTCAGAGAAAGATTTATAAGTAAAATCATAAAAGAAAATGCAACACAGAAGTAAACTCAAGGACAAGAAAAAGATTGTTATAAAGGTTGGGACAAGTACCCTTTCCCATCCAAACGGAAAGCTAAATCTGCTGCGGATTGAGAAGCTCGTCAGGGTATTAGCCGATCTTCATAACGACAATAAGCATATTATTCTTGTATCCAGCGGAGCGATTGCAACCGGTGCAGCAAAAATGGGTATAAGCAAAAAACCTGATGATATGATTAAGAAGCAGGCTCTTGCAGCAATCGGGCAGGCTGAGCTTATAAAGATTTATGATAAGTTTTTCGAAGAGTACAATAAAACCTGTGCTCAGATACTTGTTACTAAAGACGGTATTATCAATTCTGTCAGAAGACATAATGCTAAAAACACTATAAACGAATTACTAAATATGGGGATTATTCCTGTCATTAATGAGAATGATACCGTATCCACACATGAGATAGAGTTTGGGGATAATGATACATTATCAGCAGCTGTCGCAACGCTTGTTAATGCCGATCTGCTGATAATATTATCCGATATTGACGGGATGTATACCTCCGATCCGCGTCTGAATAATAATGCCGTTCTGATAAAAAAAGTAATAACTTTTGATGAGATCCTGGACTCCTATGTCAGTGGAACAGGTTCAATATTTGGAACCGGTGGTATGTCATCGAAAATAATTGCAGCTAAACACTGCATGGAACATAATATTGATATGGTTATTACAAACGGGGAGGAGCCTTCCATTATCTTTGACTTACTTAGTGGAAAGGAAGTTGGAACTCTTTTTGTTTCTAAAGAAAATCGTTTTATTAAAGAAAATATTACAATATAAATTCTCAGAAATGGAAGAATTAACAGATAAGGGAAAAAAAGCCAAAGCGGTTTGTATTGATCTGTTACGTGCATCATCTGCTCAAAAGGACAAAGTGCTTGTTACAGCTGCCGGTATGCTTAAAGCAAATAAAGTGTATATACTTCAGGAGAATGAGAAAGATGTAAAAGCAGCAACTGAATCGGGTATAAAAGGAGCTTTAATTGACAGGCTTACCCTCACGGAATCGAGAATTGACAGTATAGCGGAAGGACTGCAACAAATTGCAGCCCTGGAAGATCCTATCGGAGAAATTCCAGGTATGTGGAAACGTCCCAATGGTTTAATTATTGGGAAAAAGAGGGTTCCCCTGGGCGTTATTGGAATCATTTATGAAGCCCGGCCAAATGTAACTGCCGATGTGTTCGGGTTATGTATAAAAACCGGAAATGCAGTTATCCTTAGAGGGGGGAAAGAAGCATTCAATTCAAACAAAGCTATTGTAAAAGTATTACGGCAATCACTCGATGAATGCGGTCTTCCTGCCGATGCACTTCAGCTGGTTGAAGATACCAGCAGGGAAAGTGCACTGGTTATGATGAAAATGAACGATTACCTCGATATTCTAATTCCACGCGGCGGTGCCGGACTTATTAATTCAGTAGTTGAAAACAGTACCGTTCCGGTTATTGAAACAGGTGTTGGAAATTGTCATATTTACATAGATTCTACGGCTCTTCCGGAAATGGCAAGAGATATAACAGTAAATGCAAAGACTCAGCGACCCGGGGTATGTAACGCAGCAGAAAGCTTACTCGTTCATAAATCAGTGGCAGGAACTATTTTACCATTGATTTGCAATGCATTGAAAGAAAAAAATGTGGAAGTAAGGGGAGATGAAATGGTTTGTTCCCTGATTGATCATGCCGTTCCTGCTACAGAAAATGATTTTTTCACTGAGTTTCTTGATCTCACCATCTCTGTGAAGGTTGTTGCGGATCTGGAAGAGGCAATTGCTCATATCAATAAATACGGATCAAGGCACTCAGAGGCCATTGTAACCGAGAGCTATTCAAATTCACAGAAATTTCTTGAAGAGGTTGATGCAGCAGCTGTTTATGTAAATGCCAGTACACGGTTTACCGATGGTTTTGAATTTGGATTTGGCGCCGAAATCGGTATCAGTACTCAGAAACTACATGCCAGGGGGCCCATGGGATTAAGAGAACTTACCACAACCAAATATCTTGTATATGGAAGTGGTCAGATAAGATAAATGCCCTCAGAGTAATAAAATGGCTTATCGGATATGCCGGATATTAGCTGCGAAAATTTTTACCAGCTTTTTCGGTTATTGCCATCGAGATAATATACTACTCCAATTGAAATAACCATTTGACTGAATTCTCCGGCAATATATTTCCCTGTAAGCACTCCATCAAATGATTTATTTATATACATCTTCACCCCTGCTCCAATATTCAATCCGGGTTTTATTGCAGATGCATTATCAATAGTATTTTGTCCAACATTTTCCAGTAATTTATATCTTGATATTATTGTTGTTGCATTAAGCCCTGCCAGGCAGAATACAACCAACTGATTATCCTTAATTATCCCATACTGTCCGTCAATATTAAAATGAAACATATAGCTGTTCAGGCTGTAGTATGCATCCCCTTTATTAAAGCGATTAAAAACAGTTAAATCCGGACTTAAATAAAACCTGTTATTTATCTTGTAATATGCTTTCAACAATATCCCCGGATTACCTGTTGAGCCATAATTATAATCAACACCAGAAGAAAATGCCAATCCTCCTCCCAAACGGTTAAACTGTGAAAGGCAACAAAATGGGAAAAAGACAATGAACAGGATAATAAGGCAGTTATGTTTGAAATTCATTTTCGAATAGATTTGAGTAGTTGGCAAATGTAAAAAAGCTATTTATTTTTTATGTTAATTCAGGAAAAAAATAATGTGATTTTTTTCTTTATTTCTTCGATTTTTGACATTATCTTGTTGTTGTTTATTACTTTTATAACATAATATTTCCCGTTTATCAAAAAATATTAAATTTGCGGGTTTACAGAATTGTTTTATTTAATCTTAGCTAAATGACAAAAATCAGCGGTGAAATTGCTCAGATCATAGGACCTGTTGTTGATGTCATCTTTGAAATTAAAGGTAATGAATTACCAACTATCCATGATGCCCTTGAGATAGAAAAATCAGATGGGAGTAAACTAATTGTCGAATGCCAGCAACATATCGGAGAGAATACCATAAGAACAATCGCTATGGATTCAACCGATGGTCTTCAGAGAGGGATGAAAGTGGTTTCCACCGGGGCATCTATAAAGATGCCTGTAGGAGAGGATGTAAAAGGCCGTCTTCTTAATGTCGTGGGAGAAGCAATTGATGGTATAGGACCTGTAGATAACATTAATGGATATGAGATCCATAATAAACCTCCGAAACTGGATGAGCTTTCCACCAACACGGAAATACTTCTTACCGGGATTAAGGTTATTGATCTTCTGGAACCTTATGTTAAAGGAGGAAAGATAGGTTTATTCGGGGGTGCCGGGGTTGGGAAAACGGTTATCATCATGGAGCTGATAAACAATATTGCAAAAAGATATTCAGGTCTCTCTGTCTTTGCAGGGGTTGGAGAGCGAACCAGGGAAGGAAACGATCTCCTGAGAGAAATGATAGAATCGGGAGTTATTAAATATGGGGAAGATTTCAAAATAAGCATGGAAGCCGGGGGTTGGGATCTCAGTAAAATAGATTTGGAAGAGCTTAAAGAATCGCAGGCTACTCTGGTATTCGGGCAAATGAATGAACCTCCCGGAGCACGTGCCACCGTTGCTTTATCAGGGCTTACCGTTGCTGAAGCATTCCGTGACGGAGATGACAAAACCGGTGGCCGGGATATCCTCTTCTTTGTTGATAATATTTTCCGTTTCACCCAGGCAGGCTCAGAAGTTTCTGCCCTTCTGGGAAGAATGCCATCTGCAGTCGGATACCAGCCAACCCTTGCAACAGAAATGGGATTAATGCAGGAAAGAATTACTTCCACAAAAAGAGGTTCCATTACTTCTGTACAGGCAATATATGTACCTGCCGATGACCTTACTGATCCGGCACCTGCAACTACATTTGCGCATCTTGATGCAACTACCGTTCTTAGCAGAAAAATAGCTTCTCTGGGTATCTATCCTGCGGTGGATCCTCTTGATTCCACTTCAAGAATTCTGGCTCCGGAAATCATAGGAAAAGAACATTATCAAACTGCACAGAATGTTAAAGAACTTCTTCAGCGTTATAAGCAGCTTCAGGATATTATAGCAATTCTAGGCATGGATGAGCTTTCTGAAGAGGACAAACTGGTCGTTCACAGGGCGCGAAGAGTACAACGTTTTTTGAGTCAGCCCTTTCATGTGGCCGAACAATTTACCGGTATCCCGGGGAAACTGGTTAGTCTTGAAGATACTATCAAAGGTTTCAATATGATCATGAATGGAGAAGTTGACAAGTTTCCTGAAGCCTCTTTTAACCTTGTGGGGACTATTGAAGAAGCCATAGAAAAAGGGGAAAAACTCCTTGCCGAATCGGCTAAATAAAAAATAATATACTTTTTTTATGTTTCTTGAAATTATTACACCGGATAAGAAATTGTTCTCAGGAGAAGTCGATCTTATTAAAGTTCCCGGTACCAAAGGTTCATTTGAGATACTAAAAAACCATGCACCCATAATATCAACTCTTGAGGCCGGCAATGTTAAAGTTGTCAGTGATAAAGGTGGTACAGAATTTTTCCGGATTAATGGAGGGGTTATTGAGGTAAAGCACAATAAAATAGTAATTCTTGCAGAAAAAATTTAATTTAAAAGGTCTTTTTATAGAACACCGGAAAACATTATTAATTCTATTAATTATCATTCCGGTGCACTATTCTTTTCAGGTCGTCAGAAAAACAAAGGTGAACTTTCAGGCTGAGGATGGTCTCGTTATTACCGCAGATCAATACTATTCAAAAAAATCAAATCCATATATCATTCTTTTTCATCAGGAAGGAGCCAGCCGGGGTGAATTTGAACCTATTGCTGAAAGATTTCTGAGAATGAACTATAACTGTCTGGCTGTTGATCTTAGATCAGGAGATAAATACGGGTTTACAACTAATGAGACAACAAAACTTGCAAGAGAAAAAGGGTTCAATACCAGGTTATATGAGTCATTAAAAGATATAAAAGCGGCTATTGCATATGTGCAGGAAATCAGTGAAGAACCCATAATTCTTCTGGGAAGTTCTTATTCTTCTTCTCTTTCTTTATTTGCAGCCGGTGAATTTCCTGAGGTAAAAGCGGTTATTACCTTTAGCCCCGGTGAATTTTTTCTCCCTGAAACCTCATTACAATCTGTTTTAAAGGATTTCAACAAGCCAGTTTTTGCAGGTTGCTCAACTGAAGAATATCCGTATGTAGCTGAGATGTTCCAAAATAGTGATAATCAAAATTATATTATTTTCAAACCTTCTTACGGCCAGGGAAAAAGAACAGCTGAAGCACTGCTGCCGGGTAATGAAACAAGTGATGAATATTGGCTTGCATTGCTGATATTTATCAGAAGTATACGCTAAAATTATTTCTGTATAAAAGTGGTGAAATTTCTCGTTATCAGGCTAAGTTCAATTGGTGATATTGTTCTCACCTCCCCATTGCTACGCTGCCTGAAAAAACAAGTCCCAAATTCAGAAATTCATTTTCTTGTTAAAAAAAGATATGAAGAAGTAATCGCTTATAATCCCTATATCGACAATATCTGGTTTTATCAGAACAATATGGGGAAGCTTATTAAAGACCTCAGGAAAGAGCATTTTGACTATATAATAGATCTTCACCACAACTTACGAACATTTCGTATTAAAACCCGGTTGAGAATACTTTCGTTCTCTTTCAATAAACTCAACTTCGAAAAATGGCTAATGGTGAATTTCAAAATCAACAGGCTGCCGGAAAATCATATTGTGGAAAGATACCTTGATACTTTAAAATTATTTGATATAAAAGATGATGGAGAAGGTCTGGATTATTTTACATGTCCTGAAGATGAATTATTCCCTGAAGAGACAGCTTCCCTGATCTCGAAAAAGTTTGTAGCTCTATGCATTGGAGCACAGCATTTCACTAAGAAAATGCCACCTGAAATGCTTGCCATGATATGTAACAGGTCATCTAAACCGGTAATTATACTTGGTGGCAAAGAAGATGAGTCCTCCGCTGAATTGATTTGCTCTATTTCAAAAAATAAAAATATTACTAATCTGGCCGGCAAAATACGTATTAACCAGTCGGCCATAGTCATTAAAAAATCAACTGTAGTTGTTACACATGATACAGGGATGATGCATATTGCAGCAGCATACAAAAAAAAGGTTCTCTCCATCTGGGGAAATACCATTCCTGAATTCGGGATGTATCCCTTCCGACCGGGGAATGGTTCTGAAATTTTTGAAGTTAAAGGTCTGCCCTGTCGCCCCTGTTCAAAAATAGGATTCCGGAAATGCCCGAAATCTCATTTTAAATGTATGAGGGATCAGGATATTGAGAAAATAACTGCAATCTTATAAATAAGCTGATACATTATTCAAAATTAGTTATCTCCTGCTAAATAAGCTATTGCGCTACAAAGGAATATATTATCTTCCCCCTGTGACTTTTGGGAGCATTTATATTCCTCGAAAATCTGGAAAGTATTGCATATTTTACAGCCGCCTCAGCCAGACAATTACCATCTATTGCTGCACTTATAACAACTGGTTCTGCAGAAACAACATTTCCCGACTGGTCAACCAGAATATCAACCTCAACAATCCCGTCACCCTGACATTTATAAACAGGAGCCGGCATATGAATATTAAAACGATTATATGGCTCATCAAGAAATTTATAACTTATCAGTGTCGGACCATGATATTGCTTTTTATCTTCTTCCTTTTGCTGATCCGGCAATTTTTCTTCTTCTGCAAGTACCTCTTCCAGCCTCTCAAGTTGTTTTCTTTCCTCCTCACTTCTGATCTCATCCAGTTGCTTTTCAACCTGCTCCACAAAATCCTGAGTACTAATCTGTTTTTCAAACTGTTCCGTTATATTCACGGCTTGGGTACTCGTCCTCATTGCCCTTTCAAGAATACGCTCGTAAAGTTCAAGTCTTGCCATTTCTTCAGGGCTCAATAATTGTTTTTCTGCCTCCGTCTTTGGTTCATAGGTAAAATCCAGAATAATGCCAAGCTCATTAATATTCCGGTAAGTATTTATTTTAAAAACGAGAAAGATTATCAGAACAGCGAGATGAAATATTATGGTAGTAAGGATTCCATTCTTATTTTCCCTTAAAAACCTTTTAAATGAAAAAGGCTTCCCGGCCAGCTCCTGTATTATTTTGTCTTCCTTTCTCACAACATAATAACGTAAATACGCAAAAATAGTATCTTTAATTATACAGGTGAAGGCTTCAACAGAAAAACATTAAAAACAATTAAAAACTGTCAAGATTTATTCTGAAGATCCCTTCAAGTCTGACTTTTTGCTTTTCATGCAAATAACTTATCCTTACTCCCTGTATCATAGGGAGAATTAATCTCAGAAGATGATATTCAAAATAAATCTCAGTTCCATATGAATAAAATGTTTTATCAGATACTTCCCATTTATTATTAATAGACTCATACACATCTTTTCCTACTGAATAGTCTGCGAAAAGTGAAGCATAAACTCTTTTCAAATAGAATAAAGATCCTATTCTGAGATCAGGATAAGCTAAAGGAAAAATATAATCGGCTGTATATTTTCTTAATCCTATGCTTACAAGCTCTTCATATCCTCTTGGTAATCTAATCAGGTTGTTATACAAGAACTTTTCAACTTCCTGCTTCTGGAATTGAGCCTGTAGTTTCAATCCGTGATTTCTGAGGATCCCTGGGAAATAAATTGCAGAACTTAGTGAAGATATTGACCCGCGCTGTTCATCCTCAAAAGGGGAAGCTAAAACTCTTCCGTCAAGAATCACTCCCCATTTTGGCTGAAGATCCCTGAAAGCTTTTCTAAGGAAAGAATAGAAGTATAATCTGGGTTCAGTGTAGATAATTCCTTTTTTATATGCTGATTCAGTCTTGTAGTAGTAATAGTCTCCTGAATAGCTCCATCTCATCATTGGCTGCACTCCGGTAATCATCTTTCCTGTTGTAAGGTTTAAAGGAATATAAGTTAACAGACTGTAGAACATTTTTTTTCTGAACATCAAAGGAGCCGGATCATCATTACTTTTAAATATTCCCGGATCACCTCCATAATCCGCCGATAACTTTATTACCGGATAAAATCCTTTATAGGTAAATGATGAGTGAAAATAATGATTATTGTCCTTATATTCATACCCAATATTTGTAAATGCAGTACTGAGTGTATTTTGCGATGTTAACGAGAAACCGGGATTAACCAGGTAATTATCCAGGCTGAGATTATTATAATCGAAATAAAATGGGAGCCAGCTATGAAACCTGAAAAGATGTGATAACCTGGAATATTTCTTTATTGCAGGATTAAAATTATCAGGGATGGGGGGAACATAATTTTCTCGCTTTGCATCAATACTGGTATTAAAAAAAGTTTGCTCATAAGCCTCAATATTCTGCAGATCAACTTTCACATTCCCAAAATCATCGAAACTTATCATTGATGGTTTATATCCATTTCCGGTATAAAGTGAAAAAACTAATTCATCAGCCTCAGCTGTGGCTGAAGGATAAAATGCACCAAACTCCGAAAACGTAAGTCTGAAAAGTTCCCTGTTTTTTAACTTCAACAGATAAATATCATCTAATCCTTCGAAATTCCCATGAAAAAAAATGTTATCACCTTTTGATGATAGATCATTGATATCAAAATATCCGGAATGAAAAATCACGGTCCAGGTATTCATCAAAATATCATATACAACAATACTTTTGCCATTTTCATTTAAAGCTATCGCCGCAATAGAAGATGTTCCTTCTATCCACCCGGGTGATTGGAGAGATGAATTAGCCGGAGATGGAATCTTAATAAATTCATCTCCGCTGTAAGAAGAGATCAGGACAAGATAATTTTCCCCCCGGGTTGTGGTTTCAATAACTGCAATAGTGTCTCCTGAAAAAGAAAATGCCGGTGAAATGTAACGTGTGTTATACGTTAAGGTGCGCAGGGTTTTCGTCTCAAAATTATATTCTTTAATTACTGAAAAACTACGGTTACTCCATCTGATATCAGGTTGGTACTGATCCCATATAATTTTGTTTTGATATACCGAATACTTCCCTGAATTAAGTTGACCCGGAGTAAATAATTTCTCCTCACTTTCGTCAGGATATATCTTCACAAAATGCGGAATTATGTCAAGACCTGATTTTAATGCAATTATCTCCTGATTATTCTGAATAACAGGAAACTTATAACTTGAATACACCTTCCCTTTTTTAACCAGTAACTTATAATCATCCATTCTACGTTTATTCGCGGAATTTTTCCAGTGATCCTGAATAAAATCCATTGTTTCATTATAGAAGCCATTTGTATAAAGACCTGTTTCCTTCTTTAGATATCTTGAAAGCGGTGATATCTGCCACGATTTTTTTCCCGTATAACTGAATGCATCTCCCCAGAAATCATTTCCGTATTTATTATATCCAAAGGCAACCATTTGGAATCCATACCTGTAATAATCAGGAACAAAATCCCTGTAAGATCCCAGGTAAGATTTATCATAAGAGTAAGGGTGTTTTTGATCAGCAAGAATTGCTTTTATTTCTTTTTCAAAAGAAGGGAGTCTTCCTCTTCCGGTAAGTGTCAGATCTGTTTCAGCAAAAACTGCATCCCCCTCAAGTAGCCAAAAAGGAGACATGGCTGCTGCTATTCCGTTTCCCTGATCCCCGAGAATAAAAGAAAGGGCACGGGTAAAGCCCTGATTTAGTTTATCTACCTGCACCACGTGCCGCATCTCATGCGTGCTTAACTGGTAAAGTCTGTCACCCGGATACCCCACCGGATCGGGATATACGAATAATTCCATTCGTTTGGGAGCGAGACCTACAAAACCGTTTGAAACAACACTCTGATTGTGAATAACGACAGGTATCTTTCGGGGATTATGATTTAGTTGCGAAACATTTTTCAAATAACTGTCTTCAAGATAAAATGATATTTTCCTTGCGCCTTCACTATAATCATCAGGAAAAATTATTTTGAAATTATCAGTATTCATCTGTCTCCACTTCACATATCCCGGATCCTGTCCATATTCAAAAAACTGAGGGAACAAATCCAGATATAGGAAACTGATTATTACCAGTAAAAACAATCTCTTGATAAAAAACATAATTACAAACAAAGAATGGTTTCAATAATAAGCAAAATTCAGCCCAAATTGTTTAATCTTATACTTTTACTTCACTTTATATCCATTAGATTTTAAGTATCCTGTTACCTTTTCCATCTGATCACCCTGAATGAGTATCTCTCCCTCTTTAGATGAGCCACCGGTGCCACAATATTTTTTTAACTTCTTTTCAAGTTCATGAAGATCTTCCTCCATTCCGGAAAAACCCGAGATAATGGTAACTGTCTTACCTTTCCGGTTTTTTCTTTCTATGTGCACCCTGAGATTTTGCAATTCGGGAGGTAAAGTTTTCTTCATATCGTCCCTTCCATCATTAAAAACAAACCCGGGATTTGTTGAATACACAATCTCTCCGAAATTATTTTTGATATCATATTTCTTTTTCATAGCATTGAAATCCTTTTTATTATCCAAAATAAAGTATTTTCATGGGATATTTTTGCATAAATCTTAAATTACCTTCATGATATTAAATTCCTTTATTAAATACAACCTCATCACCGGTTGGATTATATTTTTAATAGCTCTCGCAACCTACATCCTTACTCTGGAACCTGGTGTGAGCTGGTGGGATGCAGGAGAACTCATTGCGTGTTCATACAAACTTCAGATCGGTCATCCGCCGGGTGCTCCTTTATATCTTATGGCAGGCAGGGTGTTCTCATTACTTGCAGGGGATGTTTCGATGGTGGCATATATGGTTAATCTGATGTCAGCTCTTGCCAGTGCATTTACTATTCTTTTTCTTTTTTGGACAATCACACATCTTACAAGGAAGTTTTTTGATACTGAAAATGTTCTCACAAATGAAAAAATTATCCTTATTTTAGGATGTGGGATAACCGGTTCTCTCGCATATACCTTTTCTGACACTTTTTGGTTTTCGGCTGTTGAAAGCGAGGTTTATGCTTTGTCATCACTTTTTACTGCAGTTGTATTCTGGGCTATTCTTAAATGGGAAAATATAGCCAATACCCCTCACTCAAACCGCTGGTTAATCCTTATTGCATATCTTATGGGGCTGTCGATCGGTGTTCATCTTCTAAATCTTCTTGCAATTCCTGCCATTGTGCTGGTTTACTATTTTAAAAAATATACTGTTTCCACAAAGGGAACAATATATTCCATCTTAATTTCAGTAATGATACTGTTGCTCTTAATGTATGGTATTATTTCCGGCCTTATGGAATTTGCATCATGGTTTGAGCTTTTTTTCGTTAATTTCATTGGGCTGCCATTTAACAGTGGGTTATGGTTTTTCATACTTCTTCTTCCGGCAGGTATTATTTTTGCCATTTACCAGACCCATATAAAACACAAGGTTGTAGCAAATACCATTCTTCTATGCCTGGCATTTATTCTTCTTGGATATTCCTCTTATGCTATGATCTTCATCCGGTCAGCTGCAAATCCTCCAATTGATGAAAACAATCCAAATAATGCATTTAGTATGCTGTATTATCTTAAAAGGGAACAATATGGTGCCAGGCCCTTATTAACAGGGCATTATTTTGATGCTGAGATTAACAGGGACAAATCAGGATACCCTGTGCTTAAAGAAGGAGCAGCAGTTTACAGACAAAATGAGGAAACAGGAAAATATGAAGTTGCATACAGGAAACTTAGCCTCGGACAAAAAGGAAACAAGAAACTTTTTCCCAGGATCTATAGTACGGATCAGGATCATGTAAGAGCTTACCGTGACTGGGGAATGATCAGGGAAGATAAAAAAGCCGGCTTTCATAATAATCTTGCTTTCTTTCTGAATTATCAGCTGGGGCACATGTATTTCAGATATTTCATGTGGAATTTTGCTGGTCGTCAAAACGATGTGCAAAGTCACGGTAGTCTGGTTAACGGAAATTGGATAAGCGGTATTAAATTTATTGATGAATTTAGACTTGGCAATCTGAATGAGTTACCTGATAAATACAAAAACCATCCTTCCGGAAATAAATACTTTCTTTTACCTCTTTTGCTTGGTATTGCAGGATTGCTTTACCATTCTTCACGCAAGGTAAAAGATTTTCAGGTAGTTATGGCACTGTTTCTTATGACAGGTATTGCAATAGTTATTTATCTGAATCAAACTCCCTACCAGCCAAGAGAAAGGGATTATGCATACGCCGGATCATTTTATGCCTTTTCGATCTGGATCGGGATAGGGGTAATAGCTGTTTATGAATGGGTCAGGCCCTTATTTAGAGGAGTTCTTTCTGCCACCTTGTCTGTCTTCTTATGTATTATCCTTATACCAGGCATAATGGCTCAACAAAACCTCGACGATCATAACCGCTCCGGACGTTATACTGCAAGAGATATAGCAAAAAATTATCTTACATCCTGTGATAAAAATGCTATTATTTTCACAAATGGAGATAATGATACTTTTCCTCTCTGGTATGTTCAGGAAGTAGAAGGTTTTCGCACGGATGTAAGGATAGTAAATCTGATGCTTTTAAATGCCGACTGGTATATTGATCAGATGAAAAAGAAAGCATATGAATCTGATCCTCTTCCTATTACACTTCCACGGAAAAAATATCTGGAAGGTGTAAATAATTCCTTATACATGTTCGATGACACCGGAAGAATGAATGTAGAAGTTCTGATAGAAGGTTTGCGCTCGGATGACATTCGTTTTAAGCATATAACTTTAACCGGTGATTCTATGGATATACTACCTGCAAATAAATTTATCCTGTCTGTTGACACCTCTGTTGTTATAAGTAACGGAACTGTTCGACCTGCTGATGCAAATCTGATCGAAAATCCGGTCAGCTGGGAGATCAAAGGAACCCGAATACCTAAAAGCAGCCTTATACAGTTAGATATTCTCGCAAATAATAACTGGGAAAGACCAATATATTTCATAACCGGTGGTAATGAAGGGGCTTTATACCTTGAGGAGTTTTTTCAGCTGGATGGTATTGCATACAGGTTGGTGCCGATTAAAACACCTGCACAGGAAAGATTTTTTGATGCCGGCAGAATTGACACCGGAATATTGTATAAAAATCTTATGCATGAATTTTCGTGGGGAAGAATGAATGAGAAGGATGTGTATCTTGATCATTATAATATCAGAACCTTTTCAGTTATTAAATTCAGAAAAAACTTCATCAGACTTGCTGAGGCATTAATTAAGGAAGGAAAACCTGAAAAAGCAGAGGAAGTGCTAGACCGCTGTATGAACCTCGCCCCTCATGAAATAATTCCCTATGATCATTTCATTTCCGGGATAACTTATTCTAATACGGAAAATAATATACTTCGTATTTCAGGGATTATCGAAACCTACTATAAATGCGGTGCAATTTCAAAAGCTAATGATTTACTTAAGGAATTTGCAAAGATCCTGCAACAAGACATCACCTATTACTATTCACTCAAAAAATCTTTTAGCAGAAGATTTGAAAATGAATTCCGGCAAAGTCAGGGATTACTTGCAGAGTTATCTGAAATTGCCGAAATGTATGGTCAATCTGATCTTTTGGATTTTGTTATCCGGAATTAATTAAATTAAACGCTGCATAATAAATATTCATGCGGTTTTTTGTTTTTAATGTTGTGTAAAGACATGATCTCTATTTTCTCAAATACTTGAATAGCAAATATTATAAATATCTCAACTAGCTCTGTCTGTCTATTAATTCCATGATAAATTTCTCTATCTCTGCTTTTCTGTAATTTTCAACATTAATAGATGTTAATTTCTGCAACCCTTTATCAAAATAAATCCGGATAATTTTTTCAGTGTGTTTTTTAATATGTAGTTGATGAAAAATGCTCTTTACATTGTTAATTTTATCATCAGGATTTTCAAAAGATTTTGAATATAAGTTTTTAAGAGTATTTTTATGTTTACTATCTGCCAGCTCAATAGCTTTAAGATAAAGAAAAGTTTTCTTGTTAGTAATAATATCATTTCCTATTTTCTTCCCGAATTTACTGATATCTCCAAATGTATCCAGGAGATCATCCTGTAACTGAAAGCCCATGCCTAAGTTAAAACCAAGCTCATACATATCCTGTGCATCTCTTTCATCGGCTCCGCCTGAAATAGCTCCTATCCATAGACTGGCAGCAAGAAGAACTGAAGTTTTCAGTCCTATCATTCTCAAATACTCATCCGTATTTACGTCATTTCTATTTTCAAAATCCATATCCATCATCTGCCCTTCGCACACTTCCAGGGCGGTTTTAATAAATGCTGAAAAAATGAGTGGCATTACCTCCTTTTCAGCCTGGCTGATTAGCCGGCAAGCCAGGATGGACATGGTGTCTCCTGAGAGAATGGCAATATTCTGATCCCATTTAACATGAACGGTTGGTTCATTTCTTCTTATTGTTGATCTGTCCATAAGATCATCATGCAGAAGAGTGAAATTATGAAAGACCTCTACTCCAAGAGCAGGAAACAAAGCCTTCAGATAATCATCTGTAAACATATTACAGGAAAGCATCATTAATGCAGGTCTTATGCGTTTCCCCCCACTTGAAATAACATACCTGATCGGATCATACAAATTATATGGCTCAGCAGGTAAAGGAAGCTTCATGAGCTCTTTTTCGATAATATTTACAGCTTTTTCAATTTTTAACAACATAAAAAGAATTTAATTTGTAAGCTTGCGGAACTTATTTCCTTCTTAAAATAATTGAACAACATTAAAAGTAATCTATTTTTCAACAACTTCAAACTGCCATTTATGTTCACAACAATAGCCTCCTGGCATAAATTATGTTAATTAATTGGAGTGCGGAACTTAGATATTAATAATTATTTTTAGCAATACAGGAATTCTGTGACAAATGAAACAAAGTACTCTTATTCTGGTTTTGATTTTGCTGATCCAATTTGTGAATTCACAATATAAATTAGAATTCACCATTAAGCCCCTGAAAAATGAGAAGATAATTCTGGCACATTATTTTAATAAGAATTTTTTTGTTCAGGATTCAGCATTCATCAATAATGAGGGAAAAGCTATACTATCAGGCACTACTCCACTTCCTCAGGGCTTATACATTGTTTATTTAAGTCCCTCTCTTCGTTTTGACATTATTATTGGTGATGACCAGAATTTTTCAATTATTACAGATACTGTAGATTTTGTAAATCACACAATTGTTAAAGGCAGCAGGGAAAATGAAGTATTCTTCGATTATCAGCGCTTTCTGGCGGATAAGAGAGAATTATCAAACAGTTTGGTCGAAAAATTTACTCATCCTGATAGTGAAGCTGATTCACTTTCTGCGAGAATTGAATTTGAAAAAGTCAACCAAGGGGTGAAAGATTACATTGAAGATATTATTTCCCGTGAAAAAGATCTGTTTGTAAGTAAATTCCTGCTATCCATGAAAGAAGTTGCAGCACCTGATCCACCAAAAAATAAAGCGGGTATTGTAGCAGACACATTATTCCAGGTTAAATATATAAAGAATCATTACTGGGATCATTTTGATCTTTCTGATGTAAGAATGTTGCGAACACCATTTTATGAGGATAAATTAAAAAACTATCTGAATAACTGGATCTATCCTTATCCCGATTCTATTTTTAAAGAAGTTGACTTTCTTATTGAAAAATCAAGAGCTGACACTCTCTTATTCCGGTATATGCTTTCTACGCTATTCAATCATTATGCCCGGAGTAAATTTGTTGGAATGGATGCCGTTTATCTATATATTGGTGAAAAATATTTTATTCCCGAAGCCTGGTGGGCCGATAAAAAATTTCTTGCTGACCTGAAAACCAGAGTCTATAAACAAAGTCCTCTTCTTATTGGAAAAACTGCACCTGACATTCAACTGGTCAGGATCGGCGATGATCATTTCAAATTAGCAGCCCTGGATACTTCCATAAAAAACGATCCCTATGTTGGCACCTTATTTAACCTGCATTCTGTAAATGCGAAATATATAGTCTTATACTTTTGGGAACCCGAGTGCGGACATTGCAAAAAAGTTATTCCTGATCTTTATGAGGTATTTCTTCGCAATAAAGAGAAGGGCTTACAGGTAATATCAGTAAATATGCTGGGTTATCCAAAAAAAGCTATGTGGGTTGATTTCATTAATCAATATCAGATGTATGGATGGATCAATGCATGGAATCCATATAAAATCGAACCATCCTACAGGGAAATTTATAATGTGGAAAACTCAAATATCTTATATTTACTGGATGAAAATATGAAGATCATTCTTAAATTTGTCGGACCTGAGCAAGTAGAAGATTATATCAAGCGTACTAATTAAATCTTAAAATATACTCATTTTATCAGACACGATGAAAGCAACACAAAGCATTAAATTATGGCTTGAAGACGGAACATTTGTTTATGGACAATCGTTTGGTTATGAAGGCTCTATGGCAGGAGAGGTCGTTTTTAACACAGCAATGACAGGTTATCCCGAGAGCCTTACTGATCCGTCCTATAAGGGTCAGATACTTGTACTTACCTATCCCATTATTGGTAATTATGGAGTTCCGGTAGATCAGACTGAAAATAATCTTTTGAAATTCTTTGAATCGAATACTCTGCATATCAATGGACTTATTGTTTCAGATTATTCAGAATCCTATTCTCATTGGAATGCTCAGAAAAGTCTTGGAGACTGGCTCAAAGAGCATAAAATACCCGGTATTTATGGTGTTGATACCCGCAAACTCACAAAATTAATCCGCGAAAAAGGTTGTATGCTGGGTAAAATTATTTATAATGAACAAGATGTGGGAATATTCGATCCCGGCCTTCACAATCTGGTAGAAAAAGTGAGTATTGAGAAAAAAGAAATTTATGGTAATGGCCGTTATAAAGTATTATTAATAGATTGCGGAGTAAAATATAACATTATCCGTTATCTTCTTGAAAGGGACACAACAGTGATAAGGGTCCCATGGAATTATGATTTTTCGGAAGAAGAATATGACGGTCTTTTTATTTCCAATGGTCCTGGTGATCCAAAGAAGTGCGAAACAACCATCCGGAATCTCTCCAGATCATTTATCAATGACAAACCTATTTTTGGTATCTGTCTCGGAAATCAACTTATGGCTCTGGCTGCCGGTGCCGACACCTATAAATTGAAATATGGCCACAGAAGTCATAACCAGCCTGTGCTGCAGGTTGGTTCAGATAAAGCCTACATTACTTCCCAAAATCATGGATATGCTATAAATAATGCCAGCCTTGTTAAAGACTGGGCACCATTATTTGTCAATCTAAACGATGACACTAATGAAGGAATGATCCATAAATCCAAACCCTTCTTCTCCACTCAGTTTCATCCGGAAGCTTCAGGCGGACCCACCGACACCTCATTTCTATTCGATCATTTCATAAACCTGATTATTAAGCATAAAGAAAAAGAAGCTGCTGCATGATGTTTCTTCTTTGAGAATAAATTATCCATAAACTGTTGAGCTTATCTTTCCCTTAAAGATTAACAATAATAACAAAACCAGGTTAATCATTTTTTTTTGATCAAAATCATTGTAAAAAATATTTGTTAATAACGTGTTGATAAAAATATTTTTTACATTTGAAATGATTTTTTATATCATGAACCGGGTTTCATTTATATTATCAATACTACTGATTGCAATCTGTTTTTCACTGACTGCTCAGAAGGTTCCCCGCAAACTGATATCTGTTTCAGGAAACAGAGTCAAATCAGCAGGTTACTACCTTTCATGGTCAGTCGGGGAGCCTGTAATAAGCACATTGTCTTCCGGAAGTTTCATACTTACACAGGGTTTTCAGCAGCCCTCCCTGACAGGTCCCTTGTCTCCAAAACCATTGCCTGAGGACGATTTTATCGATGTTTACCCAAATCCTGTAAGGAATGACCTTACGGTGCTTTTTGCCATAAAAAAAATCCATGAATACTTTATTGAAGTAATTGGAATGGACGGAAGAAAACTTCATGTCCGGAACATTAATTTTGATGAGTCGATGTTCTGGGAAGAAAAAATTGATTTTTCTGACTTTAGTCAGGGATTATATCTGGTTCATATTTTTTCGCACGAAGGAAAAATTGACAGATTGTTTAAAATTCAAAAAATTAAGTATTAAAGGATATGAAGAAACTGGTATTTTTCTTTTCAGTATTTATCTTTTTTGTTATTCAGTTATCCGGACAATATTTTCCCGGAGGAATAAATTACCAGGCTATTGCAAGAGATAACTCAGGAAACGAATTAAAAAACAAAAATATTGATGTAAAAATTACCATTATTTCCGATAATCCTTCCGGAGATACTGAATATGCAGAAACACATTCCATTACAACAGATGGTTTTGGATTGTTCAACATTGTAATTGGACAGGGTTCTTTTGTTTTAGGGAAAAAATCGAGTCTCTCAGATATAGGATGGGGAAATTCTCCTAAATATATGAAAGTGGAAGTTGATTTTGGAAATGGTTATTTAAGTATGGGGACTATGCCATTTCTTGCTGTTCCATACGCATTGCATTCAGGAACGGCCAGTAATGCATTAACAAGCAATGATTACCAGCAGCTATCTTATAATCCTGTAACAGGGGAACTTAGTCTTACTAACGGAGGCAAAATATTCATAGATACTAATGACTCCGATGCCGATCCGGCAAATGAAATCCAGTATCTTTCTGTCAGTGGTGACACTCTGAAATTATCAAAAGGAGGTGAGGTTATTCTCAGTCCAAAAGTAGCTGCCTTCAGAGCAACCAGAACGGGAGGAAATCCATTAAATGCCGGAGATACTATTGAACTTAAATTCACTGACGAAACTCTGGACTCTTATGATTCCTTTGATCCAACAAGCGGGAGGTTCACTGTTCCTTCAGGCAGTGCAGGTTTATATCGCTTCGATGTTAATTATCACTTCAAAGATGAAGATCATCTGCTCTTCTTCTCTGTTTGTAATTCGCAACAGCTGAGAATATATGAAGAGAAAATATTAAACTGGCCGGGGACGAGAACAACAGGCTATAATTCGTACAGTACAATTGTTGATTTAAAGGAAGGGGATTATGTAAGTATTCATCTCATAAATTTAAATCAAACCATCCCTATTTACTGTCAGCCAACCATTTTCTCGGGTCATCGTTTACATTAAAATTACAGGTAAATTATTTTATTTACCCGCAATTGTAACTATTCACCTAATGATAAAAAAAATATAATCAGTTAGATTGGTTCTATTCTAAATAGAGGTTGACTTTTATTTAATTATTTTTTTTCCAAATAGTATCAGTCTCTAGGCTTATATACCCTTACCCAGTCAATTTCCATTGCAGAAGGCAATCCTTCATGATTTGCCTTCTCTTTCAGGCTGGAGTTAAACATAAGATATAAAGGTTCATCCGGTAACCCCTGACTCTGGACTTTGAATACTTCTCCATTGATTTTCCAGGTAATCTTTCCCGGCAACCACTCCAGGGAGTAAATAAAAAAATCTTTTGAATACCTAGAGCCGGAAGATTTTGATACAGACTTGCTAAATCCTTTATCATATCCATTATTCCAGAAATTTCCCGCGTTAAGCTTGTTTTTCTCAAACTTAAAAACATCAACATGCGGTAAGATCCTGTCGGCAAGCATGGAGAATGACTGAGTTACTCCTGTCGGGGCAATTTTTACTTTAGCTTCATAAAGACCATATTTCTGCCGGAAATTATTTCCTGAGGAGATCAGATCGGAAGTAAACCCAAATTCTTTTTCATAAAACCCCCTTTGTGCATCCCATACCAAAGTGCTTCCTTGTTCACGCTTTGTAATAATGCGAATTTTTTTATCGAAAAATTCCAGATTTTTACCATCAGTAAAGGCATGACGGTCGTCTGCCATAACATAATTCTTATGAAAAGTCTTATCTCCATGAAGATACCGTGTTATCCATTTTTTTGAATCAAGTTTCCCTCCTTCAAAAGTATCCTCAAAACTCAACTCCCATTTTTCCACATAACGAAATGGGTATTTCTTCCTTGTTTTGTAGTACCATATTATCCTGTCGGATTTCCTTAGAATTTCGTATTCCTGAACCTTTTTGAATTCATCGGAAGATTCATATTTTTCCTTTGGGGAAAGATTCATATAATTTTTAACCTTTGCAAATTCATCGGAATTTACAAATTTTTCAAGCTCATTATATTTCTTTAGTTCATCCGATTCACTGAATCTTATATAATCCCGGTATTCAGAAGAATTCTCAAACTTAAAATGGTTAACTATAGCTGTTGATCCTGAAGCTTCTTTATATTCCTTTTCCTTTAATCCTGCTTCGGAATTTTTATATTCGGAGGAACTTAAGGACGCCTTTTCCTTAATAAATGCATCAGACATTACATAATCCTTCCACTCCAGATATCTCTTAAGTTCTTTGGATTTTTTGAACGATTCATACTCCCTGAGCTTATCGGAATTCAATACTGTAAAATAGTTAGTGACAGGTTTTGACTTTTTAAGCCTGATATATTCATGCTCTTTCCTGTATTCTTCTGTATTTTTATATTTCAGCGATTTGATTTCTTTAATCTTCATTCTGAATTCAGGGGAATTAACTTCTTTCTCAAGGTTTTCATAATGTTTGAGATCTTCGGAAACTGCAAAATTATTGAAAGCTTCATAATCCTTTCTTAACTGAGTTTCTCTTTGTTCATACTTCGCTGTTTCAGGAAGCATTCCGAGTAGAAATCTGATACTGGCCATATAGATTTTTTTATATGCTAAGGTATTAATTGAAAACGGATAATAAAACAAAAAGTTACATTCTTTTATATAACAAATGCTTATGAATAATATTCCATGATAAAGATAAATAAAATGCTATATGAAAGCAACTGCATAATATTCATAAAATAATAATGGTTGTACTATGAATTTAATGGAAGAATATTAAAAGAATGCAGAATATTCAATATAAATAGAGAAAAGTCAAAAAGTTTTAAATATCTGATAATGTGGCAGAAGTCACATCAGTTAGTTTTATCTGTATAGAAAGTGAGGTATTTCCAAAAAAAGAAATGTTTGGTTTGACATCACAATTAAATAGGTTTATATATATTTCCCATATACGCTAAATATAATCTCTGCGAAAATCCGCGTTCAAATCAGAAAATGAATCAATTATGTGGATTTATTTTATATTATTTCTTATTTTTATTTGTCAGTTGAATCCGCCTGGCGCTCTCCCCACTATTTGCAGCGGGGGAAACGGGTACTATTGGAATAATTTTCTGATGGATGATTAATAATATATGTATGCGCAAAAGAAAAATAATATACCTGTTCTGTTTTTATTGATAAATAATAATTAGCTAATCTTATGAAAAAAATCCTGCTTCTCTCAGTTGTTTTTCTTCTGACCCTCTGTTCAATTGCAAAAGTCTTTTCTCAGCAGGGTTTCGATAATCCAACACGTGCACTTTACATTCTCGACATTTCCCGGTATGTTGAATGGCCTCCTTCGTTTCTCCAGCAAGAATACTTTACAATTGCAGTTCTTGACAAGGAGGATGATCTTTACTGGGAGTTAGAAAACCTGGCAAAAACCCGGAAATTTATCCAGGGGAAACCTGCAAGAGTTTACCTTTACAGGGACATTCAAAATATTGAAAAAACTAATGTTCTATATGTTAACAGCGCAAACGACTTTAGCATCACAAATGTTCTTAATAAAGTCAAAGGGAATAATACCCTTGTTATAAGCGAAGGATATAAGTTCAGGGAATCTATGCTAAATTTTATAGTTGTAGAAGGTAAGCCGCGTTTTGAACTTAATGAAAAACTGCTCAATGAGGAAGGGATGAAAGTAAATGAGTTGTTTCTTGCACAGGCAATAAAAACACGGGAAGACTGGGAGGAATTATTTAAAGTAACCGAGGTGGAACTTGTGGAAGAAAAAGAAATTACCGCTCAGCAGCGTGTTGTTATCGCAGAGCAGGATGAACAGATTAAAAGGCAGGCTGAACTGATACGATTGCAGGAAGCACGGCTCGATAGTCTGGATAAGGAAATAAGAGCGAAATTATCAACCATTAAAGAAAAGGAAAGAATTCTTGTTATCCAGGAAAGAGAAATTACTGTTCAGAAAAACCTTATAAATGAACAGGTTAAAGAAGTTGAAAAACAAAAACTTGTACTGGCAAAGCAAACCGACGATATTAAAATACAAGAGGGAAAAATCAAAGAACAAAATGCAAGGATAGAAGAACAGGGAAGTCTTATTATTGACCAGTTAAAACAAATTGAAAAACAAAAACTAATAACCTACTTTATTTTAATTGCGCTGGTTCTTGTGAGCGGAATTGGTTATGTAATGTACGTGAATTACCGTAATAAGAAAAAAGCAAATCTTATTCTTGAAGAGAAAAACAGGCTCATTACTAATCAAAGAGACCAGATCGCTTATCAGAAAAAACATATTACCGATAGTATCGAATATGCCAAACGAATACAAAAAGCCATTCTCCCGTCTCTCGAACTCTTCAGTGATAAAATCGAACATTTTGTACTTTATAAACCAAGGGATATTGTAAGTGGCGACTTTTACTGGGTTGACAAGAAAGATGACAAACAGATTGTTATTACTTCCGATTGTACAGGGCATGGTGTTCCCGGCGCATTTATGAGTATGCTGGGAGTGAGCCTTCTGAATGAAATAATAAAGAATAAAGATATAACCAAACCCGACCTGATATTAAATAAACTGCGTGAAAATATTATCAGTTCACTGAAACAGATGGAAATCAAAAGTGAAGTCAAAGACGGTATGGATATGACTGCTATAGTAATAGACTATAAAAACAATACACTTGAATTTGCAGGTGCCAACAATCCGTTGATAATAATACGTGATGGTGATCTTCAATTCTATAAAGGAGATAAAATGCCCGTGGCCATACACGATTCTTTAGATCCTTTCACCCTCCAAACCATCGAACTGAAGAAAGGAGATGCAATCTATACTTTTTCCGACGGTTATCCTGATCAGTTTGGAGGCCCGAATGATAAGAAATTCCTTATTAAAAACTTCAAAGATCTGCTTATGCAAATCCAGCATCTCAGTATGTACGAACAAGGAGAAAAACTTAATGAAGTTTTTGAAGAATGGAAGAAAGAAGTTGAGCAGGTAGATGATGTAACGGTAGTAGGGATAAAATATTGATTTACTGCCGAACCATACTAATTACACTCCCAGAATGTCGTTGTGTTTCCTACGGTGACAGGTGTTGAATTTTCTTTTTCTTCCAGTTTATCACCACAATAAAGTATTCCAGGACCCTCAGTCCTGTTACCATCTTCTAAAGTGATTAACTTGCATGTTTTACAATCCTGAAGCAGTTCACAGGATGGAATTAAAGCGGTAAGAAATAGAAAAAAGAATAAATATTTTATACTTTTTTTCATCATTTATGATTTTTTGAATTATTAACAGGCTGATTATTAATTTGATTAGCCTGGTTTGAATTATTTATAAAAGATTAGAAAATTTCAAATAAAACAATGATTTGTCAGCATATTTTAATCAAATGTAAATCATTTTAATATAAAAGGAAACAAAATGAAAAAGATTTTTATCCACAATAAAAACCTTCTTTAAAGATTTCTGCAGAAGTGACTAATTCTATTTAGGAAATTGCGTATCTGTTTTATTATTTCAGAAGTATTCTTATACTTACCTTTTTTTTTCGAAGAACATTTTAGAAGTCTCATTTTCCTTCTTAAAACAGTTCTTTTTTTTTGAACAGAATAAATATTTGATTTTTGATATTACCGGTTTTCGTATATGTTCCATGATCTAACAATAATTCAGTGGTTTACTGCCGCTATATGTGGAATGCTTATAGGTATGGCTAAAACAGGTCTCAGCGGAGCCGGACTTTTTATTGTACCTGTGATGGCAGGGATTTTTGGGGGTAGGCCTTCGGTAGGATTGGTTTTACCGATGCTGATCGTTGCAGATATTTTTGCAGTGAGATATTACAATCGTCATGCCGACTGGAAGCATATTTTCAAATTACTTCCATGGGCCGCAGGTGGAATAATAATTGCTCTTTTTACAGGAGAAATGGTTAACGATGATCAATTCCGGAAACTTATAGGAATTGTTGTTATCACCGGAATTATAATAATGATCTGGCAGGATGTACGGAAGAACAAAACTGAAATACCCCGTGCATGGTGGTATTCAGCTTCACTTGGCCTGGCGGGAGGGTTTGCCACCATGATAGGCAATGCGGCAGGACCGGTTATGGCCATGTATCTGCTCTCCATGCGTCTTCCAAAAAATACCTATATAGGAACAGCAGCATGGTTTTTTTTTATTGTGAATGTTTTCAAAGTTCCTTTTCATATCCTTATCTGGAAAACCATAACTCCCGAATCACTATTATTTAACCTTTTTATGATTATCCCAATAATAGCCGGAGCTATCAGTGGTTTTCACATTGTTAAGCTTTTCCCTGAAAAATACTACAGAATATTTATTATTTTATCCACTGTTGCTTCAGCGGTGTTTTTGTTTTGAGGTATCAGGTGATATCAGAAACTTAAACCGGTACTTAAATAAAATCCCCATGGGTACATATCAAAACTGATGGAATATAAATTTGCTTCAACTATAAAAGCTGTTTTTTCAGTAAGAAAATACTTGAAACCACCACTGATACAAGTATAAAAATAGGAATTGAAATATTCACTAAAATGGAATACCGTGCCGACGTTTGCTGATACAATTGGTGTTGATCTTTTCTCCATTTCTCAGTATTATCAAATCCTTTGAATAGAATTGAAAATACTATTGCCTTAAAAAGGAAATTATTTTTAAATACTTAAGAAAACATTATTCCGGGAAAACCTGTTTTATTAGAAAAGAATTACTCTGTGGGCTATGCGGGATTCGAACCTGCGACTTCTACCCTGTCAAGGTAGCACTCTAAACCACTGAGTTAATAGCCCATTTGGTGTAAAATTAAAAATTATTTCCCGTTCTTTGCAAACCGGACCTCCCTGCTTTCGGGATTGTAAAGCTTTCGAAGATCTTTTGTCTTAAAATTAAAAGTTAAAGCAAAATAAAAGATTTCAGTCTTTCCAAAATCTGCATAATCTACAAGTTGTCCAAAATCTCTTCCCTTAAAACTTTTATTCAGAAAATCGTTCCTGTAATATTTAAGTTTAAGATTAATACCGCCGGGAAACTGCATCCCAAAAAATAATGACGGCATAAGTCGATCGGTACGGCTGCTGAACCATTCACCATATTTGATTTTTGACCCACTTGATTTTCTCTTCTGTTTATAGTGAAAGAATAGCTCATATTCTCCTCCACCATAGAAATAAAAATGTTCATCGAAAATACCGATTTTAAATGCAGCCGGAACTCCCAGTGCATATGTTCTTCTTTTTTCAACAGCATTACCGTAATCGGTTGTAAACCCGATATTTCTCATCCCTATGCCACTATAAAACCCAATGTTATTATTAATATCATAATGCCTTTGCCTGCCAAAATGAAGAAACATGGTAAACCTCATCTTTGTGGGCATATTCTCACCCTTGTAATCGACATCAGAAAATGAAAAGATAAATTCCCCTCCATTCTCTGTGTAGGTTTTTTGTGCATAAAGACCTGCCAGGGAACCAACCGGCAGTAAAAATATTAATATAAACCACTTCATCATTTCTGTATTGAATTATTTAGGAATTACTATTTTGATTCTATTAATTTCAGCTTAATATATTTTTTTCAATATAATCAAAAATCATAAAAAATACTTCTGGAAACATAATCTTCTACAATCCTGTCGTATTCATTCATTAGTTTTTGTAAGATATGGTTTTTAACCAGAAATCTTTTCCCGTCAATTTCTGAAACAGGTAGTATCTTAAGGGATGTCCCTGTAATAAAAGCACTTTCGGCATCAAAAATATCAGAAGTTCTGAAAATTTCTTCTTTAATTATGATATTCTGCTCCCTACAAATAGTGAAAACATATTTGCGCGTTACCCCCGGCAAAATTAGATTCTTTGGTGGGGTATACAGAATGTTTCCGCGAAGCATAAAGAAATTAGACTGGCTTCCTTCTGTAACAATTCCTTCCTCATTTACAAGTAATATTTCATAAACCTCATTTCTTTGCTTTATTTCATAAATACTTGATTTATATTCAGGCAGCCATGCCTTGACATTTGGTTGAGGACGCTGAACCTGCTGAGTCAGCAGATTGACTCCAAAACTATATTCATCCCGGGAAGGATAACTGAAAGGTATTGGATATGCAAAAAAATAATTATTATTTTTTTCCTTCTCATAATGGAAGATAAATTTGATGTTACCAAAATTCAGTTTATTCGCATTTATGAGATTTTTCAGATTATCACGGAGAGTCTCAAGATTATACCATAATTTTAATCTCGAAAATTGAGCCGAATTGCTAATTCTACTGTAATGATCCTCCAGAAAAAGCACCTTACCCCTTACAACCCTCACTACCTCATACAGGTTTTTTCCTTTTTCCAGAAAAAGCGGATTAAACCTTGAACTTGTCCTGAGATAATTATTAATTAAAAAATATTTTCCCTGGATTTCTCTCATTGAGTAAATTGAATAGTATGCAAAAATACAATTGGATTATTAATGTGAAAATTTTGAATGATCATTTATTTAAAATTTACATGTTTAGGTTTCTTCCTGCCTAAAAAATAATTCTTAATAAGCCTCTACTGATTTTATATTCAAGCTCATTTCCTCTAATAACCAAAGGATCCCCATCGATATGTATAATTGTTGTATCCCTTTCAGTTTTAATTTTTGCATAGGAAATTTTTCTATTAATTACGTACCTGCTTTTATCAATTTTTCCAAAAAAGGAGGAAAATGTAAGAAATAAACCTTTCCATTTCGGGAATTTTTTTACAATAACCAGATCAAGAGTTCCATCGGATGCAGAAGCCCCCGGTGCAATGTAGAAATTATAACCTAATTGAGAAATATTTGCAATATTTATAAAAAATGCCTCTGTTTGAATTAATTCGTCTTTAAGTTCTATCAAATATTTTTTTGCAACATACTTTCTGAAAACTCTGAAAAAACTGGATGCATAAGTTCTAAAACCTCTGGTATTAAACTGGCTGTATATCAGATCCGTCTCCGCATCAAACCCAACCCCTGAAGTACAAAAAAAGGGGTTTTCATTTACGAATCCCACGTCAATGCATATCTCCCTACCTTGCTTTATTCTTCTAACAGCCTTATTAATATTTAAAGGAATCCCAAAATGTCGGGCAAAACCATTTCCTGATCCCATAGGGATCACAGCCATTCTGCAATCTGAATTCATTAATGCTTTTGCCACCTCATTTATTGTTCCATCACCGCCAACAACGACAAATATATCTACTTGATTATCAATTTCTTTTCGTGTTATCTCAAATGCATGGCCTGGAAAAGATGTTACATATTTTTTACAGGTATATCCCTGAATACAAAAAAACTTGTCAATAGTCCTTTCAATTTTCTTTTTTTCCCGTCCACCGGAAATCGGATTAATTATGAAAACAACTGTTTTCATATTGATAAGAATTCAGTTGTTACAACCTGCAAAAAAGCTTTACCATATTTCTTCCAGGAATCACTCTCTTTACCTGAATTCCGGATAAACGTTTCAGCCCCGTTATCATAAATAAGTTCATCAGGCACTCCCCATTTTTGTTTCTTGAGAGAATTTGGGAAATTCTGAATGTCAACAATACTATTTACTGATTCCCTTGTTAAATATGATCTGTAATTTGCGAAATCCAGATTCCCTCCATAAAAAAGCGCCGTATTATATCCATTTTTATGATAAGGATCAAAAATAAACGGCCGTTTTTGTATCATTATTTGAGTTTATCGCTTTTTACAAAGTTAATATTTAAACTGATTTTCGGATTCCCCGATACATATGAAGAAAAGCCATACTTAAATGAGCAGGTTTATAAACCGGATATTTTGACTTAAGAAAAAGATATTATTAAGGAGATTATAAATATTTTATATGTATCATAAAAAATGTGAATTTTTTTTCGTTATTTACTATTTTCATATTTATTATTCTTTAAGAGTATTAACTGATTAAAGTCGTTAGTAAAGACCAGATTACCTTCGATAATCTCAGTATTTTAATCGGTCAGTACTGATATTTTTTTAATTTGATCTATTAAAAATGAATCAAAAGGAAACCGTACTTGAAACTCTCAACAAACTGGGCATCACTTATGATATTTATGAACATCCTCCTGTCCCTACAATTGAAGAAGCTAAAAAGCACTGGAAAGGAATTAATGCGACCCATTGCAAAAATCTGTTTTTCCGCAATCACAAAGGAAACAGGCACTATCTGGTAATTCTGGAACATTCACAGGCACTTGACATTCACGATCTGGAGAAAAGGTTGAAACAAGGGAAGATTAGTTTTGCGAGTGATCAGCGTATGAAGAAATATCTGGGATTAACACCAGGATCGGTTTCCATTTTTGGTTTAATAAATGACAAGGAGAATCATGTTCATGTATTTCTCGATGAAAACCTCAGGAAATCGGTGCGGATCAGTTTCCATCCGAATATTAATACTGCATCGCTTATTATTTCCCATGATGATTTTGAGAGGTTTCTGGAATGGAGCGGGAACAGTTATGAATATCTGAAGCTGTATGATTAATCATTTAATGTGAAAAACAACATAAATGCATATTTGAAAGCCTTTCATTAAATTTCCCTTTTTCTGTAACTTTATTCATTAATGAACGTCTTATTTTCAAAAACAATACTTTCCGCTCGTGACGGTCAAGGAATATAATGCAGCAGTAGATAATTTTTCTGACGGTTTATTCAGGTTTATCCTGAAAAATACCCGTGATGATGAGAAATCAAAAGATATAGTACAGGATGCTTACGAAAAACTGTGGGTAAAAAAGGATACAGTGGAAGGGAATAAAGTGAAGTCTTATTTATTTTCAACAGCTTATCATACAATGATTGATATGATACGTAAAGAAAAACGTCAAACTGAATATAAAATAGGGAACATTCCGGAATACATACATGAGGAACAATATTCAGACCTTAACGATATTCTGCACAAAGCAATAAATAAGTTACCTGAATCACAACGTTCGGTTATTATACTTAGAGACTACGAGGGTTATTCATATGAGGAGATTGCTGAAATTACAGGATTAAATGAGTCCCAGGTCAAGGTATATATATACAGGGGCAGAATGTTCCTGAAAAATTTTATCGGAAGCCTGGAAAAAGTATTATAAAGAAAGAAAAATGAAAATCAGCAGAGAAAATTATGAAATATTTTTTATCGATTATCTCGATGGAACACTAAGCGACCAGCAGATAAATGAACTCGAAGATTTTCTGTTGGGAAATCCCGATCTCAGGGAGGAACTTGAGGGGATGGAAAAAACCATGCTTGTTCCCTGCGATCTTTCTTTTAACGATAAAGATCTGCTAAAAAAGACAGATACTGAAAGTCCTCTTTCTGAAGAAAATTTTAATGATTATTCTGTAGCATATATCGAAGGTGATCTCTCACTTGAAGAATCAGCAGCATTTGAGTCATACCTGGAGAACCATCCTCAATATAAAAAGGATATTGAATTGTATAAAAAAACATTTCTTGCACCTGATCACACTATTATCCTGCAAAATAAAAATAAACTTAAAAAGAGGCTCCCTTTAAAAAGGCATAAATATCTTTATCCATTTTTTTCCGCTGCGGCAGCTATAGCTCTCTTGTTAATCATTTTATTAAGAACTGAAACTTCAAAAAATCTTTCCCTTCCAATAACCGGAAGTGTTGAAACGGAGGAAACTGAAAATATTTCTCCTTCAGTTAAATCTGAAGTGCAGGATATATTAACTCACGATCTTACCCTTGCCGGTAAAGTAAAACCTGCAATAAGGACTGTTATCGACGCCGAACAGTCTGTATCAAAATTTAATGTTCATAAGGAGGAAGAAATGGATGATGATTTATTACTGCCTGAATCCGGGAATTATGTTATTTCCTATTCTGCAGTTACTCTGCCTCCTGTTAACATAGGGAAGGTGTCCCCTGATGTAATACAGACATTTAAAACTGATCCGGGTATTCCTGCTGTAACTGAAGAGAAATACATGAGTCTTTCTGAAATTGCGCTGGAATATGTAAATGACAAGGTATTAAAACAGGAAATACCTGTAACCGATCCTTCGCGGCTCTCTTTATGGGATGTTGCTGATGCAGGTGTCAGGGGGATAAACCGTATCACCGGTTCAGAAATGAAACTTGATAAAGTTACCCGGGATAACGGGGATGTTGCCTTAGTTAGTTTCGAAGCGGGCTTCTTTGGATTTACAAGAACTATAAGATAATTTTTTCTTTCAGATGTAACATAATCCTGCTTTAGGTCGTCATACCTATAAAAATATTAAAAAACAGACTAGTTAAACATTAAAAAGCAAAACAATGAAAAAGTTAATAGTAATATGCTCATCAGCTATTCTGCTTATAATGAGTACCGGATTATCTGCCCAGGAAACCAAAGCAGGAATAGTTACGGTTATTGAAAAACCGGATAGCACAAGAGTTACAATTGGTAATGAAGAACTAATAATTATTGAAGAAGGGAAAGATACCACAAGAATAAAAATCGGTAAAAGAGGTATCGAAATCATAGAAGACAAAGAGGGAAGGACCAGCATTGATATTAAAGAACTCAAGGAAGATGAATCAGGCAGGAAAAAAAAGACCAGCTTTAAAGGTAACTGGTCTGGTCTGGAATTAGGTCTTAACAACTTTGTAAACAGTGATTTTAGTTCAGGTCTTGATCCTTCTGCAGCATTCATGGATATCAATACTAATCGTTCTTTAAACTTTAATATTAACTTCATGCAATATGATCTTGGATTTGGGAATAATAGAGCAGGAATTGTAACAGGTTTGGGATTCGAAATCAGCAACTATTTCTTCGACGGAGATAATAATATCCGTAAAAATACTGAAGGAGTAATTATTGAATATATCCCTTCATTTGTTACAGAACCAGGGTCCAGCATTATAAAATCAAAACTTACCACTAACTATCTGACTGTTCCTCTTTTGCTGGAATTCCATATCCCCGCGGGTAAGAAAAATATCCATCTCTCAGGCGGAATCATCGGGGGTGCTAAAATCGTCTCAAGCACAAAAATAGTTTATAAGGAACGAGGTGACAGACAGAAAGATAAGGTAAAAGACGATTTCAATATCCATCCTCTGCGATATGGCTATACTGCAAGATTAGGTTACAGAAATCTAAATCTCTTTGCTAACTATTATCCTGTTCCAATATTTGAGAAAGGCAAAGGACCCGAGCTCTATCCTTATAGCGTTGGCTTAAGGCTACTGAAGTTTTAACAGTATTTACCAATATGTCTTCACAAAGCTGTCCCGATATGGAACAGCTTTGTTTATTTTGCAAAATCTTCCTGTGATTGTAGCTCTTCATCTCTATTTTGCATTTTTTTAGGCTTCTCTAAGCTATCTGACGAAGTCAATGCGATCTCAGGATACAAGGTGCGTCAATGATTTATCATTTTTACTATATTTGTCTGTTTCATAATTCCTTCACATATGCTCACTGATGCTGAAAAAAGAAGATACAGACGTCATATTATGCTACCTGAAGTCGGAGAGAAAGGACAGGAATTGTTTAAGAAATCTTCTGTCCTTGTTATCGGTGCAGGAGGACTTGGAGCTCCTGTGCTTCAATATTTAACTGCAGCCGGAATCGGAAAAATAGGGATTATTGATTATGATACTGTAAATGAAGATAACCTGCACCGGCAAGTCCTGTATGGAGGCCATGATCTGGGGAAGCTGAAAACTATTATTGCAAGCCAGCGGCTTGCAGTACTTAATCCCCTTACGGAACATATTGTTATCAATTTAAAACTACACGCTGAAAATGCTTCTAAGATAATATCCGGATATGACATTATTGTAGATGCTACTGATAATTTCGAAACGAGATATCTTATTAATGATGTATGTAAACTTGCTAAGAAACCATGGGTTTATGGTTCTGTTTATAAATATGAAGGACAGGTAACAGTATTTAATTATAATGACGGCCCTACCCTTCGATGTCTTTATCCAAATGTAAAGGATGGTATGAATATTCCTGATCCTGATGAAACAGGTCTTATTGGTGTTCTTCCCGGAATAATAGGGTCTTTTCAAACAATTGAAGTTATAAAATTAATTACAGGTCTGGGAGAAATTCTGTCAGGGAAACTGCTTATCTACAACATACTTGACCACACTATCGATTTCGTTAGTTTTAACAAAACCCCTGCAAATCCGGATAAAAAAAATAAATAAACTTTCAGATATGTTTTTATTAAACATGTTTTGTGGTTTTGTTTTTATGACTTAGATTAAAATTATGGTGATAAGTATTCGATCTTCTTCATTTTTCATTCTGATATTTATAATTGAATGAAAATTATCCCGTTTAGAAAAAGGTTATTAACTTTTCTTTTTTACAGGAGAATCAAAAAGAGAACTTAATGCTTAAAAAGCTTTTTATCAAAATGAGAATCCCGAAAGCATTCAGAAAAATATTGATCCGGGCAACTTTCTTTTTCCTTATACTGACATTGCTCATAGCATTAGCAGGAATTGTTGTTTCTGAATATTACAGTGAAAACATAAAAACCTACGTTATCAATAATCTGAATAAAGAGCTTGCAGTGAAAGTTGAGGTTGGGAAAGCACAGGTATCAGCAATAAAAAAATTTCCACATATCAATATGATTCTTGAAAATGTTGTTGCTTACTCATCAGTAGGTCTGGAAAAAAGCGATTTTGAGAATATTCAGACAGACACCTTATTCAAGGCCGCAAATATTTATCTGCGCTTTAACATTATAGATATTATCAGTGGAAATTACTACATTAAAAAGATAATAGCAGAAGATGGGGAATTAACAATGCTGGCAGACAGGCGCGGAAATGTTAATTATATGCTTCTGAGGAAAACAGGGAAAAAAGAAAAAAGGGAACTTTCTGTTGAGCTGGAATTTTTTAAAATGAAACATTTTAAATTTTTCTTCCACAATATTCATAAAGACATTCAAACTTCAGGAATTGCAGAGGATATTAATTTAAAAGGGAAATTTGGCCGTAAAGATTTTATGCTATCACTGATTGGAAATATTTTTATAGAAAACCTGTCTCGTGAAGGCATCTGCTGGACAAATAATAGCAGCCTGGTTACCCGTATTAGTATGAATGCTTCAGATACCCTTTTTACCATAAACAGAGGGGATATAAGCCTCAATGATCTTAAGCTTCGAGCAAAAGGGATGTTTACAACCGGAGAAAACTTTTTCACTGACCTAACTATCGAAGGCAACAATCTCGCTATTAAAGAAATATCAAGTTCCCTTCCATCTGAAATTAATAAATTTGCTGCCGAATATTCTCCGGATGGAAAGGCCGATATACTGATCCGTTTAAAAGGGAAAGTTTCAAGCCTTGATATGCCGGGCATTATTGCCGATTATAAAGTTAAACAGGGAAGTATCAGAATACCTGATCTTAAAACAAATTTTACAAATATCAGCTTTAATGGTTTTTATTCCAACGGAAAACTTCAAAATGCAAAAAGTAGTTCCTTCCGGTTTGAGAATATATCAGCGAGTATGGATAATTCTGAAATTACCGGAAGCTTATCTTTTGAAAATCTTATTTCCCCTCTCATAAGTGCCAATCTTACAGGAAATATATATGCTACTGATATAAATCAATCCATTGCAACTCAAAAAATCCTTTTTACTAAAGGTGTGGTTAAACCTGATATTCATATCTCTGCTAAACTTAATTCTTTCAGCGATTTTGACATCCGCAATATTCTTTCAACATCCCTTTCAGGGGAATTATTTCTTAAGGATATTGGTTTAAGGTTCGGGGAAAATTACCCCGAGATAACCAGTTTAGAAGGAAAAGCTGGTATCAGTGATGATATCTGGCTAACAGAAATAGGTGTTGAAACTTCTACCGGAGATATGTATTTTTCAGGTCGTATTGATCATCTTATTAAACGATTTGTCAAAAAAACCAGTTCATTATGGATTCAGGGTTCCGTATTTTCAAATAATTCAGATCTGTCATTCATTCTTTCCAATGAGGATAATAACGAATCATCACATACTCCATTTCTTTTGCCGGATAAATTATTTATGAAACTTGACCTTTCCCTGGATAAATTCGCCATGAGCAGGTTTAATGCCACGGAAGTCACAGCCCATCTCGTTTATAAATCCGGATTTTTAAATGTATCTTCATTTCAGCTTAATACCATGAAGGGAGATATTAAGGGATACGGAGGGTTGATACAGGATGCATCAGGAAACCTTATCCTTAAATCCTCAACTCAGCTTAACAAATTAGATATTAAAGAAATGTTCGAAGTATTTAATAATTTCCAGCAGGATTTTATTACAAACCAGAATCTTGGTGGAAAGATTTCCGGAGTATGGGAACTTTCAACTTCCATTACATCCAGCCTTAACCCTGATCTGAAAACTACATGGTCGGAGGCCGATATTTTAATTGAGAACGGGGAACTTAGAGATTTTGAACCCTTAAAAAATCTTTCCCGCTTTATTGAAGTGTCGGAACTTGAACATGTTAAATTCCAGACACTTCAGAATAAATTCATTGTAAAAGACTCAAAAGTATATATTCCAAAAATGGATATTAACTCCAGTGCTTTTAATTTATCTGTTTCAGGTACACATAGTTTTGAAAATTATTTTGACTACAGCATTAAAGTTAATCTTTCAGAAATTCTGGCTAATAAAGCCAGTAAGAAAAAAGAGAATGATGAATTTGCTGTTCATGAAAAAAGTGGTCAGAGGGTAAATATCTTTCTCACTATTACAGGGACTCCGGATGATTTTAAAATAAAATACGACAGAAGGGAAGCTTTGCAGCAGATAAAAGAAGACCTGAAAACTGAAAAAAAAGAGTTAAAGACCATCCTTAATCAAGAATTCGGGTTTTTTAAAAAACAGTTTACAGACAGTGTGGAGGAAGTGAAAAAAGATCCTCTTCCTAAATTTATCTTTGAATGGGATGAAGAAGATGAAATAAAAAGTAAGGATTCTTTGCAGGAGAAAAAACAGAAAGAGAGCAGTAAAAAAAGTGGTGGTTTTACATTTGACCGGATAGATTGAGTGTTAAGATCTGATTCAGAATCTGTAACTCTTTTAGCATCCCTTTTTTTTCATATATAATCTCTAAGATAAGCTGTATAATTTCAGAATACAATTATGAAAACAAGTATATACGAAAGAAAACAAGTCTGGAAATTTACACTTTTTCTGGTAGCTGTTTTTATTGGAGCAGGTTCATTGGGCTATACCAATTGGCTTGTTAAATCTCTTTCACAGGAGGAAAGAAGAAAAGTTGAACTTTGGGCGGAAGCAACAGAATTACTTATCAGTGCAGAAACTGATGATGCGGATCTAAGTTTTCCTTTATCGGTAATTCAGAAAAACACAACAGTACCCTTAATACTAACCAATAAATCAGGTGATATTATTACCTTTAAAAACCTTGACACACTGCGTCTTCATAAAAGAAATTATTTAAATAAGCAGCTTCAGGTAATGCGGGAGACAAATGACAGTATCCCCATTTTTCTGGGTGATGGAGATATGAATTATATATTTTACGGGACTTCTATATTATTGAACAGATTAAAATACTTCCCTTTCATACAACTTGCAGTTATCATACTTTTTATCATTGTTTCCTATCTTGCATTCAGCAGTTCAAGGAAAGCTGAACAAAACAAGGTGTGGGTAGGTCTCACAAAAGAAACTGCCCATCAGCTTGGAACGCCTACTTCCTCACTCAACGGACTTGTGGAATTATTGAAAAACAGACCTGAAGTGTCCGATCTTGTTGAAGAATTGGAGAAGGACGCTTTGAGACTTGTAAAGATCACCGAACGTTTTTCAAAAATAGGTTCAAAACCGGTTCTTCTAAATACAAATCTTTCCAAGGTATTGAGAGAAAGTATAAATTATCTGACATCCAGAAGCTCTGAGAATATTATTTTCAAAGTCAGTTTCCCGGAAGAGGAAATAAGCCTGCCACTTAACTCCGCTTTGTTTGAATGGGTAATTGAAAATATCTGCAAGAACTCGATGGACGCTATTAGTGGTAAAGGGAAGATTACTGTTGAAGTGAAGTATAATGAACATTATGTTTACATCGACATATCCGATACCGGGAAAGGAATACCCAGATCGAAGTTTAAGACTATTTTCAAACCAGGATACACAACAAAACAGAGAGGATGGGGTCTTGGATTATCCCTTTCAAAGAGAATAGTGGAAATTTATCATGGTGGTAGAATATTTGTTTTAAATTCCGATCTGAAAAAAGGGACAACAGTAAGAATAATTCTGAAAAAATAAAATTGAAATGAAATCCATCGCAGAAAGTAAAAAATAGATTTCATCTATTCTTTCTAAATCTCACCGCTCAGCAATAATAATTCTGTTTCCGCAACTTTACATCTGTATTGAGATAAAAGGAATCTGGTTTCAGCATCTATCATCTTTTTTTGAGTTTCCCTCAATTCAATATCAGTGATACTTCCCAATTGAAACTTTTCTTCAGCAATATGAAAATTTCTGATGGCCAATGTCATGTTTTCTGTCTCCAATTGTATGAGTCGGAGATTTGTTTCATAATCATTAAATATTCTTCGGATTCTGGTTTTTACATCCAGTTCCGTCTGTTCAGCTTCTATCCGTGCAGATTCTTCTCTGATCCTTGCAATCTTAATATTTCTCTGCGTATTGAGCCCATCAAATATATTATAAGATAAACTTACACCCGCATAATATCCAAGATTCCGGTTTCTCTGCATAAGACCTACCTCAGATATCGATCTGTTAAAACTATAACCCGTGTTGAAATTTAATCTCGGATACATTACCGACATAATCTCTTTGATATTCAAAGAAGCAATGGTAATATTTATCCTTGCTGCCAGCAATTCGGGGTTAACATCCATAACTTTTAGAAGAAGGGAATCATAAATCAGATCGTTTCTTAGGGGAATATCATCCCCCACAATGAAATCTTCATTCAGGTCGCGGCAAAGGAGGCTGTTAAGTGCGGCTTTTGAATTATCCGTTGCAAGTAGTTGACCGATCCATGCTGCACTATCTGCATTCAGATCTACCGAGGCCTGAAGGTATGATAATTCCGATCCACTACCCACTGCAAGTCTGGCGGCTGCAAATTTCTTCCTTTCAGCAGAAATATTAACTGCTTCATGGAATACCTCCACAAGCTTTTCCTGAATAACAATATTGAAATACGTTACAATAATATCGGCAACCGTATTTTCAAGACGCGACCTGAATTGAGTTTCACCAAGTTTCAGCATTTCTTCAAGTCTGTTCTTTTTAATGAACATATTGAAACCATCAAAAAGAGTCCAGTTTAACTGCATCCCTGAATTAAAGCTATTTGACTTAGCCGCATCACTTTCTCTTATGTTTCCATTGAAATACTCCTGGTAAGTGTTATTTACCTGGTAATTTCTTGTACCGGTAACATCCACTCTTGGGAGCATTCCTGCAGATCCCGGATGATTATTGATGTCAGCAATTGATAACTGGTTTCTTGCCAGGCTGATACCATAATTGTTTTCAAGAGCCAGGTCAATTGCATCGGAAAGCCACAGGGTATCCTGTGAGAAAGAAACCGGACATAAGGAGATGAAAAGGCATATAAACACAGAAAAATACTTTGTTATCATCTTTTAATTTCTTTATGGTTTTATATATAATCAGGAAATCATTTTCAGGGAAATTAATCCCTGGATTGTTTTTATTTATTGCCATCAATGTTTTAACCAGAATTATCGGTTAGATTTGTTTTTTTCCCTGAAAGGTAGGTATAAATGGCAGGGATAACATAAAGTGTCAGAACCAAAGCAAACAACAGTCCACCTATGATAACTATCCCCATGGAAACTCTGCTTTTTGCTCCAGCCCCCAGTGCCATGGCAATTGGTAATGCACCCAGAACAGTAGCGAGGCTTGTCATAAGAACAGGTCTGAAACGTTGCGAGGCTGCTTCTATAGCACTGTTGACCCTATCCTGACCTCCGGTTTTTTTCTGATTGGCGAATTCAACTATCAGAATCCCGTTTTTAGTAACAATTCCGATAAGCATGATCATTCCGATCTGACTGAATATATTCAGTGTCTGCCCAAGTAGCAGAAGTGAAAGTAATGCTCCGCCAATTGCAAGTGGCACAGTAACCATGATAATAAGGGGGTCACGAAAGCTTTCGAACTGTGCGGAAAGAACAAGGTATATCAGTACAAGTGCAAGCAGGAATGCAAACATAAGGGTATTGGAACTTTCCTGATAATCGCGCGACACCCCTGCAAGGCTTGTTCTATAACTTTCATCAAGAACCTCACCAGCGATTCTGTCCATTGCTTCAATTCCTTGTCCGAGGGTATAATTTTCGGCAGGGTCTGCATTAATAATTACAGAAGTATACCTGTTAAACCGATATATTTGCGGAATACTGCTTCGATATGAAACAGTAACCAGGTTATCAAGCTGTATTAGTTCTCCATTACGGCTGCGTACATAAACAGTACTCAGATCAAGAGGTTTATCACGAAATTCCCTGTCAGCCTGGCCAATAATTTCGTATTGTTTTCCTCCTTTAACAAAATAACCTATTCTCTGACCACTAAAGTACAATTGGAGGGTTTCTGCAATATCCCTGACAGTCACGCCCAATGTTCTTGCGCGGTCCCTTTCAATTGTTATTGTCATTTCCGGTTTATTGAATCTCAGGTTTGCATCAACCACTCTGAATGCAGGATCTTTCTCAGCTTTTTCAAGAAATATCGGTAGTATTTCCCTGATTCTTTCGATATCTCCTGCCTGTATAACATACTGAACTGGAAGTCCGCCGCGCCTTGACGATCCTATTGTTTGCTCCTGTGTGACAATTGTTCTTGCAAACGTCATATTTCGGAATATCCCGGAAAGCTGACCGGCTATTTCCTGTTGTGACTTTCTTCTATCCCTTGTATTCGTTAGCCCTATTCTGGCAAATCCTGAATTAGTTGCGCCGGTTCCCCCAAAACCAGGAGAAGTAATTACGATGAACGCATTTACTTCAGAAAAGGTATCAATAACGGATATAACTCCCCCCATATATTTATCCATTCTCTCGAAAGAGACGCCTTCAGGAGCAACTGCAGATAATCCCAAACGTCCTTTGTCCTGGAGCGGAGCCAGTTCTCCGGGAATTTTTGGCCAGATAATAATAACCATCATAAAAGCAACTCCCATGATAACAAAGGCCAGCCAGCGGCGTTTTAAAAAACTGCTAAGAGATGAGTGGTAGTGACCATTAAGCCATGCAAAAAACTTCTCTGTACGTTCATAAAACCTGCTGTGCTTTCTGCGTTTTCTAAGCCAGCGTGAGGTCATCATTGGAGTGAGGGTTAGGGAAACGATGGTGGAGATGATCACTGTTCCTGACATAACCACACCAAATTCACGAAAAAGCATTCCTGTAAGACCCTGTAAAAAAATTATCGGAAGAAAAACAGCAACGAGAGTCACAGTTGTTGAGATAACAGCGAAAAATATTTCCTTAATACCCTTTATTCCAGCTTCCGGTGAGGGCATGCCTTTTTCAATCTTGCTATAAATATTTTCCAGCACTACTATGGCATCGTCAACCACCAGCCCGGTTGCAAGCACTATACTTAACAATGTAAGAATATTTATTGAATACCCTGCCAGATACATAATAAAAAATGAACCGATAAGGGAGATTGGAATTGTAAATACAGGGATCATGGTTGTCCTCCATTCACGGAGAAAGAAAAAAATTACCAACACCACAAGGAAAAAAGCGATAAGGATAGTATCCCTTACCTCTCTTATCGCTCCTCTGATGGTTATGGTAGAATCGATGATGGTTCCCAGAATGATATCTTCAGGCATATCTTTTTTCAGATATTCAATCCTTTCATATAACTCGTCCACAATTGCTATATAATTTGCACCTGCCTGTGGAGTAATAGCCAGTCCTACCATAGGAATTCCATTTTTTCCTCTTAAAATAGATCTTTCGTTATGCGGAGCAAATACAGCACGTCCAATATCCCTGAACCTGATAAGAGAGCCTCCTGATTCGCTGATGATCATATCATTGAACTCTTCTTCCGTACTCATCCTTCCAAAAGTCCTCACAGATAGTTCCGTTCCATAACCTTCAATCCTTCCTGTAGGTAATTCAACATTTTCCCTGTTCAGAGCATCGCGCACATCAAGGGGAGTTAAACTGTATCCTGCAAGTTTAAGTGGATCAATAAGAAGTTTTATGGAATATCTTCTCTCTCCAAGAATTCTTATTTCACTCACTCCCGGTATGGTCTGCAAACTTTCTTTAAAATAATTATTGGCAATTTCTGAAAGTTCAAGAAGATTTCTCCGGTCACTCTGAATAGTGATTGCATAAATCCATTCTGCATCAGCATCAGATTTTACAACCCGGGGAGGATCAATATCCGGAGGTAAATTTCTTATTGCTCTGGAAACCCTGTCGCGCACATCATTCGCAGCAGCTTCCATGTTGCTGCCAACTTCAAACTCCACAGTAATTGTACTTGCACCATCGCGTGACACGGATGTAAGAGTGCGGATACCTGCAATCCCATTAATGCTCTCTTCCAGGGGTTCGGTTATCTGGTTTTCAACGACATCCGCATTTGCACCCGGATAGGATGTACTCACAGTCACAACAGGCGGATCTACGCTTGGATATTCCCTTACACCAAGAAATGAAAAACCAATAATCCCAAAAAGTATTATGGTGATGGAAAGTACAGTCGCAAGCACAGGTCGTTTGATAAATATCTCTGCAAGATTCATTTTTTTCCTCCTTTTATTCAATGCCCATACTTATACTGGTGGTTGCAGGTTTTGGATTTAAAGGCGTTCCGTTCTGAACCTGAAGCAATCCGGTAATAACAATGCTGTCGCCAGCCTGTATTCCTTCTGCTATCCGGATATACCTCGATGTTCTTAAACCTGGAGTAACCTTTACAGAAATCGCTCTTCCATTTTTACACAGGTATAAAAAACTACCTTCTATTTCCGTACTAAGCGCCTCCGACGGGATAAGCAGAGCATCCTCCAATCGCTCCAAAACAATACTGACACGTGCAAATGTACCTGGGATAAGATCTCCTGTTGGATTAGAGGAAATTGCACGAGCCGTAATAGTCCTTGTTTGGGGGTTCACTGAAGTCTCAACGGCATATATTTTTCCCTCAAAAATTTTCGGTGAATTTTCCACTGTAAAATTAATTCCCATTCCATTTTTAATAATGTTGCTGTATTTTTCAGATACAGCAAACTCAATTTTTACAGTATCTGTCTGCTGAAGATTTGCAATAAGGGAATTTGCAGCAATATAACTTCCGGGGCTTACATACCGTAATCCTATTCTTCCACTGAAGGGAGCATAAATCTCCGTTTTAGCTATCTGAGCAAGGATAAGCTCCTTATCTGCTCTGATAGTTTTTAAATGGTTATGGCTTACATCATATTCTTCCAGACTTATAGCTTTTACATCCAGCAGTTTTCTTTTACGGAAAACTTCCTGCTCTGCCAGTTTCTCATTCGCTTCTATTTTATTTAACTGAGCCTTCAGTTCACTGTCATTAATTTTTAAAAGAAGCCTGCCTTTATCCACTTGCCTGCCTTCTTCGAAATGAATGCCTGTAATCCTTCCCGGGATCTCATTTCTCAATTCCACCTTTTCATTCGCCAGAACTGAACCCGTTGCATATATTTCATTAACAAGATGTTGGGGCTCAGCAACCATGACTTCAACAGGAACTTTTCCGCCTCCTCTGGCAGTGTCTCCGGTCAGGTTATTTTTCTTAGTGTTACATCCCGCAAGGATTGAGAAGAATAAAACAGCAGCCCCAATAATAAGTATGATAAAACCTGAAGGAAGGAAAATATTATTTTTCATTACCACATATAATGTTAGAAGATTAAAACCTTTGGAATCAGATAAAACGCTAAAATTAATGATTTTATTTACGATTTATGAATGGAAAGAAATAAATAAAAGAATTTCTCACATTCTCTATTCAGACTCTTGAAGCTTTTGCCTGTAAAATATAATATTAATACATTTGACAAATTATTTGTGAGAATTAAATCCTATAAAAGTTGTTTTAATGAATATCCATGTTTTAAAAGAATAAATAAAAAATGAAAGCAGCCATTATAAGGGAGTATGGGAAAATAGGCATCGAAAATGTTCAGATACCTGTATGTAAAGACGACCAGGTACTTATACAGGTAAGATATACCAGTATTTGCGGTTCAGACCAGCATCTTTTCAAGGGGGAGTTTCATCCCAGGACAAAATTACCTCTGATCCCGGGGCATGAATTTGCAGGTGTGGTAGCTGATACTGGCAAAAATGTACAAGGATTTACTGTTGGAGAAAAAGTTACAGTTGACCCGATTATATGGTGCGGGAAATGTATCGCTTGCAGGGAAAAGCATTATCCTGCATGTATTTCCCTGAAATTATTAGGTATTGATATGGATGGGGGATTTGCAGAATATATTGCAGTGGCTCCACACATGGTTCATAAAGTACCTTCTCATATCTCTGATTACCATGCTGCTCTTGTTGAAATTTTGTCAATCGGATTTCATGCTGTTACCAGAGCCGGATTAAAAAAGGATGATGATATCCTTATCACCGGAAGCGGAAAAGTAGGAAATTCTATCCTGCATGCCGCAAAAACAATTACTTCCGGTAAGATTTTCATTTCCGACATTCTGGATTCCAGGCTTAAGATCGCCGGATCTGCATTCCCTGATGTTCATCCTATCAACATCACTCATACCGATACAGTTGCTGAAGTAATGAAATTTACAAATGGTAAAGGAGTAGATATTGCTTTCGAAGCTGTTGGTCATGAGGTGGCTGTTGAAGGAAGGGATAATCCTGTCAGAACATGCATTAAATCAATTAAGGGAGGCGGAAAGGTGTGTGTTTTGGGACTATCAGATCATACTACAGCTTTATTGATGAAAGAGCTGATATGGAAAGAAGCCCAGATCATTGCTTCAAGAGTAAGTCATGGTGAATTTTCCCGGGTTATTGAAGCGCTTGACAAAAGGATACTTAATCCCGAATCTATGATTACCGGTGTTCTGAATCTCGAGGAAGCAATGAAGGGATTTGAATTACTGGAAAAAGAACCGGAAAATCATTTAAAAATACTCCTTAAATTAGTATAACAGTTAACCAGGAAAGTTCCTGGACGGATATACATTACCCGCACACTTTTATTTAGATTGATTATTAATATACCCTTTATCCGTAAAAATTATTTCTTATTGTTATTCTTTTCACAATAAACAATTAAATTTGCCGTCAATTACTGTTATTTCTATAACAGTAAAAACAAAAATAACATTATAGATTTTTTTAACTAAAATAATAAGGACATGTCTGAAAGTAATGATTTGGTGAAAAAGCTGGCTGATAAGCATGGAAGAAAGAGGGAGAATCTAATCCCCATACTTCAGGAACTTATCGAACAAAAAAATTATTTAACTGATGAGGCAATGGTTGATGTTGCAAAAGAGCTGGATATCTCTGCTGCGGATGTTTTCGGCACAGCTTCTTTTTACACATTTCTGGATACGGAAATAAGGGGGAAATTTATCATCAGGATTTGTAAGACAATAAGTTGTGCCATGAAGGGAAAGATCGAGGTGCTTCATGCAATAGAAGATACCTTAAAACTCAAAGTAGGTGAAACTTCTTCTGATAATAAATTTACACTTCTTGAAACAAACTGTATTGGATGGTGTCACAAAGCCCCTGCTATGCTAATAAATGACACTCCATATACCAATCTTACACCGGAAAAAGTAACTGATATCCTTCAGGAGTATATAAAAAGGTAAACTGATTATTAACAGAAAACATATTACAAGATATGAAAAGTAGTGCATTAAAAAGAGTGGATTTGATTTTTGAGAAGGCAAATGTTAAGGAAATCCTTACGAAATCTCTTAAAAGAAAGCCAGCAGATATTATTCAGGACATATTGGAATCGGGTTTAAGGGGAAGGGGCGGAGCCGGATTCCCAACGGGTTTAAAATGGCGTTATACTGCGGCAGAAAAAGAACCGGTAAAATACGTTGTATGTAATGCTGACGAGGGAGAACCTGGCACCTTTAAAGACCGGCAGATTCTTGATGAAGTACCCCGTAAGGTTTTTGGAGGCATGGCTATTACAGGTTATGCTATAGGAGCCAAAGAGGGTTATGTCTATCTCAGGGGTGAATACAGGTTTTTATTACCAAAACTTGAGGAAGAGTTGGATCTGTTTCATAGTTTATTAAAGGAATTGAAATTGGATTTCCAAATACATATTCGCCTTGGCAGTGGAGCCTATATATGCGGAGAAGAAAGTGCATTATTCGAATCTATTGAAGGTTACAGGGGTGAACCAAGAAATAAACCTCCCTATCCTACAGTTTCCGGTCTTTTTGGTAAACCCACAGTAATAAATAATGTGGAAACGCTTGTATATGCTATTATGGTGTGTGCTCACGGAGCGGAATATTTCAAGGCACTCGGTACCAAAGATTCCCGCGGGTCAAAAGTATTTTCAGTTTCAGGAGATACTCCTAAACCCGGAATATATGAACTGGAACTTGGAATGACAGTGGAAAGGTTTGTTGAAGAATTCGGGGATGGTGATACCAAAGCTGTTCAGGTTGGTGGAGCATCGGGTTTTTGTGTACCACGCAAAAAATTCAGGGAAACGATAATTGGTTTTGAAGGAGTTCCTACAGGAGGATCTATGAAACTCTTCAACAGTTCACGTTCCATGTATAATGTTCTACATAATTATCTTGATTTCTTCACTGAAGAATCTTGCGGCCAGTGCACCCCATGCCGGGTCGGGTGTCAGCAGCTGTTAATTGGTGTTGAATCGGTTAAAAAAGGTGATAAGCATTCAAGGTATCTTGATGAGCTCGTAAAACTTGCCGGGACCATGAAGGTTGCTTCCAAATGCGGATTGGGACAGTCCGTTGGAAATGCCTTTAAATCTATTGTTGAAAATTTCAAAGAAGAAATCATTTATTAACCAAATAAAGCATAAAAAAAATGATAAATCTTACTATAAACGATCTTCCTGTATCTGTTAAACCTGGTACTACAATCCTGGAAGCCGCAAAAAAACTTAATTTCAGAATACCTACTCTTTGTAATCATGACGACCTTTGTGTTGCAGGGAACTGCCGCGTTTGTGTTGTAGAACAGGAAGGGGCAAAAGCTTTGGTAGCTGCCTGTGCGGTACCGGTAAATGAAAATATGTCAATCCATACTAATACCCTTACTGTAAGGACAGCCAGAAAGCACATTATAGAATTATTGCTTTCGGAACATACTGCCGATTGTACCAAGTGTTACAAAAACGGTAACTGTGAATTGCAAAATCTGGCTAATGAATATAGTGTTGGAGACCATATCCTTATTGATCTTGCCGCCCTCAAGAATTTCACCATTGATAACTATTCTCCGTCAATTATCAAAGACGATGGAAAATGTATCCGTTGCCAGCGTTGTGTAAGAACATGTGCTGAACTACAGGGCGTTAATGCACTTGCTGTGGCCCATAAAGGAGCGGAGCAGAAGATAAGCAGTTTTCTGGATAAACCTTTGATAGAAGTTGTTTGTACCAATTGCGGACAATGTATTAACCGTTGCCCTACCGGCGCACTGGTTGAAAAAACATACATTGATGAGGTATGGGATGCTATCCTTGATCCAGGGAAACATGTGGTTGTTCAAACCGCACCGGCTGTAAGGATAGGTATCGCTGAGGCACTTGGGCTTGGTGTCGGGGAAAGATCTACCGGGAAAATGGTTGCAGCTCTTAAACGTCTTGGTTTTGACAGTGTACTGGACACGGATTTTACAGCTGATCTAACTATAATTGAAGAAGGAACGGAACTGCTTTCCAGGCTTAAAAAAGCTATTGTGGAAAAAGACCCTTCTGTTGCATTACCAATGACAACTTCCTGTTCTCCGGGATGGGTAAAATTTATTGAACATACATTCCCTGAGTTTCTTCCCAATGTTTCTACTTGTAAATCGCCTCAACAGATGTTCGGGGCACTTGCAAAAACTTATTACGCACAGAAAAGAGGAATAAATCCAAAAGATATTGTCAGTGTTTCCATAATGCCATGCACTGCCAAAAAGTTTGAAGCTGACAGACCGGAAATGCGATCCAGCGGGTATAAAGATGTTGATTATGTATTGACAACCCGTGAGTTTGCAAAAATGATAAAGCAGGCAGGTGTGAACTTCGCAAAACTGGAAGACATGAAATATGACAGTATTATGGGTGAGTCAACAGGTGCAGGTGTTATTTTCGGCGCCACCGGCGGTGTAATGGAAGCTGCTCTCAGAACTGTTTATGAGATTGTTACAGGGCGGCCTGTACCTTTCGATAATCTGAATATTACTCCCGTAAGAGGTTTGGATGGAGTACGGTCGGCTAAGGTCAAAATAGAAGGCTGCAAACCGGAATGGAGTTTTCTTGAAGGAGTTGAAGTTAACTGTGCTGTTGCTCATGGCCTGGTAAATGCAAAAGAAGTCATGCAGTCAGTGAAAAGCGGCAAACAACAATTTCATTTTATAGAGATCATGGCATGCCCGGGTGGATGTCTCGGTGGAGGTGGTCAACCTATCCCAACCAACTTCGCAATTAGAAAAAAGCGTACGGAAGCAATTTATGAAGAGGATATGCAAATGGCAATAAGGAAATCACATGAAAATCCCGAAATTACAATGATCTACAAGGATTTCCTGGGTAAACCCAACGGACATAAATCACACGAACTTCTTCATACGCATTATACGGAAAGGTTAAGGCACTAGTAATATTTCATTAGTTTTTTATTCAAGCATTACAATCCAAGAAATTCAATAAAAATACCGCACACGAAAATTGTTGCGCCTGCTATTGCATGCATGTATCTTTCAAAATTTACATGAATTAAAAATCTGATACCATAATGCATTAATGCAACTATTGTAAGCATTGTAATTATTGTTGCAGATGCAAAAGCAAGACTTACAAGGATCATGTCTGAAGTATTCCCTTTTGCTGCAGGATAAAGAAATAGTGGTATAAAAGGTTCACAAGGGCCGAAAATAAATATTATGAATAATACCCATGGGGTAAGTTCCTTCATGTTTTTTTTGTCATGAAAATGCGAATGCTCATCCAGGTGTTTATGTTGGTGAGTGTGATACATGCCGTTGGTATGATAATGCAAATGTATATGTTCCTTTTGTTTTATTGCTTTTCTTAATCCCCAGAAAAAATATACAAGACCAAAAGCTATCATCATCCACGCCGCTATTGAGCCTCTTGAAGTTTCAACAGCGATCAGACCGGTGAGTCCGGCACCAATTAATATGCCTGCAAAACCTATAAGAATTGAACTTCCCACATGTCCCACCCCACAAAGAAAAGTTATAATAATAGTTTTCCGGAAAGACCATTTTCCTGCTCTTGCCAGAACTATGAAAGGAATATAATGGTCAGGGCCGACCAATGTATGAAAAAACCCAACAGAAAAGGCTGATAAAACCAATATTGTAATTTCCTGATCCATGATTTTCTTAATTTCCGGATGTAAGAATTACAAATACTTTTTATCCTCCTCGGGAATATCAAAATACTTCATATACCTTTCTGCATCAGGCCCGGTTTGTTCTATTTGTTTATCTTTTATTACATATGTACATTGTTCTTCTGCAATATTTGAAAAGAAAACATCGTATTCACTATTATCACTGTCTACCATAATAATCCTTGCCAGGTTTGGTTTATCTTCTACGTTAAGCCTTGCATGACATATCGGGCAATAAATGGTATATTCATCACCAGGTTCAATCCTGAAAGAAGGATGAGTAATTTTTGTATAATCGCCAATTTTGGGATCGAGAAACATTAAGCCCTTTTCATGGGATTTTGTTTTTACAGAAATCACAATATTGCTCACAAGTCTCATGTGACCTCTGCAAAGCGGACATAAATAATCTTTTGCCATTGTTAAACCTCCTTATTAATTTGGTTAATAATTGATTTAGCCGTTTTAGAAACAATATATGAAATTGTTTCACCGAAATCAAGTTTTTCAGGTTGTATTCCTAAAAGAAATACGGGCATAGAAAAAAAATCTGACCATCTTTTCAGGGAGATATTATGTGTGTTAAATGTAAAATCATTGATATTATTAAGCGATAATAATTTATATGTCCCCGGGTCTGAGTTCATGTCCACACAGTCTATTAAAACCAGTATATCGTGATGAATACTATTTATTTTGCCTATGTAATTTTCTATACTAACTTCAACTGTCAGTGCTTCAACATTTTTTGTTTTGATAATGTTTTTCCCAATAAATACCCCTACTCCGTCATCGCTTCTCAAAACATTTCCTATGCCAACAAACAGAATTTTTTTATTTGTTGAATGTATTAATTGCTTAAGTTTTATTTCAGCGAACGGCAGAATTCCGGATGATCTCATGTTTGCCATATTTTCAGAGCATAGTTTTCACAAGAGTTTGCCGCAGGCAATTAGGACAAAGGATATTGAACATATCTTTCCTTTTCAGTTCATCTTTTACTTTTATCTTAGTATCCTGACCGGCTGAGAGTTTAAGCTTTTCATTCAACATATTAAGGTTCAATATTGAGCTGAAAGCTTTTGGCCCTAATCTATAGTGCAGAAAAAATAAATGTTCTTTTGTTGTAATGATAGCATTGCAATTTGCACAAGTAAGCAACTCTTTTTCCTGGTATTCAACATTCTGTTTTCTATCGAAAACAGCCATATCATATATTTTATCGGAGAGTGTTACACCCTTTCCGGTAATGCAATGTTCCTGACATTGCCCGCAAAAAATACATTTGCCATAATCTCTTATAATTATACGCTTTCCTTCAGTCCTGTCATCCTTAATGGTAATAGCATTTGGGGGGCACACATTAGCACATGTCTCGCACCCTACGCAATTGCTATCATCAACCACTGGTTTCCCTCTGTACTTTTCAAAGGGGACATGAGGTTCTTGAGGAAACTTTGAAGTATAAGCCGGTGTAAATAATGAAACAACAGCCTCTTTTAATTCTCTTATTTTTGGATACATCATTTCACAGCATCTTTATAATCGTCTTTTATACTTTTATCCCCCAGTTTAATCCCAAACCGGTATGCGCCTTTAACAAGAGCGTGAGCCGCTACGGTAGCAGCAAAAAACAATAATGGAATGGCAATAATCGCCTTTACTCCTGCTTCCGTAATTCCGTAATGAAAAACAACACCCAGCAAGATACTACATGTTCCCAGGGTAACACATTTGGTTGCCGATTGGAGCCTGTTGTAAACATCAGGTAACCTTATTAATCCTATGCAACCGAACAGGTTAAACAATATTCCAATGGATATTAATATAAAACTCACCATATTATTCGTTTAATTTTTTCCCACTCAGGTATTTAGCAAGAGTTAAAGTTCCTATAAAACTCAGAATTATCCAGGCGATGCCAATATCGAGGATAAAAGAACGTTGTGTCTGAATAGAAAGAATAGCGCATATCCCAACTACCAGTATCCCGAAGATATCAATTCCGACCATTCTGTCGGCAATGGAGGGTCCGCGAATAATCCTGTAAAGACAAAATGCACACATTCCAATCTGAATGTAAAGCAGAATAAATAAGTTTTCCATCATTCGAAAATCCTTTTGATATATTTTTCAAATCTTCCGGAAATTTTCCGGCTGTAAATTTCCGGATCTTCCGAGCTAATATAGATCCAATGCACATATATATAATCATCAACAATATCGACAGAAATAGTACCTGGTGTCATAGTTATTGAATTAGCCAGCATGGTACGGGCAAAATCAGATTTAAGTCCGGTTTTTACTTTTACTATCCCCGGTTTGATAGGCATGGCAGGATGAAGGACTCTGTAGGCAACATCAAAATTTGCCTTAATACATTCCCAGAGAAAAATGAATAAGTAAATAACTAACCAGAAATATCTTTGTGGCTGAATTACTTTAATCATTCCGGAAAAAAAGTATTTTACAAACAAAAGTGTTGTTATAAGCGCTGCCAAAAGGCCAATAATAATATTAGCCAATGAAAGGTTAAAACTTATAAGTAACCAGAAAATAAGGGACAATATAAAGAATGTAGCATATCTCATTAGTTTCCGATTATTTGTAATGAATAAATTTCCGATTGCATTAAAATATTAACTGCGGGTGAAAGTATAGCTTCCCTTACACCCGGAAATGCAAGAAGACTGAGTGCAAGGCAAAGGAATGCCAAAACAGTCATACTAAAGATCATTGGAAACGGAACTTCTTTGATCTCTTTGTTTGCTTTACTAACTGTATTATTCTGAAAGGCGTACCTCTGAAACTTCATAAAAGAAGCAAGGGTAACTATGCTTACAATAACGGCCAAAAGAGCGAGAAAATAGAAGCGTCCATAAACAGCAGCAATAATAATAATCAGTTTACTGAAAAAACCATTGAATGGAGGAATACCTGAAATAGCCAGGGAAGCTATGAAAGAAGTTGACGAGGTGACAGGCATGAGTGGGCCAAGCCCTCCCATCTCTTTTAAATCTCTTGTTCCTGTTCTGTATTCAATAGCCCCTGCATTTAGAAACAACAAGCCTTTAAATACGGCATGATTGATAAGGTGAAAGATACCTCCGGCAATAGCCAATGCAGCAATTTCAGGTTTTTTCCCTCCTGAAATCAGGATCATCCCTATACCCATAGACATTACCACATAGCCCATTTGACTTATGCTGTGATATGCAAGCAATCTTTTTAAATCCCATTGACCAATAGCCAGGAATACTCCGATAACCATTGAAAGGGTGCCCAGTGTGGTAATAAGAATGGCTATCTCACTTGTTACCAGAAACATATTAAAGAATAGCCTTATGATCACATAAATACCCACAGCTTTTATTAACACACCTGAAAGCATGGCTGAGATGGGAGAAGGAGCTGAGGAGTGCGCATCAGGGAGCCATGCATGAAATGGGATTATAGCAGCTTTTAAACCAAATCCGCTTATAAGAAGAATCTGAACAAATATATAGAAAGGTCTGGAATATTCAGTGCTTAATACCTTCTTCACATCTGCAATATTTAAAGTTTTAGTTTGCCAGTATATCAGGCTTATCCCCAGCAATATAAGAAGTGAGGCCAACCAGCCCAGAACCTGGTACTTAAAGGAAGCTTCCAGCTCATTTTTCCCAACCCCAAAAGCTACAAGTGCATAGGAAGAAATTACGGATATCTCCAGAAAAACAAATAAGTTAAAAAGATCCCCGCTTAATACCACCCCATTCATGCCGGCGATCATCAGGCATAATAAAGCGTAATAATTATTCTGAGCAGTATATTTCCTGATGTAAGAAACTGAATAAAAAGCTGAAAGAAATCCTATTAAGTTAATAATGAATAAAATAATTACCGAAAAACCGTCAAGCACCATATAAATGGCTACCGGAATTTTATCCATGGGTTCCCATCCTCCCACTTTGTAAATAATCGAAGCGTTTGCTATGGATAAGAAAGCATAAATACTTAAAACAAAAAGGAGGAATGAAACAATAGGTGAAATATAATTATGAAGGTTTTTTATTAACTTACCAAATATCATAATAATGAAGGCTGCTGCCAAAGGTAATGCCACGAATATGGGAATTATCGGATTCATCTTTATCCTCTTAGATTTTTTATTTCTCTTATATCAAAAGTTCCGTACTTTCCGTACAAACGAACAGCTATAGCTAATAGCAGAGCCGTAGTAGCAAGTCCGATTACGATAGCTGTTAGAACCATTGCCTGGGGTAAAGGGTCAACATAGGTTGGTGCTAAGGTATCCGGATGTACAATGGGCGCAACACCATTGTCAATATACCCTGTCATGGCGAGTAAAAGGAAGATACTGAATTCCATAATAGAAAGAGAGATCACGATCTTAATAAGGTTCCTCCTGGTGATCAGACCATATAAACCCACAAGAAATAATATAAAACACAATATGTAAACTGTCATGTTGTACTTTCCTCCTTAAAAATTACTAATGCCAGGAATATAGTTAAAATGGCTGCTGCCACTTCAATTCCAATGAAAATGTTATAAAAAGGGATTACGCCAGCGCTGATGAGTTCGCCAACTGTTCCTTTGCTCAGAAAATTTGTAAAAAACACCTTAGTTCCAAAAAGCAAACCCATTAATGCAATGAGCAAAACCATAAAAATGGCAGCATTTTCAATTACAGAGGATTCTGCTTCTTCTTTTTTTAATTTTAAGACATCACTTCCAAAGGCAAGAATCAACAAAATAAATGCACCCGCTATCAATGCTCCCCCTGCAAATCCTCCTCCAGGGGATAAATGACCATGAATAATAATATATATTCCATACAGAAATATAATTCCTGAAATTAATTTAGTTACTGTTTTTACAATGACAGACATTCCTTGCATAGTTTCTTAATTTTTCCCTTTTATTCTTAAAATTGTTATTACGCCCAGGACCGCTGTAATAAGAATTGTCGCTTCGCCCAGAGTATCATAAGCTCTGAAATCGAAGAGAACTCCGGTCACCAGATTAGCGCTGCCTGTTTTTTCAGCAGCTCCATCAATATAAGCACCAGCCATCCGCAAAGTATGTTCCCCCAAAGGATCCAATTGTTGTATGGCGAGGGTGAAGAAATAAAACAATACCGCAATTATTAATAATCCTGTCAGGGTATTTATTATTTCCCTCCCATCAAAAATAACTTTCACCTCATTCCTGGTACTGTTAAGGACAACAGCAACCATTATGATCAGGGTAATTGTTTCAACAACAATCTGCACTATTGCCAGATCGGGAGCCATCAACAAAAGGAAACAGATTACAAGTCCATATCCAACAATTCCTGATGCAATAACGGCCGACAAAAGATCTTTTGCATGGATGGCAAAGATGGCGCCTGCAATCATTAATATCAGTATGATAGATATGGTTAATTCCATGTTATATTATTTTTTTGGTTCTACCATTTTTTTTTATATCAAAATCAGCATCATAATTATTACACCGGCTAACGCCCAAAGAGTATAGTCGGTTAAAAGACCTGTATGAGCATTGCTAAAAACATTACTCAACCAAAGTGTCCATTTTTTCTTAATATCATATAAGTCGAAGCATCTTTGTTCTGCCTTGTTGTACATATACATGAGCCACCTGAATTCCATAAATGATTTATAATACTCCGTAGTTGCAAAACTTGTTTCATCCTGGAATTTTTCCCCACCAATAAAACTATCGGAAGTGCGAAAATTATTTATCTTTCCTGCCAGATAAATAAGAACTCCTGCTACTATGGAGACCAGAATAAGAAGAGATACAGCCGTTGAATTCCAAAAGCCTGAGAACCGGAACTCACCGGTAACCGGCATGAACAGATTGGGAACAATGAGGTTAGTTGCAAATACTCCAAATGCTATGCATAGCAACGCGAGGATTACTACAGGCAGCCACATTGCCCAGTTTACTTCGCGGACATTATTGAATTCAGGTTTACGGCGCCCCAGGAAAATCCCTCCTATAAATTTTATAAAGCTGGCAAGTGTGAGGGCAGAACCCAGTACTGTCAATCCCAACCATACTATCCATAGCTGGTTTGCTATTCCGTTTCCGTTGCCAAATTCAATGATCCCCTGGTAGATCATCCATTTTGAAGCAAATCCGTTAAAGGGGGGGATGCCGGAAATAGACATGGCAAATACAAGTGCAGCAATAAAGGTAAATGGCATTGCCCTGGAAAGGCCTCCCAGATCTTCTATCTGGTTCTTTCCGGTACATTTTTCAACTGCTCCTGCTGTTAGCATTAAACCTCCTTTATAAATGGCATGATTCACCATGTGAAACAAGCCTGCTGCAATACCAATAACTGACCCGAGTCCGAATCCAACAACCATATAACCTACCTGTGAAACAGCATGAAAGCCTAAAAGCTTTTTATAGTTATGTTGTACCAGCGCCATCATTACGGCTGTTATTATTGTTATTACGCCTATAGTAAGCAATAATAAGGTGAACCATTCATTTAGGATAAATAGTTTGGTTGTGATACGGGCAAGAAAGTAAATACCCAGAAGTTTATCAAGTGACGCAGGTAGTAATGCAGAAGATGATGCAGGTGCACTTTCAGCATAATCCGGGATCCATGAATGAAACGGGAAAGCTCCTGCTTTTGCGAAACTGCCAATAAGTAAAGCTAAAAAAGCAATAACAGAAAGAGTAAAGTTGGTTGGAAGAGATATTTCACTCATGTTTAAAGATCCTGTTATCCTCCATATAATAGCAATACCAAGTATCATTATTCCATCGGAAGCGCCAATGATAATGAATGTCTTTTTTGCAGCAGCAGAACTTACTTCATCATACCCCCGGATTAATCTGTAAAGGCTAATTCCAAGTATTCCCCAGAATATAATAAAAAGTAACAGGTTATTGGATAATGCTGCTCCGTATGAAGCTCCAATTGTAATCAGAAAATAGGGATAATAGTCAGGCATCTTTTTATCACTGGTGATATAAACAAGTGAATATATAGAAATTAAACAGGCAAATAAACTGATAAAGAGAATGATAAGTTTGCTGAGATTGTCTATAATAAATAGATTGCAAGTTTTAGCTTCAGGTATAACAATTAGTCCGCCGGATTTGAAGAAATTAAATTCTCTAAAAATCATAAAAGCCAGGCAGAATGTAATGAGGCTTACTATTATTGTAACTAATCCTTTTATTGTCCGGAACCTTTCCGGAAAGAGAAAAAGTATCAAACCTGTTAAAATTGGCAGGCTTATTATGTAGAATACTTCAGTCATCTATTATTTAATGTTTTGTAAATCACGTGTTTTATTAACCGACAAGTTTATTAATTCATTGGCATTCATAATTTTTTTCCCGTTATTCATGTCATATGCAGATACCAGCCTCTCTGTGCAACAATAGCAAGGATCGACTGCAGCAAGAGAGATGGTGGCATCGGAGATTGTTTGACCGATACATGATTTTTTAAAAGTTGCAATGTTAGTATAACTTGGCGCCCTGATCTTATGTCTTGCCGGTGAGTTGGAACCATCGGATACCAGGAAATGAAACACCTCCCCTCTGGGCGCTTCCGCACGACCAGTACCCATACCTTCAGGTATTTCTTTAACTTTCACATTAATTTCACCTTCTTTTTCTTTTTTTAAACCTTCCATACATTGTTCAATAATGGATATGGATTCATACATTTCGAGCAGTCTTACTTTTGCTTTAGCAAACACATCCCCCTCCTCAGCTGTAATAACTTTCCAATTTACCAGTGGATATGCAGCATAGGGATCATCTTTTCTAACATCGACAGCAATTCCTGATGCTCTGGCCGTGGGGCCTACAGCAGCAAAATCCACAATATCCTTTTTTGTAAGAACACCAACACCCTTAGTCCTTGCATGAATAACAGGATCATCCATAACGGCTCCGGTAATCAGATCTGTCTTTTTCTTAACTTCATCCATCACTTTTTGTATGGCAGGTATTTTTTTGTTTTCAATATCCCTTCTCACACCTCCTACTTTGAACATGGCATAACTGTTACGGTTTCCTGTAATCATTTCGAAAAGGTCAAGGACCGGTTCACGGTATTTCCATGCCCACATAAATACGGTATTGTACCCCAGAAAGTGGCCTGCAAGGCCAACCCACAGCAGGTGACTATGTATTCTTTCAAGTTCACCGATAAAAGACCTGATATATTTTGCCCTGTCAGTTATTTCTGTTCCGGTGATTTCCTCCACTGCATTGGCAAATGCAAATGGATGCGAAGTTGAACATATCCCACAAATTCTTTCCACAAGGAAAAAAACTTCATCATAGGTTTTCGACTCACTTAGCTTTTCAATTCCCCTGTGATTATATCCTGTTTCCCATTTAATGTCTCTTACAATTTCACCCTCACAATAAAGTTTAAAAAGTTCAGGTTCTTCCTGAAGAGGATGGTAAGGTCCAACCGGTATGACAATATTTTTACTCATTACCCTCAGGTATATTTTAATTAAAATTCTTTCTGTAGGGATAAACTCCCTCTGCCCAGTTTCCTTCCGAGAGAAGTTTTTCCTGATTCGGGTGATTTAAAAAATTGATCCCAAAAAGTTCATGCATCTCCCTTTCTATCCAGTTTGCAGCTTCCAGCATATTTGCCAGTGACTCAATTTCAGGGTATTCTTTATCGAGTATGACATGCAGGTTCAAAATGAGGCCTTTGATATCTTTGCTGAAATGATAATAAATTTCAAATCCTTTCTTAGTGTGTAAAGCTGAAGCAATGATAAACCGGAATTCTGCAGTTTTAAGTAAATACCCTGCTATATTAACCAGTGCATCAGGGTGTATGTCCACTGTGACTCTTTTTTCATTTTTCAATAAAACAGCGGTAACATCCGTTTCATAATTCCTTTTCAGTTCCTGTATGATCAATTCAGTATCCATAATCTCGTTACTATTTATTGATCAGTTTTACAATTCCGGCAATCAAAGCTTCCGGCTTTGGTGGACAGCCCGGTATATAGGCATCTACAGGTATAATTTTGTCAACGGGACCTGCAAAAGTATTTCCTTCGGCAAATATCCCTCCTGTACAACCACAAGCTCCAATGGCTACTACAATAATTGGTTTGGGCGCCTGATTATATATTTCCAGTAATCTGACTTTATCTTTTTGATTAATGGAACCATTTACCAGCAAAACATCAGCGTGTCTTATACTTCCAACCAGTAACATTCCAAATCTTTCCAGATCATGCCGGGGGGTGAGACAGTCGATTATTTCAATATCGCAATTATTGCATGAAGCACCTCCAAAATGAAAGAGCCAAAGCGATTTCTTAAAACAAAAGTTGCCTAATCCCACGATAATAAATTTTAATATCCTAAATACACCAGCACAATGGCAATTATTACCAGGAGATTCATCCAGAGAAAGAAAAACCTGATAGCCTGTTTAATTTTAAGTCTTGGATTCGTGTTACGAATCAAAGTAAGCAGAAGCACCACCCCTAATATTTTAAGGACTGACCAAAGAATATGAATTCCTTCTAACTTAAATCCACTTAACATCAAGCCTGCAACAAATGCCGGCAAGACAAAAAACATGATATATTTTGCCATTTTTATCATTGCATAGGCTGAACCTGAGTATTCAATATAAATCCCTTCCGAAATTTCTGTTTCTGCTTCAGGCATATCAAAAGGAACTAATGCAAGTTTTGCCTGTATGCAGAAAATTGCAGCTATAAAAAGTAAAACTCCGGAAATACTTCCAATAAATGGACTACCCGATTGCTGCATAGCAATTATACTGTACATATCTATACTCTGATCGGATTTTAAAATAATCGCAGCAATAACCAATAAGAATGTCAGCTCATAGCTTAATATAAGTTTCATTTCCCTTGAAGCACCAATTGATGCAAGAGGATTGCCGGAGGCTATTGCACCTATTATATAAGACAGGGATGGGATTGCCAGCAAGTAGAAAATAACAATAATATCGCCTTTAAAGCCAGTATTTATGTTTAATATCGGAAGAAGGATAAACACACCGGACATGACAGCTCCAAAAACAGCAAAAACAGGAGCGGCAAGGAAAACAATTTTTGAACCATGTTTTGGTAAAATCGTTTCCTTAACAAGTAACAACTTGAAAAAATCATAAAATGGCTGAAGCAGAGGAGGTCCTTTCCTGAATTGAACATATGCAGTAATCTTGCGGTCAAACCATGAAAGTAGTGCTCCGACTGTTGCAGCAAATAATAAGCCCGGGTAAATAAGAAAATAAAATAACTGCTCAGCCATTTTGTAATGATTTATAATTTATCCATATCCCAATAATAATCTTTTACTAAAATCTTATCATTCAGCTTATAAATATGTTGTTCATAATTCTCATCCATTTCACCTAATCTGACAGCATCCTCAGGACATTTACTAATAAATTTTTGTAGTTCGGATTCATCCGCCAGATTAAAATAATTTTCCTTTGCTCTGTGGTGTTTGAAAAAATCTGTCATCATTGTTCCAAATGGACAAATTGTAACACATGACTTACATGATACACAAAGATTAGTGTGACGGTTTATAATCCCGTTTTCATCTTTTTCCAGAGCATCGGCAGGGCAAACTTCCATACATGGAGCATCTTCGCATTTTCTACAGCTGAATTGAAAAACAGCCAGTTCACGTATTGTCTTCAAACCATTGATATTTGTATTCAAATAATACAATCCCTCAGCCGGCGTTTGATCACAGCTTCCTTTATCCGGTAAACGGAATTTTGTCAGGTCTATTAAAATCTTTTGTGTCATACTAATTCCAGATATCCGGTTGATCTTTAATTTCATTATATGTAAACACAGGTCCGTCTTTACAAACAAAGTACTTACCCATCATGCAATGTCCGCATTTTCCTAAGCCGCAGGACATATTTTTCTCCATGGAAAGGTAAATGTCATGATCGGGGTATCCCATTTCAAGGAGTTTAAAAGTCCCGTATTTCATCATAACCGGCGGTCCGCAAACTACTGCCACAGAATTATCAATATCAATCTTCACTTCATCAAGAAGCACCGTTACAACACCTACTGCCTCAGTCCAGTCTTTATCAGCCTTATCAACACTTCTGTACACCTCGAATTTTGGTGTTTGTCTCAGCTCTTTGATATATGGTTTATAAATACAATCTTCAGGCGTTTTGGATCCATAACAAAGAGTTACCTTTCTTAATTTATCTGATATTGCCTTCAGGTTATATAGCAACGAACGGATAGGGGCGAATCCACAGCCACCACCAAGTATAAGCACTTCTTTATCATAAAAATTCTGAACAGGGTAACCTCTGCCAAAGGGACCTCTGATACCCATCGTATCTCCAGGTTTCATACTATGCATAATTTCTGTAACATACCCGGTCTTCATCACAGTAACCTCGAGTTGTTTTGTTTCGAGTGGAGAAGATGAAGGGGTAAAGGGCGCTTCACCAATACCATCAACTGTAACTTCAATGAACTGACCTGTTTTAAAAGCAAACTCCTCTTCAGGAACCAGCACAAAAGTTTTGATCAGGGAAGATTCATCCACCACCTTTGTCAGTTTAGCTTTAATAGGTTTATATATATTATCCGGCATGATAGTACCAGTTTATTTTGCCAGTTCTAAAAAAATTTCGTTCTTATTGATCTTTCCTATACAAGCCTCAATGCACCTGCCACAACCTGTACAGGCAATAGAATTGAATTTTTCCGGTTTCCATACATATTTACACATATACCGGTTACGGAACCGGACAAATAACTTTTTCAGGGGGTCTTCGCCACCGGCAACTCTCATAAATCCGGGATACTGACAGGCATCTACCTGCCTTACCTTTTCAAAGTAAGGCTTATCTATCAGTAAAAAACATGAACAGGTAGGACAAATTGTTGTACAAGCACCACACGATACACAGGTGGATGAATATTTTTTCCAGATACCATCATCAGAATGGCTTATTAATTCCCCTGTTTCTTTATATCCCGGAAGATCTTTATTTGATTTTTCAAGAACTTCCATAACCTCCTTATGTCTTTCTTCAACAGGCGAAAGACCTGAAGAATCAATTTTCACCGGATTACACACAGAGGAAATATGCTGTATGAATTCCTCTCCTCTGCTACTAAAAGTTTTTATAAAGACATTCCCATTCCATAGAGCTAAGGAAGCATCAGCATTACCTTCCGAAAATGGTTTGATGTTATATGCCGTGCAATGACAATGCTCCTGCGTTGAAAAACAATCGGCTGTAATTATAGTAGTTTGTTGACGTCTCTGTTTATATGAAGGATCAGGAAAATCTTTATCCAGGTATATTTCATCCAGAATATTAAGTCCTTCCATATCACAATTTGGGGCTCCTATAATTATTACCTGTTTATCATCAAATTTTTCTGAAGTAAGATTTTCTTTACCAGGAAGGAAAAAATTTTTCAGGGGTGTAGCTGGTTTTGGCTTATTATAATTAACAGACTTAATACTGGCAGGTGTGATTATTTCATAGTCGAGACTGTATTTATTCTCTATTATAGCATAAATAGTCTTGTATGCCAACAATTGATCGAGAGCTTTATCCCATTCTGATTTTGTTACAGAATAACAATCCATAGAATATGTGATAAAATATACAAAATAAAATTATACCCTGAGCGAATACCAGTCAAGCCCTATGAATAATTCAAAGTGAGAAACTACATGACCGCGGGCCTGTATCAGTTGAAAAATCAATATATTCTTAAATTTTTTTTATACAAAAAAAATCATATAACTTGTAGTGAATTTCATAATAATACCATTTTATTGTGAAAAAAATCACAAAAAATATAATCAAAAAAAGCCTGAAAAGGATACTACATTATAGGGCAAGTCTTTTAAGGTATAAGAGAATGGGGATAAAGCGGGTTTTTTCTTATATGATGGGACATGAAACCGGGGTTTCTCCCGATCAGGTAAGAAAAGATCTTTCAGAATATAAACTCAGGGGGTATCAAAAAGGGGGATATAGAACAGACGAGTTACTTTGCAAAATGGATAATTTATTTCATCAGGATAATGGTCATAATATTATTCTGGTTGGAATGGGAAATATAGGAAGAGCTTTGGTTAAATACAATGAATTCATTCAAAGGAAGATCAATATTGTTGCTGCCTTTGACATAGACCCCTCGAAACAAAGCATAAGATCAGATATTCCTGTATATTTCTACAACAGGCTGGAAGAAATTATAAATCGGTTTAATGTTAGTATTGCCATAATGGCAGTTCCGGAAACCGAAGCTCAGGATGTTTGCAACACACTTATGGATGCAGGAATTACTGGTATTCTGAATTTTGCACCCACGGTACTTAAGGCTCCTGAGAATATAGTCATCAACAATGTAAATTTATGTTACGAGTTGGAAAGTGTGATATATTATGTAATGCAGGGAGAGAAAATGTCTGAACTGTGATTGAAATGGATTAAGCAGATTATAATAAATTATTATTGAACACCTCTTGTTTTGAAATACTAGTAAAAGGGCGGGTTCAGGGAGTAGGGTTCCGGCCGTTCATTTATCGCCTTGCGAAGAAATATGACTTAAAAGGAGAAGTCAAAAACAGGGGTGATGGGATTTATATTATCGTTGAAGGAAATGATAAGTTTGTCAGACTTTTTAAATCGGAAATACTGTGTTTTGCTCCTGAGGCATCAGATATAAAATCTTTGCACATAAAAAAATTATCTTTGAATGGTTATCCGGATTTTCGAATAAACTCTTCTTTAAAAGGCTCCCTGATTGATACTGAAATAAGTCCGGATATAGCTGTTTGCGAAGAATGCCTCAAAGAACTGAAAACTCAGCCTCACCGTTTGAATTATCCCCTGATCAACTGTACCAGTTGCGGACCAAGATTCTCCATTATTAAGGAAATGCCATACGACAGGGATAATACCACGATGGATTCATTTGCAATGTGCGATATCTGTTCATCAGAATACCATGATATGGAGGATCGCCGGTTTCATGCTCAGCCTGTGGCTTGTAATCATTGCGGACCTATTTATACCTGTATGGATAGTATGCAGATTATTTATGATATACATCAAATAGTTTTAAAAACAGCGGAACTGGTTGACAAAGGTAAAATAGTTGCTGTTAAAGGCACAGGAGGCTATCATCTCATGTGTGATGCACTGAATAATACGGCTGTTAATGAGCTCAGGAAAAGGAAGCTAAGAGATAATAAGCCTTTTGCCGTGCTCTTCAGGAATACTGACATTGTAAAAGAATACTGTCACCTGAATAATATAGAAGACCGGGAATTAAATTCCTGGCGAAGACCTGTTTTATTGTTACAGCAAAAAAGAAATTTCGCCGAATCTGTAAATAAGGGGCTTAATACTATTGGGGCAATGATCCCCTACATGCCTTTTCATTATTTGTTGTTTGAAAAACTTCAAACTAATGCTATTGTATTAACAAGTGGAAATTTATCTGAGGAACCTGTTATTATTGATGATCAAGAGGCCAGAGAAAAATTCAGGAATATTAGCGATGCCGTAATAAGTTATAACAGAAAAATACATAACAGGGCAGATGATTCTGTTGTCAGGATAACAAACAGAAAAGTTAGCATTATAAGGCGTTCCAGAGGATTTGTTCCTGCTCCCATATATCTTTCAAAAAATACGGAGGGAATTCTGGCAATTGGCGCAGACCAAAAGAACTGTTTTGCCATCGGGAAGCAGAGAAAGGTTATTCTAAGTCAGCATATTGGCGATTTAAAAGACCATACTACATATTCATTTTTCAGAGAATCAATAAGTAATTTTTCTTCCCTTTACTACTTTACTCCTGAAATAATTGTCTGCGATTTGCACCCGGGGTATATCTCATCAAATTACGCCAGGTCAATGGCGGCGGAATCAGGAATAAGCCTGAAGGAAGTTCAGCATCACCATGCACACATTGTTTCCTGTATGGCTGAACAAAATATCGATGAAAAAATTATCGGGATAAGTCTTGATGGAACAGGTTACGGCAGTGATGGGAATATGTGGGGGGGAGAGTTTTTTATTGCAGATGCATGTTCATTCAGCAGATATGCACATTTTGAGTATGTATCCATGCCGGGAAGTGAAATGGCTGTAAAGGAACCCTGGAGAATGGCACTTTCATACGTATATCATTACTATGGCAAGGAGAATGAATTCATGAAACTTCCTCTATTCCAAAAGGTCGAAACTGAAAAAAAGGAACTTGTTCTAAAGATGCTGGAGAAAAGTATCAATTCGCCTTTAACGTCTTCTGCCGGACGTTTGTTTGATGCTGTTTCAGCTCTAACCGGACTTTGTTCTGAAGCCTCATATGATTCAGAAGGGCCAATGCGTCTTGAATCGTTCACAAAAAAATCAATTAAAGAATATTACCCTTTTACGGTCAGTCAGGGAAATGTTGGCTGGGAGGATACATTCCACAGTTTAATTCAGGATATTTTTCAAAACAAAACTATTTCCATAATTTCCACAAAGTTTCACAATACTATTGCTCATGCAATAAGGAAAATGGCAATCATAATCAGAGAAGAATCCGGATTAAACAAAGTAGTTTTATCAGGAGGTGTCTTTCAGAATAAATTTCTGCTTGAAAAATCGGTTTTTCTTTTAAAAAAAGAAGGCTTTCAGGTGTTCACAAACCATCTGGTATCAGCTAATGATAGCGGTATTGCTTTAGGTCAACTATTTATTACTTCAAAAAACAGGAAATTATGTGTTTAAGTATTCCTTCAAAGGTATTATCCATTGATGGCCATAATGCCGAGGTGTCAGTTGGCGGTACAATTTTTAAAGCCGGGCTGCAATTGCTTGACGATGTGAAGGTTGGCGATTATGTTCTATTGCATGCAGGGTTTGCCATACAGCGGATAAGTGAAGAGGAAGCTGAAGATATGTTGAAGGTTATTACTGGGGGCAAATTGTCTGAACCATGATTTTGAAATCTTCATGCGCTAACGTAAATAAAAGTGTTATGAAATACATTGACGAATACCGTAGAAAAGAATTGATCATGAAAATGACCAAACAGCTTCAACAGTTTACCGACCGTGAATATATATTTATGGAAGTATGCGGGGGGCATACATTTGCCATGCACCGGTTTGGAATTAATTCGCTGTTACCTGAGAATATAAAATTAATTTCCGGTCCAGGTTGTCCTGTATGTGTAACAAGTAAATCGTTTATTGACAAAGCTATTATATATTCCAGAATGTCTGATACCATAATGGTCACATTCGGGGATCTTATCCGTGTTCCGGGTTCGACTTCTTCACTTGAAAAAGAATTAACTAAGGGGGCTGATGTACGAATTGTTTTTTCGGGTATGGATGCACTTGATATTGCAATAAAAAACCCGGAGAAAAAAATAATATTTTTAGGTATCGGATTTGAAACAACAGCTCCTGGTACAGCAGTTATTATTAAGGAAGCGGTTCGGTTAAAAATACATAACTTTTTACTGCTCAGCGCACATAAGATTATGCCTCCGGCAATGGAAGCAATAGTCCAGAATGGCATTAACATTCATGGTTTTATCTGCCCCGGGCATGTAAGTGCAATTACAGGTTCAAAGATTTATGATTTTATCCCTGAAAAATATGGCCTGGGATGTGTTGTTGCGGGGTTTGAACCTCTGGATATGCTACAAGCCTTACTTATGCTTGTTAAACAGGTTAAAGAGAGAAACACGCAAACAGCTATCCAATATAAACGGGCTGTAACTGCAGAAGGTAATTTACGTGCTCAGAAATTAATGAATGATGTCTTTGTTATTCGTGATGACTGGTGGAGAGGGTTCTCCATTATTGAAAACAGCGGATTGAAACTCAAAGAGGAATATGCTGCCTTTGATGCTGAAAGAGTCATGCCCCTTACCATTAATGAATCGGAAGATGACGGTGCCTGTATCTGTGGAGCCATCCTGAGAGGACAGGCAACACCCCCCGAATGTCCGCTTTACGCATCAATATGTTTACCGGCTAATCCGGTTGGCGCATGTATGGTCTCCGCCGAAGGAGCATGTCATGCTTATTATAAATACAGGAAACATGGATAAATATATTACTCTGCATCACGGGGGCGGAGGAAAGCAAATGCAGGAGCTTATTCAATCCCTTTTTATAAAAAAATTCGGGATGAATGAAATATTAACTGACTCGGCCCTTCTGTTGCTCAAAGGAGACAGAGCCGCATTTACAACAGACTCCTACATAGTAGATCCTCTATTTTTCCCTGGCGGTGATATCGGGAAACTGGCTGTTTGTGGGACTGTCAATGACCTGGCTGTAACAGGGGCAATACCTGAATTTATTTCCGCTTCCTTTATTATTGAGGAAGGATTCCCGTTTAATGACCTGGAAATAATTGTGGATTCCATGGCAGATGAGGCATTAAACGCAGGAGTTAAGATTGTGACCGGAGATACCAAGGTAGTTGAAAAAGGAAAATGTGATAAGATATTTATCACCACATCGGGGGTTGGATATCTTGATCAAAAATATGAAGGTATCTGCAAAGGTATCAATGTTAAACCCGGAAATAAGCTGATTGTTAACGGAAATATTGGAAGTCATGCTATTGCAGTTCTTGGCGCAAGGGAACAGCTTGGATTCAAAACGGAAATTTTATCTGATTGCGCTTCTTTGAACAGTATGATTAATGATGTGCTTAAAACCGGCTTGCATATTCATTTTATGCGCGATTTAACTAGAGGAGGGTTGGCTGCAGTTTTAAATGAGTTGGCTTCAATTACCGGTTTTGGAATTGAAATAAATGAAGATTCCATCCCTGTTGAAGAACCTGTTAAAGGTTTATGTGAAATACTTGGGTTTGATCCATTATATCTTGCTAATGAGGGAAAAGCATTATTTGTTATTTGTGAAAATGATTATAAACAAGTGTTAGATGTTCTCCAAAAACATTCTTTAGGGCTTAACAGTGAAATGATCGGTACCATAGTGGAGGAACATCCGGGGAAGGTTTTATTAAAAACCTCTATTGGGGGGAAACGTTTGGTGGACATGCAAGATTATGTTCAACTACCAAGGATTTGTTGATTTGATATGATTTTAACCTCCTGACTGATGTTGCCATTTAAACTTAATATAAATTTGAGCAATCAAAACATATTGCCAAAAATGCTTCTGGTTCACAGAATAAAAAATATTCTTATTAATCCTTATACAAAAAATAAAGGGTAAGTATATTTAGTTTAATATTTTATGCACGAAATAAGAATAGCCGAAGATCTTAAGAAAATTATTCTGGATGTTTCCAGTCAGAATAATTTAAAAAAAGTTAATTGTGTAAATGTACAGTTTGGTGAATTGGTGCATATTGTACCTGAAATATTTCGAATTGCATTTGAAGAATCATCTAAGAGTTCTGTTTTTGGAGGTGCCCTGCTGGATATAGAGATATTACCTGTAAAATTGAAATGTGAAGTATGCCAACATGAGTTCTTTATTAAGAAGAGCGGTGTGTATGCCTGTTCCAACTGTAATTCCAATAACATTGAGATAACACAAGGAAAAGAAATATTAATTAAAAGCATAGAAGGAGAATAAAAAAATGGAAATAAAAATTATGAAAAACATCCTCGACCGCAACCTGAACAAGGCGAACGAAGTTAGGAAACTACTTAAAGATAAGAGGGTTTTAATGGGAAACCTGATAAGCTCTCCGGGGGCAGGAAAAACAACTCTGCTGGAACTTACAATTGAAGCATTAAAAAGTAAATTCGCTATTGGTGTAGTTGAGGGAGATATAACTACCGACAGGGATGCTCAACGTTTAAAGAAGTATAATATACCCATTGTGGTAATTAATACAGAAGGAGGGTGTCACCTTGATTCGCACAGCATTTCAAAAGTTCTGCCTGAGTTTGATCTGGAAAAGCTGGATATTTTGTTTGTGGAAAATGTTGGGAATCTTATTTGCCCCTCACAATTTGATCTCGGAGAATCCTTTAAAATTGCTATTACCAGCACAACCGAGGGAGACGATAAACCTGTAAAATACCCAATGTTATTCAGAGAAGCCAAAGCGGTCATTCTGAATAAAACAGATCTGACAAAATACACCAATTTCAATTATGATCATTTTCTTTCTGATCTCAGACAGATCAATCCTTCGGTCCCTTTGTTTCCATTATCATGTATGACAAAAGAAGGGCTGGATAATTGGTTGAAATGGATGGAGGATCTGATTGCCGGAAATTCTCAATAGGGTTTAAGTTGGACAGAAGGACCCGGAGAATTCCCAGTGTGGAACTGACAGTCAATGAGCAAAAATGTACTCACCAAAATTGAATATGTCAAACAAAATTATAACGGAGATACAGGGTAGTTTGTTATATGTGCTATGCGATCATTCATTAATTTAATTATTTACTATCAGAGAATTATGGAAGTAAAGGCCTGCAGTTTGGGAATGCATAAAGTAAGAGGTATAAAATTTTACATCAAAACAATCAATCCCTATGATCCGGAACCATATCCCCGTTCTGTTCATAATCCTTCATGGAAAGAAATGAATATGTATAACTCATTGGTATTATTGAATTATAATCATCAACAGTTGCTCCTGACAAACATGCATTTATGATACGCTTTCCGGTTCCGGATAACTGTGGTGTTAAAAATTTTCCTAATTCTTTTTTAAAAAAATTTATTAATATTTCTGCACCTGCATCATAACCCTCGGTTCCAATATCGTTTTGTCTGTAAACCTTAAGAAACCTGGAGGGTATTTTTGCTCCTTCAATGGTAAGATAATTCAATTCATATCCTAACAATGAACATCTCGCATTCTGGTACTGATCTATTCTTAATTTTGCATTCCCCCTGCGTGTAAGATATTCCCGCATCAACAGTTGGGGCTTAAATCCAACTTTCCATACTCCTATATACTGATTTGGAACCAAAGTATACCTCATCCGAGGAGTTTGAATTATCTGTTCAAGAAGCAGGTTGGCATGTGTTACCTGCTTTCCGGTGGCAAAAGGCCAGTAGGATCCTACTCCTTCCGATTCCATCCCCTCAGAGCCTATAATGCTTGGATTGGCATGTCCGCGTGGTGATACAAGTCTCCAAAGCCATGCCAGGGCGGGAGGAAGAATGTGAAACAACCCGATAATGCCAAAGTTCGGATTTTCAGCTGAGCAAGGTGGTGTACGTACCCCAAAACTTCTTATATCTACTGTAACCGGTTTATTAATAATACCTGGTACAATGTCCCTTGGCAGAATAATCCTTGGATTAGGACATCTCTTCCCGGGTTCGTCTTCCGTATGATCCCATATAAGCGCTGTACAGTCAGGATTTGTTTTTATATTAAGGAATAATAAAGGTTTTTCGGGTTTGATTGAAATTTTCTCAAGAAATGGGTCATCACCATAATTATTTACATTATCGACACGAATAAACCATGCACTCTCTGCATCAAACACGGTAAGCTTCCCATTCTCTTTTTGCAAAGACGGATGACATAAAGCCATATCGTCAGTAACCGGATTGAATGAACAAAAAAGTGGCAGATTGATTAATCTTTTTTCACCAGTCTGGATATTTTGTCCTATCATGATCTGCCCATCCGGTTCTCTTACAATATGTTGAAGCATCTCGCTCTTCCCTCCGCCACTGGCCCCTTCGTGCATAAAAGTTGTTATATTGTCATAAGGGCTCACAACCTGAACAGTAGAGCAATGAGCTGTGATCCATCCCTCTTTTTCACCTTTGGTTAACAAGGCTCCGTATAATCCTTTCTTTGCACTTGGACCAGGATATAAATTAAATGAATATATCTCATGAAGATTTTCCGTACGGTTATGCACAACCACCTGTTTCCCTTTGAAATGGGTATGCCGGAACGGAGGAGCAACATAAATAATGGAATCAATTGAAAACCCTTCAGGTAATTCCTTTACAGGAATAATTTTTTGTAACATAGACAATCCCATTGCAAAAAAACCTGCATTTGCCGGAACAATAGCTATGCCTCCAAGTCCGATAGTATCCATCCCGGCGAAATAAAAAAATACTCCCAGTTCCTGTTCTTTCAACCATTCCAGGGTTTCTCTCTTTAGAATCTCAAAACTGCAACCATACTTAGTACTAAACCTTTCTTTATCACTTGGCAAATCATCTCCAATTGAAACGGTATCCGGGTCTCTCCTTCTCATATATGTTTCCGTGTAGTTTACTGATATCCCGTTTGTTACTCTGTGAACTATAGCTTCAACATAATCACCTTTACCAGGTATATCATACTTCACTTCATAAGTATTATTGCCTTCTCCATTGAATGAAGCCATCATTAATTGTTGCGAAGAATCAAACACACGAAAATTCCTGCAATTGCTTAGCAGCATTGAAGTATCTTCAGGAAGGACTATTTTCTTTTCAATTAAAATCTCAAATAACTCTTTTGTTAACATAACCAAAAATATAGTTTATACAATTTTTATCAGCACTGCCATTTTTATTTATATGGCTTTTTAATTCCACCATTATCTATTATCCGGTAACCAGGGATTATATTTACAAAAAGGCCCTGATTAACTACCAAAAAATTAGTAGCAAATAAGCTGAGCTGCAATTTTAATTCCCAACAATTAATTCGGGGAGAACAAGCTTATTTATTAAGACTACCGGATTTTAGAACGATCTTAAATTTAACTCAGGCAAAGATACTCAATTTGAAACTAAAAAATCAAATATTGTATTAATTCAATATCTGAAATAGTCTTTATAAATATTGTTAAACTAACAGAATTCAGTTGATTTTTATAACCTAAAAAATTGCTGAAGTCTAACGAAAGAACTTTTTCAATGCACCAAAATAATAACTATCCCATCCTTCCTTAATATCTTCAATAGCATCATCAGGAATATTGGCATGATGCAGTTCAACTTTGGTTTTATTTTTATCAGGCGTGAGCGTTATTGTTACAACTGACTTTTCCGTCTGATTACCGAAAAACCATTCCTGAACGATTTTTTTTCCAGGTATAAATTCCATATTAACACCCGAAATATCCCCGTCAAAAAGAGAAAACTCCGTACCGGGTTCTTCTTCCATAACAGCCGGGAAACCAGTCCAAAGCTCAAGGGAAAGAGGTTTAACGAGCGCTGAATAAACTTCTTCGGGATCAGCATTGATGCTGTAGAATCGGTGGTAATTTTTCATAAACAGGAAATTATCATGAGAGGTCATTTATTTCAATCTTCACAATGCTATAACCTTTCCTGACCTCAATCGCGGCAAAAATAATCCCGGCCAGGACAAAAGTCATTCCAGCAAGAAAGCTAAGTACAATCATCCAATATAGATCTGCCACGTCTGTTAAAACCTGATAACCTATAAAAAGGGAAGATATAATAAAACATGCTATTGCAATGGAGTATGAAAATACAGTGTTCCTTACAAGAGCTATTCTGGTTATCAGCATACTTATCTGCTTATCAATACTTTTATGCCTTTGTTCGAAGTTATCCACCTTATTCGCCTCATATCTCATTTTCCTTCTTTCTTCATTCAGCAAGCGAATTCTATTCACAACCAGTGAATATTTGTTATTCATTCCAAGCAACAATAAGCCACAGGCAGAAATCATCAGTCCGGGAGCAAGCATTGATTGGATCAGGGAAGTTGCGGATACTGTCATTATAGTAAAGAATATGTATGAAATGTCAGGATGAACATATAAACAGGAACTGTAAAATTACGGATTAATTGTTACCCATCAAATTTCCCACTGGTAAAACAGGAATATAGTTGAAGAAAAGTAATTAGAGAGATGTCTGTTCCCAAATTTATTGAATTATTCCTCCAATCCTATTTTTCCTTACCTTTATATCATGAATCTGATAAGAAAAGACATAGAACTTATGGCACCTGCCGGCTCCCATGAATCTCTCATGGCTGCAATTCAGGCTGGTGCTGATTCGGTATATTTTGGTATTGAACAGCTGAATATGCGGGCCAGGTCTGCGGCCAATTTTAAGAAAAAAAATCTTCAGAAAATTATTTCAATAGCCAGAGAACACGGACTTAAAACATATCTCACACTAAATACAGTTATCTATAATGATGAACTGGAACTTATGCGGGAAATCATTGATCTTGCAAGGAATAATCATATTAGCGCAATAATTGCTTCTGATCATGCAGCAATTGATTACGCTGTAAAAACCGGTGTTAAGGTCCATATTTCAACCCAGCTCAATGTAAGTAACATTGATACATTCCGCTTTTATTCAAAGTTTGCTGATGTTATCGTACTGGCAAGAGAGCTTGACCTGAGCCGTGTCAAGGAAATATATGAGGCTGTTGAACTTGAAAATATTACAGGCCCTTCCGGTCAAAAAGTCAAAATTGAAATGTTTATACATGGCGCTCTCTGTATGGCTGTATCGGGCAAATGCTATCTAAGTCTGCATGAATACGGTCATTCTGCCAACCGCGGTGATTGTTTCCAGATATGTAGAAGAGCCTACATAGTAAGCGACAAGGATTCTGGTAGTGAAATTGAAATCGACAATGAATATATTATGTCGCCAAAAGACCTTCGTACCATTCATTTTCTCGACAGGATTCTTGATTCCGGTGTGCGTGTTTTAAAAATTGAAGGAAGGGCACGGCCTCCTGAATATGTAAAAACCGTAACAAATTGTTACAATGAAGCTATAACATCAATTATCGATAAAACCTATGGAGTTGATAAAATAAAAGAATGGGAAGAAAGATTATCCACTGTCTTTAACAGGGGGTTCTGGGATGGTTACTACTTAGGAAAGCAACTGGGAGAATGGAGCGGCATATATGGTTCAAAAGCCACAAAAAAGAAGCAATATTCAGGAAAATGCACCAACTACTTCAGCCGTTTAAAGGTTGCTGAATTTCTGATAGAATCAGGAGAACTGAAACCCGGAGACGAAGTCCTTATAATGGGGCCAACTACAGGGGTAATAGAAACAACTGTGAAAGAATTACATACAGACAAGGGGCCAGTTGGCGCTGCCTTCAAAGGTGAAAAAGCGAGTTTTCCAGTAGAAAATATTATCAGACGTTCAGATAAGCTCTATAAACTTTGGTCAGAAATAGCTGAATAAATGATTAGTATGCTTTTTTAATTTCTTCAGAAAACTTATTTTTTAACAGTCTGAGCTTTTCAATGGGAATATCTTTCCCATAAATCCTTACCACATCAAGTATTTCCCTTGTGTAGATGGCAGCAATTGCTGCATCAAAATTTGCATTATCTATATTGTTTTTTATGATTCCGGTTATCCTGGCAAATATCTGCCAGTTTATCTGTTTAGGAATACTAATGTAATACATTGATTGATCTTTGACATCCCTGTAAATTCCGTTTTCCAGCTCTTCAATAATAAAAGGTTTTTTGAGTTTAATAATCCCTGTGGCTGAAACATTTTTTGACCTGGCAAATTGTATTCCTTCTTCTGCAAAGCTTTCCTGCAACTTTCCTATAAGTTGATAATTATCAAGATCTTTAACTCTTATACAATAATAAATATTATTCCCGAAACAAATAACACCTGCAGCCGCATCAAAATAATGATCAAAATATTTACGGATATTCGCTGAAGTTCGTAATATTCTCACAGTGGAATATTTCTTTCTGGTAACAAGAAAAACAGAAACAGGTGATGGCTCACTGGGAAGATTAGCACCATGATATCCAGGATAAGGTTCTCCGGTTTCGAGTACAAGTGTGTTAGGCATAATCTGTTCTACAACTGTTACCAACTTTTCTTCCTTTGCTACTGCCCCGATCGTTTCAATAATTCTTTTTGCCTCCATAATATTAAGATTTAAAGATACTATTTTCTGTAAATATAAAATTTTTTATCATCTGAAATTGTTTAAAACACAGAAAACATGAATATCACTTTAGCGCTAATCTCATTACTGAAAAGAATAAAAGCTGTATGAAAAAATATACTCTGAGTATTCGCGAATCTACTGAAAGCCTTAAAGCGACAAAAAGAGACGAGAATATAAAGGTAATAACAGCCCAGGCTAAATAATTTCTTACCGGAACTGTATTATTTACCCATTGCCAGTAATCCAGCTTCATTGCAACGGGTTCCATCAGGTAATCAAAGATCACAATTAAAACTGTACTGAAAACCGTGATTAACCATCGAACAGGAATAATAATCCGGCTAATAGAGATAGTCGCCATAATGAGTATAACCCAATTAAAAGCTATAACCACCGGCACATTTCTTATCTGCAAAAACATTGTATCTCCATAATTGTATTCCCCGAATATATGGCCTGATTCCACCCCTGCAAGTTCAATGAAGTATGTCACCAGCAAAGCAATCAGGCTCCATAAACCAAGTTTTAATGAAGGATACTTTCTGAATACATAAAAAATAACAACTAAATTGGAAAACAGGAGAAAACCATCGGTCATTGTGATAACATACTCAAGTGTATAGGGTATTAAATGAAAAATAAGCCCTGCACCATAAAGAAAGGCCAGTAAAAAAGTAACACATTCTTCATACACAGGGGATTTGCAAAAAAAACGCTTCAAAAATTGCATGGGATTTTAATTATGCGTTTATCAATTTGTAATAAATTTTAAACAAAAAAACCGGTCTATTGTTTCTGCAATAAATAAAATTAGTTAAATTTCAATTTGTTAACATACATAATAAATATGAATTAGGAATGTTTTTATTGTTTTAAATCATATCCTCAACATTAAGTTATAAAAAAATGATAATCCTGAACAGTTTTTTCAATTCTTCATTTTTATATCTTCAAAAAATATAATTTCATAATAATCCTTTCAGGGATGTCAGATAAAACAGTTCATATAATAGGTTCGGGGTTCGCAGGACTTTCTGCTGCTGCATCGCTTGCTCAAAAAGGATACAGGGTTGAGGTATTTGAAAAAAACAGCACGCCGGGAGGAAGAGCACGTAAACTTGAAGAGAACGGATACCGTTTTGATATGGGACCAACATGGTATTGGATGCCCGATGTTTTTGAGAAATTTTTTAATCTTTTTGGGAAAACCACATCCGATTATTATGAACTTAAAAGAGTTGATCCCGGATATCGTATGTTTTTCGGTAAAGATAATTACCTGGATATTCCATCTGATGAAAACCAGCTATACAGTTTATTCGAGAATATTGAACAGGGAAGTGGCAAAAAGCTTAAAAATTTTCTTATAAATTCTGAATATAAGTACAACATCGGGATAAATAAGCTCGTATATCTTCCGGGCAATTCCCCGCTTGAATTGGTCCGATGGGATTTATTAAGGGGTATTCTGAAAATGGATGTATTCCGCTCGGTTTCAAAATATGTACACAGCCATTTCAAAGATCCCCGTCTCCGTCAAATACTTGAATTTCCGGTAATTTTTCTGGGTGCCACACCGCAAAACACTCCTGCTCTTTATACTCTTATGAATTATGCAGATCTTAAATTAGGCACATGGTATCCCCTTGGAGGAATGTATAGTGTTGTGGAAGCTATCAAAGCTGTTGCGGAGGAATATGGAGCAATATTTCACCTTAATGCAAATGTTGAAGAAATATTAATTAAAAATCATTTAATCAGCGGATTAAAAGTTAATGGTAATATAGTTTCATCTGATATTGTTATAGGATCAGCTGACTACAATCATGTAGAACAAAAGTTACTCCCGGAAAAATACAGAAGATACAGTCACAGATACTGGGAAAACAGGGTAATGGCTCCTTCCTCTTTGCTTTTCTATCTGGGAGTTTCCCGTCAACTTGAAAATCTGATTCACCATAATTTATTTTTTGATGAAGATTTTCTGGCCCATGCCGGTGAAATATATGAAAACCCTCGCTGGCCATCAAAACCTGCAATCTATGTTTCGCGAAATACAAGTTCAGACCCCACTGTTGCACCTCATGGTCACGATAACCTTATCATTCTTATTCCTGTTGCTCCGGGGCTGACTGATACAGAAGAAATAAGAGAACACTATTTTTCTCATGTCATAGAAAGACTTGAAAAGATTACAAAACAGGAGATAAAAAAATATATTGTTTATAAAAAATCTTACGCTCACAGGGATTTTATAAGTGATTACAATTCTTTTAAGGGAAACGCATACGGTTTAGCAAATACTTTGCTGCAGACGGCAAATCTTAAACCCAGAATGCGCAGTAAAGTGAAAAATCTTTTTTTTACAGGTCAGCTCACGGTTCCCGGACCGGGAGTTCCTCCTACAATAATTTCAGGGCAAGTTGTTGCTGATCAGATTGAAAATCTATTTAACTAATACTTTATGTGAAACATATTTATGATATAACATCCAATAAGTTAAGTGCAATATTTACCAGGGCTTATAGTACTTCCTTCAGTCTCGGCATCCGGTTTCTTTCCAGGTCGCTTCATGATCCCATATATTCCATTTATGGTTTTGTAAGGTTAGCAGATGAGATTGTTGATACTTTTCATGATTACAATAAGGAATTTCTTTTTGAAAGATTCCGGGAGGATGTTGATATGGCAATTTCACAAAAAATAAGTCTTAATCCTATCCTTCATAGTTTTCAAACCGTTGTTAACCTCTATAATATTGAAAGGGAGCTTATTGATGCATTCCTCTACAGTATGGAAATGGACCTAAATAAAAAGGTATATAACCGGGATGATTTTAACAGATATGTTCTGGGCTCTGCAGAAGTGGTAGGGCTTATGTGTCTGCGTGTCTTTTGTAACGGAAAAGAAGAGGAATATACAAGATTAAAACCTTATGCCATGAAACTTGGTGCTGCATACCAGAAAATCAATTTTCTGAGAGATTTGCGTGCTGATTATGAAATAATGGGCAGAACATATTTTCCTGACATTGATATGAAAAATTTCGGGGAGACTGAAAAGAAAAAAATTGAAGAGGAGATACAAGCTGATTTTCATGAAGGTAAAATTGGAATAGATATGCTCCCTCAGTCTGCTGCTTTTGGAGTTTATCTTTCCTATGTATATTACTATACTCTTTTCCGAAAGATACAAAAGACTGCTGCGCATAAGCTCTTATCAGAACGTATCAGAATATCGGATGTACGAAAATACTGTATATTATTCAGAGTATTATTAATAAAAAAGTAAAACTGCATAATTAAAGATTTATTACTATGTCAACATACCTGCTTGTTAATTTACTTGCAATAGCTATTCCTATTGTTTTAAGCTTCGACAAGAAGGTACATTTTGTATCCAGGTGGAAGCATTTATTTCCTGCTCTGATAATTACCAGCGCAGTTTTCATTGCCTGGGATGTAATTTTTACTCATCTGGGTGTATGGGGATTTAATTCAAGGCATTTAACCGGAATTAATATTCTTAATCTGCCTGTTGAAGAGTGGCTTTTTTTCTTAACCATTCCATATGCCTCTATATTTACCTATGAAGTATTTATTGCATATATTACAAAAGATATCCTTGCTCCATATAGTAAAGCAATAAGTATTATTCTGATCATTTTACTATTTTCTTTTGCCTTAGTCTATAATTCCCGTCTTTACACTGTAATTACATTTTCTGTTGCGGCAGTGTGGATAATGATTTTGCAATTTGTTTTAAAGGTAAGGTATTTGGGAAGGTTTTATTTTTCTTTTTTAATCATATTATTTCCCTTTATGATTGTAAATGGTATTCTAACCGGCTCATTCATTGAGGAAGAGGTGGTATGGTATAATAATAGTGAAAATATGGGGATACGGTTTTTTACCATTCCGCTGGAGGATACTATATACGGTTTATTACTTATCCTGATGAATATCAGCATATATGAAAAACTTAAGCGTGCCTGAATCCCGCGGTCACATTCCCCGCTGCTTTCGGTGGAGTAAGCGGGCATCATTGGGATAATTTCCGGATCGATGATACATGAGGGCTTGCCGCAAGGGGAGTCAATTTATTTAGGATTACCTAAAAATTCCATTTAATTCTTAAAAACCCAAGAAAGAGATTCTTTCTTTCTTTTTGTAAAGAACCAGTAGAAATAAATTCTCCGTTAAAATTCTGGGTAACAATAGAAAGTTGCATATTATCCGTAAGTGATAATCCCAGTGTAGGGCCTGCATAGAATCCTTTTAGATCAGGCAGATACATTCCTGAAAAAGAAAGATTTACCAGGGGTGAAGCCGGATATGAAACCTGAAGAAAAAGTGTCCACTCTGAGAAGGAAAGTTTTTTCACATGCAGATGTCCGGTAAAATACTCTGCAAATCCTTCCGGGTTAAAATCTTCCGGTAAAGGGGAATATAATACTTCTCCCTGCAGGAAGACAGCATTTGAAAAAGTATGATCTCCTGATAAAGAAACAATAAATAAACTATTTGAATCATTTGTAGTTCCAATTGGATGAAAATATGTAAACTCTCCTCTGAAACCTGATTTTCGGATGTTTCCGGCCCATCCCATTCCTGCCATTAAGTCGGTTTGTTCAAATAAACCCCCGATGATCTGAAAATCGTATTTCCATTTATTGAACCTTAATAAGCCAGCTGCTGTGAGGTTCTTATCTGCATCTATTTTGGCCGCAAATTCTATTACAGATGCAATTCCAGTATGATATTGCATCCTGATCGCATCAGATCCCTGCTTTTCAGAGTAATCCCAGTCGAAAAAATTTTGAATATTAAATATGTCATTTGGATTCCATACAAAAGTCTGGCCCCAGTTAATTCTCTGTCTTCCTGCAGTAAGAGTCAATTTTTTATATGTATATTGAAAATTCAACCGGTCAATGGCAGAATTAAGTATAAAAGACCTTTCGTTGAATAAGTTAAACGAAAGATCACAAAACCCCATGTCACTATCCCAGGCCTTTCCAAAATCAGGAGATAATTTCACAGTTTCCCCATACATTAAACGATTTCGCATTTGGAGTGAAAATTTTATACTTTCTGCCGGATACCAGCTAAAATTCAGGCGGTTATGAAAGAGGTTGTCAGAAATCCAGTCGCTTCTATAACTTCCTGTTACCATAACAGATTGCAGATTCGACAGATATCCGTTTAATTCTAGTTTTCCTGGTTCTTCCTGTGCATAAGAGCTAATTGCAGATAAAAGCAGGGAAACGAAAAGAATATTTTTCACGACTTTAATCATTTTTCGCTCGGGGATATTATCTGTTTTTTCTCATCGTTAGCTATCTCCCCATCCTCAATCGTAATAATTCTCCTTGCCTTTTTAACTACCCGTGCATCATGAGTGGAAAAAATAAAAGTTATTTTTTCTTCCCGATTTAATTTCTCCATAATGTTCAGAAGGTTCTCAGTAGATTTTGAATCGAGGTTAGCTGTTGGCTCATCTGCAAGAATAAATTTGGGTTTTGAAGCCAATGCTCTTGCTACTGCTACTCTTTGCTGCTGACCCCCCGACATTTTCCCCGGCCTGCTATCGCGGCGATCTTCAAGTCCCACTGCATTAAGCAATTCCAAAGTTCTTTTTTCCCGTTCGCTTTTTTTTCTACCCTGAAGCTGCATAATAAATTCGATATTTTCATAAGCTGAAAGGACAGGTATAAGGTTATAAGCCTGAAACACAAAACCAATATTTCTTAACCTGAAGTCAATCAAATCTGAGGATTTCAGGGATGCTATGTTTTTGCTGTCTATTATGATCTCTCCTTCAGAAGGTTTGTCTAATCCTCCTATCATATTCAGCAAAGTCGTTTTGCCGGAACCGGAAGGACCTACAATGGCTGCAAATTCGCCTTCTTCAAAAGTCAGGTTTATTCCTTTAACAGCGTGTACTTTTACCTCCGAGTCGTTATAGACTTTATGAACCTGTTTTAATTCAATGACCTTCATAATTTATATGTTTTAAGTATTTCTACATATCAATCCTCAATGCTTCAGCAGGATGTAATTTAAGAGCTTTTCTTGCAGGATATAAAGAAGCGAGCAGACCGGTAATAATTACCAGTATGGTAACCTGAATAAATGATCCCAGTCCGATTTGAGGAAAAACATGGGCATCAAACCCCCATGCTTCAAATCCTTGTTTATAAAATCTTGATAAATCTATTCCCCTCTTACTCAGTAATTCTATTACCATCCAGCTCAGCAGCATTCCTCCGGCTGCCCCTGTAAGACAAAGCATAATCGTTTCAAACATAATCATCTTAAATACTCTGAGTTTATTCATTCCTATAGCCATAAGCATCCCAAGTTCCTTAATCCTTTCCAGAACAGCCATTAACATAGTATTTACAATCCCAAATCCAAGAGCGAGTAAAATTATTGACATGAAAACTATCAGATAATAATCCATCATGCTGCTGTACATGCTTATATCGGGAAGAATTTCCTCCCATGTTTCTGCCAGCATATCAGGTCGCAATGCAGAAATTTTCTTTCTGAGCTTATTGTGATCCGCTCCGCTTTCTGCCAGTATCGCGATTTCATGAACTGCACCTGAATGGATCCCTGCTATTTCAGCGAGCTGATCTTTCTTTACATAAACATTTAATCCGTCAAATGCGGAGTTACTTGTCTTGTATACACCTTCCAGGCGAAAAGCATCAAAAGCAATATCTCCATCGAAAGTTTGAAAACTAAGTACAAGTTTTCTTCTTAACCTGTATTTTAAAGAATAATCTTTAAGTAACCAGCTGTACTTCCCTGCATCTTTTTCTCCGAGTATTTCTTTCAGTCTGATATCAAAATCATTTTCACTCCTGAACTCCTCGTCTTCAATATCATAAAGAGAATTTATAAAACTCAGGGATGCTTCATTCCGGGATAATCTATCAATATCTTCGCTTGAAAAGGAATAATACGCCAATTTCAGATTTTTGGCAAGCTTTTCACCAATAACTATCGGTTTTACATTATCACTTTCAAAAAAACTCCCCCCACTCTCACTGATATAATTTTGCAAAGCACTAACTTTCCTTTCCCTTTTAATATCTATTCCATTAATCATTATTCCCGTAGCATTACCAGCTGTACTTGCCATTCCAAATACCTTGATTCTGGGACTTATACCTTTGATCCCGTCAAAAGCTGATATAGAATCCATCAATTCAGATACATTATCAACAGTATGGACAATTTCATAATTATCTTTAAACTCCGGGTGATGTATCTGAATATGAGACACTTCATTTCGGATGGCCATGTCAATCCTTTGCTGTATCATTCCTACAGCAAAGGCAACAGCAAAAATCCCCCCGAATAATCCGATAATAAAAGCCGTTATAACTACTCCGCTCCTGGTTTTATTTCTCCAGATATTTTTCCATGCAATGGACCAGATCATGGTTGTATTAAATTAATTAACATTTATATTTATGCTTTTAATGCATTTACTTCTTTTAGTTTCATTACCCCATATACAGGATAGATTATGGCCAGCACAAAGATTAGCATAACTACCATTGACTGGCCAATAAAATAATCCGTTTGTATTGCAAAAGGCATTACAGGTTCCATTCCGTATTGCTCGAAAATATATGCATAATCACCAGTAAATCTCAAAGGATTTTTGTTGAAGTAAAGAATTACAGGAATACTTCCCATAACGCCTGATAAAATGCCTGTTAAACCTAATAGAAACATTTCCAGAAAAATAACAATTCCAATTTTATATTTGTGCATTCCAACAGCCATCATCACTCCAAATTCCCTTCGACGCTCGGTTGTCATCATTATCAGTGTACCCAAAACACCAAAACCAATAATCATATAAAGAAGAGCAAGCATGATATAGGCACTTACCTGATCAGATTCAATAAGTTGCACAATCTCAGGATTCATATCTTTCCATGACATAATAGCATAATTATCACTAATACCCATTGTCATAAGTTCCTGAATTGTTTTCTGCATATTCCCCGGTTCTTTTAAATCAATCACAAGGGAAGTATATCTATTATCGGCATTGAACATGTATTGAGCATCCTGAATATTCATAAAAATAATTCTTCTGTCAAGTTCGGGGTTTGGCATCCTTATTATTCCGGCTACCGGGAAAAGTCCTGCAGCTGTTACTCCCTGAAAACCCTGACTAAGTAAAGTAACAGAATCCCCAATTGACACTTTCAGGAATTCCGCCAATCTTTGTGAGACTAATAAACCACCTGATTCATTAGTTAAATATTCGCCTTCAACAATTTTCGATTCCGGATCTGACAGCTCTTTTTCAAGTTCCGCCTCAATCCCAACAATTAAAATTCCTTTTGTTTGTTCTCCTGCAGATGCAAGAGAAAATGATTCAAACCTTGGTATAACAGCCTTTACATTATTTTCGGAAAGTAAGCTCTCCAGAAGCTGTTCATTATACTCAATGGTATTTTCAAGGTTCTGATCATTCCAATAGCCCTTTGCCTGTATTTGTATAAATCCTGAATAGGATTTAATGATGCTATCTGTCCAGTGTTTATAACTGCCTATCTGCATTGATCGCATGATAAGTGCAAAGAAAATGGCAAAAAAAACGCTTGCTGTGGTAATCAGTGTTCTCCGTTTATTTCTCCAGATATTTCTCCAGGCCAGTATCAGGTATTCTTTCATTATTTCTTACATTTTCAAATTATCTTACACTTTTCATGTTTTGTTGGGAAAAAAAATTATCGGGTATGGGAAAATTGAATTTCAGACTTTTGATGATCACAATTGTTTGGTTCTCATTTTCTTCTGCCGGTTGAATAACAATACGAGTAGGGATTTCTCTATCATCCATCATTTTAATATCGTAAGAATATTCCGTTTTTATCAGATAATTATCTTCATCGTAATATTCTGATTTCATTTGGAGGAAGTGCTCTTTCGTGATCCATTTTATTATTTTCCCCCAAACAACAGCAGCATTATCATGAGGGATCAGTTCAATCCTGAAGCAATCAAAATCTCCTGCTTGTTCCGAGCCTTTTAAGATATGCCTGTAATCTTTTATTATAGATGATTCCTTCAGGATATCATCATTGGAATAATCACTCCCCATCCATCCCTGTGACATCATGGAAGGTGGAAGTTTGATCATACGGTTTATCTGAGGATTCCAGTTCCACATGTCATTTTCCACTTTGAGAAAAGCCTGCCCCTTTTCCCTTGCAGGATATGTTACAAGTGTTAGTGAAAGAGCTCTGCCTTTAGTCCAGTTTTTAAACTGAATGGTCCGCTCATACGTTGGCCGTATAATTTTCATAGTCATTTCACTCTGACTTGATGTTTCTCCCTGAAATTTTTCCTCTGCCTTACGGATAATTTCGGTTGCGTCCTGGGCAAAACATAAACCTGCCGTGAACAGGAAAAAGGTAAATAGTATTATTTTCATGTCTGATATTTTAAATGTAATCTTTCTTTGTAAAAATTTATCAATTTTTCTTCGAACTTCTCCAGAGAGAATACATCAGGTGCAGTTATATACATAATTAAAGACCCCTTTAAAATACTGGAAAATATAAGCATTTCGCCTTCCGGATCTTGAAAACCACTTCTTTGAAAAAAATCCTTAAGTGTAGATGTTATGTCAGGTACATCAATAGCCGGACTTTTAATGATTTCCTCAACTACATTTGTCTGTAGCGCCATGGTTGTATATAATTTCCAAAATTTCAAATTTTCCCTTACACTACTGAAACTAGCATGTAAAAAATAAAAAAATTCATTTATTGTAAGTATTCCATCATGATCCGGATCAAAACTATCCAATATCTTTCCTGAAGCTGTCATAATAATCTCTTTTAGTAAGGCTTCCTTACTATCAAAATAATTGTACATAAGACCTTTTGAAATACCGGCCTTATGGGCAATCATGCTTACAGATGTAGCATGGAAACTCTTGTCTGCAAATAACTCAAGAGCTGCTTCTATTATAAGGTCCTTTCTTTCCTTTCTTAATTCTTCAACTTGCGTGGATGTACGTGGTGACATATATTATTGACTGAACGTTCAGTCAAATGTAAAAATTTATTATTATTCGCCAAAATAAACCAGGCAAAAATTATATGTTCTATAACACTCAGGATAAAGCATCAACTATTTCCACCTAACATTCTATCAAAGAAGTGTTATTATTTTAACTTTTTATACATTTGTGCTCTTCAAATTATTTTATGAGGGCTGTAATACAAAGAGTATTAAAAGCTTCTGTAAGGGCTGAAAGCGGGCATTGTGATTCAATAGGTCCTGGACTTCTTGTACTTCTGGGTATTGAAACAGGTGACAGTATGGATGATATTATATGGTTATGCGGAAAAATCAGCCGTTTAAGGATATTTAATGACGAAAATATGGCTATGAATCTCTCCCTGCATGATATTGGAGGGGAAATAATGGTAGTATCGCAATTCACCCTCCATGCGAGCACAAAAAAGGGCAACCGGCCATCATTTATCAGGGCTGCAACTTCGGAATATTCCATTCCCCTCTATGAATTATTTATTAAGCAAATGGAAACCGAAACAGGACAAGAAGTTAAAAAAGGTGTTTTTGGCGATTTAATGGAAGTCTCACTGGTAAATGATGGTCCTGTTACGATAATAATAGATACTAAAAATAAGGAATAATGAATATTTCAGAACGTTACAATACAGAAGTTGATGAGATATTGATCTGTGAAAATATCAGCAAGATAAAAAAACGTGCAAGCGGTTTGAAGGATAAATATTTACTTCAGCATATTTTCAGCCTGATTGATCTGACTACATTAAATCCGGCAGATAACGAAGAAAAAATCAGGAGTTTGACTGAAAAAGTCAATCTTATCCCGTTAAGATTTCCATATCTGAAAAATATTGCTGCAATATGCGTTTACCCTTCACTTATTTCTTTTGTTAAAAAATACCTTCAGGATAAAAATGTTAAAATTGCATCTGTTGGCGCAGGGTTTCCCTCCTCCCAGACATTCCCGGAAATAAAATATAAGGAAGTTGAACTTATCATTGAAGAAGGCGCAGATGAGGTAGATATTGTTATTCCTCTGGGGAAACTCATGAACGGAGATTATGAATATCTTAGTCGTGAGATAAGGAAAATAAAAGAAATATGCGGAGACAGGCAACTCAAAGTCATTTTGGAAACCGGTGAAATGTCTGATCCTGTAATGATTAAAACAGCCTCTTTTCTCGTAATGGAAGCAGGGGCGGATTTTATTAAATCCTCAACAGGTAAAACTTCTGTTGGGGCCACTCCTGAAGCTATATATATTATGTGTACCGCAATAAAAGAATTTTATAAAAAAACCGGAAAAGCTGTTGGAATAAAGCCTTCCGGGGGAATATCTGAAGCATCCCTTGCAGTATTACACTACCTAATTGTAAGTGAGATACTTGGGAATGAATGGCTTAATCCAAAACGATTCAGATTCGGTGCCACTAAGCTTGCGAATAATCTTTTGGGAGAAAAATACTTTACCTGACAAAAAATTGATGCTGATTTTTAAATTAACTTTGCGTATCCTTTAAATATTATGCCCGACACCTTAGATATTGTCCCGGAAGCGCCGGTAATAATTATTAATGCCGATAAGGAGAGCAAGACAGATGGGATTTATAATGGCGGGAATACAATTTCCGTAACGCATTTTTCCAAACAGGCATATTTGAATAATATGATAATGGATAAGACACCCGATTGGTTTTTTTTTATCATTATAGTGGCGGTATTAAGTCTTGCCTGGGTAAAACTCATTTATACAAAATTTGTTTTTGATTTTATTTCATCAGTATTCAATTATAATATTTCGGTTAAAATATATAATGAAGCAGGAATTGTTAGAAAACGTGTAGGTTACTACCTTAACATTTTATATCTTCTTACCGGAAGCTTATATCTTTTTGCAATTTCCCGGTATTTTGATTACAGCCCTTTTGAATTAAGGAATATGCAATTGTTCTTTCTTTGTTTTTGTATTTTATTTGGATTTATCTTTTACAGGATACTAATTACAAAAATTATATCATTTATATTTCTGAAGGAGGGATTATTTTCCGAATTTATTCATCACTTTTATGTGTACAATAAACTCCTTGGATTAGTCTTACTTCCATTTCTTTTACTTATTCCCTACTCAAATGAATCCTTACAACAAATCTTTGTATATCTGAGTTTTGCAATAATTACATCATTATATATATTAAGGATTTTCAGAATAATAACATTCATTTTCAAAAAAGAAGTTTTATTATTCTATCTATTTTTATACCTTTGTACACTTGAAATTTTGCCCGTTTTAGTAATTACAAGGATTTTTTTATCCCTGATTTAGGGTTCTTGAACCATTTATACTTAAAGTGTATGACAAGAATCAAGAGAATTTTGGTTTCTCAGCCAAAACCTGAAAGTGACAAATCTCCCTATTTTGAATTAGCAGAAAAGAATAATCTGAAAATAGATTTTCGGCCTTTTATTCAGGTTGAAGGAGTTTGCGCAAAAGACTTTAGAAAAGACAGAATTGATATTCTGAGTCACACTGCCGTGATCTTTACGAGCAAAACTGCAATTGATCATTTTTTTCGTATTGCCTGTGAACTCAGGATTACAATTCCCGATTCAATGAAGTACTTCTGTAAATCAGAATCGATTGCATTTTATTTACAGAAGTATATCATTTACAGAAAAAGAAAGATTTTTTATAGTTGCACCGGTATGCTCCCTGAATTAATGGAACCAATTCTCAAATACAAGGATGAGAAATTTCTTGTCCCTGTATCAGATACTCATAAGGAAGAAATTCCAGATTTGCTTAAGAAGCATAAATTGAAACATAATCTTTCTGTTTTTTACAAAACTGTTTCAAGTGATCTGTCCGATCTGTCTGACATAAACTACGATATACTTGTTTTTTTCAGCCCTTCAGGAATCCTTTCCCTGATGAAGAATTTTCCGGACTTCAGGCAAAATAATACTAAAATTGCAACATTTGGAGATAAAACAGCAAAGGCAGCAAAAGATGCGGGCTTAAGGCTTGATATTGCTGCACCTCTGCCTGAAGCTCCATCAATGCCTATGGCATTGGACCTTTTTATTAAAGAATACAATAAAAATGGTAAAAAGCAAGCTATTTAGAAATTTGTCTTAATGCCATCTTTTTCATTCCCCGCAAAAGAAAAGCT
>CAZGKF010000004.1:0-3588 GCA_964526475.1 uncultured Bacteroidaceae bacterium
GTTGATAAGGATAAACCTCCTATAATTACCCAGCCTAAGGGTCCCCAAAACAATCCACCTTGTAAGGTTAATGGAAGTAAGCCGCCAATGGTTGTAACCGATGTAATTAAAATGGGTGTAAATCGCAATTGACCTGCCTGCATGAGGGCTTCGTAAATGCTTTTCCTTTGTTTGCGCTCTTCGTTGGTAAAATCAATAAAAATAATAGCATCGTTAATTGCTATACCTATCAGTGCAATAGCACCAATAAAAGCTGTGAAAGAGAAATCGAAACCCGAAATAAACAGGGCATAAAAAGAGCCGATAAGCGCAAATGGTATAGATGCAAAAATGATAAATGGTTGTGTAAATGAATGAAACTGAAAAACAAGAATGGCAAAAATTACCAACATGGCAATAAGTGCCGCAGCTCCAAGCCCTCCAAATGAATCATTCTGTTTTGCCGATTCTCCGGCAACTATATAATCCACACCAAGCGGCATTTTGTATGCTTTAATTTGTGCTTCAATTTCTTTGGTAACTTCTGCTGTATTGTAACCGCTTGTAACACTGCTACCTACTAAGGCACTTCGGCTAAGGTTGTAGCGGGTTATTATGTTCGGACTTTCAGCAAATTCAACTCGTGCCAATTGGCTAAGTGGTATTTGCTCGCCAAGCATCGATTTTATATAGATTTTATCAAAGTCCTCTATTTTTGCTTTATCATCTAAGGGTAAGCTTAATTGTATATCGTATTCCTTACCATCGGGTGCATTGAATTGGGATATTGTTGTTCCGTTCATGGCTGTTCGTATGGTCTTATCAATTGTTGAAACCGGAACACCAAGCATGGAAGCTTTGTCTTTATTTATATTAACATGCAGGTCGGTGCGCATTCCGTCCAGTTCATTTTCAACATTAATAATTCCGGGATGTTTCTTCATTATTGCCTCTACATCGTTCGCTGCTTTCATCAGGTTTTCGATATTGTCGCCTTTTAAAATTACTTCCACAGGATATTGTATTACCTGCCCTGCCTGAAATTCTTTTATTATAATTTCAGCTTTTGTGTAGTCGCTGAAAGTGCTACGCAAACATGCTACAAATTGCTCAAACGCTTCGAGTTCATATTCTTTCAGTTCCACAAAAAACTCGGTATAATTTTTTGCATTATCCCTTGGGAAAAGATTAAAATGAACTTTCGGATTACCATTTCCAACATTGCTTGCATATTTTTTAACCTCCGGAATGGTATCCAATACACTCTCAATATATTTGGCAACTTTTTCGGTTTCTTTTATGGTTTTATTTGGAGGAAGTGTAGCTTGAATCATAAACAGAGGCTTTTCGGCTTTGGGGAAGAAACTACTGCCAACAAAGAATTTGAAAACGAATGCTGCCGACAAAAACAGAATAATGACTGCCGCTAATACAGTTTTTGTGTGCGTAAGCGAGAAATGTAGAAGTTTACGATAAGGACCTGATATGAAACGTGTCAGGGTTTTTTGCAGCTTATTCTCTTTATGTTTGCTTTCTTTTTTTTGTTTAAATAAAATGGTCATCAACAATGGCGATACGCTAAGGGCAAGAATAACCGACACTGTAAGCGTTGCAATTACTGTTACCGGCATACTTTTAATAAAATCTCCGGCCGCATCGGGCAGCATAGCAATGGGTATAAACGCTGCCAATGTAGTTAAGGTAGAACTGATAATAGGATAAGCTACTTGTTTTGTGCCTTTTATGGCAGCCTCTCTGCTACTTAGTCCTTGTTTTAGATAGCGTTCGGTATTTTCGACTACTACAATCGAATTATCGACCAACAAGCCCAGGGCAATAACCAATGCAGCAATTGAAACACTCTGTAAACCGAAGCCAGCCAAATCGACAAAACCTAAACCGATGAGAATAGATGATGGAATAGCCACCATTATAACCAAACTCGATTTGAAACCAATGGCAAGCATAATTACAAAACCTACCAAAGCTATTCCCTGTAAAAGGTTTTTTATAAATCCATTTACACTTTTCTCAACGTTTTCGGCTTGATTATGCACATAATGGATTTGAATATTCTCCGGCATAGCCACTTTAAATTCATCAATAACTATTTTAGCTTCGTCGATAATATCCAGTACATTGGTTCCGCTTTTTTGTTCGGCAGTCAGAAATATACTGCGAGTTCCGTTAAATCCTGCGAGGTATTTGTTTTCTTCGTAATCTATTTCAATATCAGCAATATCTTTCAGGTAAACCAACTGACCTTCAACTGCGCCAACTACTGTATTTTTGATTTCGTCCAGGGTTTCATAAGTGCCACTTGTTTTTACGTTAAAACTGTTTTCGCCCATTACAAGCTCACCGCCGGGTATGTTTTGGTTGTTGGCATTAATAGCATTTTCAATATCGGTAATTCCAACGCCCATGTTTACCATTTTGTCAGGCTGCATTAGAATTTTGACCTGTTGTTCGGGAAGTGCAAGAATATCAACTGTTTTAATACCCGAAACTTGTTCCAGTTTTTTCTCAAGGCTTTCAGCCCAAATTCTCATGTCGCTAAACTCAACAGCTTCGGAACTAAGAGCTAATTGTAATATTTTAGTATCTGTTGTTGTTTTTTTGCTAAAGTTTATTTCACGAATTCCGGAAGGTAGTTCTGCTTTTACCTCATTCACCGACTGAATAACATCGTCGTATTTATCGTCAAAATTATAATTGCCATAATCAAAACTCACATTAATAAAAGCATAGCCATTGGCGGCAGTCGATTTTATTTCCGAAATTAGTTCTAAACCGTTTACTTTCTCTTCAATAGGTTTTATTATTAACTCCTCCATATCGCCGGGCGAAGCACCGGGATAAACTACGGTAATTATTGCACCGGGTTGTGCCGCAGGTGGGTCTTCGGTACGAGGCATGTTTAAAAATGAATTCAGCCCCCATATGAGCAGTACTGCAAAAACAATAAGTACGAACTGATAATTATTGATTGAAAACTTTGGTAAATTATTCATGGTTCTTCGCTTTTAATGAATTGATTTTACAGAAATACTGTCTCCTTTTAGTTTCGCAAATCCTTCGACAATTATTTTGTCATTTTCAGAAAGACCACTTGAAATAAGTAACTTATTGTTTGTGATTTTTACGATATGAACATTCTGTTTAATTGCTAATTCATTTTCAATTTTATAAACCACTCCTGTTTTATTGTTGGCTTGCAGCAAAGCTTCAATAGGTATTTCAATATTTTGATTTACTTTTGATGAAGTAATGATTGCGCTCCCGATAAAGCCCGGTTTTAATTGGTTATCGGTATCATTTACTTGAATTTTAACCTCATACGTTCCTGTTGTGGGATTTGCCATTCCGGCTATTTCAATTACTTTTCCTGTAAACTCTGTTTCGTGAAAGGCATCGAAATTAAAAGTAGCTTTGTCGCCAATTTCAATTTTAACAACATCAACATCTGAAATATTAGCAACAAGTACTTTCCCTTGGTTTTCTGCACCAAAAATAATAATAGGATTTCCAGCTCCTGTAATTTCATTTTCTTTCATTAGTATTTTTTGAATAATTCCATTTGCCGGAGCAATAATTTTCGACTGGTTT
>CAZGKF010000004.1:3688-109477 GCA_964526475.1 uncultured Bacteroidaceae bacterium
GACAATTGGTATTCGTTGTTGAATGCTAACCTACCTGTTGTTCTTATTTGTTCGGAATACTCAACTGCTTTTGCCTCTGTTGTAGATACTGCCGGAACAAGCTTTTCAGCATTTGCATTTTCTTCTGTCTTGTTTGTTGAACAGCTAAAAATTAAAACTGAAGACATAAAAAGCAAACCGTATGTTAAGTTTTTATTTATCATGATATTTCTATTTTAAAATTGATAACCGGATGTTAAACGTTCAAGTTTTATTTGTTCAAGCTGATAGCTGTATTGTGCCAATATCAGTTTGATTTCAGCATTAAGTTTGTTGTTAAGGGCGTTGGAGTATTCCAGATAATTCACCATGCCCTGTTGGTATTTCTTTTCTACAAGCGAATAAGTTCTCCGGAAGTTATATAATTCTTGCTCCGCCAACTCAATGCCTTTTGTTGCAACTTGCATTGAATAGTAGGTGTTAACGACTTCCAATTGAAGCTGGCGTTCAAGTTCACGTTTTTGGCTCTCCATTATTTTGTGGTCTATTTGCGCCTGTTGTATTTTCGGTTTTCTTTGTCCTGCGGTAAATATGTTCCATTTCAGGGAAACGCCCGCAATTGCTAAATCCGATTCGTTGTCAAAGCTGTAATCCTCTCCCTGAAAACCATACTGGCCAAATAATGAAATTTCCGGCAAAGCAGCTCCCTTTTCAAGTCTTACATTATTTCCCTGTATTTCAATGTATGTATCCATTTGGGTAAGCTCTTCCCGATTAGAAAGAGACGTATTTTTCATATCTTCTAAATTATAAGCGGAAAATACAGACACTTCAAATTGCTCTGTATCTATCTCACTATCAAACTCCCTGTTCAGTAGAAAATTAAACCATGAAGTAGCCATAATCCTATTTTTATCGGCTTCGGCAAGGTCTCTTTCAACTTGCATTATCTGCGCTTTTGCTGCATATACTTCGTCAACAGTAATTTTATCATTGGCAAACAAGCTTTCCCGATTTTTAAGATTTTGTTTTACAATGTTTAACGTGTTGCTATATAACATATAAATTTGTTCGGCTTGCAAATATTCAACATACGCTTCCTTTACTTCTTTTACCAATTCACGTTTATAAATTTCAACATTTATACTTTCTACAGTGGCCAATCCTTGTTTTATCTTATGGTTTTGAATAATTGCTGCATTAAAAACTGGCATTCCGGCAAATAGATTTGTTTCCTGCTCGGTACTGCGAATAAGCGGTATTTCCACATTATCAATTTCGGGATACTGCGGAGCTGTAGGGTTTAATGTCTGATTAATCTGGTTCAGATTATTGTAGATAGGGTTCAGCATATCACCAAAAGGAATCTCTAATATCCTGCCACCTTCGGCAACAGTATAACTTGCATTAAATGAAACCGTTGGCAAAAACATTCGTTTGGCTTCTTTTAATGCTTCCAGACTTTTTTGATATGAATATTCCTTTTGCTGAAGGGTTAAATTACTTTTCAGGGCAGTCTGGATGTAGTCGTCAAGTATATCACGCTGAGCAAACACTGATGTTGTGTTTATAACTGATATTACTATTATTAAAATCCTATTCATCGCAAAAATTGTTTTATAAATTCTTTGCAATGGTAGTTTGGAATCTGTTCTTTTTCAGGAATTATTTATTGAAGTCGAATTTATTGAAATGGAGTCGAAAAAAGGGGGGGGGGTAAAAAAACAAAATAAATTTCCCTCAAACAGCAACACCATATAATAATGTGCGCTAATCTATTCAATCCGTTTTTTATAATTATTTCAATTTTCTAATATCGTATCAAAGTGTTGGGTCGGTTTTCGCCAAAGTACATATCGTCTGCGGAAACATATAATGCTCTTTTGCTATCTAAATCTTCCTTGATGTGTTGCAAAATCATAGTAGTTTTTCCAACTCCACGAGCTCCAATAATCCCAATCATTCTGCTTTCCCAATAGACTTTATCGTATAAATAACGTTTAAAATCTGCTGTCGTACTTTGTAAAAGCGTTTCAAATTTCTGATATAATGTTATCATTGTTTCAATAATTTCTACAAATATACAAAATGCACAACGAATTCATCAATTATTTTGCAAGATGTTCATTTAAATGTGCAAAGGTTGTTTTTCCTGATTGGCGTTAATTATATATTGAACAAAAGTCATCTTGTTCTCTATTTGCCAAAAGGATTACCGTACCAAAGGTTTGGTTTATATTTTTTTCTTTTGCGGGATTTAAATTTCTTGTGCCCTGAATTAATTAATAAATCATCCATTCTTAAATTTAATTACTCTCAATAAGGTGCTAATGCTTTTGAATGTTCTTAATCAGCTGATAATAAAAACCTATACCACGCAGAAAATCATCAATGCCGATTCTTTCATTCAAACCATGAATTCTCGCCATATCCTCTGAAGTTACAATGATCGGGGAAAATCTGTAAATATTCCTGCTTACCTCAGCATAATGCCTGCTGTCTGTGGTTCCGATAACCAACATCGGGGAAACAATCACTTCAGGGAAAATTTGTTTGATCGTAGAGGAAATGATACCGAAACCTTCAACATCTACCTGAGATACCGGAGATGGCTCGTCAACCTGTATAACCATTATACTTACCCTTTCGTCCGAAATAACCTTATGGAGATGTTCCATAACATCAGCAGACGTTTCTCCCGGAATTATCCTGAAATTCACAATGGCCTCCGCTTTCGCCGGTATAACATTATCTTTTATCCCTGCATGAATAATTGTCGTGGCAGTAGTTGTCCTTATCGTAGCATTTCCTGAACTGCTACCCTCGTATATACTAAGAATAAGCCCTTTGAATAACCATCTGTTTGCAAAAATAGCTTTTGCATAAAATGGCATCTCGGGTCCGATATAGCCTATAAAATCTTTAACAGGCCCGGTTATATCAGCTTTCATTTGTTTTTCAATAATACTGTTCAAAGCTTTGTTAAGCACTGTAATGGAAGTTTCTTGTTCAGGGGCCATGGAATGCCCTCCATCCATTTCAACTGTCAGACTTACTGTAAAATATCCTTTTTCAGAAGTCCCTATCAAAGCTACCGGTTTACTCATCATGGGCACCATTCCTTTGGTGATGGCTAATCCTTCATCAAGTACAAATTCAGCCTCCACACCTCTTTCTTTAAGAACAGATGCCATAACCCCGGCACCTCTTAACCCGCCTATTTCCTCATCATGCCCGAAGGCAAGATAAATAGTCCGCTCCGGTAGAAAGTTTTCGGAAATTAGCTTCTCAACAGCTTCAAGGATAGATATCATGGAATTCTTGTCATCAAGGGTTCCCCTTCCCCAGATGAATGTTCCGTCATTCTCTCCTGAAAAAGGATGTTTTTCCCATCTATCTGTTTCCCCCTCAGGAACAACATCAATATGCGCCAAAAATAACACCGGTTTCAGTGACGGGTTCTTTCCTTCCCAGGTATATAAAAGACTAAACTGAGAAAAAATCTCCTTTTTCAAGGTGGAGTGTACTAAAGGATATGTATCAGAAATAAACTTATGATAATCCATAAAAGCTGATGTGTCAACCGCTAAATCAACTTCATAGGATATAGTCGGGAATGTTATCGCCCGGGAAAAATTTAATGTGCTTTCTTCTCCAAAAACCTGGAGAGATAAGGGTTCAACTTCCACCTGCATCGATTTGAATGCGATTGTTTTAATGACTATAACAAGCAATAAAACGATCAAAAGACCTGAGAGAATCCGAAATGTTTTTCTCATAATATAATTATTTGTTTTAATGTTCTGATAAACTCCGAAGAGCTCTACGTAATTTTTTTTCAGGGCTTCAATATCCCTGAAGGATTCCATGTACCATACACCCAGGCATAAAGTGCCCGGAGATGTATATCCATTTTATCATCAGTTTTTATAAAAATATCCAATAATAATAATAAAGTCAAGTCTATATTTCAAAAAAAGTACCGGTATCATCGTCTTATATTACTCCATACCCTGAAAGGAAATAAGGTTATTCGCCAAGGTAATGGTAACGATTGGTGGATATTCGTACTTCTCAGAGACTCCAATCTATAAGACTTATCTTCTTTTCCCCGAGATAATGATTTGCTTTCGAGAAATGCCTGCAGCCAAAAAATCCGTTGCTGGCCGAAAGTGGTGATGGATGTGCTGATGAAAGAATACAATGTTTTTTCTCATCTATCAGATTCTTTTTAGCCTGTGCAAATTTACCCCACAGAAGAAATACAACATTTTCCTTTTCCTCTGATACTTTACTTATCACAGCATCCGTAAACCGTTCCCATCCTTTACCCTGATGTGATCCTGCCTGGTTTGCCCTTACGGTCAGTGTGGCATTAATTAAAAACACACCCTTTTCTGCCCATGACTCCAGATTTCCATGATTTGGTATTACAATCCCAAGATCAGATTTCAATTCCTTAAAAATATTTTTCAGAGAAGGAGGGGGAGAAATCCCATCTGGAACGGAAAAACAAAGTCCATGGGCCTGTCCATGACCATGGTATGGATCCTGTCCAAGGATTACTACTTTTACCTTATCGAATGGGGTCTTATCAAATGCGTTAAAAATAAGTTTTCCGGGTGGATAAACGGTATATTTCGATTTTTCGCTTATTAAAAATTTTTTTAATTCAGTGAAATATTCTGAATTAAATTCGCTTTTCAGTTTCTCCTTCCATGAAGGATGAATGACAGGATCAATTTTATCCATCAGAAATATCTTTTTCTTCAAAGCCCCTCATAATAATTCTTGCCACGTTTGTAGCATGCGAAAAAATTGTGGCCAGTATAGTTATAAGTTCCAGATGTGTTTTGCTCGTTTTTAAAGAATTCTCCATCATATTCGCAAGCCGTGCATAATGATTTCTCTGGAAATCAACAGCAACCTGCCTGTATTTATTATGTTTCTCTTTCATCAGCTTTGCCTTTTCCAGATTTAATTCTCCGAAAGCATCTATAGCTCTGGAAATTTGTTTCTGAACCTGAAGGTGGTATTCTGTTAATTCCATCTTACCTTCCTCACTGAACTCAAAATCTGAAAGCACCCATTTATTAGCCTTATCAAAGTATGTACTACTTACCATATCAGCTATTTGTTCGAACTCCTTAACAGTATAAAGCATTTCAAAAGCTTCATGAATCCTCTCTTTCTTCACAGCATCAGATGCAATTCTTAAAATATAAGAATTTATGCTGTCCCTGAGAAAATCAACTTCATCCTCCTTTTGCATCATCCACTCTGTCTCCGGCTTCTGTTTGCTTATGAAAGGGATCATAAATCTATTCACCATCTCCTGAACTATATGAGCCATATGTGTAACTTCCTTTTTAACGAGATTCAGCGCCAGCGAAGAAGGCATATCCGGTTCATTACGAAGATATTTTGTTGAAAGGATTTGTTTCTTCTCAGGTATTTCAGGAATAATCTTTTCAATAAATCCTGCAAATGTATTAAGAAAAGGCAGAGAAACCATAGTAATGAGAACATTGAACAGTGTATGTGCATTTGCAATTTGCCTTGGTAGTTCGCTGGCAATTATATCCATATTGTCAATGTGTTCAGCAACTGGCGATACCATTCTCACGAGCTTTATAAAATCAGGTATCCACCATACAATCAGCATAATCCCGGCTATTTTAAAAATTGTATGTGCAAGCGCAACTTTTTTTGCTTCTCGCGTAGTGTTAATTGATGCAAGAACTGCTGTAACAGCAGTTCCTATATTGGCTCCGAGTAAAAGAGGCACTCCCGCTTCGAGGGTTAATAAACCCTGTGTTGCAAGCACTATCATAATTCCGATAAAAGCACTGCTGCTCTGAATAAGGGCAGTAAACAATGCGCCAATAAAAATACCGGCTAAAGGATTCTCCAGATGGATAATAAAACTAATAAAAGGGTCAAAGGTACGTAGCGGGTACATTGATTCTGACATAATATGCATTCCGTAAAAAAGTATTCCGAAGCCAAGAATAGCTTCCCCTGCATGTCTGATTTTCTCTTTTTTCGGAAAGGTATAAACGGCAAAACCAACAGCAACCATAAGAAGTGCATAGTCAGTTAGCTTAAATGCTATAAGTTGTGCGGTAATGGTTGTTCCTATATCAGCACCAAGAATTATTCCCAGTGAAGGGGCAAACTTCATCAGTCCCGCATTTACAAAGCTTATCAGCATAACGGTGGTCGCACTGCTGCTTTGTATTACCATGGTAACGAAAGTACCCAGCCCAAGTGCAAATATCCTGTTGCGCGTAAGGCTGCCAAGTATGCTCCTCATTTTATCTCCTGCAGATTTCTGCATACCCTGGCTCATCATATTCATCCCTAGAAGAAAAAAACCCAAACCACCAAAAAGTCCTGCTACAAGCATTAATACCCAGTTGTCTGCCAGAGCTGTGAACCTGTAAATAATAATATTCCCATCTGCAGATCCTCTGATTCTGGCCAGCAAAGTGTATTCCCCTTTTTTCTTACCAAGAGTAACATTGGTATAGGCTATTCCTGAACTATCAGTAATTGTAAATCCGGGATCTATCAATAAACTGTAACCTTCAGAAGGGGATGAAAGATTTTCAAAAACAACATGAATATTTGCAGCTGGTTGTCCGCTGGCATCGGTAACCTTAATTCTTACAGGTTTTTCTAATGTTTTTCCGGGTCTGCTTTCCTGCTTGTCACCACAATAATTCGAAAATCCGGTTTTTACAGGCTTTTCAATTCTATAATAATTCTGTGCCTCCGATTCCAGAGAGTAGAAAAGCAAAAATGCCACCAGATAAGATAATAGTGATTGGGGTCGCACTATATTATACTTTTATTCAAGCCACAAAAAAAACCTCTTAAGGAGCAAAAGGAATGTCAAATTTTGGCTCCCTTTTAACTTTAGCACATCCAAAAGTAAGATTTAACCCGCTGCGGATATTAAGCATACGGGCTTCGTATGGCCAGAAAGCCGATGAAATACCGGTGTCTGTAATAATATAAAAATTAAATGGACCGGGTTTAAATGAAAGCCCAAAACCCAGGTTTTTATAATACCCGTCCATTACAGAATAGGAAAATGCAGCACTCAGCATTCGCAAGGGGTAGAAGTTTGCAGACATGGTAAATTGCTGTCGTATAATACCTTCAAAGAACTCAGTACGTGACAGTAGTCCGAAGTTAATTTTAGGATGCGGATAAAAAGAAGCCCCGGCATATAATTTTGCAGGGAGCTTTGTTTTATAAGCAAGTTCTGTTGCAGAAAATTTAAATGTGTTCTCCAGAGAATCAAGAAAATCCTCCATAAAATCCTCAGAATCAATTATCATTTCAATTCCTTCAAAAACATATTCGGTGTTATTCTCCAGATTATACACATCCTCCTTCCATTTAATATATCCCCAATCAATAATACTTGCAGACAGACGAAGCCATTCCATGGGCTTGAAATCCACCCCAATATCCATTGCGAGTCCGGAATTTTTTGGATTTGCAAGAACAGATGGCAGGGATTTGGGAAACTCCTTTAATTCCATATTATCAAAATCAATCATATCTTCATCATCGAAAGCCACCTCAAGAAACGGAGTAGCAGCATTCAGCAGGATGTTGGAACGAACAGGCCAGGAATCTTCATTGGTAGAAAGAGTCACATCAAATTTTTTGGTTTCGATATTTGCACCTCCTAACAGGAATTTACCTCTCCATCCTACACTAAGTTTATCACCAAAACTATAAGAAGCTCCAAAAGCAAACTCATTCCATACAGAAGCAGATACCCCAAGTCCGTTAAAATCATAAAACATTGCTGTATCCGGCCCAAGAACAGGAAATTTCATAAGATCATCGGGATATACAACTCTTGCCATGGCCCGCGAAGATATGTCAAAACTGAGGTAAGCATTATTTGCCCTGAATCCCAGAGATCCCAGACTTGTGCTAACTTCAGTATTTACAAAATTTCTGTCCTTAAGGAGCGACAAAAAAGCATCTTTATCGGCAAGTGGATGAAGAAATGTGATAAGTGAATCAAGGCTCTCGTTATAAATAAGCACATCATTTATGGCAAAAGGTGTATTCTCAACCCTTAGCTGGAAGGGAGCGAATCCCGGAAATCCGAGAAAAAAATTACAGTCAGGCTGAAATGCAGGATTAACCTGGTATATCTGAGGCACCCCCCTCATGAAATAAAGTGTGTTTGACTGCTGGCAGTAAATGCTGTCCGATATAGCTAAAAATAGTATAAACAGCAGCGGCAACAATGTTCTCTTCATATACATTACTTATAATCTTACCTTCAGTTAATACTAAAATTCTCTTGAATTAATATTAAGACCTGCTCTCATCTTCAATTTAAAATCGATTGAATAATCAGAGTAAAACTTAACATGTCTGTTTTCATCAAATCTGGCAGTGTTGGCAATCGCTGAGATAATAATAAATCTTGTTGGTATTATATTATCCAGCCGTTGTTCAGTAAACTCAGCAAACTGAACATTCTCTGTTTTTTGTGATACTTTATCTTCAGCATCGATTTGTGCCGGTTCCAGAATGAACTTGTCAGGGGTGAACATGGAGTCCAGAACAGTATAATTTTCATCTGTAAAATAAACCTGTAATTCAGTTTCCACAGGTAAGCCATTCTGAACTTCTAAAGTAATCCTGAGGTAATTTAAAAATTCCATAAAATCGTCTATTTCTCTGTTCTCTAATGAACCCTCATCTTCGCCTAAATCTTTGCTCAGATCAAACTCAACAGTGTCTTCCAGGCTTATCCCTTCTGATTTCAGCCATAAAGGAAGGATGTAATTCAAATCAACATCGATCTTACTGGAGTCTGTAACAAAATTATATGTAGTTCCCGGGCCTGAAGGATTAGTGACTGCACTGACAGAATAATAAAATTTATTCGGTTCTGTTTCCATTGCCTCACGAATATTACTATTATCATTATTTATTGTTATTTCAGATAATGCAGTATTCCCAATAATCACAGGAACTGATATTTCAAATGGATTGGTGCCTGAATACACTATTGGGGTTGTCACATCATGAATCTCTGAGTAAGTAGAAAGGGAGGATAATTCTACAGCAAGAGGAATCCCGTATGAATTATTTATTTCAATATTTATCCGGGGATCATGGAAAAAAAGCCTGCCCCCTTCAAACTCAGTATCAAACAACTCTATCCCTATTCCCCCGGTTTCACTTAATACCTGGTAATTACCCATATATCCAAAAACCGAATAAAAATCAATATCTTTTATTGACAATAATATCTCACACTGATCACCGGGGGATATGCCGGCTCCGGAGTTCACCAGCTCAAGATTAAACTCTAAGGGAAGCTGTGTTGTACCTGGATTTGAATTATCAAAAATAACTTTATACCCATCAAGAGGAATATTAAATGACTGGCTGAAAGTACCCGATGCATCAGGTATTATAATTTCAAGGGAGAAAGGAATACCGTTTAGCAACATATCCGGGGAAGAAATGGTAAGTGTTCCTGAATGTTTGAAAGATGAAGAAACATCAATATGAAAGGAGGAATTCTTTATGTTAATACTATCCGGTTCTTCATTATTCGAAAAAACAAAAACTGCATTTTTATTTTTTTGAATACTTATAACTTCTCCAGGAGTTCCCGGGAAAACTATACCTGATCCTGAGTACGACTCGGAAAAGTTCTGATTCGGGATATCAATAATATCAGAGGTATTGTATGATGCAAGTCTTTCATTATATAAGATATAAAGTAGCTTAGAATCAAATTCACTGATATAACTCTCTTCATCTAATTCATTTAAAACATCTTTAAGAGTAAGAGAACCAAATGCAATTGGAGTGGAAATTCCCGGATTAATTTGAATCTCATCTGATATCCTGTTAAAATCATAACGATCATCCAGACAGGAACCAATAAATAAAATGATAACAATAAAAAATCCCGGGAAACGAATAAAATTGAAGCGAAACATTTTCATTTTGTGTTGTTTATTACAATATAACTATTATTGTACGGAATAATTATATAAAAAGTTGTCTCTATTTCCAACTAAAAGATTAAACCTTCCTCTTAAACCAGGAAAGCTGCCAATACTGAACATGGAACTTCCTTTAAGGGGAAACCCGGGATAAATACTACCATCACTATTAATAAGGTATATCTTCTCTTCTCCTTCCACTGTAAGACCTATCTTTCTGTCTTTTGCTGAAAACTCATATATTACAGGTTTATGGCTTATTATATCATCAAATTCCCTGTAATAAATTAATGTTCCAGATTCATCAAGGACTTTCAACTTATTACCGTAAGCAAAAATATACTCAAATTTATTATTCCCATCCAGATCTGAAAGTACGAAAAAATGTGTATTATCCGGATTTTCCCTTTTATCACTAACTGTATTCCCTGATAAGTAAATATATAAAATATTTCCGAGAGTATCGCTATTTACCAGCCGTGATTTATCTTTTCCTTTACTTATATCAAGATAAAATGGATTATTTTCAGATACAGGGTATTGTTTAAGTAATTTTACCCTGATACTACCACGACGATCATATATATAAGTTTTATATTTATCAGATGCAACTATATAATCTCTTTTTTCAACTCTGAAATGCTGCAAGGGTTTTTTTATTATGTGGTCTGTTAAAGTTGTTTTCCAGCCCGGCAATATTTTCCCTTCCCGATCATACATATAAATCTCCCTGTTTTCACATGCAACACAAATCCTGATAGTTCCATTCCGGTCATAATCAAAAAGTGAAATTCCATTTGTTGCTGACGAACGTAATAGAACCGGATATTTCTCCACTGGATTTCCATTTCTGTCAATAAGATATATTTTGTCTTTCGTATTGAACAAGTATTGAAATTTTCCATTCCTGTAAAAATCAATCTGGTATATCTCGCTTAATATGGGTGCTTCGAGGGGTATTTTCCAAAGAATTCTTCCGGCACTGCTAAGAAGGTATAATTGTGACTTTGCGTCCTGAACCATAATTTCCTTTTCTCCATTATTATGATTTGTAACGAGAGCTGGCTTAATTATTACAGAAGTATCCAGTTTACTTTGCCAGACAGTATTTACATGTTCATTTGAACTTTCAGAAAAATCCACAAAAGCTTTGGAATAATAAAGTCCGTCAGCAGAATGAAGCTGAAAAGTTAATGCGCTGAATTTCTTCAGATAATCGGAATATTTCCTGTATTTGTCAGCTATTTCATTATTCATTCTGCTTGAAAACAGATCTGCAGTTTTATAAGGATTAAAATAAAGAAACAAATTAGAACGACTAAGTATATTGTTGCTTATTTTCTTGTAACCATCTCCTTGAGCTATGTTGCGTCCAAGAACCAACTGATAAACGTATTCACCAACTTCATCAGCCGAGTTCCCAAAAATGATATAGTTATCATGAACAGCAAAAAAATCACCTTTAATATTATTAAATACTTTTCCAAAAACCATCGCTGGAATTCCGCCAAGGGGAAGGTGAAAGATATCTATTCCGCTCTGATTATCTATTCTTCTGAAATACTTGTAATCTGTTAGTTTAACTTTATTAGACGATGCCCATATATTTAGCCAGTGTTTTAAATGATCTTCAGCATTGCTCCCACTCCTGGCCTCCATAATAAAAAAATGTGAAGGTTTGTTTTTGAACCTGCTTATTACCAGTCCGAATTCTCCAGTCCCCGTTTTTTTAAAAAACTCTATCAGATCTATGGAATATGCTGAATTAATTTTTTCAGTTTTTTCGATATTCGGTTTCCACTGTGCAGATGGAGATTGTCTCTCAAAAAATCTAAGGATGTCACTAAAATGTAGTTGAAGAAACAAAATAGCTGATGCAGGAATCACATTTGGTAATTTCATCTCTAAGGGTGACTCCCCTGAGAATATTTTAACTCCGTCATTTATACTGTCGTTTTCAGCAATAAAACCATTAAATGAAATGAAATCCTTACCAAACTCGAGATCGTACACTGCCGATGCAGCAAAGAGAGAAAGATTTGCTTCCTGTTTGGTTGTAAATAAATGGCAAAGCATATCGAGCTTTATAAAATCAAAATACGCATTTGCAATTACATTCCCGGCAGCAGTTAACCGGAGTCTCTGATATTTAATTACAGGTGGCGGTTTTTCAACATTTCCAATCGAAACAAGTGTCTCCTCCACCTGCGAGGAAGAAAAACTGCAAATAAAAAGGCCTTTCCTAAATGAATAACTGATATTCTTTATTCCTGTATCTTCCTTGAATTGCACATCATAAACATTCGTGCCTCCAATTTTTCTTTTATTAACAGCCTCAACTTTATCTGTACTCATTAATGACGTAATAACAGCGTTTTCTTTCATTCTTGTTTTTTGCTGACCAACCAGAACAAGGGCTGTTTTATTATTTGACACTTTGTTTAGAGCAATTAATACCCTGCCTTTGAAAATCTGCCTGAGTTGTTCATTTTGTACCGTTAGTAATCTTAACTGTTTCAAAATTGAATCCGTTTCGTTTATTTCAGGTATTGCTTTTAAATTCTTCCATATCTCATTATCATCGAGTATATTTTCAACCAGAGATGGGAACCTTTCCGTTTCCAGAAAAAACAGATTTCTTTCATTGATAGCTATCTCCGGGTTTGTCTTTCCAAAATCAAAGCTTTTGATCCAAAGGTATCCGTACACAATAAGGACAATTAATGGCAATGAAATCAGATATTTAAAATATTTTTTATTAAACATCATAGCTGTCTGAGTTTTATGAACTGCTTTGGAATGGTTTTTGTTTTTATCCGGAGTTTACAGTTATAATTATATGAGATTTCATTTTCTTTTCTTTTCTCTTTATTTGTTATTAATATTTGAAAATACTGTTTATTCTCAGGTAATCACAGTTATCAGTGAATCTACCGGAGAACCAGTTGAAAATGTTGCTCTTTATAATGCCTCACGTTCAGTTTCTACCTTAACCAAAATAGATGGTACAGCAAATATCTCTATTTTTGGAGAGAAAGACAGTATTTTTTTTCAACATCCTACATATTTTCAGCATGGAATGACAAAAAAAGAGCTGATAACTCAGACGAAGATTCGGCTGAAAAAGAAAATTATACTAATTGAAGAATTTGTTATTTCAGCAAATAAATTTAGGGAAAGCAAACGTGATGTACCTTTTATGATAGATCTGTTGCAGGAATCAAGTCTTGCTAAATCACAAGCACAATCATCTGCAGATTTATTACTCTCTACCGGTAACATAAGTATTCAGAAATCACAGGGAGGAGGAGGGAGCCCTGTTATGAGAGGGTTTGAGGCAAATAAAATATTACTTGTTGTTGATGGCGTACGAATGAATAATGCCATATACCGGAGCGGACATCTGCAAAATTCAATTACCATTGATAACCTCATGCTTGAAAGAGTTGAAATTGTATATGGGCCTAATTCACTGTTATACGGCAGCGATGCCCTTGGGGGTGTAATCCATTATTACACACGTAATCCGGGTTTCTCGGATGAAAAGGGTAAAAAATCTTTTAATTTACGTGCATCAAGCCAATATTCAACTGCAAATAATGGAACCGTAAACCATTTGAGTTTCAATACAGGTTTTAACAAACTGGCCTTCTTAACATCAGTGACTCGAAAAAACCTTGGGGATATGAGAATGGGAAGAAAAAGTAACCCTTTCTATGGTGATTATGGAAAACTTTTGCATTATCCAAAAATAATCAATGACACAGACTCGACTATCTCTAATCCTGATCCGTATGTTCAAAAAAATACGGGGTATTCCCAAACAGATCTTTTCCAGAAAATAAGTTATTCTCCTTCCAGAAATACAGATCTCATAGTAAATCTGCAGTATTCTACTTCTTCCAGTATTAATCGATATGACGAGTTAAACGACTATAGAGACGAGAATATGAATTATGCTGAATATTATTATGGCCCACAGAATCGTTTCTTCGCATCCTTAAAGTCAGTTAACAAAAAGAGTAATTTCTTCTTTTCAAATATGACCTCCATCTTAGCATATCAAAGGATTGACGAAGACCGCATCAACAGAAGATTCAGAAATAATAATAAACTTTACCAGGAAGAAGATTTGAATATGTATACATTAAACATCGATTTTTTAAGATTCCGGGAAGATTCAAAAAGAATAAGTTATGGTTTAGAAGGAGTAATGAATAATATAATTTCAACAGCCTGGTATGAAAACATCCGTAGCGGAGAAGTTAACCCTGCTCAAACAAGGTATCCGGACGGAGGAAGCCAGACATGGTCTGCGGCTGCATATATAAATTACAGAAAAAAACCATCAGAAAAAATATTATATACAGCAGGAATGAGATATCATTATGCAAGTATGAAATCAAAATTCAGCCAGAATTATATTCCATCTGAAGAAATCCTAATAAATAACGGAGCTTTAACAGGAAGTATAAGTTGTATTTATTATCCCGAAAATACCTGGCAGATAAGTACTATTGCTTCAACAGGATTTAGAAATCCTAATGTGGATGATTACGGGAAAGTCCGGGCAAAAGATAATCTGGTTACTGTTCCCAACCCTGATTTAAAAGCCGAGTATTCCTGGAACATTGAATTAGGAGTAAGCAAGACTATTGAAGGATTTATAAAACTCACAGGAAACATATATTATACATGGTTAAACAATGCCATTACCAGAACAGATTTCAGGTTAAACAATTCCGACAGTTTGCTGTATGACGGTGAATGGTATAAAATAATATCCAATTCGAATGCGGGCAATGCCTATATCAGGGGATTCTCATTAAGTGTACTCTCAGAAATCAATACAAATTTCACTTTTAAGAGTTCCCTTTCCTTTACTCAAGGATGGAACATAAGTGATAATCAACCTTTGGGGCATATCCCCCCCGTTTTTGGAAGAGCCTCACTTGCTTACAAACAAAAGAAATATACTGGTGATTTATATATGGAGTATAACGGATGGAAACGAATAGGAAAAATGTCCGTTTATGGAGAAGACAATGCAGAAGAAGGAACTATTTATGGATTCCCTGAATGGTTTACACTTAATCTCAGGAACGGATATAACATCTCTGATAAATTAATGCTTATCTTTTCCATGGAAAATATTCTTGATCGTCTTTATAAGCCCTTTGCATCAGCTGTTGCCGGACCAGGAAGAAATTTTATTTTCACATTAAGAGCAAATATTTAATCAGGTAGTCTCTTGTTTCTTAATATCCCAATCATTTTTTCTAACTTTGTATTCTTTAATGATTACAAATGGCTATATTAAGACTTATTCTCATTGCATTCTTAATTTATTTTATCCTGAAATTTGTTTTTCGTTTGCTATTTCCATGGTTTTTTATTCAGGATAACAGAAATGAAGCTTTTCAATGGAAAAACAATAAAACAGACAGAAATAAAGAAAATGAGGTCATCCTTCATGCACCTGAACAGGAAAAGATAATAGATAAAGACGAGGGGGAATATGTTGATTATGAGGATGTTAAATAATATTGTTTCTTAATTGCCTGGCATATGGATAGAGGTTTCTTTTAATTTTTTTGCCAGGTTTGTTGCAAAAACAAAATCATTTAATTCTTTACACTTTGTTTCAAGTATTTCATCATTTGTCCCCTCCCATAGTTTTTTTCCGTCAAAAATAAATACAACCTTTTCTCCTATTTCCATAACTGAATTCATATCATGTGTATTAACGACAGTAGTTATTTTATATTCCCTTGTAATCTCACTAATAAGTTTATCAATTACTATCCCGGTTTGTGGATCTAATCCTGAGTTTGGTTCATCACAAAAAAGGTATTTTGGATTTAAAGCAATAGCTCTTGCAATAGCTACTCGTTTTCTCATTCCTCCACTTAATTCTGAAGGGAACAATTTATTCGCATTAGATATATTAACTCTTTCGAGACAGAAATTTACTCTTTTTAGTTTTTCTTTAAAAGTCATTGAAGTAAACATGTTAAGCGGAAACATCACATTTTCCTGAACAGTTGATGAATCAAAAAGAGCCGCTCCCTGAAAAAGCATTCCCATTTCCTTCCGGATCTCTTTTTTTTCTTTAAAAGACAAAGTATTATACAGACGATTATCGAACCATATTTCACCCTTATCAACATCATGAAGCCCCACGATTGATTTCAGCAAGACTGTTTTTCCTGAACCACTTTGTCCGATAATGAGATTCGTTTTCCCTTTCTCAAAAGTAACTGAGATGTCATCAAGAACAACTACACCCGAAAATTCTTTCGATATATTCTTAACTTCAATCATGAAAGTATGAGTTTCGTTAGCACCAGGTTGGCAAGCAGAACCAGGATACTGCTATATACAACTGCTTTGGTGCTTGACCTGCCAACTTCCAGAGCGCCCCCATGAGCATAATATCCCTGAAATGCAGAGATAGTAACTATTATAAAAGCGTAAAATACAGTCTTTGTAAGTGCATAAGTAATATAATGAGGATAGAAAATATATTGAATACCATAAATATAATCGGATGAAGATATTACTTCTGTAAAAAGGCATAGCAGGTATCCACCAAAAATTCCAATGAACATGCTTAATAAGGAGAGTATAGGAAAAAAGAAAACTGCAGCAACAATTTTCGGAAGGATCAGGAAGCTTGCTGAATTAACTCCCATAATTTCCAGTGCATCAATTTGTTCAGTAACTCTCATGGTACCTATTTCAGAAGCAATGCTGGATCCCACTTTTCCTGCAAGGATCAGGGCAACCATGGTAGAACTGAATTCAAGGAGCAGAGAGTCTCTTACAGTAACACCAACAAGGTAACGCGGTAACAAGGGATTCTCAATATTATAATTAGTCTGAATTGTAATAACTGCTCCAACAAAAAGGGATATTATTACAACTATACCGAAGGAATTAATACCAACATTTTCAACTTCACGCAAAAACTGATTATAATAAATCCTGAATTTCTCAGGCTTGGCAAAGACCTTGGTCATTAAAAGAAAATATCTTCCGGAAGCTTCAAAAAATTTCACTGTGAAGTGTTTTCGTAAAATTCAAATGGCATTAATTCAATGTGTAAAAATAAGAATAATCCTTATTACTCACTAATATGCTTTCAAAACATCATGAAATATATGGATATTTCATAAAAAAGAATATATATTTAAAGCTTAATTCTTAGTAACCAGAATAAAAAACTATACTATGAATAAATATTGTGTTATAATGGCAGGAGGAGTAGGCAGCAGATTCTGGCCTCTTAGCAGGACAAGCAAACCTAAACAGTTTCTGGATATCTCTGGTAACGGGGAGTCCTTGCTTCAATCAACCTATAAACGATTTCGGAAAATACTACCTGCTGATAATATTATCATTGTCACAAGCATCGATTATGAGACCATTGTTAAAGAACAATTGCCTGAAGTGACGGAAAAAAATATACTTATGGAGCCGTTAAGGCGTAATACTGCTCCTTGTATTGCTTATGCGACTTACAGAATTCAAAGTCAAGATCCTGAGGCTTTGATTGTTGTAGCCCCCTCTGACCATCTGATAATCAGAGAAGATGATTTCCTTAATCAGGTCAATGAAGGCTTCAGCTTTGTTTCATCAGGAGAAGCTCTGTTAACAATGGGTATTAAGCCCGACCGACCGGAAACAGGATACGGTTATATCCAGATAAACGGAAGCTCTCCTATTAATGCCGGATCCTCACAGTTCTGGAATGTAAAAACATTCACAGAGAAACCAAACTTGGAACTTGCAAGAAAATTTATTGAAAGTGGTGAATTTTACTGGAATTCCGGAATATTTTTCTGGTCAGCGCAATCAATCCTGAATGCAATCGAAAAGTATCTTCCTGAAATAAACTCTGTCTTTAAAGCAGGAATACCCGTTTATGAAACCACTAAAGAAAAGGAGTTTATACAGAATGCCTATTCATTATGCAATAATGTTTCCATTGATTACGGAGTAATGGAAAAAGCAGATAATGTTTTTGTACTTACTTCTGATTTCGGATGGTCTGATCTTGGATCATGGGGATCATTATTTGACCTGAAAGAAAAAGATCCTGATAAGAATGCGATTATTGGAGATAATGTTTTTCTCTATGACGTAAAGAATTCCTTAATCAGTGTTCCTGAAGGAAAACTTATGGTACTCCAGGGACTGGATAATTTTATTGTAGTTGAAAGTGACGATATTCTGTTAATCTGTCACAGAGAGGAAGAACAACGGATCAAACAGTTTATTAATGATGTAAAAATAAGTAAAGGAGAGAAGTATGGTTAACTATAATTCCGGGAATTATTGATTTTTCTACTGTTTTACTCAATGCAGCACCCAAATTTTATGATTCCGGGTTAAAAACTCATTTTATTATGATGTAATCCATCTGTAACTGCATCCCTGATTTAAATGGATAAATTCAAGTCCCGGAATATTTCTGGTTAAAAACTCATTTAGTAATCTCATTCCCATTTCCTCAGCTGTTCCATGATTTATAACTACTAAAGGTATACCGGTATCTTCAGAATAAGTAGTTTGTATCCAGGTGCGAATGGTATCATCAATAGCTATGTAAAGATCCGGATTAAGTTCAGCATAATTCTGTGGGTCACAAATACATCCCGTTCCCAGTCCAACTGTTGATATATATCTCTCCGGATCTCCGTAAAAAGCTACCCCCGGTTGATCTAAATCCTTTAAACTATATGCAATTTTTTTTGCAACATTGGATGCTTTATCTTTATTAATTCTATATACATTATAATAATCTTTCGACTTAACAATATCTTCGTTTTTAAACCCTATTTTCCGGCCAAGAGCGTATGGCATCCCAATATTTTTAATAATATCAGGCACATCGTGGCTCCTTATTATTACCAGACCATTTTCCTCAATCCATTTCTTCTTTACTTCTACAGCCTCCATATATTGTTCATTAGCGGGTGAAGGACTATTAAAGAGGCTTTTTTCCTGTGTTTCAAGATCCCAGTGTCTGTAAAAGGTGGGCTCGTGAACAATTAATACATTTATACCCCGGCTTACAGCATCTTTCAAAGTCTTAAAATAAGGAGTCCATACTGTTCCGGCTTTTTTTATTTTAGTTCCAGAATCACCAATTATTATGCGGTCAACAGACAGTTTTTTAATTTCATATAAACTACGAAGATAAGCATGGAGATCACCGGCTGTAATTATTTCTCTTCTTTTATTAGCAAAACCATAATTAAGTGCAACAGAAGCAAGACCTGTCGTTAATAAAAATTCTCTTCTCTTCATTTTTTTCAGAATGTATAAATAATTCTTTGTAAAAGAATTATTTCAGCCAGCAAACTTTGATAGAGCAACCAGGCATAATATTCATTATAATTTCTAATATTCCCACAGATCATGCTCAAATTCAAAAATTGATTGCTTAATTCTTTCGGCTTCAAGGAGAATATCATCGCCTGTCATATAATCAGGTATGAATCTGTTGTCATACACATTCGATTCTCCGAAGATATATGACGCGAACCTTCTCTGTATAAATATATCATCAAAAGATATATTCTGTGCATCATTATGTGCATTAAACACTTCATGTTTGGCAAAAAGTTCTCTGAATTCCGGGAAATAAATCCAGAATAATATTTCTGTACTGACTTCAGGAGAAACAATCTGATTTCCACTTGCATCAATAAGGGTTTTATTATACACCTTTAAAGGAGCTATACCAACTATGCGAACCTGCATGGTTGAATGCTGCTTATCAAAGAACCATTTTTCCTTGATAAGAATTTTCTTGACAAAATCGGTTCTTATTCTGACTTCCTGATCAGGCGTACCAGCAAAAAGAGTATCAGCACCCAGTGAAGTAACTATTTCCTTTTCTCCTATCATTGTCTCGGTGGAAAAAAGTTTATTTTTATCATCTTTAAAAGCATGGAGATTATATTCTTTAATCCCGTGCATTATCAGCCCAAAAAGACTCATTCTCTGTCCAATTGGTGCCAGCGGATAATAATATGGCTGGTTCATTCTTTCCCTGAGATCCATTATCCTCCAGATATCTTTAGCCCACATAACATCAGCTTCCCTTATTGGAATATACGGAATGGGCTTTTTACTGGGGATATGCATTCTATCATATATATCAACAATAAATAAAGAATCTCTCGACAACATGGGATCCGAATTAGCAGGTTGAGTAGTCTGAGTAACTCCTGCTTGTGCTAATAGTCCCTGAAGGACAAATAATAATGATACCAGTAATAATAAAGCTTTTTTCATCATAGTTTATTTTAATTAATTCTCAGAACTATAGAGTTAAGTGTCCTTATTGCACCGTCAGGACCAACGGCTTTAACATTTTCAAAAGTAACACGTTGTCCGCTCCTTAATTGGGTAATAATCTCCAATTGGGGGCGTGTGAATTTATCAGAATCAGATCTTTCTGTTCTTGTAAAGCCACCTGAAAGAACAGCAGACACAGTAAATTCGGTAATATCAAATTCCAGATCGAAATCAAAGTTTTTGAGTTCAGCTGTAACACCTGTAGCACTTGTAAGATCACCCAGTCCAATTACCCCCTGTGATCTGCCAGATACTTCTGCAACCGGGTCGGGAACATTTTTTACCCTGAAATCGCTGGAACCCATAAAACGCCGAACCCTGTCGATAGTAGCAAATACTCTTACAGACACTATCTCATTATCAGCTCCGGGACCTGGAACAACTTCCCAGTTACCTGCAGGAACACGTGATATACGTCCTTTTGTTATTTCAACCTGCAGATCTTCTTTAGGCACACCGGATACAGAAATTGAAACAGGATTCTTAACGGCCCTGTAAAAGACATTCATCTTTGTCGGCGACACAACAGCGCTTGCTTCGGCAACCTGGTACTCATGCTGGAATTCACGGACAATGGCTGTTCCATCATCTCCCAATAACCTTATTACTCCACTCCATTGTTTTAAACCAGTAGTTGAAGTATTTCCCGTAAATATTCCTTTACCATGTTCAATTGGAAGTTTTTGACCGCCTACCAGAATTTCAGGATCACGGGTTGAATCAGAAGCCGCCAGATAAACGCTAGCTTTGTACTCCTGGCCTTTGAAAACATAATCGGAATTGGCAATTATCACAGGTTCAATTTTATTGAATTTAAATGCTCCGGCATCAATCTGACTTAAAAGGAAATTAAGAATCTCCGATTCAGCATTCCTGACATCACTTTGCATCTTAGATAAAATAGTAACAACCGATGCAAGAGGAAGATGTTCGAAATAGAGAGATTCCCAGGGATGAGCAACCCCTTTGTTGTCAGGAGGAGGATCAGATGTATCGAGTCCACTTTCAATTGAAGAAACAATGGCCGCATAATTATCCTTATCATCAATCAGATTTATAAGATATTCCCTGTATCCCTTAATTTTCCCCCTTAACTCTTCTCCCTTTTTATTTAAAATCATTATTTCTCCAGGAACATTATTATTGTCTTTGGCATTTATGTACCTTATATCAACCTGATTATCAACTATAGCTTCTGTATCTTCGCCTTCGGCTCTAACAACTATTTCCTTTTTACATTCCTGCATGAAGTCATAAAGTTCCTGAGATTTTTCTCTTACTTCTTTAGCTTTACCAATCCACTCCTCCACTTTTACAGGGTTGAGTTGATAAGCTTCATCAAAGCTGCCATAAAGGCTTTGATTTTTTGCAAAAAAGTTGGTAGTAGTTTTAGTGAGACCTTCATCCACAAGGATAAAAGCATCAAGAACATCTTTTGACACATTAAGAGCAAGCAGAGCTGTCAGCACCAAATACATCATGCCAATCATTTTTTGCCTTGGTGTTTCCTTACCGTGGGCCATATTGCAGAATTAGTTCTGGTTAATTTTATTTTTTTGATATCACGCTCATTGCAGAAAGCATGCTACCATAAATATTATTAAGTTCAGATAAATTTTGGCTTAATTTACCAATTTCATCCTTATACTTCTGAGTCTCTTCAACAGAAACCCTTAGGTTTTTAATCATATCTTCGAGACCTTTATACAAACTCTCCGTATCTTTGATATGACTTTGACTATCTTTAACCTGCACTTCATATGAGGAATTAAGAGCAGTAAGGTTGTTGTTAAGATTAGTTAGTTGTTCGCTGAATAATTTATGCCCGGCAGAGATATTTGAGTAATCTGCTTTAACAGTATTTGTAAGTTCCTGATAGGAATTAGTCATTTCAGTTCCTGATTTTGTAAATTTATCAGCTATATCTACACCTGATTTATCAATCAGTTCAGCAGATTTTTTATAGGAAGAAGTGAGTCCTGTTACCGACTCGCTCAATTCTCCTGTATGTTCTGCATAAACATTGGTAAAAGAGTTAATAGATTCACTTGCATTCTTCATGTTGCTGAGGTAATCCTTTGTTGCAACAGTAGCAGCAGTCAAATCAACAAGATTCCTGGTATTGTCACTTAAGCTGGAAAGACCGGTACTAAGGTTTTTAATAGTATCCGGGCTGATAGAAGCTTCCTTAAAAAGCTCATCGAATTTTTGCAGGCCTACTCCCCTTCCGGAAATACTTTCTTCACGGGTCTCTTCAAGGTCGTCAGGGTCAGTCATTCCTGCAAGTTCCGGGTAAACAAGAGTCCAGTCGAGTTCCTCGTGAGGTGGCTCAAAGGCTGAAAAGAAGAAGATAATTGCTTCTGTTGTAAGACCAACAGTAATCATAAGCCCGGCGAATGGCCAGTGCATAATTTTAAACATAGCTCCAATGATAACGATGGAAGCACCGATACCATATAACTTGGCCATAAAATTCTTCCAGCCGGAACTTTGAACAATATCAGTAACACTCATAGTAAATGATTTTTAAAATTAATTAGTTCCAAGGTATGAACGGACACATCTGAAACCTACATAAGATTTAGCTGTATCTTGATATTCGTAACTTCTAACACTGTTTTGCAAAAAATAGGCAACATCCTTCCATGAACCACCTCTGATCACTTTTCTTTTCATCACCGGAGGATCATCTGGTCTTGCATTGTATTTATAATCAGAATTCATATTATGAGAAAACATATAAGCAGACTCATCATAAGCATTTGCGGTCCATTCGCCTACATTACCTGCCATATCGTAAAGACCGAACTCATTTGGAGCATAAGTGCCAACCCTTTGTGTAATAAGAGCTCCATCATCTATGTAATTACCTCTCAATGGTTTAAAGTTTGCAACAAAACAGCCAAGCTGGTTCCTTGTATAAGGACCACCCCATGGATACATGCTCATTTTAAGATTCCCTCTGGCAGCATATTCCCATTCCGTTTCTGTAGGTAATCTGTAATCCTGAACGAAAGGATTCCCTTTTTGTGACAATGCGGAATTTAACAGCTGCGTCCTCCATATATTGAAAGCAGTTGCTTGTTTCCAGGTTACCCCTACAACAGGATAATTATCGTAGGAAGGATGCCAGAAATATAAATTGGCATACGGTTCATTAAATGAATACGTAAAATCAGCAATCCAGCATAAAGTATCGGGATAAACAAGAACCTCATCTCTAAAAACAAATGATTGCCTTCCCTGAATCTGTGAAACAGTACCATCGAGATTTGTAATATTTCCTTCATATTGCTGAGCCTTCAGGTTATACCTGTTAGATCTATCAGCAGCTTGCTGAAGGTCAATCCAATAGTATGTATATAGCAGTTTTTCAACAGCAAGTTCCTTTCTGCCATAAAACTGTGCCTCTCCTGAATAGTAAAGTCCAAGATTTTCAATTGTGGCATCAAGAATACCGTCTCTGTCTTTTGAAGGATCCAGTCCTATATTCCAGTCAATTATCGGTGATTCCTGTCCGCTTTTATTCATCATTACGAGATTTCCGTCCCCGTCCTTAAGAGCATAATCCTCATTTCCGTCATCTATAAGTGCCTGACGAATAAGGGAATCCCTCACCCAGTAAACGAATTGCCTGTATTCATTATTGATGATCTCTGTTTCATCCATCCAGAATGCATCCATAGAAACAGTTTTAGATGCTGCATTCTGGGCAAAAGTTATATCCTGGTCACTTGGCCCCATGAGGAAACTTCCCTGAGGTATAAATACCATACCAAAAGGATCGGGCTCAACATAAGCTTTACGACCCGGAACTCCAACCAGTTCTCCGGTGTTATAATCACTGCAACTGCCCATTATTGCCAAAATTAACAGCAAGGAAAATAATTTTTTCATAGCTAATTATATTTGCGGAATTTTATTGATTTTTTCCAAATGTTAAATTATAAAAAAACTTTATAAAAATAATGAATTTATCATAAAAATCTTACACTCTTATATTTTTGTGGCATTTTGTCTAAAATTAGATCAAAACAGTAACCAACTGATAGCTCGTGAGAACCATCACTATACTTTCCTATCCTTGAAGTTACAAAGTCATATGAATAAGTAATTCTCAGTCCATTAAACAATTCCAGTCCGAACAATCCGATAATTGCATCTCCGCCACGATATGAAACGCCGCCCCAGAATCTTTTATTGTATCTCAAGGTAGTATTAAGAAGTAATTGATTTGCTTTACCATCAGTTTTCAGTACAAAAGAAGGCATTATTTCATATATTGGATTCATTAGCTGTAAAATATATCCTGCTGTGGCATAATAATGTCTGACAAGATAAGGAGTAGCATCCTCGTACTTTATACGTGCCTGATTCAAATGGGTTGTGGAAATTCCAAAAAAAATCTGTTCTGATCTGTAAAAAAATCCTAAACCCATATCAAATGCAACCCTCGATTCATCATTTTTCGGGATAGAAGGGTCTCCCTGCACATCTCCAAGTCCAACAGGAATATTCCATTCAGGAGCCAATGCTTTATTTAATATACCCATATTTATCCCAATACCAAGTTTTCCGCTTCCAAGGTCTATGCGATAAGCGTAGGATAAATTCAGAGACAGGTCGCTGTTAAAACCGTAACTGTCATTTAGAATAGACAAGCCAACACCATGACTTGCGCCAAGAAAATTAATTGCACCATTTGCATTAAAGAAAGAAGTAGATGGTGCTCCGGTAAAGCCAACCCATTGCTCCCTGTGTATACCTGTTAAGCAAATCCTGTCCAGACTGCCTGCTGCTCCGGGATTATAAAGTCCTATAACATTAGTATTCTGACTAAACTCAGGATCCTGTTGAGCGAATAAAGATAAGCCTGCCCACACCATTAATATAATAAGTATGCTTCTCAAAGAAGATAAAGCTAATAATTATCAATTAGTTGTATTCTACTGATTTACTATGCAAAAGTTCTGCTAAAGTAAAAAAAAATATTACTATGTAACAAATTTATTAACATTTTATTGTTAATAATAGGCATGAAAAAGACCATGAATAAGGAAATTCATAAAACCTTTCCTTTTAATCAATGCCGTAATACTATTGTTACATTATGAAAATCTTCTGTAAGCCTTCCATAACCTGTTGGGGATATCCTTATTACAAGCCTGCTGGTAATCGCTATAAGAACATGATATTATAACATTTCCTCCTGTTTTCTCATCGGTAAAAGGAATTTCCATCCACCAGCGCTCCGTAAGCTGACTCTTATAAAATATTAGGTCATAACCCAACTCCTCCATGTTTACAATATACTTTGTATTTCCTGGTTTATTACCTTTTTCATTGATCTTAAGTGAATAACCTTCCATAAAGTACCATGCTGCTTGTGCGGCAAGTTGACTAGTCTGATCATTAACATCTTTCTGCGGTAATATATTAAAAAACCCTATCCCATCTATATTACCTGATGTACCGGCATATCTTGCCATCTGGCATAACTCATGACCAAAAAAACCATTTGGTGAAGGCAATATTACACCGGGAGCATCAGACTGGCGGACGCAAGCCATATCTATACTCACAAAACATACATCTCTGAGAAAAGGTTCAATCTGTAATAAATCTTCCCTTGCTGATCCCAGTCTGATGCAGTCGTATCCCCTCTTTTCAAGTTGATCAATAACTTTCGGATGAGAAAAATATATCTGATGGCCAATATTAAAAAAATAGAAATGTGAAGATCTTTTACCTTTCAGGATATGATCAAGGTAACCTGATGAGGTTATATTCTTTTCCCTGAGTCCATAATCAATCCTTCCATCAATAATTCCAAGGGTGAAAGTTTTTCTTATTTTCTCAAATGCAAGGTTAATCCCAAAGGTAAGATCCTGACTACCGCCAATAAATACAGGCAACACATTATTATTTCTTAGCTCCAAAGTTACATCCTTCAGAGCATAATATGTATCGCTAATATTTCCTGTTATTTTGATGTTTCCCAGATCAATAACTCTTGTCTTTTTGTTAATGGATGTCAGTTGATATAATTTTGATCTAACTCTATCAGGAGCTAAAGCAGATCCGGGTATAACAGCATTTTTATCCTCAGGAACGCCCACAATTGCAATATCATATGATGAAATATTCCTGACCGGCAGGCTTGGAGTATGTATACCGACATATCTGCTGAAGGAATATCTTTCCTGAACCGGTATGAACTCAGGCTTTTCAAGACTCACCGGATTGAAATAATCATTGAGATCCATTGTTTACTTTTTACCCTTTTTTTTTGGTTTCTTATTCTTTTCAGATTCAGATATAATCCTCTCACAACTTTCACGTGTAAGGTCTTCAGGTTTAAATCCTTTTGGTATTCTGAAATTGTTATTTCCGGCTTTAATATATTCCCCAAACCTTCCATTAAGTACTTCAATAAGGGGATCACCCGGGAAGGATAATATAATCCGGTTTTTCTCCTTGTTTTGTTTTTCGAGAATTACCTCTTCAGCTCTTTCTAAAGTTATGTTTAATGGACTATCAGATTTGGGAATAGAATAAAATTTTTCTTTATACCGCAAATAAGGTCCAAACCTGCCAACTGCCGCAATTATTTCATCTCCATCAAATTTACCTATGGTACGAGGCAATTCAAATAACCGGAGAGCCTCTTTCAGGGTGATTGTTTCAATACTTTGCCCCTTTAAAAGGCTTGCAAATTTTGGCTTCTCACTATCATCTGCATTTCCTATCTGTATTAATGGCCCGTATCTGCCTATTTTAACTGTAACTGGTTTCCCTGAGACCGGATCAGTTCCAAGAAGTCTCTCCCCCCTGGCTTTTTCACTTACCTTCTCCGTTTCTTTGATCTTTGAATGAAACCTGGAATAAAATCGATCTATCATTTCAGTCCACTCCAGTTTCCCTTCTGCAATTAAATCAAATTCCCCTTCAACAGAAGCTGTAAAATTATAATTCATTATTTCTCCGAAATACTGTTCAAGAAAATCATTTACAATGATCCCTATATCGGTAGGAAACAATTTTGCCTTCTCATTTCCATAAATTTCAGTTTTCCCGGATTCTTCCAGTTTATTATTTACAAGTGATATAATTTTATAAATCCGGGGAGTTCCGGAGCGGTCTTCCTTAATAACATATCCCCTCTGCTGTATAGTTGAAATTGTTGGCGCATAGGTTGATGGTCTTCCAATACCAAGTTCCTCCAGTTTTTTAACAAGACTTGCTTCTGTGTACCTTGGAGGACTTCCTGTAAATTTTTCTGTTGCGTCTATTCTTTCAGGTAAAAGAGGGTCAGACTCTTTCAATGGGGGAAGGATGATTTTATTCATATCTTCTTCCTCCTCATCAACAGATTCCAGATATATTTTTAAAAAACCGTCGAAAAGGATCACCTCACCGGTAGCAATAAAATAATCTTCAGTATTTGTATTTTTTATCTTTATTATTGTCTTTTCAAGAGCTGCATCAGACATCTGGGAAGCAATTGTACGTTTCCAGATAAGATCATATAATCGCTTTTCAGGATTTGAACCCGTTGTGGTATCATTTTCCATATATGTAGGACGAATGGCTTCATGCGCTTCCTGAGCCCCCTTACTTTTGGTTTTATAGTTTTTTGTATTCAGATACTCCTTCCCGTATTTCAGTTGAATTTCTTTGGCTGAAGCAGCCAGTGCTGTTGCTGAAAGATTCACGGAATCAGTTCGCATGTATGTAATTTTACCGGCTTCATACAATCTCTGAGCAACAGCCATTGTTTGAGCCACTGAAAACCCAAGTTTTCTGCTGGCTTCCTGCTGAAGCGTTGATGTAGTAAAAGGAGGAGAAGGTGATCTTTTTCCGGGTTTTTTGCTTACACTTTCGACTGAAAATCTGGCATTAATAAGTTTTTTTAGAAACTCTTTTGTTACATCAGCATTCTTTAACCTCTTGTTAAGTTCTGCATTCAATCTGAACTTTTTCCCTTCCTCTCCCTCAAAAGTAAAACATGCTATTACCCTGAAAGCAGAATCTGAAACGAAACCAGCTATTTCCCTTTCTCTTTGTACAATGAGTTTTACGGTTACAGACTGAACCCTTCCGGCAGAAAGAGCCGGTTTTATTTTTTTCCAAAGAAGTGGCGATAATTCAAACCCTACAAGACGATCAAGAATCCGTCGTGCCTGTTGGGCATTTACAAGATTTGTATTTATAAACCTCGGATTTTGAATTGCCTTCTGAATGGCATCTTTGGTTATTTCATGAAAAACAATACGTTTAGTTTTGTCCTTATCCAATCCAAGAATCTCAAACAAATGCCAGGCAATAGCTTCTCCTTCACGGTCTTCATCAGATGCCAGCCAAACAGTATTTGCTTTTTTCGATAAAAGGTTCAGCTCTTCAACTATCTTTTTCTTTTCCTCTGAAACAATATATTCCGGTTTATAATTATTATTTATATCAATCCCCAGATTTTTCTTTGCAAGGTCCCTGATATGACCAAAACTGGATTTAACAAGAAACTCCTTCCCCAAAAACTTCTCTATGGTCCTGGCTTTTGCAGGAGATTCAACTATTACAAGATTTCCGTCCTTCATATCTGGTACCTTCGCTTAACAATTAAAATCTGCAAAGTAAAACAAATACAATCCTAAGTTCAAAATTTTAAAAGAAAATTATTATTATTTTTGAATTTCAAAGTCATTCTGCCATGTCTGTCAAAAAACACACAAAATCCTTTTACCTGCGAATCTTATGGACACTTTTTGCATTTCCCTTCCTTATTATTATCCTTATCTTCGTCTTAATTTCAAACGGCTCTTTTGGCTTCCTTCCAACATTTGAAGATCTGGAAAATCCGAAAAACAACCTGGCATCCGAAATTTATTCAGAAGATAACCAATTACTCGGAAAAGTGTTCATAGAAAACCGCACTTTTATTGAATACGAAAATTTGTCTCCTTATCTTATTAATTCCCTTATCGCAACTGAAGATATTCGTTTCAGAAAACATGCCGGCATTGATCCGAGAGGTCTTGCAAGAGTTTTTTTCAGAACTATACTTAGCGGACAGAATACAGGCGGAGGCAGCACTATAACACAACAACTGGCAAAAAATCTTTTCGACAGGGACGTACGTGGTAAAAATCAAATTGTGAGATTTTTCACTTTAGTTATTACTAAATTTAAAGAATGGCACACAGCTGTTAGATTAGAGAAATTTTACACAAAAAACGAGATACTTGTTATGTATCTCAATACAGTAACTTTTGGGCACGAAACCTATGGGATAAAATCAGCTGCCGAAGTATTCTTTAATACTTCTCCCGATTCCCTTAAAGCTGAACAGGCAGCATTACTGGTCGGCACTCTCAAGGCCCCTACTTATTACAGTCCGGTTCTTAACCCGGAAAATGCTTTAAGAAGAAGAAACATTGTACTTAGTCAGATGCATAAATATAACTTTATCAGCCAGGCAGTATCTGACTCCCTCTCTTCTATACCTCTCGAGCTTAATTATAATGTGCAGAGTCATATCTCCGGGCCTGCCAATTTTTTCAGAACTTACCTTCAAACTATCCTTACAAGAAGAGATCCTAATTCCCGGCGCGATGATTATTTCTCATATGCCCAGTTTAAAAGCGACTCTGTCTCCTGGGAAACTAACCCTTTATACGGATGGGCAAACAAAAACTTCAAAGCTGACGGGTCAACGTATAATCTGTATAAGGATGGCCTGAAAATTTATACTACAATTAATTCCCGAATGCAGCAATATGCGGAAGAATCTGTTGATGAACACCTGGGTAAAAAACTTCAGGAAGAATTTTTTGAAGATAAAAAATCGAACATACGACCTCCCTTCTCTGATGATCTGACAAATCAAGAAATAACACGTATTATGAATCAGGCAATGCGGCGTACCGATCGCTACCGTATACTCCGCGCGAATGGAGTGGAAAGGGATTCCATACTGAAAGTTTTCCGAACTCCGGTTGATATGAGAGTTTTTACCTGGAAGGGAGAGGTTGATACTGTTATGACACCCCTGGACTCGCTGAGATATTATAAATATTTTCTCAGGGCAGGTTTTATGGCCATGGAACCTTCAACCGGCCATGTGAAAGCCTATGTCGGAGGTCATAATTTTAAATATTTCAAATACGATCATGTCACACAAAGCAAGCGACAGGCAGGATCAACAATTAAACCTTTCCTTTATACCCTTGCCATGCAGGAAGGATTTTCCCCTTGCCATCTGGTACCCAATGTAGCTGTTACGTTTCAGGATAATGATTCTACATGGACTCCCAGAAATTCCGGGCGTTTTGATATGGAAGGGAAAATGGTTACTCTTAAATGGGGGCTTGCTAATTCAGTAAATTATATTTCTGCATGGCTTGTAAAACGATTTCATCCTCAAGCCGTTATAGATGTCATCAAAAAAATGGGTGTTAAAAGTCATATTGATGCCGTACCCTCGGTAATCTTTGGAACATCTGATTTATCCCTTGAGGAAATGGTAGGAGCGTTCAATACATTTGCCAATAAGGGAGTGTATATTGAACCAATGTATGTTACCAGAATTAAAGATAAGAATGGCAATGAAATCTCCACTTTTGTTCCCCAGCAGGTTGAAGCCATTAGCGAGAATACCTCTTATCTGATGGTACAGCTTTTAAAAGGAGTCGTGGATGAGGGGACCGCCGGAAGACTACGTTATTTTTATAATTTTTCAGGTGAATTAGGAGGAAAGACAGGAACAACTCAAAATCATTCCGATGGATGGTATTTGGGAATTGCTCCTAAACTTACTGCCGGAGCATGGGTTGGAGCAGAAGACCGTTCAGTGCATTTTCGCTATTTGGGACAGGGGTCCGGGTCATATATGGCACTCCCCATATATGGAGCCTTCTTCCAGAAGGTTTATGCCGACACTACTTTAAATATAACAGAGGAAGATATTTTTGAGCCACCGGTTAATTTCAATATTAACTTAGATTGTCCTGAAGTTGATCCAAGAGCCGGTATTCTATATTATGAAGAAGGGGACGACGAATTTTAAAAGCAACTTTAATTATTATTAAAGTTTCGCAGATGCTCAACTTGTTAAAAAATAAAAAAGAATCTTTAAGGCAATATTTTTGTTCTTACCTGACTCACCCCCCAAGAGGCTGTCTAAAAAGACTAATCATTGAATTAATAGATTACAAATTGAAAGTGAATTCTAAAGTCATCAGGCTTTTTAGACAGCTTCATTCAAGGGGGGGTGGGTCAGGTATAAATTTTCGTTGATATTGATTCAGATCAAACAGGAGGAAAACAATTTTATTCTTCTTTATAATATCTCTGATACGACGAATGAAATATTATTTTGAAAATGGAAATTTTAAATAACTGAATATCAAAATTCAAAGAATTACTTATTGTGTATAACCCTTTTACTATGCATGATATAAACATCTGCGTAACTTTAATTAATTAATCAGACTGGGTTTCCCCGGGAATAGCATCAATCAGTGTTTTTGTATAATCCGAGACAGGATTTGAATATATTTCTTCCGTACTCCCCGTTTCTTCTATCTTTCCATCTTTCATAACTATTATCCTGTCAGACATATATTTTACTACCGCCATATCATGCGAAATAAAGATATATGTAAGTCCGGATTTTTTCTTAATATCATTCAGGAGGTTTAATATCTGTGCCTGTACTGAAACATCCAGAGCTGATACTGCTTCATCAAGAATAATTAATTCAGGTTCCAGAATAAGGCAACGCGCAATTCCAATCCTTTGCCTCTGCCCTCCTGAAAATTGATGTGGGTATTTAAAAAGACTTTCTGGTGGTAAACCTACTTTTTCAAGGATTCTTACAGCTCTTTCCTTTTGTTCCTTTCTGGTGAGATGCTTCAGATGCACTTTCACCGGTTCTGTAAGGGTATCTAAAATATTCCAAACAGGGTTAAGGGAGGAATACGGATCCTGAAATACAACCTGCACCTTTGTCCGGAAATCAAACAACTTTTTCCCTTTTAATTTACTGATGTTTTCTCCCTTAAATATAATATTCCCTGTACCGGTAGGCAAAAGGTGCAGAATTGCTTTACCCAGGCTGGTTTTTCCACATCCCGATTCTCCAACCACTCCTACTGTTTCTCCCTTATAAACAAACAGGCTTACGGTATCAACAGCAGTAATTTCCCTTTTTCTGCTACTCAATAAACTTCCGGGATTATTAAAATATACAGATAAGTTATCTATTCTCAAAACAGGTAATTCACCAGGAGTTCTTTTTGTTGTCTTCACAGATTTTTCTTTCAGTAGTTCCGGACGAACGCCCTTTTCAAAATCACTGACAGTAAGTAACCGGTCAGGTTTATCAGTTAATGAAGGCATGCAGGCAAGCAATCCTCTGGTGTAAGGATTTTCAGGGAATTGAAAAATTTGTTCCCGGAGCCCTTCCTCAACAACTTTTCCTCCCCTGATAATAATATTATGATCGGCAAATTCTTTCAGCAAACGTAAGTCGTGTGTTATGAAAATAATGCCAAGATTGTGATTTTCTTTCATCTCCCGGAGGAGTTCCAGTATGCTCTTCTGAACAGTTACATCAAGAGCTGTAGTAGGTTCATCTGCAATCAGTAATTCAGGGTCGGACGACAAAGCCATTGCAATCATTACCCTTTGTCTTTGACCACCTGAAAGCTGATGAGGATAGGAATTATAAATTTCCAAAGGCTTTGGAAGCTTAACTTCCCTGAACAAATGCTTAACTTTTTCAAAAGCCTCAACATCCCTGATACTTTTATGTGCACGTAAAGCCTCCTTTACCTGAAATCCACATTTCATTGAAGGATTCAACGAAGTCATTGGGTCCTGAAATATCATTGAAATTTTATTTCCCCGTATTTTCCGTAATTCATTCTCTGTCAACTTTATGGTATCAATCTGGTGATCTGCTCCTGAAAAAATAATATTTCCTGATACATAATGTATATTGGGAGGTAATAATCTCAATACTGACAGCGCAATCAATGATTTACCGGAACCGGATTCCCCTGCAATTCCTGTAACCTGGCGGGCAGGAACTTTAAAAGATATCTTATCAAGAAGAATATCAGACAAGACACCCTTCCTGAAAAGGGCAACTGAAAGATCTTTTATTTCCAGAACATTTTCATCCATTTATCATGTCTTTCTGGTAATCAGAACCTTATTCCCCTGAAGTTCAATATTCCATGATCTCAGATCAATTATGTTTTTAGCTTCACGATAATACAATCTTGACCTTATACTTGTTTCTTTATTATCCCTTTTATCTTTATATTCACCAGAAAACTCATAGCTGTTGGAATACGGATGGTTCTCATGGTATATCTTTACGATCTCTATCATAGTGGAAATTATTCTGAATACTTCACCCTTATTGGTTTCAGAATATTCATCTTCAAATTCCTCACTTATAACACTGAAATTTAATATGTTGCCTAAGTAATTATTTTTCTTTTTACCAAAAGTTACCTGATAGCTTAAACCGCTTTCGGTTTCAAAGTAATAAGTACTTCCTGAAATAATATCCGGTCTGCGAATAGGAAAAGTTTTACAGGGGTGCTTATAATCACTACGTATCAAGGAAATACCTTCCATGTCTAAACATAATTAATAAATACATCATGTAATTATCCAAAAAGTAATTTTGGTAATTGCTGAACCTTGGAAATGAAAGAAACATTCATCTTATTTTTTACTGAATCAGTAGCTTTTTTGTTGTACTCAGAAATAATAATCCTTTTAAACCCAAGTTTCTCTGCTTCCAGAATTCTTTGTTCAATTCTGTTTACGGGGCGTATTTCCCCTGAAAGGCTTATCTCTCCTGCAAAACAAATATTATTTTCAACCGCAATATCGATTGAAGAAGATAATACAGCAGCAATAATGGCCAGATCAATAGCCGGATCATCCACTTTTAATCCTCCTGCTATATTCAAAAAGACGTCTTTAGTTAATAATTTGAAATTTGCCCTTTTTTCCATCACTGCCAGCAACATCCCAAGTCTTCTGAGATCGAAACCCGTAGCGGATCGCTGGGGTGCAGAGTATGCCATATTACTCACAAGCGCCTGCACCTCAATAAGTAGTGGGCGAATACCCTCCAGAGTAGCCGCTACAGCAACTCCGCTGAGATTATCCGGATTCTGTGAAATCAGTATTTCTGAAGGATTGGGAATTTCCCGGAGACCTGTTCCCAGCATTTCATAAACTCCAATTTCTGAAGTAGATCCAAAACGGTTTTTTGTTGCCCTTAGAATCCTGTACATATAGTTCGTGTCACCCTCAAACTGAAGAACAGTATCAACTATATGTTCAAGTACTTTCGGCCCTGCAATAACCCCTTCCTTTGTAATATGGCCTATAAGTATTACAGGGACATTAGTTTCTTTAGCATATTTCAGCCACACAGATGCACATTCCCTCACCTGAGAAACACTGCCTGGAGAAGATTCTATTCTATCTGTAAACAGGGTCTGAATAGAATCAATTATTATAAGTCCCGGATTTATATGCCTTGTTGTATCGATTACAGTTTCCAGGTTGGTATCCGTAAAAATGTAACATTCGTTCGAAGACACCTCCCCAAGTCGCTCTGCCCTGAGTTTTAACTGCTGGGAGCTCTCTTCACCCGAAACATATAGTATTTTAAGATCTGGGGATTTTAGGGCAATCTGCAATACAAGAGTTGATTTCCCAATGCCGGGTTCTCCTCCTATTAATATAAGTGAACCTGGAACAAGTCCTCCTCCCAGTACCCTGTTAAATTCATTGTCGAATGTATCAATACGAAGATTCTTCTGAGTTGTAACGTCCTTTAACCTCTCGGGCTTACTGGTTTTTTTTTCCGGGAAAAAGTTTCTACCCGCAGATGATATGCTGATCACTTCTTCAACAAAGGTATTCCATTCTCCACATGAAGGACACCGTCCGATCCATTTGGCTGATTCTGTACCACAGTTCTGGCATACAAATGTTGATTTTGATTTAGCCATTATTATATTCCAACTTAAAATAAATTAAAGTTAACATATAAATGCCTGTAATGTATGATATAGTCTGAAATTCCTTTATATATTATAAATTCAGAGTTTTTTGTATTTATTAATAATCTCTGAACTGGAATACCCTTTAATATAGTCTATAGTTATGACCTGACCATTTTTATCTTTAACAATATCATACCCAACGATTTCCTCAGGCAAATAATCCCCACCTTTAACCAAAACATCAGGCTGTAGAATCTTAATAAGTTCATAGGGTGTGTCTTCATCGAAAATAGATACATAATCAACAAACTCCAGGGAGGCAAGTATTAAAGCCCTGGAATACTGATCCTGAACAGGCCTGCCTTCCCCTTTCAAGCGATGCACCGACTCGTCAGAATTTACACCGATAAATAAAATATCTCCCTTCCCGGATGCTTTATAAAGATACTCCATATGCCCACGATGCAAAATATCAAAGCATCCATTTGTGAAAACAAGACTTAAGTTATTATTTTGCCAGGAGGAGCAAAGCGAGGAGATAGTTTCCTCTTCGACAATCTTTTCCTCCGGAGGTTTACATTTTTTCATGCAGATTTAAGTTTAACATCTTTCTCATGAGCAGCATTCAATGATTCATTACCGGATTTCTTTTTGTAAAAAAGCATGTACAGAGAGAGTACCCCAAGAAAGATCATCATAAGGGCTTGTGATCCATGCGAAATGGTTGCAAAAACAAGACCCTGCTCCACCGATATCATTGGATATACAGTAGCAAGTCCACGGGAAATAATCCAGTGAAAAGCGCCTATACCAGACTGCACAGGGGCAGACATCCCAAGTCCTCCAATGACAAGAATAAAAAGACCATCGATAAGTTTCAGATGCGATGTAGCAGGTAAAGCAAAAACCACTACCCATGTCATAAGCAGGTATAATACCCATATTATAACTGTATGAAATAAGAATTCACCTCTTTTCTTCATTTTATATACAGTCTTTAAGCCATCAAAAACCCCCTTTACCAGGCTCTTAAATTTTGTAAATCTCCTGCTTTTATCCAGAATTTCCCTGAAAACGAGGTAGTACAGTATAAAAGAAAAAGCGACCATAATAAAAAAAATAATCCAGATAGTCCAGGAAAAACCAAGGCTTGCTGATACTTTCTCTTTTACAGGATTAAACACGTTATATCTAAGAAAACCACCGAAAGTTTCAAACTTCAATATAAGGAGTAGCAAAAGAAGGGTAAAAAGAGATAACAGATCAACCGCTCTTTCAACTATTACAGTTCCAAGAAGTTTATCAACCGGGATTTTTTCTTTTTTTGCAAGCGAAGCACAACGGGTAATTTCTCCTAGCCTCGGTAAAGCAAAATTTGCAAGGTAACCTGTCATTACTGCATAAAACGTACTACTTAGGGGAGGCCTATAGCCAAGTGGTTCAATAATCAGATTCCAGCGATAAGACCGGCTGAATAATGCCAGAAAAGCAAAAAGTAATGACAGTATAACCCAGGAATATTCTGCTGTTTTAAGATCATTAATGAGTTGATCGATATTTATTCCTTTAAATGCAAAATAGAGGAGAAATATTCCTAATGCCAGAAACATCAGAAACTTTGCTGCTTTAATTACAAATTGTTTCAATGCTCTGTCAGGATAAGTTTATTGGTAGAAGTGTCCGGGAATATTATGGAAGGTTTGAATTTCTTCGCCTCATCAAAATCCATCATGGCATATGATATGATTATAATTATATCCCCAACAGAGATTTTTCTTGCAGCCGGGCCATTCATACAAATTTCCCCGCTTCCTCTCTTTCCTGTAATGACATAGGTTTCAAGCCTCTCTCCATTGTCTATATCCACAACGGTAACCTTTTCACCTTCAATAATATTTACAGCATCCATCAGATCCTCATCAATAGTAATACTTCCTACATAATGGAGGTCTGCCTCGGTGACAGTAACCCTGTGAATTTTTGATTTTAATATCTCGATATTCATAATTTCGTAAAGTTAATCAAAATTAATATTATCTATAAGACGAATCTTACCAATTTTCACTGCAATGCATCCTGTTTTCCCGCCCTTTTCGTCCCATGAAACTATGGGAGTTAATTTAACTGAATCAACTATCTCAAAATACTCGACAGTTAGCGAAGGATTTTCAGAAATAGTTTTTATCACCCACTTTTTTATTTCGCTGACAGTCATACTACTTCTATATTCTCTTGCCTGAAATAAGGTTCGGGGAATTTGTGCAGCATGCATTCTCCCGACAGGGGAAAGCAACTGATTTCTTGAACTCATGGCAAGTCCGTCGGATTCGCGGACAGTTGGGCAAGATATTATCTCAACATTATAGTTAAGTATCTTTGCCAACATCTTAATTACTGCCAACTGCTGAAAGTCTTTCTGCCCAAAAAAGGCTTTATCCGGTAGAACAATATCGAAAAGACGGCTAACAACCTGCGCAACTCCATTAAAATGCCCCGGACGGTATTCCCCTTCCATTATGGTTTCAATGTGACCAAAATCAAACTTTCTCTCATCTTTCTCAGGATATATATCCTTAATACCAGGTAGAAATAAAACGTCAGTTTTATAATTCGACAGCATCTCTATATCTTTTTCAGTATGCCGGGGATATCTGAAAAAATCTTCGGGATCATTAAACTGGGTTGGATTTACAAATATACTGACAATAGTTATATCTGATTCTTTTACAGAGGCCTCTATGAGAGAAAGATGCCCCTCATGCAAAGCTCCCATTGTTGGGACAAAGCCCGTAATTAAATTATTCCCTGAAGCTTTCCTGTAATTCGAAATTTGCTCAGCAGTATTTAGTATATCCATAGATATTAATTCCGGGTAAAATTAGTTATTAAATTAATCAGAAAAAACCCTGGCTACTATTTCTCTGAATGTCAAATAAATATATTTAGAAATACATGGTCTTAATTTTTTTTGTAACTTTGTACGGTTTTTTGTGTAACCACAAGCAAACAGGTGCAAGATGAAAAGTGTTAAAGTTTTGTTTATTTCTCAGGAGATTACACCATACCTTCCCGAAACAGAAATGTCAACTATATGCAGGGAACTCCCCCAGGGCATACAGGAAAGAGGTCGTGAAATAAGAACATTTATGCCCAGGTTTGGGTGCATTAACGAAAGGCGCAATCAATTGCATGAGGTGATCCGTCTCTCCGGTATGAATTTAATAATAAATGATTCCGACCATCCACTGATCATCAAAGTGGCTTCCATCCAGTCAGCACGTATGCAGGTTTATTTCATCGACAATGAGGACTATTTTCATAGAAAAAATACTTTGAAAGATTCTAAAGGAAAATTTTTTGAAGATAATGATGAAAGAATGATCTTTTTTGCCAGAGGGGTTTTGGAAACAGTGAAAAAGCTCAGATGGTCACCTGATATTGTACATTGTCATGGCTGGTTTACAAGCCTCATTCCCCTCTACATTAAGAAAACCTTTGCCGATGATCCGGTTTTCAGAAATTCAAAGGTTGTTTTTTCGATTTATAATGATATGTTTAACGAATATCTTGATAATGGTTTCGTCAAGAAAATAATTACTGAGGGCATTAAAAAGGATGACTTAAAAGATCTGGCTGAGCCTACCTTCCTAAATATAGCCAAACTGGCAATCCGGTTTTCTGATGGTTTAATATCTGGCAGCAATAGTTTATCACCTGAACTGTATCAGCTGATTAAAGAATCTTCTATCCCATATTTAAAATTTATGCCCCCTGAAGAATATTTAGATGCTTATTCCGTTTTCTATGATAAAATTTTAACTGATACAGAATAGATGAGACATTCTTTAATTGTAAATCCAGGGAAATGGATGATAAAAATTCTTATACATACTACATTTTATATAAGTATACTGTTATTTTTCTCAAATTGTGATAACGAACCTTCCTTTCTTGGCAGGGACATTTTGCCACCAGCCGATAATGTTTTATTAAAAGTTGATACGACAACACAAATAACTTCCTATACTTCAACGGCTGTACCAATTATTACATCATTTAATACTTCCTATCTTCTCGGGTCGCTTAATGATTCTATTTTTGGATTTTACGAAGCTTCTGTAATAAGTCAGTTACAACTTATTTCTATCGGGAACCTCAGTGGAAACAGGACCATTGATTCCCTTGTTTTGCAACTTAGTATTAAAGATCATTTTGGCGACAGCTTAAATGTACAAACGCTAAGACTATTTGAAGTAACTGAAGATATTAAAATCGATTCATCCTATTTTTCTGATACTGATGTTGAAGGAAAATACAATCCCATATCACTTGGATCAACAAACTTTATTCCCAGAGACTCGATGATCAGAGTAAAGATTACCAGTACAGATTATCTCTCAAAATTTCAGTTTGCTGATGACTCCGTTTTTATGGGAAACTCTGCTTTTATGAGTACATTCAAAGGATTATATTTTAAGGTCGATGAACAGATCGGTTACGGGGGAGCACTTACATCCCTTGACCTTGCTTCTGAGGTTTCTAAACTGACTCTTTACTATGATATAGACAAAGTTCCGGGCGATACTGTAAACCAGTCTCTGGATATGGTTCTTGGCAATGAAATTAATTCCATAAATCTTTTTAATAATGATTTTACCGGTTATCCGTCTTCTGCCGGATTAGATAACCCGGATCATCAGGATACGGTTTTATTTTTAACCTCAATGGCAGGATTAAATGTTAAAATAAATTTTCCTGAACTTGAAGAATGGCGGTCCCGTGGGAGGATTGCCGTGATAAAGGCTGAACTTTTTGCAGGTGTTGAGGATTCAGCATTCCGCTATAATAACTACAAACTTTACCCTGACCGTTTAATTTTATATTCTGTTGATGCTGAAGAGAAATACGAGCTACTGTATGATTATCACCTTCAGAATGAACTTTACGGAGGCTATTACAGTATTAGTGAAAAAGCTTATAAGTTCAATATTACCTACCATTTTCAGTCATATATAGATAAAAGAATTGAGAATTCTGAATTGATAATGATAAATTCAGGTAACAGTTTTACTCCCAACAGGGTTTTATTAAAGAGTCCGCTTGCTGAAGGCAGAGGAAGAATGAAACTTCGTGTTATTTATACAGAATTATAATCCTGAATGTGTGGCATATTTGGTTATATTGGAAACAGAGAAGCATCCCCGGTTATATTAAACGGGCTTAAGCGTCTCGAATACAGAGGATATGATTCAGCAGGGATTGCTCTTATTAAAGATGTACAGATCAATGTTTATAAAAAGAAGGGGAAAGTCTCCGAACTAAACAATTTCATTCTCGGAAAAAATATATCAGGAACTCTCGGCATTGGCCATACCCGATGGGCCACACACGGGGAGCCAAATGATGTTAACGCCCACCCCCATACCTCAATGAATGGTATTTTCACCATTATACATAACGGGATTATTGAAAACTATTCTACTCTGAAAAATAAACTTACTGAAGAAGGATACAGATTTGTAAGTGAGACTGATACCGAAGTACTTGCTAACCTAATAGAATATATTTACAGGAATGGGGGAAATACTGCTGAGATCGCTGTAAGGCTCGCTCTTACAAAGGTTATAGGAGCCTACGGCCTTCTTGTATTGTGTAAAGATGAACCCGGTAATATTATTGCAGCACGGAAAAGCAGCCCCCTCGTATTAGGAATAGGTGAGGGAGAATATTTCATTGCTTCAGACGCAACTCCCATTATTGAGTATACCAACAGGGTTATTTACCTGAATAATGACGATATAGCTATTATCAACAGGACAAAACTAAGCCTTAAAAATATTCAGAATGAAAATCTTATACCAAAGATTCATAAATTAGACCTTGGTATAAGTGAGATCGAAAAGAATAGTTACGATCATTTTATGCTTAAGGAGATCTTTGAGCAACCGCGTTCTATTGAGGATACTTTCAGGGGAAGAATATCATTGGATAAATCTTCAATCCGTCTTGGAGGATTGTACGAAGTGGAAGAAAAGCTGGTTAGTGCCAAAAGAATAATTATCATTGGATGCGGTACATCATGGCATGCCGGGCTGCTGGGGGAGTACCTGTTTGAAGATATTGCAAGAATTCCTGTCGAAGTAGAATATGCGTCTGAGTTCAGGTATCGTAACCCATTGATTTATCCTGATGATATAATTATTGCCATTAGTCAGAGTGGAGAAACAGCAGATACCCTTGCCGCCATTCAACTTGCAAAACAAGCGGGGGCAACTGTGCTTGGGATATGCAATGTGGCTGGTTCAAGTATTTCCAGGGAAACGCATGCAGGTGTATATACCCATGCCGGCCCTGAGATTGGCGTAGCGTCAACCAAAGCATTTACCGCCCAGGTAACTGTTTTGTCTATGATGGCATTTATGCTGGCTTATAAGAGAGGGTTTCTGGATAACTCAGACTATGTGGGACTTATTCGTGAACTATCTGAAATACCTGCTAAAATTGAAAAAATACTATCACAAAATGAATTGTTTAAGACATTGGCCGGAAAATATCAGAACTCAACAAATTTTTTATATCTGGGCAGGGGATATTCATTTCCCGTTGCACTGGAAGGTGCATTAAAACTCAAAGAAATATCATATATTCATGCAGAAGGGTACCCCGCTGCTGAGATGAAGCATGGTCCAATAGCTCTTATTGACCAGAATATGCCTGTTGTTGTTATTGCTACTAAAGATAAATCTTATGAAAAGATAGTTAGCAATATTCAGGAAGTCAAGGCAAGAAAAGGTGAAGTCATTGCCATTATTACAGAAGGAGATGATATTATATCAGGTGTTGCTGATTATACGGTGGAAATACCGCAGGCAGATGAAAAATTGTCCTCGCTGCTATCTGTTATTCCGCTCCAGTTAATCGCCTATCATATAGCTATTCTGCGCGGCTGTAATGTTGATCAACCCAGGAACCTTGCAAAATCCGTAACCGTTGAATAATATTTATCTTCCCTACTTTTTTCTGCCACAAAAAAGCAGGCAAAAAGTCACCACGGATTACAACCTTCATGCCCACATACTTTTTTGCAGCAGCGCAAAAAAGTATGCAAAAAACGCCGCCGCTTAGGTGAAATCGCTTCCTAAAAACTCAATCCTACTGCCAACTTTTTTCACTTTGCGACTGCCAACTGCATACTGCCAACTTTTTTATTTACGCGATTTCCCGAAGGCGGGGAGTTATTCTATATTACAATCACTTCCTAAAAACCCAATCATACTGCCAACTTTTTTCACTTTGCGACTGCCAACTGCCCTCTGCCAACTTTTTTTACCTTGCCAACCCGCCCCGGCCAAAAAGCCTCAGGTTTGCACAATCCGTGGACTTCCTGCGCACATAAGCTCTTAATTATAATTTTTTCTATAGCTTCCTTTAATACTTTAAATAATAGTTGTTGTTCCTGATAACGCTGTCAGGTCCAAGGACGCTGACAGGTTTTGCTCTTCGAAGTTTTAAGGTAGGAGAGTTGCAAACTGCTGATAAAGTTGACTCATTCTAAAATAGTTACTATTTAATTTTCTGATATTGGAACTACCATTAAAAAAAATGGTAAACCGCCTGAAACTTCCCGTAAAAAACCACACAAGCAGATTACCTTTTCAGGTATTGTTCTTCATAATATTTCTGATAATCACCGGTAATAACATTTCTCATCCAGTTATCATTACTCAGGTACCAGTCTGCTGTTTTCTCCAACCCGGAATTAAAATCATGAAATGGAACCCACTTAAGTTCCTTATTAATTTTTGAAGAATCTATCGCATATCTATGATCGTGACCTGCCCTGTCCTTAACATAAGTAATCAACTTTTCAGATGTTCCGGCAGCACGTTTTAGTTTTAAATCCATGATACGGCATAACTTAATGACGAGGTCAATATTTTTCCACTCATTGTTACCGCCAATATTATAGGTTTCACCTATCATGCCCTGATGAAAAACAATATCGATAGCTTCAGCATGATCTCCCACATAAATCCAGTCTCGTACATTATCCCCTTTTCCATACACCGGAACAGGGATATTGTTTTTTATATTATTGATAGTCAGAGGAATCAATTTCTCCGGAAACTGGTTAGGTCCGTAATTATTACTACAGTTTGATAGTACTACAGGTAATCCATAGGTATTATGATATGCCCGCACAAAATGGTCACTACTTGCTTTTGAAGCTGAATAAGGACTTTTGGGAGAATAAGGAGTCTCTTCCGTGAAAAACCCTTCTTTACCCAGGCTACCGTAAACTTCATCTGTGGAAATATGATAGAACAATTTCCCGGAAAAACTTTCTTTCCATAATTCTCTGGCTGCATTAAGAAGATTAACTGTTCCTATAACATTAGTAAAAACGAATTCGTCAGGACTTGAAATTGAACGGTCAACATGCGACTCTGCTGCAAGATGTATGATCCCCTGAAATGGGAATTTTTTAAAAACATTTTCAATAAGTTTCCTGTCTGTAATATCTCCTTTGATAAAAGTATAATTTTTCATTTCTTCCACATCTCTCAGGTTCTCAAGATTTCCCGCATAGCTAAGCTTATCGAGATTTATCACATGGTAACCGGAATATTTTTTAACAAAAAGCCTGACAACATGTGATCCTATAAATCCTGCTCCTCCGGTTATAAGAATATATTTCATTTGTTTAATTTTTTGCCATTGTTGAACGATAATATTTTTCCCAGTTCCAGGCTGAAAGTAAGGTCTCCTCCATACCGGTTTCAGCTTTCCAGCCCAGTTCCTTATTTGCATATTCAGTACTGGCATATACACATTCTATATCCCCTTCTCTTCTTCCTGTTACAGTATATTTTACCTTTTGTCCGGTGGATTTCTCAAAAGCACGGATAACCTCGAACACAGAGAATCCCTTCCCTGTTCCAAGATTAAAAACCTCAAAAGGTTTTTTACTTTTCTTATCCTTAAGTCTCTTAATTGCCACAATATGTGCTTTCGAGAGATCTACAACATTGATGTAATCGCGTATTGCGCTGCCATCAGGCGTATTGTAATCCTCCCCAAATACTTTCAGCTTATCCTGCAATCCATAAGCAGTCTGTGTAATAAACGGAACAAGGTTATTAGGAACACCTATAGGCAGTTCTCCTATCAGAGCAGTTTTATGTGCACCGATGGGATTAAAATATCTCAATGATACTATTCTGAGAAAGTTATTTACAAATTGTGTCTCCTGCAATATTTCCTCTGAAATCTGCTTTGTATTACCATAAGGTGAATTAGCTTTTTTAAAAGGAGCCCTTTCAGTAACCGGAAGTTCATCAGGTTCCCCGTAAACAGTACATGAAGAACTGAAAACAAAATCGGTAATTTCTTTTCTTATCATATTCTCAAGCAGATTTATGAGGGAAAAGATGTTATTATAATAATATTTCAATGGAAAATGTACTGATTCTCCCACAGCTTTTAATGCAGCAAAATGAATTATGGAGGATATCCCGGAGTATTTGTCAAAAATATAATTAACTTTTTCCTTCCCGGTAAGATCCACACATTCAAATAATGGCCGTTTCCCTGTGATCTTCTCAATCCCATCCAGAACTCCGATATTTGAATTGGAAAGATTATCTACAACAAGTACTTCCGAGCCTTCCTGCAGAAGTTCCACCACAGTGTGCGATCCGATGTATCCGGTGCCGCCGGTAACAAGAATTAATTCTTTCATAGGTATAGAATATTGAATATTAAAGACTCCAGTATTTCAGTTTATTGATCTTGTTTCTGTAAATCCCTTTCAAATCTACCATTACAGCGTTTTTATCAGTAATATCATTAAAATAACTATCATCAAGATCAATGTATTCTTTATGTGGTACTGCCAGAATAACAGCATCATACGGTGGAGACACAGATTCTGCAAGATCTATTCCGTATTCCTCTTTAACCTCCTCTTTTGAAGCACAGGAATCGATAATATCCACATGAAGTCCAAACTCTTTCAATTCTCTTATTACATCAATTACTTTTGAGTTACGTATATCGCTTACATTTTCCTTGAAAGTAATTCCCATCACCAGTACTTTTGAGCCCTTCAATACTTTTCCCACAGGGATCATTTTCTGCACTATCTGTTTTGCAACATATGCACCCATTTCATCATTTATTCCCCGACCAGCATTTATTATCCTTGCGTGATGTCCGTACATTGCTGACTTATAGGTAAGATAATATGGATCAACGCCAATACAATGACCTCCGACAAGTCCGGGAAAAAACCTGAGAAAATTCCACTTGGTTCCAGCAGCTTCAAGTACTTCATAGGTATTTATGTTCATTTTATTGAAGATCATTGAAAGCTCATTCATAAAAGCGATGTTTATATCCCGTTGAGTATTTTCAATTATTTTAGCTGCCTCTGCTACTTTTATGGAAGATGCCTTATAAACACCGGCATCAATGATATCTCCGTAAACCCTTGCAATTTCTTCAGATGATTCCCTGTCACATCCTGAAGTTACTTTAATAATTTTTGTAAGTGTATGCTCCCTGTCTCCGGGATTAATCCTTTCCGGAGAAAAGCCAACTTTAAAATCATTTATGTAAACTAAGCCTGATCCTCTCTCCAGAAGCGGAACACAATCTTCCTCTGTACAACCCGGATATACAGTTGATTCATAAACAACATAGTCTCCTGCCTTTAATACCTTAGATACAATTTTTGTTGCACTTAGCAAAGGTTTTAGATCGGGGTTTTTATGCTCATCAACCGGGGTGGGAACGGCAATGATGAAAAATCTTGCTTCACGAAGATCATCAGGATCAGCAGAAAAAGTAATGTCCCTGTCAAGAAAGTCTTCCCGCTTAAGTTCCTTACTCGGGTCAATATTTTTTTTCATCATTTCAACACGCCCCTGATGTATGTCGAATCCTATTACAGAAAACTTTCTGGCAAATTCAAGAGCTATCGGTAATCCTACATATCCAAGCCCGATTACAGCAAGCTTGTATTCTTTTTCATTAAGTTGCTGATACATAACTAAGAAATTATATCTTTAATAAATGGATGATACTCTCCCTTTTTCCCAACAGGAATAGAATTCCTTATTGAATAAACGGTTTCGATAGACTTTCTTGAATCTTCCAGACCATATCCATTAACTTTGAGTATTTCTTCATATGTTTTCGTATGGAGTTCAGTAAACCCGTCCGAAAATTCAATTTCCTGCCCGTCTATAGTAATCGAACGATATGTTCTTTTTTCTTTACTTTTTATATTCTCCGGAATATCATTATAATCTACACTAAGATACCACCGTATTCTTGCTTTTTCAAGTATTAAATAACCGGCTGCTTTATCGGGTTCAAGAATATGAACTATATTTTCCTTTACCGATCCAAAAATCCATGTTAACATGTCAAAAAAATGAACTCCAATATTTGTTGCAATCCCTCCTGATTTCTGCACATCTCCTTTCCATGAGAACTGGTACCAGTTTCCACGACTTGTAATATACGCAAGATCTATATCGAAAATTTTATCTTTGGGAGCCTTCAGGATTTTTTCACGAAGAGAAATAATAACTGGATGGTAGCGTAATTGAAGTACATTGTAAACTTTTCTTCCCGTTTCATTCTCCAAATGCTGGAGGGCATCAATATTCCAGGGATTCAGTACCACAGGTTTCTCGCATATTGCATCAATATCATTCCGGAGAGCAAAACGAATATGCGAATCGTGCAGATAATTAGGAGAACAAATGCTGACATAATCTAATTTTTTTCCTGATCTTTTTAGCATATCTATATGTCTGTCGAAACGTTCAAATTCGACAAAAAAATCAGCTTCAGGAAAATATGAATCAATAAAACCTATACTGTCAAACTTGTCTAAGGCAGCTATCAGGTTATGGCCAAGGTCTTTAATAGCTTTAATATGTCTGCTTGCTATATAACCGGCTATTCCTATTAATGCAAAACTTTTTACATCCTTATTATCAGTAACCATATTCAGATTAATTAATTTTTTTAATCAAATTATTTTCTAATTTGTATTTCTCATTACTTTCAGTACAAGTGGCTATCCCAAGAAGGTTGAAGTCAAGGCGGTGACCATACTCACTTATCCATCCTGCATGTCTTGCCGGATTACCTATAAAAAGAGCATAATCCGGAACATCTTTGGTTACAACAGCACCCGCTCCGATTAAAGCATAGCTGCCAATTGTATTTCCACATAAAACAGTTGCATTAGCACCAATAGATGCCCCTTTTTTCACAAGGGTCTGTACATACTGATCACGGCGGACAACTGCACTCCTCGGGTTAAGGATATTGGTAAATACCATGGAAGGCCCCAGAAAAACATCATCTTCACATATAACCCCGGTATAAATTGAAACATTATTCTGAACTTTGACATTATTACCCAGAATTACCCCGGGAGATACAACTACATTTTGTCCAAGATTGCATCTTTCTCCCAGAATGGAACCCTGCATGATATGAGAAAAATGCCATATTTTCGTACCATTTCCAATTTTGCAACCATCATCAATAATGGCTGTTTCGTGAGCGAAATAATTTCTTTCAGACATATCTCAATTGTAAAATTCAACAATTTTGTTTGTAATATAATTCAACTGTTCTTCATCAAGCTCAGTGTGCATGGGCAAAGAAAGTACCTGGTCGCATAATTCTTCTGCTACCGGAAAATCTCCTTTCATATATCCCGGATCAATATAGGCATCCTGAAGATGAAGAGGAACAGGATAATAAATCATAGTCGGAACCTTGTTTTTTTGAAGGAAACTTTTCAGTTCATCCCTTCTGTTGTTTAAAACTTTCAAAGTATACTGATGAAAAATGTGGTTCGACCATGTTACACGTGAAGGAATCCGGAAACAGGGGTGATTGTTAAGTTTTCTATCATAAAAAGCTGCTGCCTCCTGCCTTGCCGAATTATACTCATCAAGACATTTAATTTTTACATTAAGTATTGCAGCCTGGATAGTATCGAGCCTGGAATTTACTCCAACACAGCTATATAGATATTTTTCCTTCATGCCGTGATTGACAATGGCTTTAATTTTTTCAGCAAGCTCCGTATCTTCAGTAAATATGGCTCCGCCGTCTCCCCAGGCACCAAGGTTTTTTGAAGGGAAAAAGGATGTACAGGCAATATTACCCAAGGTGCCCGCTTTTTTTCTTTCCCCTGAGGGAAAAATAAAATCAGTCCCTAATGACTGTGCTGCGTCTTCAATAATATAAAGGTCATACTTTGATGCAAATTCATTAATTCTTGCCATATCTGAACACTGACCAAAGAGGTGAACCGGTATAATCGCTTTTACACCTGGTGTAATAACATCATTCAGTTTATCAGCATCTATATTAAAGTTATCCGGATCAACATCACACATAACCGGTTTCATCCCCAAAAGTTTAATAACCTCAACGGTGGAAACGAATGTGAAAGGGGTGGTAATTATTTCATCACCAGGTTTAAGATCAAGTGCCATTAAAGCAACCTGCAGTGCATCTGTTCCATTCCCACAAGTGATTACATAAGGAATATCAAGATAACTTCTGAGGGATTCCTGAAATTGATATACCTGTTCCCCCCTTATGAATGTTGCAGAATCAATTACTTCACCAATGGCATTGTCAATTTCCCGCTTTATTTTATCATACTGACCTGAGAGGTCAACCATTCTAATTTCCTTCATGATTCAGAAATAAAACCCTTACGAAGGTAATTATTACCATTGAAAAATAATATATGACAAGAACAATCTTTGATGTATTGAACTGTTAATAGTTATTAATGGTATGAGCAGAGTGATAAAAAATAAGTAATAATTCTATTGTTCATTATTTTTTTGCAAAGGCTGAAAATCAACTCTATATTTGTTTAATTTTGTCAAAAACAATAGGACTTGAAGATATCCGAATATATCAGAGATCTGCTGCTTTTCCACGAAAAGTTGGTATTACCGGGCCTGGGTGTTTTTCAGATTCAAAGAAAACCTGCTGTTTTTGAAGAACACAGGGTAATCCCTCCCCAATCAGTTATTGTTTTTAATACTGAAATTACTGACGATGATAAAGTTCTTTCGTCCCGGATTGCTGAAGCAGAGGAGATTGAGCCTGAACAGGCAACTAAAAAGGTATTTGATTACGTTGAAAAAATCAAATCAGCTTTCAGCAAAGGGGAACAATTTATTATGGAGGGATTCGGAACCTTATTAATAGATGAAAACAGTAATTATGTTTTCCTAAAAGATGATTATCTCGTTATTGATTTTGAAACAACCGGTTTCGAATCTTTTGTACTTGATCCATTTGAAGACGAAATTAAACCGGAAGGGGAAAATATTGAAAAATCAAAGAAAACTGTAATTCCCTCCGACGAATATACAGATGAAGAAAAGTACGAAAATGATTTTACTGAAATAAAGAAAAGTAACCAGGGATTTTTGTGGATTTTAAGTGGATCTATCGTTGTAATCCTGATTTCTTTTATTATTATTTCACTAACTACTGACATTTTTAATGACTTTGATACGAACCTCTTCAAAACTCAGAAAAGCGAAAATACCAGGGAACCTGAATTTATTTTTGGTGGTGAAGATGATTTTGACAGAACGATCGAATCAACTATTGATTCCCTTACAAAACTTGAAAATGCTTTGAGGATCACTGAAGATGAGAAAATCCCTGAATCTGCCGTTTCTTCCGTCTACTCTGAATTTCATATTATTTCCGGAAGTTTTTCAGTAATGAGAAATGCAAATGAAATGCAAATGGAACTTAACATGAAAGGGTTCCCCAGCGTAGTTTTAAACCTTGGTGATGGGTTTTATCGCGTAAGTGCTATTTCCTTCACTGATAAAGAAAAAGCATTAACTGAGCTGGAAACTTTCCGAAGAACAACTCCCTATAAATCAGCCTGGGTTTTAGGCCTGAATTAATTTATTTTATTACAGATCCGTTTACAGTTCCCTCCTGCGGTACAACGAAATAAAGAGATCCGTCAGTGTTTTCGGCAAGAAGGATCATTCCTTTAGATTCTATTCCTTTTATTTTCCGCGTTTGAAGGTTTAAAAGTATGCAAACTTTCTTCCCTGACAGATTTGCAGGATCAAAATATTCAGCTATACCGGATACAACCGTCCTTATATCTATGCCGGTATCAACTGTTATTTTAAGAAGTTTATCTGTTTCAGGAACTTTTTCTGCTTCCAGTATGGTTGCAGCACGGATATCCATCTTTTCAAAATCCTCATAACTTATTCCCTGCTTTTCCGGAGCTATAATTTCTTTATTATCATTCTCCGCCAAAGAGGCAACCTGAAGTTTAAGTAGCTGTTTGTCAATGGCATCATCTTCGATTTTTTCAAAGAGTAATTCAGGTTCACAAATCCTGTGTCCCATGTCCAGAATATTTTTCTTTCCACAAATATTCCAGTTAAGCGGACCAATATTGAGTAAAGCTCTTAATTTTTTTGATGTAAAAGGTATGAAAGGTTCAAGTAAAATGGAGAGATTAACAGTAAGCTGAAGTGAAACATATAAGATATCAGCTACTTTCCCGGAATTGGATTTGATAAGTTTCCAGGGTTCGGTATCAGCGAGATACTTATTCCCCAGCCTTGCTAAATTCATTGTTTCTTTAAGTGCTTCCCTAAACCTGAAGTTTTCAAAATGTGTTTCTACTGTATTTCTGATTTTCCCAAACTCCTCCAAAACTTTTACGTCATAATCGTCAAACTCCCCTGGTGCAGGGACAATACCGTCGAAATATTTATGTGTAAGAACCATTGTTCTGTTTACAAAATTCCCGAGAATGGCTACAAGTTCATTGTTATTTCGTGCCTGAAAATCTTTCCAGGTAAAATCATTATCCTTTGTTTCCGGAGCATTTGAACAAAGAACATATCTTAAAACGTCTTGTTTGTCAGGAAATTCTTTCAGATATTCATGAAGCCATACCGCATGGTTCCTTGAAGTTGAAAGCTTCCCTCCTTCCAGGTTAAGGAACTCATTTGCCGGCACATTGTCGGGCAGTATATAACTCCCTTCGGCTTTCAGCATGGCAGGAAAAATAATACAATGAAAAACAATATTATCCTTCCCTATAAAATGAATAAGTCTGGAGTCCTTACTTTTCCAATATTTTTCCCATTCAGGAGTAAGTTCTTTGGTAGCAGAAATATATCCTATAGGAGCATCGAACCATACATACAATACTTTTCCTTCTGCATCTTTAACCGGTACCGGTATGCCCCAATCAAGATCCCGGCTCACAGCTCTTGATTGCAATCCATTATCAAGCCATGATTTACACTGACCATAAACATTAGGTTTCCAATGTTTATTTTCTTCCAGTATCCACTTTTTCAGAAAGGCTTCATGTTTACCGAGAGGAAGAAACCAATGCTTTGTTGCCCTCAAAACGGGTGTAGCTCCGGAGAGTGCTGATTTAGGATCAATCAATTCTGTAGGACTAAGTGAACTCCCGCATTTTTCACATTGGTCGCCATATGCTTCTTCCTCTCCGCAATTAGGACATTTTCCTGAAATATAACGATCGGCAAGAAATTGCTTTACTTCAGGATCATAATACTGATCTGTTGTCCCTTCTGTAAATTCTCCCTTTTCATACAAAGTACGAAAGAATTCGGAGGCTGTTTCATAATGAACCCGTGAGGTTGTTCTTGAATATATATCGAATGCGATACCAAATTTTTCAAATGATCCCTTGTTCATCTCATGATATCGGTCCACAATTTCTTTTGGACTAATTCCTTCCTGCCTTGCTTTAATAGTTATGGGAATCCCGTGTTCATCAGATCCACATACATAAATAACGTCCTCTCCTTTAAGCCGGAGATAACGTACAAAAATATCGGCAGGAACATAAACACCTGCCAGGTGACCAAGATGAATAGGTCCGTTAGCATAGGGTAAAGCAGCTGTAACGATGGTGCGCTTGTATTCTTTCATCAGAAATATTAAATAAAAGTTCTGCAAAGATAATAATATAGTGTGTGGATGGACAGGTATTTACAGAATATGAACTTTTTTTAAGATGAATTGACTCTCCTTTCGACAAGCCGCCAGGAATCATTGATCCGGAAATTATCCCACTAGTGCTCGCTTCCCCCTGCAACAAGCAGAGGGTATGCACTCGCTAGCTGCATAATAAAGAAATATTTTGACAATCTGCTGATCTGATGTATTTTATAATCTTCTAAACTTAAGTGACTTCCCAATCTTTTTATCTAAATTTATACATTCTATTTCAACAATTATGATTACACCTCCTTACCTTAAACAAGGTGATACCGTTGGTATTGTAGCACCAGCCAGAAGTATCCGTAAAGAAGAGATCACTCCTTTCCTCGAATTACTGGTATCATGGGGATTAAAATACAAAACCGGAAAATATTTGTTTGGACATTCCCACCAGTTTTCCGGGACCGATAAAGAAAGAGCCTCAGATCTCCAGGAAATGATAAACGACCCCGGAATAAGAGCAATAATATGTGCCAGGGGTGGATATGGAACGATAAGGATAATCCCTTATATTGATTTCTCCGGGTTCGAAAAGGATCCTAAATGGATTACCGGTTTTTCAGATATCACCGTTCTTCATTCATATGTGAATAAATTTCCCGGAACGGAGTCACTGCATTCTATAATGCCTGTGCAGTATAAACCGGGGAATAATGATAAGGCTGCCATGTCACTCAGAAAAGTTCTTTTTGGTGAAAACCCTGAATTTAAAATTGACCCCTGTGATTTGAACAGAGATGGATTTTTCACCGGGGAGTTGACAGGCGGTAACCTCTCACTATTATACAGTCTTAATGGTACCAGCTTTTTCCCCGATATGAAGAATAAGATTCTCCTTATCGAAGAAGTGGACGAATATCTCTATCATATAGACCGTATTTTACAGAATTTTATTCACAGCGGAGTATTTAATAAAACAGGAGGACTTATTGTAGGAGCATTTACAGGTATGAGGGATAATAAAATTCCTTATGGATATGATGTTTATGAAATCATTTCTGAAGCTGTAAAAAATTTTGACTTTCCGGTGTGCTTTAATTTCCCCTCAGGACATATTTCTGATAACATGACGCTGATTTTAGGAAGAGAAGTGCAATTAAGTATTAAGGGAAATAGTGTAAGTGTAAAAACCTCAGGATAAAATTTTATAATAGCCTACTTATATACAATGGCAAGTACATGTGAAACCGGCAGGATAGCTGAGAATTTTGCAGCAGATCTTTTATTGAAGAAAAGGTACAGGATACTTCACAGAAACTGGCGTTATTTTCATAAAGAGCTGGATATTGTTGCCATGAAAGATAATATACTGGTAATTGCAGAAGTAAAAAGCCGTTTTGGGATTAATAGCGAACCCCCTGCAGAATCTGTCAGCGTTGGGAAACAAAAGCATTTGGTTGATGCTGCTGAAGCATACATTTTTAAATACAATATTAATTTGGAAACTCGTTTTGATATAATTGCTGTTACTTTCATCGGAAATGATAAATTTGCTGAACATATTGAGGGAGCATTTGTGCCGGGGGTGAACTGGTAATTATTCCGTGTCAGCTTAAATGGAAGATGGAAAGAATATTTCGTATTTTGAAATCGCCTGCTATCGCCCGATATGACAAGCTCATAAGGCGTCGATTAAATCAAATATTTACGTATAATTTTAAGAAATCAAGTGTGCAAACCTCAGTAAGTAATCATTTAAAATATTTAAAAATCTGTACCATGAATAAAATACTTCGCTTTTTCCTACAGGGGTTAATTTATGTAGCACCACTCACCATTACCATTTATGTGATCTATTTTATATTTTCTGTTATTGATGGTTCTTTGCAGAAATATATCTTTCAGTTGATCCATATTAATATTCCCGGATTAGGTTTTTTCGTCATATTTTTCATGATAAGTCTTCTGGGTTTTATAGGGCAGTCGTTTATTTTTCGTCCGATAAAAAAAATAATTTCAGGATTATTGAACAGAGTTCCCATTATAAAAGTGCTTTACACTTCTATCAGAGATCTTTTAAACGCTTTTGTTGGAAAAGAAAAAAAATTCAACCAGCCAGTATTGGTTAAGGTAAATACTATTTCTGAGCTGGAGAAAGTTGGTTTTCTTACACAGGAAGATTTATCCGATCTTGATATATTGGATAAGGTTGCTGTCTATTTTCCACATTCCTATAATTTTTCCGGTGAGATGTTTATCGTTCCAAGAGAGCATATCAGACCATTTAAAATGGCTCCTGCCGAAGCCATGAAGTTTATTGTCTCGGGAGGTATTGCGAAAGAATGATCTAAGAAACCAAAAGATTACATCCCCTTATATCTGAATTATCATTTCTACCAAGAATTTCAAATCCATTTCCGGGAACCATTCTGCCAAGATCGGAGGTAGCTATAAAAGCACAGGAATAATAATTTGCCAGATCAATAACATTTACCTTACCTGTTAAACCTTCTTTAACGGATGTTCTCGGATCGTGAGGGTCACGTATAATGATCTTCATCCAGGGTGGAGTATGAAATATACCATCTCCTGATGAATATGCCTGTGAGAGAAGTTCAGTCATTCCATATTCAGAATGAACAGACTCCACATTAAAACTATTTTTTATCAATTTGTGTAATTCTTCTCTGACAATTTCTTTCCTTCTTCCTTTCATTCCTCCTGTTTCCATAATAGTAACCCCGGACATGTCAGCTTTATATTTTTCTGCCAGGGCAAGTAATGCAAAGCTAACTCCCAGCAATAATGTTTTTTGCTTGTTCTTCCTGAGGATTGATATTTTTTTCAGGAGCTTTTCGTGTTCTGATAAAAAGAATCCGTTCTCAGGATGCCCTGATCTTTTCATAAGGTATCCGGCCATATAAACCAGTGATGAATTGCCAGCCTCAAGATATGATGGGAGAAGTGAAAGGATACAATAATCAGAAGGACTTCCGTAAAAGTGCTGAAAACCATTTAAAATACTTCTGTCATAAAGAGATAAATCGACAACATAATGCCTGCTTTTCCCGATCCCGGTGGTTCCGCTCGATTTAAATATTATTTCTTCCTGACGATGTGAATGAATTATTTTATGTGACTTAAATAATTCCACAGGAATAAATGGAATATCCTCCATAGTATTAACCTGTAAAATATTTACTTTAAGGTGTTTTAAAAATTCCCGGTAAATTTTCAACTTTTCAGCCTGCATCCTGAAAATGGTTAATGCCATATCCCTGAACTCTTCGGATGATCTGACCATGAATATTTCTGAAGGCAGGCTCATCGATTAATTTTTAAAGACCACTATGCCCTTTTTCTTGCAATAAGCAATGAAATTCCGGTGGCACAAGCAATAAAAATATACAAGGCTATATCCATGTTTAATGGCCCAACAACAGCCGGAATTATTTTTGCTGTAGAAGCTAAAAAAATCGTAAGGGCAATAAAAGAAATAACGATAAGTTCTTTACCCGGCTTTTTTTTCGATAATACTCCTGCAAGGATTACGGGCGCCATCATAGATGTTCCTGTAAAACTCACTCTTGCAAGCAAAGCTAACTGATCACCCATTAAAGATGCAAAAACCATGACAAGAATAGCAAAGAAGAACAGATAAAATTTTGTTTTCCGCATTACAGTTTTTTCGCTACCGGGCAACAATGATCTTATTTCGTTTCCAAGTGCAAAAATTTGAGCATTTGTCGTTGACAAACAGGCTGCAAAAAGTCCGACAACAGCAAGCCCTGCAACAGGAGCAAGCTGATCATAGAGCAAGGCTCCTGCCCAGAATTCCTGTGCTGTGGAACCGGTATATTTAACTACACCGTACATTCCTATGAAAATGGTTGCCCCAATAATTACTATTGCAAAAGTGCCAACAGCCACAGCCATTGTTTTCATAGATTTCAGGCTTTTCATAACCACCAATCTGGTTGTAAGCTGGGGTTGACTTACCGGTATCATAACCACAGCAATCATGCTTCCAACAAGGAATTGCCAGGAAAATAATCCTTTTGGTCCAGGACAGGATAATAAGCTATCATCAATTACTCTTACCTGCTCAAACATACTTTGTATCCCTCCGAGCTTAGAAATACAGGTTGTACTTATTAGCCATAAAACCACAAGTAAAATTGTTCCCTGTATAGCATCGCTGTAAACCATTGCTTTCAGTCCTCCAATCTGGGCATAGAGGATCATAAGGGTTACAAGAAAAAAAGACCATCCCCATGTTGGAAGAAAATTTGGAAAAGCTGCATCAAAAAATACTGAAATACCGCGGATCTGAATAGCGGCATAAGGAATGAGAAATAAGAAGGAACTCAGAAACAAAATATATCCTGCCCATTTAGTACCATAACAATCAACCATTAATCCAGCAATCCCTTTAAATCCCTTTTCCTTTGCTTTTCGTCTTAGTTTTAGTCCAAACCAGAGAATAAAGAAGACCATCACTCCATCAGAAAATGCAAGAAATATCCATGCTCCTATCCCATGTTGCCTGAAAAAATCGGGCATCCCCTGAAAAGTAAAAGCACTGAACAGTGCTGCGGAAAAAGTAAGAAAACCCAGGATGACACCTATATTGGAACCTGCAAGCATAAATTCCTGGGAACTTCTGTTCTTCTGATATGATTTTATTGATGCTGATACAAGCAGTGTGATAAATATCACAAAAAACACTATTACCCAGGTTATCATTGCTTATCCTCCTCTTCATCAGGTATAACAATGCTACCTATAAAGGTCAGAACAACAAGAAATATTGTGAGCAAGACAGACAGCCATAAACTGTATGGAAAACCAATCAGTACAGGTTCAATTTTTCCGGTTCCAATTACCAAAGGTGTATAGGCAAATAAAACGATCAGCAATACTGCAATAATGCATAGTTTCCAAATAATTTTATTCCTTTTCATATATTTTATGGTTTAAAAATTTTATTTTAATACAAGAATGATATTTATATCTCAGGATTACCCTTGTTATTTTTACTTTTATAATCTTCCGACAGTCAAACCTCCGTCAACCATTATTACCTGTCCTGTTGAATAGGGAAAATAACCCTTCGCAAGTGCTGCAGCTGCTTTACCAACATCTTCAGAAGACCCCCATCGGCTCTGTACGGCAAGGCCTTCAGCGAAGAGTTTGTCATATTTTTCAGCAACTCCTGCAGTCATATCGGTCTTAATAACTCCCGGCTGTATTTCATATACCGGAATATTGTATTCTCCCAACCGCACTGCAAACAATAAAGTCATCATATGCAATCCGGCTTTGGAAATACAATATTCTCCGCGGTTAACTGAAGCAACAGAAGCTGAAATAGAAGAAATATTAATTATACATCCTTCAAAATTCTTGTCGGCAGTTTTTATTTCCACCATCCAGTTTGCAACAGCCTGAGAAAGAAAAAAAGGACCCTGAAGATTGATTTTAAGTATCCATTCGAAATTCTCTTCTGGAACTTCAAGAATATCTTTTCTTATTTTGGGAGCAACACCGGCATTATTAACCAGAACATTTATCCTTCCAAATTTCTTTTTAATTTCAGCCAGCATATCTGCTCTCTGGTCAGGAGAACTTACATCGCATGGGCAATATAATACCTGAGCTCCCAAATTTTCAAGTTCCTTCAACTGCGATTTAATCTCATGGATTTCTTTACGTCCGCAAATAGCGAGGTCAAATCCTTCTTTAGCAAGTTCAGTTGAAATGCCAAAACCTATACCTCTTGCTCCACCGGTAACCAGAGCTACTTTTTTATTTTTCATTATTTTGAATATTTCAGACAGTTAAAAAAAGTATAATACCTGTCTTTGTATAATAGTTTCTGTACATACAATGCCAGCTCACGGGCATGGTAATCACCCCACATACTCGATTCCCCATTTGCTATGGAATATCCTTCCGGGATATAATCCCATCTGTTTGGCTGATGGTAAACCGAATGTAAAATCAAGCCCTGGTGTTTTTCATCCACACTGAGATAAGGCTGGTTGAGCAAAGTATTAAGAACAGTTAAGCCAGCTTTAAAATAGCGTGAACCATTTTCCTCCTCCCCATTATCAGTCAGATAATGCCCAAGCCTGAGCAAACCCTGTGCACCAATAGCAGCAGCGGAACTATCAACCGGTTCAAATTCATTAAAAGGATCTGCATCCCTGTTAAGGTAATCACCTAAGTTTATTAAACCGGGAGCTCCTGTATCCCAATAAGGTATCCCGTTTGAAGGAGTATTCTCAATATAAAAGTCACAGGTAGCTTTTGCAGCTTTTAGCATGATTTCTTTTATATGTTTTTTACTATCAATATTTTTAAATTCAGCATCTTTTAAAACATCAATAAATTCCAGTTCTTCTGCAAAACCGAGCATTGCCCACGCCAGACCTCTTGTCCATGTTGTAAATCCGGAATACCCCTGCTGGGAATTGGGGCAACGGTAATTGCCATCATTAACATTAAAAATGCATTCATGAGCTGTCCTGCCACGAACATCCCAGCCATCCCTCCCTTCTCCATAAAAAACGGAATATTTTGCAGTAGAAACAAGGTGCATGACAGCCCTTTCCAATAAAGAAATTTTAACATCGTTCTCTCCCGGCAGGAACTGACCAAGGGAGTGGCCCAACATAAGTATCCTGCAAGAACGGACTGTATCAACAAACAAGGAGTGAGGGCCATTAAATGAGTAAATAAATCCACCATTCTTTGTTTTAGTCCACCGGCTTGCCTGCACGGTGGCTGATATCTTTAATGCCAGCATATAAAATTCCCTTTCCCAATCGTTAAAAGGAATTACTCCTTCCTGCATCAATCTCAATAAATTTCCATAGGTACTTACATTATTGAAACCATGGTCATGAACCCCCGTATGGCTAATATGCGGGGACATCTTTTCAACTGTATTATTCCTGCCTGTCTCAAGGAATTCCTTTTCTCCGGTAATATCATACTGCATGATAGCACTCCCATATTGAAACCCCTGTGTCCATTCCGTCCATCCGCGTGATGTATATTTTCCTTTAACAGTAAACACCGGAGCCCCTGCTGAAAGGTCAATATTATCTTCAATAAGCACTATTTTCTTTCCGGAAATATCCCAAAATCGGGTAAGGGATTCTTTTAAATCACTTAAGCCAAGCTTATAATTAATTTTGATCATTTCTGTAAAATCTTAAGAAACCTTAAATATAAATATTTGAAATTGATTTAAAATATTTTTGCGATATAAGCTTTCGCAGTCTATTGTTTTGCTCCTATTTGATCTGAATTAATATCAACGAAAATTATTTATACCTGACCTACCCCCATCGCAATCAGCGGGGAATGCATCCGGGGGATTAAACTTTTCTGAGAAATCTGTCTAATCCTAAAATATGGCTTGTGGGAAACAAAAAAAGGACAAAAAGAGCAAATATTTCAATAAGATTATTATTCTAAATAATTCTTTCGTTTACCGGATCCCACTTTACAGTTCTTCTTTCCAGATAAGAGAGATTAGCCATATAAAATGTTACCGTTTCCTCAAAACCCCTGTCTATATTGCAGCTGGGTTGTATTCCATTACGGATACAATAAATCCATTCTTTCATATGCAGGTAGGTAGTGTCTAATGGAATCCCATTATTGTAGGTATCTCCAAATCCACTGTCGTGATAAAATTTAGCTGTTGCTGAAGTTACACCATCAACAATATCTTTTCTCGGGTCAAATACAAAAACCGGTTCGTCGAAATCAATTTTATAATCCTTGTATTTATCGGATTGTTCATCCGCGTATATTGTAAGACCGGTACTGGCCAACATTGTTCCGTCACTTCCCAAAAAAGTTTTGTTACGTAATTTGCTATTTAACAAGGAACAATCATAGCTTAATGAAAGCTTCTTTTCAGGATATTCAAAAATTACATTAAAAACATCCGGAATATCTCTTGGATCTTTAAAATAATAATTCCCTCCTGCAGCCATAACCCTTTCAGGAATGCCCAGGCCCATGATCTGGTTTACACTATCGTAATGATGTGTAAATTGATTTCCCGCAGGACCTGTACCATATTCAAACCATTTTTGCCAGTTAAAATATCTGTCGAGGTCTGGTTCCCGCCAGGGTTTATGACCAAGAAATTCTTTCCAGTTAATATTTGATAAATTTGCCCTGGGGTCGATTTCTCTTATCCATGCACCATGATCATTATTTCTGTTTGTAAAAGTTTCAATCAGGGATATTTTTCCCAGAACATTTTTTTCAATAACCTCCTTCGCCTTGATGAAACTGGCCTGTTGCCGGTTTTGATGACCAAGCTGAAAAATAACACCCTTCTTCTTCACCACATCACGTAGTTCTCTTGCTTCTTCAGCTGTCTGACACATAGGTTTTTCCAGATAAATATGCTTGCCTGCATTTGCTGCATCTATTGCCATTCTTGCATGCAAATGGTCGGGAGTATTAATAACAATTGCATCGAGCTTATCATCCTCCAGCATTTCGCGGTAAGTCTTATATATTTTAGGGGTTTTCGCTTTTTCAGCACCACCTGATCTCACAGGAGATGAAACTATTGCACTTCCTTCCTCTGCCCTTAAAGAAAAAGTATCACATACCCCGGTTATTTCAATATTTAAATCATCCTGGTCTAAAAATTTCCTCAGATCCTGTGAGATTTTACCGTTACTACTCTGTTCTTCCGCATATTCTTCTGAAGCAAAACTCATTGCGCTAAGTATTCCGGGTCCACGCCATCCGTTTCCCACCAAACCAATACGTATTTTCTCCCCCTTTGCCGGATAGGTTAAAGAAGGAATTATACCTCCCGTATGATGAGAAACGCCCAGTTCTGGTAATTTCAAATTCCACCCTGATAAATCCTTTTTATATTTAACATAAAAACGGTTTGCAAAAATCCCGGCAACAGGCAGTGTTGCCAAAGCTTTTATTATATCCCTCCGTGAAATTGTGTATTTCTTTTTTTCTTCCATCTTCTCAAAAATTGAAATTTCAATAAATACAATTATTTATGATTGTATGTTTTTTTTTTGTCTCAGGTTCCTGAACCAAATAACTTCATGATATTCTCCAAAATGTTTTATACAATATAAACCTGAAATCAACCATGCGGATTATACCTTATTTTCAAAAATAATATGGATGTATTGGAAAGGATTTGCTTTATTGTCCAATTTAAATTTTACAACTCACTTTATTTCGGGTATTTCCACCCATCTGCGTTTTGTCCAGCTTTCCAGACCTTTTTCTGCCAGTTGCACACCTTTAGCTCCTTCTTTCAGGTTCCAGGGAAATGGCTCATCTTTCACCACATGTTTGAGAAACAGTTCCCATTGAACCTTAAATCCATTCTGGAATAATTCCTGTTCCGGAACTTTCGACCATCCTTCATAGAAATTTATTGTTTGTGGTATATCGGGGTTCCAGACAGGTTTGGGAGTATTACCGTAATGTTGTGTCCAGCATTCACGTAATCCGGCAACAGCGGAACCATGAGTACCATCAACATGGATGGTTAACAGATCATCACGACGCACACGTGTAACCCAGGAAGAATTGAAATGTGCAATGATATCACCTTCCAGTTCAAATGTTGCATAAGCAGAATCATCAGCTGTACACTTATATACTTTTCCGTTTTCATCAACCCGTTTCGGTATATGTGTTGCCCCAAGACAGAAAACACCTTTTACATTTCCAAACAGATTATCCAGAACGTAACGCCAGTGGCACAACATATCCACAATGATACCTCCGTCGTCTTCCTTTCTGTAATTCCAGCTTGGCCTCTGAGCAGGTACAGTAAACCCTTCGAAAACCCAGTAACCGAATTCCCCTCTGACTGACAGAATCTTTCCAAAGAAATTATTCTCTTTCAAGCTTTTAAGTTTCAACATGCCGGGTAAAAATAATTTATCCTGAACAACACCATGTTTCACTTTTGCCTCTTCACACAAATGATATAATTCAAGAGCTGTTTTAAGATCAGGAGCTACCGGTTTTTCACAATACACATGTTTCCCTTCCCTGACGGCCATTTTAACGGCATCGGCCCTAAGTCCGGTAACCTGGGCGTCAAAATAAATCTGGTATTGTTTTTCTTTTAGTACACCTTCCAGGTCAGTTGTCCATTTTTGCACGCCTGATATTTCGGAAAGTTTCTTTAATTTTATCTCATTACGCCCCACCAGAATAGGATCTGGCATGATGAATTCTGAGTGACTGATCTGCACTCCTCCCTGTTTAATAATCTCAACGACCGACCTAAGAAGATGCTGATTTGTGCCCATTCTTCCTGTCACACCATTCATAATTATTCCAATCTTATGTACTTTCATTCGTTAAATAATTTTAGTTTATTGATAATATAATATTTGAATCCGGTAAAGCGTATCTAATCCATTATTTTTCTCGTTCAATAATAATTTATTTATTTATAATCCCAAGTTGTGCAGGATAGAAGTAGCCCATGGAATAATTTGCCACGCCAATTCTGTATTGCCTGTCCTGCATCAGGCAGATTTTCCTGGTTTCTGAAGGTATATTTGTGGAGTAAATTCTTATTTCACCGGGAAGACTGGTAATAATTTCCTCTCTCCAGTCACCGGATATATCAGCAACTGCAATTACTTTACCTTCTATTTGTACCAGAGTGTCTCCCCTGTATTTGAAAATGTTTTCGTTTACACAGATCTCCTTGTAATCATCGTTATCCCACCATACTGCTCTTGGATTAAGGGTTCCCATACTTTTATCTGACAACAGTTCCCCTTTTGCATTATAGAGAAAAAATTTGTCTAAGCTGGCTTCTCCGGCATAACATTCCATACCGGGATTTTCAGGATCAATATCGCCTATCATTCCCTGACTATGAATATGATAGGTTCTGCCTTCATATCCCCAAATAATTTCGCCGGTTTTTGCATCAACAAGACTTACCCCGTTTTTATCAGGATTTCCTTTTTCAATACCATAGAAAATTTCAAGGCCCGGTCTGTCAGGGTCAATATCTGCAATATAACCAACATCATTGTGAAATAAATCTGTTCTCCATACAGGGATACCATCATTACCCAGTGCAAATGTTCCGGGAATTATTTCATCTTTTTCATCCCCATCAATATCGGCAAGCATAATCCCGTGGCCTCCTCTTCCCTTATAATCTTCATATTCGCCGGTACTTTCCCAGTACCATATCTGATCCAGGTTCTCATCAAGGGCAAGAGCTTTAATAATACTGTATGTTCCCCTAAGAACTATAAGGGAGGGTTGCACTCCGTTCAAATAAGCCACAGTAAGGAAATTTCTGCACCAGCTGTTATAAGTTTCAAAACCTTCTCTGGATATCCATTCTTTCCTGGCAGTAATTTTCCCTGCTTGTCCATCAATTTTTATCAGATACTCATTTCCTGTAAGAACATGTCCATCTGGCTCACGTGGATCACCCTCACCTGCTTTTGTATAAACCTCGGCCTTGCCATCTCCATCAAGATCAAATACCATGTAAGGAGAATACCATGTTCCGGTTTCAATGGCCCAACCCATATCGTAACTCCATAAAAATTCCCCTTTAGAGGTATATGCATCAAGTTTATAAGGTTCAGGACTTCTTTTCCAATATCTTTCCCTGTACCAGGGATCCACATTAAAATCAGGGTGCTGAATTACGAAATCAAAGGCACCGTCCCCATTCAGATCTCCGATTCCTATTCTTTTCGGGGAAATATTGTCTCTCAGCTTAATAGAATAGTAAGCTTGGTTCATACCCCTGTTAAAAACATATCCAATACCGGGTGTTCCCATTTCGGAGCCATCTGAAACAGTTTTAATTATATACCTGTACCCCATATTAGGTCGCACTTCGTTATCAATATAATTGGTGCTTGTAACTATTGGTCTTTCATTTATTTTAACGAAATCACTTCCCCCTATTTCCATCCGGTAAATATTAAAAGCTACATCCTCAGTATCTTCTTTTAATAATCTCCATCCCACATAATTGGAATTTTCATCGATTGACAGAACAATTACCCCTCTGTCAAGGTTCTCGTAAAAAATTGGGGCAGGCTTTTTACAGGAAGAAAACAATAAAAGAATTGTTGTAAAGTAAAAAAATAAGTTTTTAAGATAATTTAACTTTTTCATTTTCGTTAGGATTATGAATATTGTAAATAAGCATTTTTAATCTTCTTGAGATAATCTTTCTGATCCATCGTCCAATATTTATCAGAAAAAACTTCCACCTCGTTATATCCTTCAAATCCTGATTCTTCAACCCATCCGCGTATTTCAGGGATATTGATGCACCCGTCGCCCATTAATCCGCGATCACTTAAAAAATCTATAGTAGGAACATTCCAGTCGCATATATGGAAAGCAAAAAGGTGATTTTGTTCTGCACATTGTTTTATTTCATTCTGAAGATCAGGATCCCACCATAGATGATATACATCAACTGCAACACCAAGCCAATTGGAATTTATTTCAGCAGTCATCTCATTGGCTTGTCTCATGGTGTTAATTGCAGAGCGGTCTCCTGCATACATTGGATGAAGGGGTTCTATAGCAAGTTTTATTCCTGCACTTTTCGCTGCTGGCAATATTTTCATAATTCCCTCCCTGATCTGATCACGTGATTTTTCCAGCGACTGTTTCCCGTCAGCTCCGCATACCAATACTATGAGAGGAGTTCCGAGAGCCTCAGCCTGTTCAATTGCAAACAAGTTATCATCAATGGCTTTTTGTCTTTTCACAGCTTCAACAGATGGAAAGAATCCCCCACGGCACAGTGACACCGGAAACATGTTATAATCATCAAGTAGAATTTTTATTTCTCTCAAATTTTTATTTTCCAGCACATGACGCCAGATGGTAATTCCCTTAATACCTGCTTCCGAATAATTTTTTATACATTCTTCAATACTCCAGGGTTTTGTAGTTTGAGTGTGTACACAGAGTCTTGTAAAGTCTTTTATTTCTGAAGCCATAATGGAGACACATGATTTTTTTTCATAAATAACTATCGGCAATGATGCATAAAGGATTCTGAACCGCTTGAAATCAATGAATTTTTATACCTCATTCCCGATATTCATATTTTCTTAAATATAAATATTAATATGTAATTAAAAAACAGAAATACACAAGTCATTGATTTAAAAAAAGAGATGGGGTAAGATAAAGAAGTGGGTAAATTTTGTGTATCGAGCCATAGGGCGGGGAGAGCAGGGTGCAGGGACCAGGGCATAAGGCACAGGGAACAGGTGCAAACAGGATTTGGAAGTCAGGGCTTTCTGCGGACATCGGATCAAATTCCTCCAGCCTCCTAATTAAGGTGATTGGCCCTGGTACGGTTGTGCTTCTATAGCCTTTCCATCCGCCTGGCCGGGCAATGATATACGACATCCTGGCAAACTTTTTATGTAAATTCTGCTGTTTTCAGCGCTACAAACCCGGATTTAGTCCAATCCTGGTTATGAATTTCCGGCCTGAAAATCTTTATGCCAAATGGCACAAAGATAAGGCCAGCTTAATCCATCGACTACTTTGTCACATTCAACAAGCAGGCATTTTTTTCGACTGTTATAGTTAAAAATTCGATAAAATACTTGGAAGCTATTAATCCGGGGATTATTTTTGATTAGTTGCAGTTTATTATTCGTTTGTCTTCAATACACATATCTATGGTAGTTCATAAACATGAGGTCAGAACACATATTGTATCGGTGGCCGCAAAAATTTTCACCCGTTTTGGGTTCCGTAAAACTACAATGGAAGAGATTGCCATGGCAGCAAAGAAAGGGAAGAGTTCGATATATTATTATTTTGGCAGCAAAGAGGATATTTTTCGTGCTGTAGTGGAAAAGGAAGCTGATGAGCTGAAAAAAGATCTTCATAAAGCTATTGAAAATGTTGAAGATCCTATCGGGAAGTTGAGGACTTATGTACTTTTCCGGATGCATAAACTGAACACTCTGACAAATTTTTATGCAGCCCTGAAACATGAATACCTCGATCACCTTGAATTTATAGAAAATATACGTAAGGAATATGACCAGAATGAAATTAAAGTATTAAAAAGTATTCTTAAGGATGGAGTTGACAAGGGTAAGTTTACAATTGAAGATCCTGAGCTTGCTGCTGTCGCCATTGCAACTGCGATGAAAGGACTTGAGATTCCATTGTTTATCAGGAAAGAGCATGGGGATATAGAATCAAGGCTTGACAGCCTTATAAAATTTTTATTTTACGGTCTGGTTAAAAGACAGGAATCATAGAGATGATTGTGCAATGCGTAAAAAACACACATTATTTTAGAAAATTTTCAATTTGCAAGGCTGTTTTTCAAGTTTTTTCTCCATTAAGCATAAGATCTCACAGATATGGAATATCAACAGGATTATTATGCATGGAGCAGGATATTGTATTTTGTTTCCGATGTTTATTCTGTTACGAAGCGATTTCCTGTTGGGGAATCGGAACTTTTCAGTAAAAAGATAAGAGGAGTAGCTGTTTCAGTTTCTGTTGCATTAAATTCCATACCCAAAAATGTTTCCTTACGAGATGAACGTCAGATGTTGTTTTCCGTACTAAGTTCCATATCCGTCCTTGAAACCTATTTATTAATGTCGGAGAAATTCTGTAAATTCTGTGATATAAGGGAAATCGATGAAAAACTGCAGGAGGTTAAGAAACTGGTGAATGCATTACTGGAAAAAGCGGAAAGATGATTTGATAAGCTCCTTGAAAAAATAGTGTACCTCCGGACAGCGAGAAGGTATATTTTATATCCGAAGACATATGTTGGATGATAAATAGTTGGCAACAGACCTGATTAACCTGCCCCCTACAGGGCGCAATTTGAGGTGTGCCTCAAAAACCCAGGGCGTTGCCCTGGGCTGAATTAAGGAGGGCTTTCAGCCCGTTTCCTGTTTCAATCCGGGGGGAAGCTTTACCATCCTGAAGTACCAGGCTGTTTCATTGCAATGCCAGTTTTGTTCATCCTGAAGAGACAGATTGTTTCATTGCAACGGTAGTCTTTTCCGTCCTGAAGGATAGATTATTTCATTGCAATGGTAGTCTTTTCCGTCCTGAAGGGACAGATTACTTCAGCCCAGGGCAACGCCCTGGGTTAAGATGCGTTAGATGTTCAGCGCCCTGTAAGGGCAGCTTAAAAAAAATAAATATGTCGCAGTCTTTATCAAAGTTGTACGTACACATCATTTTTCATATTAAGAATCCAGTTGTCCCCATCGGCAATGATGTTAAAAAAGAGTTGTATGCTTATATTGGAAGTGTCATTAAAGATAATGACTCCATCCCCTTGATGATAAATGGCACGCAAGATCACGTCCATATATTATGCGTAATGTCTAAAAACATTAGCCTTGCTAAACTGGTGGAGGAGATCAAGCGTCATAGTAGTCGCTGGATAAAAACAAAGGGACAACAAAACCAACAATTCTTTTGGCAAAAGGGTTATGCAGGCTTTTCAGTAAGTCAGTCATTACATGATAAAACTAAAAGATATATTGAAAACCAGGAGGAGCATCACAAAAAGATGTCATTCAGAGAAGAGTTGATTCTGTTTTTAAACGAATATGGAATTGAATATAATGAACGATATTTATAGACAGATTAACCTGCCCCAGGGCGCAATTTGAGGTGTGCCTCAAAAACCCAGGGCGTTGCCCTGGGCTGAATTAAGGTGGGCTTTCAGCCCGTTTCCTGTTTCGGGAAGAATTTTTTCTGAAAGATGAGTATGGTGAACACTCCCAATGTAATGGAAGAATCTGCGATGTTAAAAACGGGGCGGAAAAATTCAAAACTCTTTCCTCCAACAAAAGGAAACCACGACGGATAATATCCGGAGATAACCGGGAAATAGAACATGTCCACTACCTTCCCGTGAAGAAATGATGAGTAACCACCTTCTGGTGGCATAAAAGAAGCTACTGAATAAGGGGTTGAATCTGAAAATAGTATACCGTAAAACAGGCTGTCAATTATATTTCCGAGCGCTCCGGCAAGTATCATGGATACAGCAATGATAAGTCCTTTTGGGGATTTTATCCTGATGAGATGGTGAAGATAAAAACCTATCCCTATAACAGCAATGATCCTGAAAATACTGAGGATCATTTTTCCGTATGACCCGGGGATATCAAACCCGAAAGCCATACCGTTGTTCTCAATGAACTTGATAATAAACCAGTTTCCCGCAACATATATATCCTGATACAGATACATGTTGGTTTTAATTATTACCTTAAGGATCTGATCGGCCAGGAGAATTAAAAATACTACAAGAAGTGATGTATAACCTGCTTTCATTAAAATGCTATCGGTTTCCTTTTTCCTTTGCGTCGATACTAAGAGTTGCATGCGGAACAGCACGAAGTCTTTCTTTGGGAATAAGTTTCCCTGTCTCCCGGCAGATGCCATAGGTCTTGTTTTCTATTCTGACAAGAGCCCCCTGCAGATGTTGAATAAATTTCTGCTGTCTTTGGGCAAGTTTTCCGGCTTCTTCTTTGGAAAGGGTAGCAGCTCCTTCTTCCAGCACTTTGAAAGTGGGAGAGGTGTCCTGAGTGTCATTATTATCACTCATAGTAATGGAACTCTTGAGAAGCTCATAATCCTGTTTGGCCTTTTCAAGTTTCTGAAGGATGATTTGTCTGAATTCATCCAGTTCCTCGTCTGAATATCTCGTCTTTTCAGCCATATCTTTAAGAAATTAATTTGCTAAAAGTACATAATTTTTTAATACAAGTATATGTTTTTAAGTTATACGGGTAACAATAATACCGGTTTTTATATCTCCATCAATTTCAATCTCTCCGGAGTCACCATTGAGATTATCCACAAGCTCTATTTTTTTCGCAAGAGTCTGTGATCCAATATAATCGCTGTATTTGATAACAGCTTCATTTATGGAATCGTGTTTACGGATTTTGACGTAAATCTTATCTGTTACTTCAAATCCGGTTTCTTTCCTTATATTCTGTATTCGGTTAATAAACTCTCTGGCAATTCCTTCATTCCTGAGTTCATTACTGATGGTAACATCAAGAGCTACGGTAAGCTTACCCTCATTAGCCACCAGCCATCCGGGGATATCCTCTGATATGATCTCAACATCCACCAGTTGAAGATCTATATCTTCTTCCCCTATACGAATATTTAATTTCCCTTCTTCCTCAAATTTATGTATATCATTCTGGTTTAAACGTGCAATAGCTGATGATATTTCCTTCATTTTTTTCCCATACTTTGGCCCCAGGCTTTTAAAATCCGGTTTGATACTTTTCACCAGAATACCTGAAGTGTCGAAGATATATTCAATTTTCTTTACGTTAACCTCCGAAAGAATAAGCGATTTGACTCTTTCAAGGTTCTCTTTAAATCCTTTTTCCGGGATCGGGATCATGATCCGGTTAAGAGGCTGCCGTACCTTGATATTCACTTTTCTCCTAAGCCCCAAAACCATGGAAGATACCTTCTGTGCTATATCCATCCTTTCCTCTAAATTTTCATCTATGAAGCCATCCGTATATTCCGGGAAATTCATCAGGTGAATAGAATTTACCTGATGGTGGCCGGTAATATCATTCAGATCACAGAATAATTTATCGGAATAAAAGGGGATAACAGGAGAGGCAAGAACGGCTACATTTTCGAGACAGGTATAAAGAGTCTGGTAAGCGGCTATTTTATCTTTATCGTACTCCCCTCCCCAGTAACGCTTTCTGTTTAGTCTGACATACCAGTTGCTCAGGTTGTCGTTCACAAAATCCTGTATGAGTCTTGCTGCCCTTGTAATCTCATAATCAGCATAATTGTTCCTGACTTCCTTAATCAGGGAATGAAGAAGAGAAATAATCCATCTGTCAATTTCCGGACGATCTTCCAAGGGGATTTCTTTTTCCTTGTATGCAAATCCATCTATGTTCGCATACATGGCAAAGAAATTAAAGGTATTGAAAAGTGTACCGAAAAATTTTCTTTTTACCTCATCCAGGCCACCCATATCGAATTTCAGATTATCCCAGGGCTGGGAATTTGTCATCATATACCATCGCAATGAGTCGGAGCCGTATTTCTCAATGGTTGTGAACGGATCGACAGCATTTCCAAGACGTTTCGACATTTTATTTCCGTTCTTATCAAGAACGAGTCCGTTGGAGATAATGTTTTTGAATGCAACGGAATCAAAGAGTAATGCTGCTATCACATGGAGAGTAAAAAACCATCCTCTTGTCTGATCAACACCTTCTGCAATGAAATCTGCCGGGAAATGTGAATTGAAAATTTCAGAGTTTTCGAAAGGATAATGTAACTGGGCATAAGGCATGGCCCCTGAATCGAACCATACATCAATAAGATCAGGTTCCCGGAACATTTTTTTGCCTGAATCGCTCACCAGAATGATCTCATCAACAAATGGACGATGAAGATCGAAAAGGGTATAGTTTTCATTGCTGAAGTCGTTTTCAACAAAACTTTTCAACGGATTATCATTCATGAAACCTGCTTTTACAGATCTTTCCATTTCCATTTTAAGTTCAGCAAGCGATCCTATACACTTCTTTTCCTTTTTATCTTCTGAAACCCAAATAGGCAGGGGCGTTCCCCAGAACCTGGACCGCGACAGGTTCCAGTCAACCAGATTTTCAAGCCATTTTCCAAACCTTCCTGTTCCGGTGGATTCCGGTTTCCAGTTGATAGTGTTATTGAGTTCAATCATCCTCTCTTTCAGGGCAGTAGTTCTTATGAACCATGAATCGAGGGGATAATAAAGAACAGGTTTGTCGGTACGCCAGCAATGGGGATAATTGTGAACGTGTTTTTCAATTCTGAACGCTTTATCCTGGTGCTTAAGATGAACGGCAATATCAACATCCAGAGTTGGAGAGCCTTTTGGGATACTCTCATCATACTCGTTTTTAACATATCTTCCTGCAAATACCCTGTATTCTTCCACATTTACATTTGAATGAAGGAAAGAAGGGTCGATATCTTTAATTCTTATTAACCTGCCTTTTTTATCAACGAGTGGACTTATATTTCCTTCCTTGTCTGTAACAGTGAGAGAAGGGAGATTGTATTCCCTGCTTATCTGGTAGTCGTCTGCCCCAAAAGTAGGAGCTATATGCACAATACCCGTCCCGTCTTCAGTGGTAACAAAGTCGGCTGTAACTACCCGGAAAGCATTTTCACCCGGATTTACCCATTTGAGAAGCTGTTCATAAGATATCCCTTTAAGGTCTTCACCAGTGCATTCCGATTCAATGCTGAAAGGAATATCTTTATCACCCGGATTGTAATCATCAAGCTTCAGGTTTTTGGTTTTTTCAGGAAAATATACTGAAAGCAGGTCTTTGGCGAGAATGACATTTACCGGCTTGCCGCTGTAAGGGTTAAAGGTACGTACATTTACATATCTGATCTTCGGACCTGTGGCAAGGGCAGTGTTGGAAGGAAGTGTCCAGGGCGTTGTTGTCCATGCGAGTATGTAAAGAGGTATTTCAGTATTCCGGAAAAGGAATTCTGAATGCCCGTTTTGGATCACTTTAAACATTGCAACGCAGGTAGTATCTTTTATGTCTCTGTAGCACCCGGGCTGGTTAAGCTCGTGTGTACTGAGACCTGTTCCTGCGGCAGGTGAATAGGGCTGGATGGTATAACCTTTGTAAAGGAGATCCTTCCCGTACATCTTTTTCAGTAACCACCATAAGGTTTCTACATAGCGATTATCGAAAGTAATGTAAGGACGATCCATATCTATCCAGTAACCCATTATATCTGTAAGTTCTTCCCATTCACGGGTGTACTTCATTACTTCTTTTTTGCACGCTTTGTTGAAATTATCAATAGATATTTCCTTACCGATGTTTTCCTTACTAATACCCAGCATTTGCTCTACAGCCAGTTCTATTGGAAGACCGTGGGTGTCCCATCCTGCTTTTCTTTCTACCCTGTATCCCTCAAGTGTTTTAAACCGGCATATAATGTCCTTGATGGTTCGGGAAATTACATGGTGTATCCCGGGTTTCCCGTTGGCAGAGGGGGGCCCTTCATAAAAGATAAATTCCGGAGCATCGTTTCTGATGGCAATGCTTTTATGAAAAGTATCTTCCGACTTCCATTTCTTTAATACTTCCCTGTTTATTTCGGCAAGGTCAAAGTTCTTATATTCTTTGAACTTCATCTTCATTGAATGATTTCCTGAAACTATTTTATTAAAAACCGCACAAAGATAGAAAAAAAAACGATGTGGTATTATTTATAAAGACCATGTTTCATGAAGGAAATTATGTATCAAAAAAAATTAACTTTGTAAAATAACTATAAAAAGATTTCAAAGATATGTTCTCAGGAATTGTTGAAGAAGCTGCAACTGTTGTAAGGATTGAAAAGGAAAAAGAAAACCTGCACATGACAATGAACTGTTCGTTTGTTCAGGAGCTTAAAATTGACCAGAGTATTTCACATAATGGTGTTTGCCTTACAGTAGTTTCAAAAGATGATAAAACTTATACGGTAACGGCAATAAAGGAGACTCTGCTGAAATCAAATCTGGGCGGGCTAAAACCGGGTGATAAGATTAATCTGGAAAGAAGTATGAAAATAGACAGCCTCCTTGACGGCCATCTGGTTCAGGGCCATGTCGATACCACTGCCGTGTGTACAGATGTCAGAGAAGCTGAGGGAAGCTGGTATTTCAGGTTTGAATTTAAGCCCGCATCGGATGAACATATTACTGTGGAAAAAGGATCGGTGGCGGTAAACGGTGTAAGCCTTACTGTTGTTAACTCACAGGATCGTTCCTTTGAAGTTGCCATTATTCCATATACATATGAGGTGACAAACTTTCACCAGATAAAAAAGGGAACGAATGTAAATATTGAATTCGATATTATCGGGAAATATGTTGCAAAGATATTAAAACAGCAACTTGGGAAATAAAACGGTTTTTAATGAATAAACTTGTTATATACAATTCCCTGACACGGGAAAAAGAGGTTTTTGAACCCCGGACCCCGCCATATACGGGTATTTATGTTTGCGGTCCTACAGTTTATGGCGATGCACATCTCGGACATGCCCGGCCTGCCATTACTTTTGATCTTCTGTTCAGGTATCTGAAATATTGTGGTTATAAGGTGAGATATGTGCGTAATATTACCGATGTTGGTCATCTCGAAAATGATGAGGATCAGGGAGAAGATAAAGTTGGAAAGAAAGCCAGAATAGAGCAGAAGGAGCCCATGGAGGTAGTACAGCATTATATTAACCTCTATCATGAATGTATGCGGAAGCTGAATGTTCTTCCCCCTTCCATAGAACCACTGGCATCAGGGCATATAATTGAACAACAGGAAATGATTAAAAAGATAATCGGTAACGGGTATGCCTATGAAGCGAATGGTTCGGTTTATTTCGATGTGGAAAAATATAACAAGGATCATAATTATGGAAAACTGTCCGGAAGGAAAACGGAAGACATGATGACCAATACAAGAAAACTCGATGGGCAGGAGGAAAAAAGAAATCCTCTGGATTTTGCTGTCTGGAAAAAAGCAGGCCCCTTACACCTTATGCGCTGGCCATCACCATGGAGTGAAGGATTTCCCGGATGGCACATCGAATGTTCGGCTATGTCGGAAAAATATCTTGGACAGGTTTTCGATATCCATGGAGGAGGAATGGATCTTTTATTTCCTCATCATGAATGTGAGATTGCCCAGACTGTTGCCGCTAACGGTAAAGAATCAGCGCGTTACTGGATGCATAACAATATGATTACAATTGAGGGACAAAAAATGGGAAAGTCACTCGGGAATTTTATTACTCTCGATGAAATATTCAGCGGTTCACATAAGATACTGGAAAAAGCATTTTCTCCTATGACTGTTCGTTTCTTTATACTTCAATCACATTACCGGAGCACGCTTGATTTCTCCTGTGATGCCCTTAAAGCTTCAGAGAAAGGACTTCAGAGACTTACAGAAGCAATGGAGAATATGAAAAAGATAGAATTATCAGAAAAGACCACCGTTAATATCTCAGAAATTGAGAATTCCTGTTATGCTGCCATGAATGATGACCTGAACAGCCCGGGTGCCATTGCCGGATTATTTGATGCAGTAAAAATTATAAACATTCTGAGAGAGGGTAAAGAACAGATAACAGGCAATGACCTGGTAAGCTTATCATCTTTCCTGCATGGTTTTACTTCTGATGTCTTAGGGCTTATACCTGAAAATCCTGAAAATATTGAAAGCGATACAGAAAGGCTTATTGATGCTATTTTAAGGATAAGACAGAAGGTGAGGGAAAGAAAGGATTTTGTTGTCTCAGACCTTATAAGGGAGGAGCTTGCCAGGCTGGGCATTGAAATAATGGATACCAAAAACGGTATGGAATGGAAAAAAAATTAGATTTATAGGTTCTTACTTATGCTTTTTTCAATGTGAAGGTAAAAGAACTCCCTTTCTCAAGTTTACTTCTAACATTAATGGTCTGGTTATGGGCTTCGATGATATGTTTTACAATTGCAAGTCCCAGTCCCGTTCCTCCCTGGTCACGTGAACGTGACTTATCTGTACGGAAGAATCTCTCAAAAATTCTTGGGATATCTTTTTCAGGAATACCTATTCCATTATCCGATATCTCTACAAGAACACTTTCCCCCATATCCATAAAACTTACTGTGGTTTTACCATCCTTGGTTCCGTAATTAATAGAATTTATGATGAGATTATTTAATACTTCATGTATTCTTTTCCTGTCAGCAATTACTTTCAAAGGTTTACTGTAGGCACTTCCAAAAACAAGTTTGATTGATTTTTTTTTTGCCATTATTTCCATCATTTCAAAGATCTCTTCCACAAGTTTTATAAGATCAAATTTTTCCACGGTTAGTTTCAGCTCCCCTGATTCAAGACGTGAAATAGACTCCAGATCTTCCACTATAGAGATCATCCTGTTAATGCTTTTTTCAGTTCTTTCCAGGTAAAGACGATTGATGGAATGATCTTCAAGACCTCCGTCGAGAAGAGTGAGAATGTATCCCTGAATATTGAATATCGGAGTTTTCAGTTCATGCATCACATTGCCGAGGAAATCTTTACGGTATTTTTCCAGCTGTTTGAGCTTTTTGATTTCTTTGCTTTTATTATCAGCCCAATATTCCACCTCCCTGTTAACATGTGAAATAATATCCTTGTCGAGTTGTTTCTTAAATTCTTTTTGTGTGAGGGTATATTCATGAATGGCCTTATAGATGGGCTGGATTTTTTTTAAAATGAAATTGGTCAGAGTATAATATATAAGTGCATAGGTAATAAGAGCAAAGATCAGTATAAACGACGTAAGAGATATCCATTGACTTTCAAAATGGAAGACCTTTAATATATATATAATACCTCCGAACAGGAAACTGATCAGCAGTGTAATAAACAGTGCAAGTTCTTTGGGTGTATAGGATTTCATAACAATATGAATTGGTTTTCTGATTGTAAAAGTAGTAATAGTTTGGGAATTGAGGGAGTATTAATAATATCCGGATAATCTACACTATCTGTGTTTCATGTTTTTATCAGAACTTATGTACCTGCAGGAATATCTTTTTCGAATTTCGGGTCCTGTCGTTGCAGTGTGTCGAGAATAAGATTGAGTTTCATCAGAACATCATTGTATACTCTTTCATACCTTACAGGGTTCCTGCTGTAAGCAGAAACAGTAGAGTCAAATTTCTCCCTCGTATATCCATACTTTTGGAAAATGGAACCGTAAATATCCACAGTATCCTGAGAAGAGTATTTGCCATAGAAAGGAGGGCTGTCTATCATTGCGTCCATTAGATGCATTTCCACAAGTATAGTAATAAAATCATCTCTCGGGATGGTATTTTTTCTTCTGAATTTTGTCGGGTCAGTTTTAGCGCAGCAGGTCAGGAATAAAAATATCAAAATAGTAATACGATACATGGCTTAAGTAATTTAAAGTCTTCAGCCCATGTTTAATATATAAACGAGCTAAAATGTAAAGGTAAAATAAATTCAGAAATGAAAATTTAGAAATCCCGGAAAACAAAAGAGGAGAAAAAAATTACCTTCTAATATCATTGAATTTATATCCAATCATAAGTTCATGCGTGCCGGAATTATATTTCCTTAATCCGGTAACGCCAATGTCATATGCATAACCGAAATAGAATTTTTCGTCATAGAAATATCCGAGCAAAACGGAAACAGCATCTTTCATTCTGAAGGAGAGTCCACCCCATATCATATCCTGGTATACAACTCTGGTGGTCAGGTCGAACTGGAAAATTTTTGGTGCTGTACCTTTTATGATAATGGAAGGTTCAATTTTATAATCCCGGTTTATTTCATAAATATATCCACCGGTCAGGTAAAAATGACTTTTCAGTTTGTTTAAACCGGTTTTTTCTTCAAATATTCTGAGGGAGTTGTTAAAGAGCTGAGCAACAGAAAATCCTGCATAAAAGTCTTCGGCATATGCATAGAACCCAATACTGGCATCTGGCACATAAGCTGAATATACAGTTGGTTGTATGGCAATATCAGATGGATCCTTTGATGTCAGTTGTGAACCGTCGATCTTATATTGCATTATACCGAATGAAATTCCTCCTGAAAGCCGGATATCTCTGTTTATTTCTATGTTGTATGCATATGCTCCGGTTATACCTGTCCTGCTCGTAGGGCCGGTAACATCGTTATAGAAATATCCTCCAAAGCCCATGTCCATATCCGAATGTGGACCATAAACGCTGAGTGTATTTGTAAGCGGGGGATCATTTAGTCCAACCCACTGGAAACGGTGGTTACTACGGATATTGTAATGATTTTTAGTTCCTGCAATAGCGGGATTAATAATGAAGTCATTGAACATATACTGGGTAAAATGCGGACTTTGCTGGGCGAAAGCTTCTGCCAGTACCAGTATGAATATTGCTGCTGAGAGTATTGTCTTTTTCATTTCTATCTTACTATTGTTACAGGGCCGCTAATTGGGTTTGCACCTTTATAGGGAATTACCACGTAGTAGTATGTTCCTATGGGAACTTTTTTCCCTTTATAATAACCGTTCCATCGTTTTTCGGAAGAATAGCCTTTGGAACTGAAGAGTTTTTCTCCCCAACGGTTAAAAACTTCCACGAGTATATCGGGGAACAGTTCCGCACTGTCAATATCCCAAAAGTCATTTATTCCGTCATCATTGGGAGAGAATGAACTGTAGATAATAAGGTTTTCAACCACATTGATTGAAATAGTATCTTTCTCAATACATCCGTTTTCATCTGTGGCAGTTACTATAAATACCTGAGAGGCTGAAAGTGTTACCAAAGGATCAGGAGCTGCAGGATCATCCAGACCGGCAGAAGGTTCCCAGACATAACTGATATAAGGACCGCCGGCAGAATTTAGCTGCAGGGGCATATTTTTAATAACAGAAGTATCGTTTCCTGCTGAAAGACCTAATGAAGGATACACGTCTATATGGATAGTATCAACATCATAACAGTCGTCCATTCCGGTGATGGTAAGAACGTAACTCACTGCTTCTGTAATTGTGACAACCGGATTAAGGATATTGGGATCACTAAGTCCTGCCGGCGGAGACCACAAGGCATCCGTTCCTCCCTGTCCATTGAGCATCAAAGTTGTTCCCTCGCAAATAGTAGTATCCTCCCCGGCAAATGCAGTAACAGTTATTGTTGCCGGAACGTTTACCGTGGTTTGCTTTTCACAACCATTCTGATCGGTTACTGTTAAAGAATAATCCCCGGCATTTATATTTTCCCTGTCTTTTGTCGTTACCCCATCATTCCAGAGGAATGTTCTTGTTCCTGTTCCTCCTGTGGCAGTTATAATGATGGATGCATCGGGACTGAAAGCACTGCAGGATGCAGGAGTTACAGAGCTCATGATGTTAATAGGCAGGGGATCATAAAGTGTCACTACATCGGTGAAATACCTTCCTGCTTCATCCCTGGCAAGAATAGAATATACTCCCGGAGCGAGTAAGACAAAATTGTTGTTACTGTGCCAGGTAGCACTGTCATCAATAGAATACTGTACAATGCCGTCAGGATCAACCGGAGTCATACGAATACTTCCATCAGTCGATCCGGAGCAGGTGGGATCGTTTAGTGCGACAGTAACATTGAGGGGAGGTACTGAAGAGACATCAACATTTTCCGTATGGTTACAATTATTCTGATCTCTTATTACCACTGTATATGTACTTGCTTCAAGCCCGGTGTATTGTGTCTCTGAAGTGAAAGGTCCTGCCATACCGTTGATCGAGAATTCAAGGCTTCCGGTACCTCCTGAGGGATCAGTAATGCTTATGGTTCCTTTGTTGAATTCATCAAGGTATGGTGTTGAAGAAATATTGGCAGTTATCTGTGAAGGCTGATCTATCAAAAGGTCTGATGAGTTAAGGAAACAGAACATGCTATCCCTTGCTGTCACAACATAAGTCCCGGCAGACATATTGGTAAACATCCCTGTTGACTGCCAGTTGAGGCCGTCAGTTGAATATTCAAGCGGGCCTGTCCCTCCTGTAACTTCATAATTTAAAGAACCTGTAAGATGGCCGAAACAAAGTGCTACATCCGTAGAAGATTCATTTACCATTACCATGGGATCAGGGTCTGTCATAACAATCGTGTCGCTTATTACCAGACAGTTATTTCCATCCTTTAAGCTTATAAAATATGTGTCCGGAAATAGTCCGGTAAAGGATGAAGTGCTGAAATAATTCATTCCGTTATCTATTGAATATTCAAGCTGCGGTGTACCTCCGGAAGCGGAGATCTGTATCTCCCCGTTATTATCGCCTGAGCATGTTATTGGAATATGATTTATGGCGTCAATATTTAATGCAGGAGGTTCTGTAATAACTACCGGACTGCTTGTCAGGGGGCCACATCCAAAAGCATCATTCAGTGTGACTGTATATGTACCCGGGCTCAGGTCATCGAATATTCCGGTACTGTTGTTTATTGCTCCGGGATTAAGAGTATAACTGTATGGTATGGAGCCACCGGCTGCTGTGGCTGTTATATTTCCGTTTGCCAGACCTGCACACAGAATGTCAGTTTTTGTTACAGAGGACAAGGACAGAGCTAGGGGTTCGGTAAGGCTTACTGTTGTATCTTTCAAACAGTTATTCACGTCTTTGATAGTAATGAGATGATCTCCTGCCGGGAGATTTGAAAAATTACCCGAAGCCAGGAATGAACCTGTGTTAAGCTTATACTGGTAACCGCCGGATCCTCCTCCGGCTATCACATTAATAGCTCCGGTTGCATCTCCGTTGCAGCCTGTTATGTCGGTAAGGGTAAGTGAAGAGAATATAAGTGGTGGAGGCTGATCAATAAATACTGTAGTGTCTTTTAAACAATTATTATCATCAGTGATAGCAATATAATGATCTCCTCCCCCGACAGAAGTAAAAATACCCGTAGTATTTGAGGGGTCTCCGTCAAGGCTGTACCTGCGGGTCCCTGTTCCTCCAACTGCTTCAATGGCAATTTGGCCGTTCGTGTTACCGAAACACCCGGTAACATCAAGCTGAGAATAATCAACTATCCTGAGCTTTGAAGGCTGACTTATATAATTATTGTTTCCTGAGGCTGAACAACCATTGGCATCCCTCACCATTGTCTGATAATAGCCTTCGGGAAGATTAAGGAAAACGGAAGAGGAAGAATAACTTATTCCTCCGTTAATGGAATATTCGTAGGGAGTAGTACCACCGGAGACAGAAAGAATTCTTATCTCCCCAAGGCTGTCACCATAGCAAAGATTACCGCTAATAGTTATTTCTGAATTAATAAGGAGTTCAAAAGGTTCTGTTACGGAAACCGAGCCGGTGATAATACAGGAATTAAAATCGCGTACCCAGATAGTGTAATTATTTTCAGAAAGATTGGTAAATACATTGGAAGCCTGATAGGTGATACCATTTCTTGAATACTGATAGGGAGGTGTTCCACCGGATGCAGTTACGGTAATAGTCCCGTCCATGCTTCCGTAACAGGTAACATTGGTCTTTTCCAGCGACATCTGCAGAGCATCCGGTTCATTAATGACGAGGTCATTGCCTAATACAGGGCCACATGAACCGGCATCCGTAAGACTGACTGTATAAGTCCCGGGTCCCAGTCCTGTGAAAATACCTGTGGAGTTGGAAGTCCCTCCGGGATTTATTGTAAAGGAATATGGCAATGTCCCACCTGAAGCGGTGACATTAACTGAACCGTCATTTGCCCCATAACAGCTTATATCAGTGGGTGTTTGCGTCAGAAATAAGAGTTCAGCGGGTTCGGTAAGAGTAATAAGTCCTGTGGAAGCATCGGGACATGCATTATCATCGGTAACGGAAATGGAATAGGAACCGGCTGTTAGTGCTGAAAAACTACCTGAAGTATTTGTTAAGGAACCCGGACTGAGTGTGTAATATAAGGTTCCTGTCCCACCCGAGGCAGCAACAAGAATACTTCCGTCATTACCTCCATTACAGGTAATATTGGTATGACTCTGATCTGAGATAGCAATTATAGCAGGATTATTAATATTAATGGAAGATGTGGATGCAGGGTTACATCCTTTTGTATCTGTAACGGTCACTGTATATATCCCTTCCGGCAGATTTTCAAAAATTCCTGTAAGATTGGGAACTGCACCAGGGTTAAGTGTATAGGTCAGAGGTGCATTTCCCCCGCTGGCTGTAACGGTAATTTTACCATCATTGTTATTATTGCAGGTAATATCGGAGGAAGTAACGCTGTTTATTATGATTGCTTCGGGCCGGTTAATGATCAGTTCATTACTTATCACCGGTCCGCATGATTTTGTGTCGGTGAGGCTGACAGTATAAGATCCGGGAGCCAGTCCGGTAAAAATACCTGTAGAATTATTTGATCCCCCCGGGTTAAGAGTATAAGAATATGGAGCCGTTCCTCCTGTGGCTGTTACAGTTATTTTGCCGTCATTTATCTCAAAACAACTTGTATTTTCAGACGATTCCGAGGAAAATTCAAGAACATCCGGTTCAGAAATAGAAAGTAAATTACTGGTTGCACTGGGACAGCTATTAACATCAGTTACTTCCACTGTATAGTTTCCAGGAGAAAGATTATTGAAAATTCCTGTTGAATTGAATAGCCCTCCCGGATTCAAAGTAAAAGTATATGCCCCTGTGCCACCTGATGCAGTAATAGTAATGTTACCGTCATTGGATCCCTTACAGGAAAGATCGGTTGAGCTTTCACCCGAAACAGACACAGAAGGAGGGTCAGATAAAACCAGGATATCTGTTGAATCTTTGCTGGCACATCCTCCAGCATCTGAAACAACAACACGGTAATTTCCGGGAGCCAGGCTGTTGAATGAACCGGTGGTAGTTGTGATTCCAAGGGGCCGAAGAAGAAAATTGTAATTTCCTGATTCCCCTGTGGCACTTACATCAATCTCACCATCAGCATATCCTGTGCAGGTAATCGGAGTGATGGTAACAGAAGAGATATTTACCGGAGTAGGTTCTCCTACCGTCCTGGTTCTGAAATCAACATCAGAGTTTTTATCTTCCACCATGCAAATGTATATCCCTGGTTCAACATTGAAGAATGTATAAACAGTATCGTTAGTCTGGGTTGAAGCAACTGTGGTTCCACCCTTGATCAGATAATAGTAATAGGGTTTAACACCCCCTGTTACAGCAAAACTTACTGTCCCTGTTGCACTACCGTAGCAATCAGCAGGAGTAGTTAACACTTCAATTATAACAGGCTGGGAATGAGAGCTTAAGCTAATCATTAACAGGCTTGCTAATAGGAAAATATAAGGTTTGAATTGTTTCATTTTTCAGAGTTCGATTACATACTTACTGTAAAACAATCAGTTGTACGTATATTTTAAAAAATTTGTTGCATAATAATCTAAAAAAGTTTGATGGATAAATGGTATGGTTTCCATCTGGATTAAGGTTTTTGTTAAAATATAAGTAAAGGTATTTCGAAAAAGTTTACAAAAAAACATGCAAAGTGAGATAAAACTAAGCATTTATTAACAATTGCCCTTTAATTTTTCGGACAGGGTAGTGAGCAGCAAGATATCCGATGGCAAGAACACTGATCCATATAAGGAGAATATCGGGGAATGATATTTTTACAGGGTAGGCATCAATAACAAAAGAACCGCTTCCTCCAAGCTTTATCAGTTCAAATTTTTCCTGTATAAAACAGATGATAATACCGAGTATCAGGCCACCGGTTGATCCAATAACAGATATAAGCCAGCCTTCAAAAAGAAAGATCTTTCTTATCATAGAATTGTCAGCTCCCAGATTACGTAAGGTCAGGATGTCATTTTTTTTGTCAATGATCAGCATGGTCAGGGATGCAATGATATTGAAGGATGCAATAAGCAGAATAAGGATGAGTATGAAAAAGATTGCCCATTTCTCCACACGCATTATCCGGTAGAAAAGTTCATTTTGCTGGTACCTGTTCAAAACGTCAAAATTATTTCCGGTAACAGACTGTATCTCATTCAGGATATTTTTCTCATCCCATAAAGGATGTATTTTTACTTCCAGGGCAGAAACTTCTGATGTATAATCGGAGAGATTTCTTACAACATGAAGGGGCAGTATGATATATTTTGTGTCATAATCCTGTTCAATACCGAAAACCCCTGATGGCCATATCAGATATCTGTTAAAAGAGGCAGAGGGATTCACCGGATTCACCTGTCCGGTTCTTTTGGGCATATATATTACCATAGGAGCTGTAAATGTGAGTCCTATCTTCAGAAAGAAAGCTACTCCCTGGCCAACCACTGCCATCGGGACGTCATTTTTTTCAAGAATAAAATCACCATCAACGATCATGGTGTCTATTCCGTTTACGAGAACATAATTACTGTCCACTCCCTTCAGAGTAGCAATATACTGCTGGTCTTCATAACGTATAAGGGCATTTTCCTCAAGAACCTCAGAAACAGCAAGTACCCCGGGTATCTCTAATATTTTATCCTTATTGCAACTGACAGGGTCAAATACTTTTCCTTCTACAGGAGTTATTTTGATATCCGGATCAAAAGAACTGATGAGAGATTTAATTAAATCATCAAAACCGTTAAAAACAGACAGTACAACGACAAGGGCCATTGTACCGGTTGTAACACCTAATACCGACACCAGGGAAATAATGTTAATGGCATTTCTGCTCTTTTTTGCAGCAAGATATCTTTTTGCTATGTAAAAGGGGAAGTTCACCGTGGTATCATTTTATAGCTTTTACAATAAGCCCGGTACCTGATACATGTTTCATCCGTACATCTGCAAGGTTCAGGAGCAGGCAGAAAGGAAAGGTTAATAAATAATAGAATGGAAGGATAACGAATGATAACTTTGAAAAATTTATCATACTCACAGGATATTTCATGGATAATTTCCATGACAGTTTTCCGGGAAAACCATAGGAATATCTCGCTGAAATATTTGTAAAACCAACTCTGTGCAGTTTATCATTTATATCTTTAATACTATATCCGTTTCTTACATGTTCATCAATAAATGAACTGTCTTCTTCATCATGAACATCAGAACCGCCCTGATCAGAAGGAGTGGAGATAAGTAAAAAGCCGCCTTTTCTGAGGGAGGCGTAAAAATTTCCCAAAACTTTTATATCCTCTGAAATATGTTCCATTACATCCACTGTAATGATAAGGTTGTAAGTATCATTTCTTCGGAAACCTGTAAGATCTTCATTACTGAAAAGAAGTCTTTCTGATAAACCCCTTGACAGGGAAAAATTGTTACACTCTTTAATTTCTTTTTCCTTGATATCAATCCCATGTATTATTCCCTGCGGAAATTTTTTTGCCAGGTAATAGGAGTATTGTCCAAATCCTGATCCTGCGTCAAGAATCTCCGGAATATCAGGTAAATAATTACGAATTTCACCAATCTCCTTTTTAATATGCCAGGTACGAAGAAGCAAGGTGTCCAGTAATCTGTAAAATACAATACGCAGGATTGGATGCCGGTTAAAAACATTACCCAGAGATTGTTTTATCGGATCGTACTTCATAATATCTTTATTATAAGCTTTTTGCAGGAAGAGATTGCAGGATCTTCCTAATATATCTGAAACGCCGTAATATACTATTCTTTTAACAAGCCATTAATTTTATCAATATAATCAAGACTGTCGTCTATAAAAAAAGTCAGTTCAGGAATTATTCTAAGCTGGTGTCTGACCTGATTTCCTAAAAAATGTCTTATCTCATGAGCCTTCTCCTGTATCTGAGGGATAGGTTTTTCGTCCTGTTTCAATGGGAAAATACTCAGATATATACGTGCTGTGCTAAGGTCTGAACTGATCCTGACAATTGTAACCGAGATGATTCTATTCCCGAATGTCAGGCTGTTTCTCTGGAAATAGGTTCCCAGTTCTTTCTGCAATAAACGTGATACTTTCCTTTGTCTGGTAGTCTCAACTTTTTCCATCATATATATTTTTATTCTAACTAATAACCAGTCGGAGAAGATTGGCAGACCGTAAAATTAAGATTTTTAAAGAACATTTTATAGCTTTGCAGTTTCTTAACACAGGAGGATATAAGATTTATGGAAACAGTTTTAAGCGGGATAAGGTCTACAGGGAATCTTCATCTTGGTAATTATTTTGGTGCTGTAAGAAATTTTGTGAAGATGCAGCATGAATACAAATGTTTTTTCTTCATTGCAGACTTTCACTCTTTAACAACGCATCCTAAACCTGAGGATTTGCATAACAATGTAAAACAGGTTCTTGCCGAATATATTGCAGCAGGGATTGACCCGGAAGCAGCCACCTTGTACATTCAGAGTGATGTGCCTGAGATACCTGAGTTGTATCTTCTGCTAAATATGAACGCATATGTCGGGGAACTTGAACGTACTACAACTTTTAAGGAGAAAATCCGGGTCCAGCCTGACAACGTAAATGCCGGATTGCTTACTTATCCTGTCCTTATGGCGGCAGATATAATAATTCATAATACAAATAAGGTTCCTGTCGGAAAGGACCAGGAACAGAATCTTGAAATGGCAAGGAAATTTGCCAGGCGTTTCAATACCATATACGGTGTGGAATATTTCAATGTTCCTGAACCTTTTAATTTCGGAAAAGAATTAATTAAGGTTCCCGGTCTCGATGGAACGGGTAAAATGGGGAAGTCTGAAGGGAACGGTATTTACCTTGTTGATGAACCTGAAGAAATAAGAAAAAAGATGATGCGGGCAGTAACCGATGCAGGTCCTGCTAATCCGGGTCAGGAAATGTCTGAACCCGTGAAAAATCTTTTTTATATAATGGAACTTATGTCTGATGCTTCCGTTGTTGACCATTTTCGTAAGCAATATGAAAACTGCACCATCCGTTATGGGGATATGAAAAAGCAACTTGCGGAGGATATAGGTTCTTTCACATTTGGCATAAGAGAGAAAATGAAGGATATTATTAATGATGAAAGGTATCTTTCCGGGGTTGCACGAATGGGGGCTGAGAAAGCACGTGAAAGTGCAGGGAAAACTCTCAGGGAGGTAAGGGAAATAATAGGATTCAGACATTTCTTCTAAATAAAAAACCGGGTTTTTGACCCGGCTTGCCCCGAAAATTGTTTCAGGTATATTATAGAGAAACTGGTTATTTTATTTACTGCAAATCATATGCCATAATATTCTATTACGATTTTAAAAAAGCGAAAAGATACTGCATGCCCTGTCATTGCTCATGTAAGGCTCGAAAATATTTGCAAGCATGATGTATAGAAAATATTTCAAAAGAGTATTTGATTTCATAATAGCACTTGTTGCCCTTGTGTTACTTTCCGTTTTGCTTTTGCCAATAATCATTCTTCTTCTTCTGACAGGAGAAAACGAAGTGTTCTACCTTCAGGAAAGGGTGGGTTATAAAAACCGCAAATTCACTATCATAAAATTTGCTACCATGCTGAAGATAAGTCCGCAGATCGGTACCGGGAGCATAACCCTGCGTAACGATCCGAGGGTAACCAGAGTTGGCCGGTTTTTAAGAAAAACAAAAATCAACGAATTGCCACAGTTTGTCAATGTTTTATTAGGTGATATGTCCATAGTAGGCCCGCGTCCTCTCATGGAAGTTGACTTTTTGAAGTTTTCTCCTGAAATTGCGCGTCATTTCTATGAGTTTAAACCTGGCATAACGGGTATCGCATCGCTGGTTTTCAGGGATGAGGAAAAGCTTTATTCCACAACTAAAATGGATCCGCATGAATACGACCGCCTGTACCTGGCTCCCTATAAAGGAGCACTGGAGCAATGGTACCGGAAGCATTGTAATATCATTACAGATATGAAAATACTTCTGTTAACAGCATACTCAGTTTTATTCCCGGGAAAAGAAATAGTATATAAAATTTTCAGGCATCTGCCGGAGAAATGGGATCGGAAACCTTAGCCTTCTGGTTGAAGATAATCAGCAACTATCTGATCTTCAAGATAACGGCTGAATTCCATTGTCATTCGGGTCATTACATTATCCATAATACATTTATCGAAAGGGCAAACTTTCTTATCCATAGGGCAGGAGGGAATTTCAAGCTTACCTTCTATTGCCTGATAAATATCCAGGAAGTTAATTCTGTCGGCCGGTTTCTTCAGAAGAAAACCACCTGACGGGCCACGCCGGGACGAAATAAAACCTTCCTTACTCAGCCTCTGCATTACCTTAGCAACATGATGCCGGGAAGTCCCTGTTAATTCAGATATCTGGATAACATTAAGGGGCACCCTGGTGCGGGCAATTAAAATAATTCCGTGAATAGCAATGGAAGCGGCTTCCGATAATGAAACTAATCTGGACATACTAATTAAGGTAATTTAAGTATAGAATTACCCAAATGTACTTATTAGATTTATCAAACACAAAAGAAACTATTTCATAATAGTTTATTTTTTTTTACATTTGCATCCTTTTATTGCCCCGTGGTGTAACTGGCAACACGTCTGATTCTGGATCAGAAGAGTTCAGGTTCGACCCCTGACGGGGCAACATTATAAGATATCTATTATTCTTTTGACATTTCAGCCATAAACCATAATGTATATACAACCATTGGAGTCCAGTACTCTGATATATGATAATTCCCATCACCTATATCAGGCTGGTCTGCAGGATCCCCACCAAGTCCGTTCATCACTGCACCAGGAATAACGGGTGTGCCCGGAAGAAAAGCATTTCCGCTATAATGGATGGGATGATTGTAGCCTGCTCCATGCATGGTTGAACTATTGAAAGGATTGACTCCAAGAATCCAGTCGAACTGTTTCTGTGCAAGAGCTTTTAGTTTTTTATCTTTTAAGATATCTGCTGCTTTAACAAGTCCGACACCTGCAGATGCCAGATTTGCATTTATTCCTGTCCACCACCCTACTGGTTCCATAAAATACCTGTACCAGTAATCCCCTGTTTTCCTGTTCCCTCCGGGATCCTTTTCAGTATAAAGACCATAGGGAATAATACCAAAACTGTTTTTTCCCGACATAAACAAAAGATAATCATATGCGTACTTTGAGATCATATCTTTCCATGCAGGAACATCTTTATGCGATGGAAAAGCCTGTATCAGATCGCACATGGAAATTAATTCGAAGCATCCTCTGTATATATCTTTATATGGCTCCATATTCGAAGAGGAGGTATAAAAGAATCCTGAAGGATTTTCCTGTTTTTGTGCCTGCATTTTCAAAAAATACTCATTACCCCACAACAGTTCCTCCAGTATTTTCCCCCTGCTTTCATTATCGTGTAATTCCCATGTTTTTGCAAGACCTATCATTCCATATATTGTTGCCTCCACCCATTTTCTAAGATCACTGGCATCATGCCATCCGCCTGTTACATCCTGGTGTTTACCGTTATCCATACGTATTCCATCATCCAGATGGCAGGGCGATAAATAACCTGTTGTACTTGAGCCGCAGCGCTGCAAGGAAAAATATCCGACAGAATATTCCCCAAAATCACACTTATTTGGCAGGAGCTTTCCGGTAAATACAATTTTCTGTGTTTCCAGGTCAATTACATCAAAATTTCGCTGAATATTTCCATTAACTATAAGATTTTTAGAGACATCAGGTAAATACCCGATCTGATTTATCAGAAGATCAACATTCAGATCTCTGGATAGACGCTGGGCGGATACATTTACAAGTGCATATTGAAAACATAATATTAGACTTAGGATAAATAACCTGCCGATTAAAAAATGGAGAATACTCTGTAATTTACTGCTCATAGGGGTTTATATTTATTTATACTTTGTAAAAAATCAAATCATTCAATGTATTTGACAGAATACTCTATCCTTATAAAATATAATTCTAAGATAAGGTAAAAATTTTATTAAGCAAGTATTAGTTAAGACGATGAAAAACCTACTGACTTCGACACATATAACTTTCCGGGGAAACCGGAAACGAAGGTTTATTGTTTTTTAAGATTCTCAGTCATTCTTACCAGCGACAGGAATTCACTCCGATATCCTTCCTCATCGTCTCCCCTGGCTCCTTTCGCAAGGTCTATGACATGTGACAGGTTCGCGCTGCCTTTAAATTCTGATTCTCTCAGCACCATCCCGAACTCTGCAACGGCAGCAGAGAACCTGAAATTATCGCTTGTTTTTTCCAGTGCCAGCAATTTGCCGGATACAGGTTTATCAAACAGAATACTGGTATTTTCATCAGGAAGTTTATAACGAAGTTTTACAGTGAGTATTTCGGCCATAGGATCAGGTTTAACTTTTGTATTATTTTGCTGATATTTCAGGGTATCTACACCAGGAATATCTGCATCGGCTCCTGCAGGGATAATTTCGTAAAGTGCGGTAACATTATGACCTGCTCCTGCTTCCCCCGCATCTTTCCTGTCGTCGTTGAAATCCTCAGCGTTCAGCATACGGTTTTCGTAACCTATAAGCCGGTAGCCTTTAACACGGGCAGGGTTGAATTCGATCTGGAACTTAACATCTTTGGCTATAGTAAATAATGTGCCTGAGAACTCTGTTACAAGCATTTTCCTTGCTTCCTGTATATTATCAATATATCCGTAATTGCCGTTACCTTTATTGGCGATTATTTCCAGCCTGTCGTCCTTGTAATTTCCCATACCATATCCCAGTACAGTAATGAAAATTCCTTTTTTCCTTTCTTCTTCCACCAGACGCTCCATCTCGGCGTTTGAAGATACACCTACATTGAAATCCCCATCGGTAGCCAGAATGATGCGGTTATTCCCCGTTTCGATGTAATTATCACCTGCAACTTTATATGCAAGTAGTAACCCTTGTCCACCGGCGGTCGATCCTCCTGCCTCCAGTTTTTCTATCGAAGCCAGAATTTTTTCTTTCTGACTTCCGGGGGTTGATTCCAGTACCAGTCCTGCGGCTCCGGCATAAACCACTATAGCAACTTTATCTTTGTCACGGAGTTCTTTTACAAGCATCCGGAAAGATGATTTCAGAAGGGGTAATTTATTTGGCATATTCATTGACCCTGAAACATCAATTAAAAAAACAAGATTGGAGGGTGGGAGTTCTGATTTCTCCATGCTTTTTCCTTTAAGGCCTATGTGCAGCAGTTGATTTTTTCTATTCCAGGGACATACTGACAGTTCCGTATAAACAGAAAAAGGATTTTTTCCTTCGGGCTCAGTATATTTATAGGAAAAATAATTCAGCATTTCTTCTATCCTGACAGCATCAACGGGGGGAAGCTGACCCATGTTTATAAACCTGCGGATATTTGAATAGGAAGCCCTGTCAACATCAATAGAAAAAGTTGATAATGGCTGTATCAAAGCATCTTTGAAGCCATTTTCATGGATAGTGCCGTAATTTTCCGTGTTGTGACCGGTATAGTTGTAAGAATTATCGCCGGCATACCGGCTTACATATGGCATTGAATATGCTTCATAGGATGCATGCTTGTGTTTTATTAATACTGCTTTATATTCCCGGTCGGACGCAGGCAAGGATTCAAGTACGGCATTAATAATATTTTGTCCTTTAATCTCCACTTCTTTTGTTTGCATTCCCGGTAATGAGAATACCAGTATCTTATCTTCAGCAAGGACAGAGAGTTTGTAGTTTCCATTGTTATCAGTGACAGTGCCACGAACAGTGCTTTTTACTGATACTTTAACTCCACTGAGAGGAGTTCCCTGATCATTGCTGACCTTACCCGCAATTTCCCGGGCATTGTAAGCTGATATCATAATTGCGGAAATGATCAGTGCAAGCAAGGATGAAATAATTTTTCTCATGATTACATATTTTTAGTTAAACTTCATATTAAAGATGCAGGAGGAATAAAAATTCCATAAATGTTTTTTCTTTATATTTTTTCAGTGCCTGATAAAGCCGGAATTTGTTTCAAAATCCTTATCTTTTTATTAATTTGGTTGTTTGAAAAACAGGAAAATCTCCAACAGATTCAGCATCTTTTAAAATGCGTATTGAAAAAACCCTGCACGATGATGCATTGATAGAGAAATATTACTCTACCGGGAATACAGATTATCTGGGTTTACTGTATTCCCGTTATACACATATGGTTTATGGTGTTTGCTTTAAATACCTCGAGAGCAGGGAAGATGCCAAAGACGCTGTGATGAATATTTTTGAGAAGCTGGTTAAGGAAATGAAAGGGCAGGAAATTAAAACATTCGGAAGCTGGTTGTATGTTATCAGTAAAAATTACTGTCTGATGCAGATAAGATCAGTGAAGAGCGGGATGAAGCATAAAAAAAACTGGGAATCGGAGCAGAAATTAATTATGGAATATGGAGAATTCCTGCATCCTTTGGATACAAACGATGCTGATACTGACAGGGTTTTACAGGAATGCATGGAGAAACTTGCAGCATCACAAAAGAGATGTATAGAAATGTTCTATTTTGAAAATAAATGTTACCGTGAGATAGCATATAGATTAAAGCTGGATGAGAAAAAGGTGAAAAGCTCTTTGCAGAATGGAAAAAGAAATCTGAAAATTTGTATGGAGGAGAAAAATGTCGGGTAATAAAATACATAAAAAGTTTAATCTGGAGGAGATTCAGGATTATCTGAATAACAGGATGACGGAGAAAGACAGGAATGTTTTTGAAAGGGAGATGCAAAAGAATCCCTTCCTTGCTGATGCAGTGGATGGGCTTTCCGGGATTAAAGAAGAAGAAGCAATACAGGATATTTCTTCTATTAATTCCAGGATACTTCAATATAAGCATTCCGGAAAAATGCTTTTAATATATCGTTATGCAGCTTCTATTGCATTCCTGGCTGTATTATCTCTGGCATTCTATACCATATTTCTGAGGAAAACAGGAATAATTCCTCCTGAAGTTATTGTCAGTGAAGCACGAAAGGAAACTGACCAGGAATTACTTCCTGATCTTCAAAAGGAAGAGACAAAAAAAACAGAGACCTTATCTCCGGTTGTGGCCGGGGAAGAAGCGAAATCGATGGAAACAAATCAAGAAAGGAAAACGGTTCTCAGGGAAGAGCCTGAAAAGGAGGAGCTTATTGCAGAGGTAGATAACGAAGAATTATACATTCTGGAAGCTCTTAAGGTTCAGGAGGAAGAAGAAATAACAGAATTTGAAGTTCAGGATGAAATAGCAGGTAAAACAGAAATAATACCGGAGAATCAGGTTTTGCAATACAGGATGTCATCCGAAACTTTGAAAAAGTCTCATCCGCTGGCAGCCGCACCTGTTAATGCAATAATTAGTAGTAAAGAAGGTATGGTTTTGGAGGGTAAGGTAATTTCAGCTGAAGACAGCCTGCCGGTTTATGGGGGATTAATATATTTTAAGGATAGCGGGAAAGGAGTGTTGACTGATTTAAACGGAAAATTTAAGATTCATATCCCCGAAAAAGAGGAGGTAAGCCTTGTAGCAGATTTCATAGGGATGAAAAGAAAAGAAATTGCAGCTGATATGGCTGAAAAGCTTCTCATTGTTCTTGAACCTTTGTCTTTGGGTCCGGATGAGATTGTGATCACCGGGTATGGCATAATGGGTGAAGATGAGCTAAGGGGTATTGTTTCAACGCCTCCCTTTCATATTATTAAGCCTTTGGGATATAAACCCGCGTCTCCGGTTACCGGAGCAGAAGAGTTTAAAAATTACATAAAAAACAACCTGAATTTCCCTGAAGATACCGGGCTGAAAAAAGCAGTTGTAGTGCTTAATTTTATTGTGGGAACCAATGGGGATATAAAGAACATTTCCAGGGTAAGAAGCAATGGAAGCCCTTTTTACATTGAAGCTGTCCGCTTGTTGAGTGAAGGTCCGTCATGGGTCCCTGCGCAATTTGAAGATAAAAAGATAGAAGAAGCAGTGAGGTTAATGATAATATTCAGACAGTAAAATGTTGATTATGATGCCTCATCAAACTCTAATTCCAGCTGAATTATGATATTGTCATCAATAAAATTATCCTTCAATTCTGCAAAGAGAGATTTGGACATAAAGTTTACATTCCATTCAGTTCTGTTAATAGCAAATGGATTTGTGTGAGCTTTTATTTTACTTCCAGTTATATCTATTTTTGCAGGGAAGCTGATACTTTTTACAGTGCCTCGCATGGTAAGATTTCCGGTAACATTATGGGTGGGTGTTAAACCACCGCTTGCAGGTGCAGATGGATTATCAATTCTGGTTACTGAAACTATTTCAAAACTGGCAGATGGATACTCATCGACATGGAAAAAATCCTGTGATTTAAGGTGTCCTACAAGTTTGGCATTCATTTCCGGATCAGTAAGATCTTCATTTACTATTGTGTTAAGATCGATTACAAAATTTCCGGCGGTTATTGTCCCATTTATGGAGTTGATTTTTCCTTCAGTAATTTTTACTGTTCCATGATGTTCACCCCCTGGCTTGGAGCCTGTCCATTTAAGTATTGACACATCGGTATTCAGGTTGTACTCAGTCCCGCTGGCAACTCCTGCTTTTTTCGCTTCTTCAGCTGCAACTTTTTCAGCACTCGTTCTGGTTTTACACGACCCTAATACTGCAAGGATCATAAGGTAAAATACTATATTTTTCATGGTTTCTAAAATTTGATAATTTAACCTTTTTAATTTAATCTTAAACAAGCATGATCTGATAATGTTCAGGAATTGATAAAAGATGTAAGTTATTAATATCCTATCATCTTAAATGGCAACTTGGTCATTGACTTGTAATTTTCTCCTGCTTCCAAAATATCTTCATCATCCATTTCATAATACCAGTTAACCATGATCTCGTGATTGGTAAGTTGGATAATTTCGAGTTTCTTGAAAAGATCAAGGATACACTTTGAAGAGCTTGTATTGAAGTGTTCAAGTTGAATGTTTATAATAGTCATTTCAGGAGGATTTTTGGCATAATCATCGACCCAGTCGATTAAAGGTTTGTAGAACATATTTGAATTCTCAGGATTAGATCTGCCTTTTATTTCGATAAGTCCCTGATTTGCGTCATATAAGACGGCAGGTGTTTTTGTTGTGCCTTCGATAAAAACTGGTTCCATAATGAAAATAATATATAATATAAAAGCTATAAACAATAAATATACAAAATGTTCAATAAATAAGCTTCAACATTTTGAATGTTTTATAAACAAATAAGCAGAAACGATTATTTTTTTAACTTCCGGTTAATTTTCAGAGTAATAATTTTTATTTCACATGTGGTATTTCGGTAAACCATACTATTTTTTTGGATTATTATTATTTTGGCTAATAGATAAAGAAATACTATCTTTGCAATGATTTTAAATTTTAAAAACCTGGTTTAAAGATATATTGCGGGGTGGAGCAGTTGGTAGCTCGTTGGGCTCATAACCCAAAGGTCGTAGGTTCAAGTCCTACCCCCGCTACAAAGGGAAAGCCCTCCAAACGTAAGTTTGGGGGGCTTTTCTCATAGGAAAAACCGAAAGCTTGCTTTCTGGGTTTTTCCTATGAGAAAAGACCAACTGCGAGGAACGAGCAGTAGGGCTTTCCTTTGTAAAGCTTCCCCCTCCGGACTCGCGAAGCCCGCAGGGCTGAGCAACACTACCCCCGCTACAAAGGGAAAAGACCAACTGCGAGGAACGAGCAGTAGGGCTTTCCTTTGTAAAGCTTCCCCCTCCGGACTCGCGAAGCCCGCAGGGCTGAGCAACACTACCCCCGCTACAAAGCAGAGTGAGTGTGAGAGCGAGAGCGATTCACTCCATACTTACTCTGCTTTTCTTCGCTCTCACACTGGCACTGGAACTCACACTAGCATTATCATGAGGCATTAATCTAGCGAGTATTAATGTTTTCTTATTTCCATACAATAAAAATTTTTCCTTCTCATGGCTGATATTTTTGTTTTCTTCCATTAACAAGTAACTCGTAATTCATGGAAATATGTTTGATTTTGAAAAGCTGCATGTTTATCAGAAGGCTAAAGAATTCAATTCCAGGATCTGGAAAGTAATCAAAAAGATTAATCCGGATATAACCATTTGATAATTTGTCCGAAATAGATTCGAATGGCCGCTTATAATATGAAATTCTCAGATATGAATATTCCAATATCCGGTTGTTTCACTTTCTCTTGATATAATTCCTTTCTGTTTCAATGCATCAATATGTTTTTGAATTGCTGACGGATTAATGTTTAGCCTTTTTGATAGGGCATTCCTTGATATTGTAGGATCTTTAATAATTAGATCGAGTACTTCTTTTTGTCTTTCAGTTAGAAGGCTAACTTGACCACCAGCTTGACCACCAACTTGACCACCAATTATAGGAAAGGTCATTCTAAGAAAATTATCAGTAAAAGTAAAGCATTCCTTTTTATAACTTTCCAATATTCTCGGAACTCCAGAACCAAGCTGTTCAACCATTCCCAAATCTTTGAATACCCGCATAAGTTCTTTATTTCTGGGGACAGAAAACCCTTCAAAAAATTCATTTTGACTTAATCCGTCTGGTAGCCCACCAGAAGAAGTTATTTCGATTCTATCAGGAAAAATTTCAAACTTGGGTGGCACTTCGCCAGTGAAATCATTATGGACAAAAGCATTAATGATAGCTTCCCGGAGTGCTATTGGGTCCCACAATCTTTGGTTTTCACGTTCTTTTGATGTGATTTTTGTTGTTGTAGGATTTTCTAATTCGATTTTATCAAGTACCTGTTTCGCAGCACGAATCAGACATGAATTCCCGTATTCATTATTCTCTTTTAAGTCAACACGTGAAGAACTGCTATACTTTGCGACTTTTATTGAGGTAGAATTATTGTCAGAGAGTAAATAAGCAACATAATTGTATTTATCTGATTCGGCAATTAGTTCAAGATTAGAAGCGAAGCGCTCGTTGAGTTTCAATCCTACCGACTCGTAGTATATTTTAAGTTGCTCGAATTTCAGGTCTTGTTTCCTTGATACTATTCTTCCAAGAGAATTCCTGATTCGTTTTGCAAAGAGCTCATCGATCATTTTTGTGGCATGGGATCAGCGGCTGTTCCATTTCGGATAAAACTTCCTTTCTCGGTCATACCGTATTTATTCTTGAAGTATGGCTTCTATGGTCCGCTTGCTATATTGATTTTAATAATATTCTTCCCATCTTTTATTTCGGCTTGTATATCAAATAGTCCCATACAAGAGGGTGCGATATTGTTCTTTATCCTGTCTTTTAGTTTCAGCATATCACCATCCAAATCAGCTACGCCAAGAATTGTTCCCTGCTTATCAATCCCTATATAGATAATTCCGCCTTCATGGTAATTGAGAAAGGCAATTACTTCTTTCTCAATATCAAGTTTAGCATTAAGTTCTTGTTTAAATTCTATACGATTGGTTTCTGACATACTATCTCATTAATTTATTATAATACCTTTTCCTCTGTTTAAACATCTTTTCAAAATAGTCAATTTTTATGTCTCGATAATCAAATATTACCGGGCGCTTCTCAGACCTTTGTATTCGTCCAATATATTGTATCAGCTTTCCTTCGAAAGCAAAAGGATAAACAATAAATAGACATTCCAGGTTGCTAATATCTATTCCTTCTCCAAAGTATTGGCCTGTTGAAATCACGATTTTAAAATGACCTTGCATTATTTGTTCAATTTTACTTTTCCTGGAGTTCTCTGAATCGTCCCCATGGATAGTAATTGTTTCGTATCTGTCTTTCAAATAGAGATTCAGGATTTCAACATGTGCTTTTCGCTCCGATAGAATAAGTATAGTTTTAAAACGGTGAGCATTCTCTTCAATATCTTTAATAATTAATGAGTTGCGATGTGTGTCATGAATCAGTATTCTGGAAATTGTTTCATATTGATTTTCCAATGGAGTTTTTTTGATTACCAATTTGTCCGATATCCTTTTTGGGGATTTTCAAAAAACTTTGAATGCGGTCGATCCATTGATCGAATAATTGTTTTCGGTGGACAATGATAAGGGCTGGTTGCTGTTTTTCAACAATTATTTCAAGTCCAATTACTGTTTTGCCAGACCCAGGGGGAGAAACTATCACCCCGAAATCTTTCTCATGAGCTCTGGCCAGAGCAGATTCCTGGTGATCTAATAATTTAATTTCAGAGTTTAGCTCAATTGCTTTCTTTTTCCGCCTTTCATCAACAATCTTAAATGAAATATTCTCCGTTTTGCAGAATTTGACTAAGGTTGAGGTAAAGCCTCTTGGAATCATTATTTCATTATCGCTTTCTTCTATCAGTTTGAAATATTTTTCGGTTTTGAAAGTACTTTTTCCAAGATTCTTTTTAGCCAGGTAATCTGAATTATAAAAGTTAAGTTGCTCTCTAAGAAAAACAATAAGCTTTTGATTAAGATGAAATCGTTTAAGGTATATCTGATTACTAATGCGGATTTCTAACTCAATGTTGGTTTCCTTGTTAGTGTGAGAAATGAAGACCTCTTGTGGATTTTCGTTAAAGAGCTCACTGAACAAGCCTTTTAGTTCTTCCGTGCTTACTTTTCGAATTCTGGATAAATATTCCCATTGGTCTTCTATTAGTAGCAATGTTTCAGGATCAATAAATCCAGAATTACTGTTCTTGATAGATTCTCCTTGCAAAGGGAGAGCAATTAAGTTCCCATATCCTTTTCCTGAATGAAAATCCTGATTTGGGAATAGTCTGTCAAAACTTGGTTCTTTTTCAAAGTGTGAAATTATATTTGCTTGTCTTAATAGTTCAAACATTATCCTTCGGACATATTACAAATATATGAAACCAATAAATAGAAAGAAAAGGAAGTTTTCAAGTGTAATTAGGTAATAGTACAAGGATATAAAGAAAGTTAATCGAAATATTCCATATCAGTCATACAATCAATTACTTCTACCAAATCCCTCACTAAATCGAGGTTAGATATTTGGCTTCGAGCTAAAGGTTCAAACCTCTTGTCTACTAGAGAAGACTCCCCATCGGAAACGGTGGGGAGTTTTTTATTTGTACCCTCTGAAGTCCTTTTAAATTGGGACTTTGCGAGAAACAAGGAATTCATAATGGAAGTTAGATTTTATGCTTGCGCATACTCTTCCAGGAAATATAATTGCCGCTTGAAGTTTTCAAATCGGTGTCTCCTCCATAAATAACATTTAGGTTTTCAGTTTTTTCACCAGTTAACTTCTGCCAATATTTCAAGTTTGTGAAGTAGTTATCGTTCATAGTCATACCTGACTTAATTTCATACGGTAAGGGATTGTTAGGCCTGTCGATGATTAAATCAATTTCCTGTTTAGTCTTATTTTGCCAGAAGTAAAATCTCGGATCTACACCATAATGGAGTCGGTTTTTTAATAAATCTGTAATTATCAGGTTTTCGAAAAGTGCTCCTTTTGAATGATATGTTTTCACCTGACCGGTTGAATCTATGCCGAGTAATGAGCAAGCCAACCCTGTATCATTGAAATAGAGCTTTGGAGATTTTATTATCCTTTTATTGAAATTCTTATAATGTGGTTGCAGGAAATAGATAATGTAGCTGGCTTCAAGAATTGACAGCCAGGATTTTGCTGTGTTTGGCGAAATTCCGGCGTCTATAGCAATTGAATTCAAATTGATTATTTGTCCTATTCTTCCCGCACAAAGTCTGAGAAAATTGGTAAAGCTATTCAGATTCCCGATGTTTTTAATTTGTCTGACATCTCGTTCGATATATGTGCTGATGTAAGAAGGGTAGAAGAATTCCGGGTCGATAGATCGGTCATATATGCCTGGATACATTCCAGTAAAGATTAATTGCTCATAGGAATTCGGAATTAGCTTTTCATTTTCAAGCTCTGAAATACTGAAAGGCAACAATTTCAATATAGCTGCACGACCAGCCAGCGTTTGCGAAATATTTTCAAGTAAGAGAAAGTTTTGAGAACCTGACAGAACAAAATGTATTTCTTTGTTTTTATCCACAAGTCCCTGAATATATGAAAAGAGCGCTGGGGTTCGCTGAACTTCATCCAGTACAGCACCATTTGGAAAATTATTTAAGAAACCTCTTGGATCATTAATTGCAGCGTTTCTTATGTCAATATCCTCTAAACTAACATAGGGTAGGTCGGTATATATCGATTTAAGGAGTGTTGTCTTACCACTCTGTCTTGGACCAGTAAGAGTAATTACAGGAAACTGCTTCCTTAGCTTTATAATTATTGTTGCGATTTCTCTCGGTATCATATTGCAAAGTTATGCAAAATTGGACAAATATGCAATTAGAATGAAAATATGTCCAAAACAATAAACCTAAGTTGTAGAAGAAGAATATAAATAGCAATAAAATCAACTATTTAATTCAACCACTTCCGCTATATCTTTCAATAAATCAAGGCCTCCCAAAACGGACTCGTGAAGCCGAAGGCTGAACAACACTACCCCCGCTACAAAAAACAGAGTGAGAGTGAAGAGCGAGAGCGATGAACTCCACTCTGTTTTTTATTTCACTCTCACACTTTACATTTTCCTACAGCGTATATTTCAGGTAATGCTCCAGGAATACATCATACAATCTCAATTTATCGTTATCCTTTATTATCAGTTGCTTTTCAAGGAGCGAATTTACTGCTCTGTGCATGCTGCTGGAGCTACGTATATTTGAGATTTCCATAAAATGTGCGGAATTTGGATTTCCCACCACCCCGGATTTTGCCATCCCCTTTAGAAGAGAAAACTGATGCTTGGTCAGTCTCTCCGGCAATTCACTATAGAATACACTTTTTTCCAGAATAAAATTCCTGAACAATACATTAAATTCATTGATTCCTGATGGTACTGATTCCTGGCTGAAAAGAAAATTTGATATGGCCTGTACATAATAGGTATGTAAATGTGAGATCTCAAGGATGTGATCTACGACCTCAGGTTTCACTTCTCTTTCAGCTTTCTTAAACTGGCCGATTATGAATTTATAATAAGCGTTTCGTTCAATTTTCCCTAATGACACCATTCTGGTCGACTGGTAGAAGGGCATTTTGTATTCATTGAATATTTCATTTAACAGGTGCTGTTCACTTCCACTAAACAGAAATATAATATTATTGCTTTGCTGGGTTAATGATCTTAACTTTCCTTCGAAGGGTATTTGATTGTCGTATTTCTTAATTTCCTGGAACTCATCTATCGCAAAGAGAATCGAAATATCCAGCTGATTAAGAAACTTGAACAATTCTTCCAGGCTTTTAAATTTCTGGTTTCGGTCGTTGTAAATAACATCAACAGATGGCAAACCATCCATCCCAATGCTAAAGGATGCACCAATAGATTTCAGCAGGTTTATCAGCTTCTCAGAGAATCTCTGCCTGGCAAAGACTTTACTGGAAATTACTCCGTTTACCAGTTCCCTGGTAAATTCCTCTATGCTGCTTGTGCCCCAGATGTCAGAATAAATACAGACAAATTCTTTTTGTAATTTATAAAAAACATGGTGAATTAATGCTGATTTGCCAAGTCGCCTGTGTCCGAAAAGTGTAATATCCTGATTGTTTATTATTGCTGATATCAGTGTATCAGTTTCGCTTAGCCGGTTGCAGAAATATTGCGGACTTATATAACCTTTAATAAGAAATGGATTCATAATATCTTTTTTACAAAGATACGTTAATCTTTAAGTTTCGCAATATGCGAAACGCAGAATGTGAAGCGCAATATGCGAAAAAAGTATAATTCAGTACTCAGTCAATAGAAAATCAACAACTATACTTCTTATTTTGTTCCAAGTGAGTCTATCAGACTTAATCTCCTTCATTTGATTGATGAATTATTTTAATAAGTTCCTTTAACTCCGCCTCAGTGGGTTTTTCTCCTCTGGCAGTTCTAAAGAACAATGGTAGTTTTTCTAATATCTGTGAATCTTCGGCTAATTCAGCTGGAATAAATTCAATCATAGCGTAATCAAAAAGCTGATTGTATTCCGGATTATTTTCAGCCAAACCAAGGGTTGTAGCAATTTGCTCTAGTATTTCTTTGCTTTTGGGAGGAGCAAGTAAACCGCGTTCAATTTTGCTCCAATTACTTGGATCAAGTCCGACGGATTTGCAGAATTCTCTAAGGGTAATTTCTTTCTTTACCCTCAAATCTTTAATGTACTCTCCAAATTTTTTCATGGTGTGTTTGCATTGGTTTTTATTGTGGTATAAAAATACCACATAATAATGAACAATCAAAATTTAATAATGAAAAGTTGAAAATGAGAAAATGAAAATGAAAATTCAACCACTGGTTAAATTGAAATCTGCGGGTAATTGTTAAATGAACCAATATTATTTATAAAATCAATTACTTTTTTTAACCCAGCCATCAAATCAAGGTTAGATATTTCAAACCTCTTGTTTACTAAAGAGGACTCCTCATCCGCCGCGGCGGATGAGGAGTTTTTTATTGTTACCCCCTGAAGCCCTTTGAAATAAATGCTTTTCGTTTGATAGGGTATGGGATGGAGAAGTTAGGATATATAGTAGCAAATTTATTGATTCATATTTTTCTGAACCACTGGCAATAGTAATTTTTATAATGTTTTTTCATTCTCTTTCGTTAGCTTGAACATCAAATAACCCCATGCATGAGGGCAGAATGTTATTCTTGATCCTGTCTTTTAGTTTTAACATATCGCCATCAAGGTCTTGAACTCCAAGAACCTCACCCTTTTTGTCAATACCAATGAAGATATATCCACCTTCTTTATAGTTCAGGAATGCAATTATTTCCTTTTCTATATCTACGACTGGAGTAAGGTCTTGCTTATACTCTATGCGATTGGTTTCTGACATGCTATTTCACTAATTTATTATAATATCTTTTCCGCTGTTTAAACATTTTTTCAAAATATTCAATTTTTATATCTCGATAATCAAATATTACTGGGCGTTTTTTTAACCGTTGTATTCGTCCAATATATTCAATCAGCTTGCCTTCGAAAGCAAAAGGATAAATAATAAATAGACATTCCAGGTTACTAATATCTATTCCTTCTCCAAAGTATTGACCTGTTGAAATTACGATTTTAAAATGACCTTTCTTTTTCAGACATATTACAAATATATGAAACCAATAAATTTTAAGAAAAGGAAGTTTTCAAGTGTATGCTCTCTTAACGAGGTTCTGAAATCTTTAAATGCTGATCTTCTCATTTTTATTCTGTGTAAGAATATCTTAATATTCTGTTAATATTTGCTTTATATTTAGTGCATAATTTTGACTTACACACAAAAAAATTCAAATCATGAAATTTCATCTTCTTTTTATTTATTGTTTCGGTGCGCTGTTATTGCTTTCCTGTGATAAAGAAAAATCAGATAAGGACCTGAATGGCCTGGTAAGTTTTGCCGAAGATCCATCCTACAGTGATGGAACTATAAGTTTTGCAGCTTCTGTTCAATTTGGTTTCGTTGGAGAAGCTGTGAAATGTGAATATCAGATTCTTGATGGCTCTTCAATCATTGAAGATGGTGAGGTTAATTGCAATAATAACGGCGATGGAATGGGATTATTCTGGGAAAGCAATATTGAATCGGTTAATATTAATGCAGGGGTTTACAGTGGAAAAACAATTGTCATCTTTCTTGATCCTTCAAACAAAATTACCAGTAGTGATTACAGGAGTGAGCAATATGTAAATCTTTACAAGAAAAAATCTGTAACTTTTCCATAAAAAAAACTCAACAAAATATTCAGGCAATCCGGCTATCAAAAAGTAGGTCGGCTTCATGAGAGAATACTTTACCCGTCTGTCTCGGTTCCCCCCAAAGGACTCGTGAAGCCGAAGGCTGAACAACACTACCCCCGCTACTAAAGAGGACTCTTCATCAGAAATGGTGGGGAGATTTTTATTGCTAATTAAACATTAGCCACCTCCGCCCAACCTATATTCATTATTCCGTCTTCCATCTCTTGATTTTCAGTGCTCTGATTAATTAGCATTCCACCTTTTATTCTATATAATCTCTGAAACCACTTCAGGTTTTTAAGGTCTGATCCTCTTTTTTGAGCAGATGATTTTATTTCTACCGGAATCAGGTTTCCATCTTTTTCCAAAACTATATCAACTTCATTTCCTGTACTGTCACGCAGGTAATATATTTCACCAAATTGGTTTTTCTTAAAGCGGTTTTTCTTTATCTCTGAAATAATCAGGTTTTCAAAGATTGCACCGTACATTTTGCTGTTTTTTATCGCTCGCTCACTGTTCAGACCTAAAATATTGCACAGCAAGCCAACATCATAAAAATATAATTTTGGTGATTTTATAACCCGTTTATTAAAGCTGTTATAATAAGGCTGAAGACGATAAACAATGTAACTGCTCTCAAGAACACTAATCCATGCGCTAATGGTCTTGTTATCCACACCTGTTTCATTAGCGAGATTATTCACATTTAATACTTGTCCTGATCTTGCTGCTGTTAATTTTACAAATTTTGAAAACAGGTTCAGGTTTTCAATATTTCTGATCATTCGTACATCACGTTCAATGTAAGTTTTCAGATAGTTAGGCAGCCATCTTTCTGCGGATGTTTGTTTTGTAATTATTGATGGATAAAAACCATTCAGCATAAAAAACTCAGGACTTTTTGTATTGCCCCAGTATTCTTGCAGCTCGAGCAAACTCAAAGGAAGCAGTTCAATATAAGCTGCCCTGCCGGCAAGTGATTGTGAGATGCTTTGCTGCAGCAGGAAATTATTGCTGCCGGAAATAACATACTGATTGTTCTTTCATACCTTATCTACGTGCGATTGTAAATAATTAAAGAGCCCCGGAAAGCGCTGTATTTCATCAAAAACAGCCCCGTCTTTGTATTTGTTAATGAAACTCCGGGGAGAAGATCCGGCCTCTTGCAAAATATCTAAATCTTCAAAGGAAACATATGGTTTATTTCCAAAAACATGTTTGCACAATGTTGTTTTTCCTGACTGGCGGGGGCCCGTTATTGCAACAATTTTAAATTCCCCGGCGGTTATTTCAGCTTCTTCAAATAGCAGGCGTTTTATCATTTTTGCAGTTGTTGATTCCAATAATCCAAAAATATGCAGAATTGGAAACAATTCCAAATATGCAAAAATATGCAAAATTGGAGATTTGGCGCCTGTCACCATAGCAGCTGATGTGGAAGGGATTTATGTCTGTTTTGCGTCCTACGGCATCATATTTATTGATCACGAAGGCAGTCGTAAGTGGGAATACCCAATACAGGTTCCTGATAAGGCCCTGAGTGGACAAATTCATATCGTTTTTGGAGTAGTGTGGTTTTTAAGGAGTGTTGGTTTTCCACTTTGCCTTGGATATTCTTTAATTATCGATTGCGGAGCAAATATAAAAGCAAAAATTCACACATTAAATATAGAAAACATAAAACTTAATTGGATTTAACAGCGCCAATTTTTTCTTTCAAAGTTATATCTTCTTTAATTTTTGGTTTTTCCCATAAAAAAGCACCCGTGAATGAAACAAAAGCGGTGATAACAAAAAACAGAAGGCTGAAGCTAACACCAATATCTTTATCTAACCCCAGAATTTGATAACTGGCAATAAAAACCATTTCGCGAATTCCGATTCCTCCAAAGGTGATTGGAACAATAGTTAAAATTGAAGCCAGCATAAATAAGGCCTGATACTCCAGAATACTGTTTTCTACCCCTAAACCTAATAATAGAAAATAAGTACAAATGAGTTGAATACTTTGGGTCAGAAAAGAAAGACCGGAAGTTTTAAATAAACTTTTATGATAGTCAGGGAAAACCCATTTAGAAACTAAAAAGTAAACCGGGTAAACCAGGAAAAAAATTATCTGCACAAACAATTCAAATTCGTTAAATATCAATCTGATAGAACTGATAAGTACAAGGAGTAGGGCTAAAAAGAATAAAGCAATTAATCCATTGATCCGATCAAACAATACTGCACTGATTAGCTTTTTTACAGGTTTTTTACTTTCCCTGTGCAATAAGTAAACTTTGTATCCATCACCTCCAACCCCTCCGGGAAGATACAAATTATGAAACATGCCAATAAGATACAATCTGAAATTATACCGATTTGAAAGATGAATATCGATTTCCTTAAAGAAATGACTTAATCGAATAGCACCAACTATTTTGGAGATGACAAAAAACAAAAGTGCAAGAAATAAATAAATTGGATTTGCTTTAAAAATTGTATCAGCAATCTCATTTATATCTATCTTTTTTAGTATTAGCCATATTGCTAAACCGGTAACTACTAATTTAATTAATAACTTTAATTTCTTATTAATATGCTCGCTCACTGATTTATAATATACTTCCTTTTTATCCGGAATTTCACATCAAAATAACAATTTATAAATTACATTTTTTATATATCAATTGTTCTGAAACAATTATATGGTTCCTGACTCTGGCAAAGTTATGGTTAATAAAGTTTTCTCCATATTTTTTATAATAAAAAACAACACTTCCTGATCCTCCATTATTGAACTTCCTGTACTAAACGGTCCAAAAGCTTAAAAAGAGTCCCGGGGGAATCGTCGGGATGACTGTTTTGAAGTCGGGTATTTTTGAGTTTTGATAATGCCTGTTTCCTCATTATGCGTGACGTAATATTACGTGTCGTAAAATCACGTAAATTATAACTTAGATGCTTCCTGAGTATGTGCTTTAAAAAAGAAGAGGCTGTCTAAAAAGACTAATCATTGAATTAATAGATTACAAATTGAAAGTA
>CAZGKF010000005.1:0-102821 GCA_964526475.1 uncultured Bacteroidaceae bacterium
CCAGCGGATCAGGAAGTCACCATATTGAAGTTGCTGATGTTGATAATGACGGAAAACACGAGGTCTTTATGGGAACAACCTGCCTGAATAACGATGGAACCATGCGTTGGGCGATCTACCGTGAGCATGCCGACAAGGTATATGTTAATGACATAATCCCCGACAGACCGGGACTGGAAGTTTTCTATATTGTTGAAAATAATACCCACGCTGGTGTTTACATGGTGGATGCCAATACCGGGGAAATAATATGGAAGAGTAACAGGGCCGATGATCCTTTATGGTCACATGGTCACAGCGGCTGGCTGGCAGAGATATGGGAAGGTTATCCCGGAATGGAGGGAGTATCGAACAGAAGAGGTCACAGAGACAGAAATTATATTCTCTTCTCAGCTGAGGGAAAAAGAATAATGGAAAACTTCCCGTTTGGCCACCCTGTTGAGTGGGACGGCGATCATACCAGGGAACTTATCACGCAAGACGGGAAAATGATAGGTAAATTTAACGGCAAAGAGCTCGTGCCAATTCCCGTCGATATCCCCAACCCCTTTCCTAATTCTTCACTTATTTTTACCGGCGATATCTACGGAGACTTTCGTAGTGAACTGGTTATCAGTGGCAATGATACTGACGGGCGTCCTGCAGTAATGGTTGTAGCAGCTCCGCAACCCATAGAAAAAAAATATCTTACACCCAATCAGGAACGGGATTATTTACTGTGGCTTGGCCGTAATATTGGAGGAGGATACGGTACCATCAGGCATTATGATCTCAAATATCCTGAGAAATGAAGTATGAGATATCTCACTGGCGTTACCAATGGCAGCCAGACTGCTATTCGGGAGGAGATATCTCGCTATCGCTCGATATGACATGTTTCTACACGGATATAGAGGTGGGTGTTATCCCGAACTCCAGTGAGGTATCTCTAGTAAATCACCACCCCAAAAGGGAGCGGCTTTAAGAATACAACCCTCTAAAAGAGGAGGAAGTACTATCAATCTATAAATTGTTATTACTATTATTTAATGAAAACCTAATTCTACTTTGATTTTGAATTACATAGTGAATTCGTATCTTAGTGCATCAAACATATTTCTTAATTATCGGAGCAGAATTAATATTTATTTGCATATTCACTTTTAAATAGAATTTCATTATGAGAAACCAGTTCAGAAAATTAAAAATAGTATTGCTTTCATTTGCTTTAGCTTTCAACCTTGCAGCCCAGGAACTGCCAAAGTATGAACCTTTAAAAGCTGATTATCCCCCCCTCCGGCTTGCAGAATTTGTTGCTGAGAACATCATTGACCAGACCAGATTCGGTCATGAGTATGTATTGCAACCCATCTACCCTGACATAGAAGCTATTGATTTCGGGAAAAGTCTTGATAATGCAAAACCTGCCATAGCATATGCCCTCTCTACTCTCTTTTCGGAAATAGAACAGGAAGAGATAATGGAAGTTGGCCGGACAGGCAGTCTTAAAATATGGATTAACGACAAGCTTGTATTTGATCAAAAAGGAGATCGTGATCTGCCCATTGTTTTTAAGGAAAGAACATACGATCTGCCTGAAAGTTTTATCGTAAAACTTAACAAGGGGGAAAACAAAATTTTAGTCAAATCCGAATATAGCGGAAAAGGTGACTGGCTATTTTTTCTGCAAAGCCGGAATCTGGGCAGGTATGCTATCCAGGGACAAAAAATTACTGCTTCCCTCAAGAATTATGCTCCAAATATTAACATTGTCAACTGGCTGATACTTGGTTGTTTTGAAAATCCGGATGGCAAAGGCATCGACATACCCTATGAACCGGAACATCATTTAGAGTTCCATAAAGTATATTCCTCCGGTGGTGAAAATTTCGCATGGAATATTCCCCGGATAAATATCATTTCCAGGCAAATAAACAGCGGGAAATTCTATTCATGGATCTATCATGTCGGGGCTTTTGTCTGGGGATTACAGCGACTTAGTCAGGAAACCGGCAATAGTAAATATGCTGATTATGCCGACAGCTGGTGTCAGTATTCTCTTAGTACCATACCACTGGCGACGTACCAGACCAAAGAATTGTTTGCCGTACGTTCTATGAATTCTACAATGGTGGAAAGGCCAATGCTTGACTTTACTACAGCTCCTTCATTGCCCTTCATAAACCGGCTTGTTTATGAAAAAGATTTTCCCTCACGTGAAAAATATGTGGCTTATGCCGAGAAAATTATGAACTATATTATGAACGAGCAATTCCGGCTTTCTAATGGTTTGCTGGCAAGGGAATACACCATCTCCGTTTCCGTGTGGGCCGATGATATGTTCATGGGAATACCTTACATTCTTTATTCAGCTAAATATACTGATAATCCTGAAATCCGCCGGCAACTTTACGATGATGCGGCAAACCAGGTAATACAATTCAATAAACTCCTTTTCAAAAACGATAAACAACTGTATATGCAAGCTTGTTATGTTGATAAACCCGAAGAAAAGATCCCCTTCTGGTCCCGGGGTAACGGATGGGCCATGTGGGGAACAACTGAAGCACTGCTGCATTTGCCAAAAAATCATAAACAGTACAAAAATGTACTCCATATCTATCGCAAACACGTCGAAGGTATCGCAAGAGCACAGGATGATGGAGGATACTGGCATAATATCCTCGATATGCCTGAAACAGTCAGGGAAGCCTCAGGAACAGCCATGTTTACACTATGCATTGCAAGGGGCATCAACAATGGATGGCTTGATAAAAAAACATACGGCCCAGTGGTGGAAAAAGCCTGGGAAGCTCTTCTCTCCTTTATTGATACGGAAGGGAATCTGCATGGAGTAAAAGGCGGAACAAACTTCAGTACAGACCCTGAGCACTATGCACGCACTCCCTTCAGGGTAAGCGACACACATGGCATACTGCCGCTTCTGTTTGCATGTATTGAAATGGAACACTTCCTTTCAGGGAAAAAGTAACTCTGTGGTTCTCTGGAAATACTCTGTGATGTGTAACAAAAAAATTACACTGAGAGCCACTGAGAAGATACAGAGATTCACAGAGTGAATACAACTCTTAATTCGCATAAATAATATAAGCACAGAAAAAAAGAACAATTCGTTAACCTTAAAACTAATGAAAAATGATCAACATTAAATTATTATTTACAGTTGTTTTTTTTACGCTTTTTTTAAACTCCAACGGTCAAAATATTTCCACCATGGAGGTGGCCGGTGTTAAAAACCCTGTGGTTTTATTAAATGGTACCTGGGATTTTGCCCTTAATCCTGTGGAAGATTTCTGGAACACAAAAACCACAAAACAATCCTGGTCCCCGATCAAGGTCCCGGGAGAATGCACTATGCAGGGGTATGCAATTGAACACGAGAAGCCTTTTGCTTACCGGAAAGAATTTCTTTGTCCTCCCGGTTTCTCCGGTAAAAAGATCATTCTCCGTTTCGACGGAGTTTACAGCTATGCACGTCTTTGGGTAAACGGACAGTATATACGCGATCATAATGGAGGTTTCACCAGATGGGAAAGTGATATTACAAGACATGTAACCCCGGGGAAGATGAATACCATCTGCTTGGAAGTAACCGACAGGGCTGATGATGTTTCCTTCGGTTCAGGATATGCACATCATCATATCGGAGGGATCCTTAGAGATGTCACTCTTTATGCACTTCCAAAAAACCATATCGAAACGCTTCATATTGAAACTCACCTGGATGAAAAGTATGAGCACGCAGTACTCCTCATTTCAGGAATTGCTGAGATGCAAAAAGAGTCTGCAATTCAATTCAGCCTTGCTTCACCGGAGGGAGATAACATCCCATTGAAAGACAATATATTACGGATTAAACCGGGAGAAAAAAACTTCTCTTTTAGCTCCGAAATACACAATCCGCTAAAATGGGATGCCGAACATCCTGACTTATACACCCTTACAACCACAATTCTAAAAAAAGGGAAAAAGACATATTCATTTAAAAACAAACTTGGGTTCAGGGAAATAAAAGTGGAAGGGAATAAACTTCTGGTAAACGGACAGGCTGTTAAACTCAGGGGTGCGAACCGGCACGATATTCATCCCCTTTTGGGAAGGGTGTCAACCGATGAGTACAGCAAAATGGATGTTCAGCTTGCCAAAGAAGCCAATATGAATTTCATCCGTACCTCCCATTATCCTCCTACAGAAAAATTCCTGGATATGTGCAACGAAAACGGAATATACGTGGAGTGTGAAAATGCCATGTGTTTTGTGCAGACTACCCGAAGAGGTTTGTTCAGGAAAGGAATTTCAACTGAAGATACAAAAGACCTGGATCAATACCTTCTTCCTGTGCAAGAAATGGTCAATACCCACAGAAACCATCCTTCAATCATTATCTGGTCATTAGGTAATGAAAGCCTATTTGGATCAAACATCCTGAAATCCTACCAGTGGGTTAAGGAAAATGACAATACCCGGCCCGTAATTTTCGGTTATCCCGGAAGTGTTCCCGATAGTTTAAAATCATACGACATTCTCAGTATGCACTATCCGGATGTTACAGGTAAACGTATTGATCAGCGTGGTAAGACTGTTTTTGACTTTGATTACAATAAAATGCCGGTAATTTTTGATGAATGGGCACATGTACCTGCCTATAAGGAAACCAGAAATTATCAGAGCGGCAACCTGGGTTATTGTAAAACACTGTTGGAGGATCTGAATGAAAGAGAATACTGGGGAAGGACGCTTGATATGATGTGGCAGGGAGTTTTCAAGGCACCGGGAGGACTCGGTGGTGCAATCTGGGGAATGATTGATGAAACTTTTATGCTTCCCGACACTCTTTCAAGTCTCGGAAAATACTGGGGAGAAGCTTACTCCTCATCCGGAAATAATAATCCAATCAGCGGATATGGGGAATGGGGTATAATAGATACCTGGAGACGTAAAAAACCGGAATTCTGGAATACCAAAAAAGCATATTCCCCGGTGAAAGTCCTTCAAACTACAATAAGGGGGTATCTGGCAGGAGAAGACCTGCAAATACCGGTTCATAACCGATTTGATCACACCAATCTTAATGAAATAAAAATAAAGTACTCTTACAAAAACATGGAAAGAACCATCGCAGGAAACGACATAGCTCCCCATGGAAAAGGTTTGATAGCTCTCCCTGCAGAAGAGTGGCAAAACGGAGATCAGCTTTTTGTTCAGTTTCTCTCAAGGGTAAACCAGCTTATCGATGAAGAAATAATCACAATCGGCCTTAAAAACCAGGTAATAGCGAAAGAAAAGGAATCCTCCCCTGCCCCGCTCTCATTAACTGAAACAAGTACACACTTCATTATCAGTAATGATAAGTTCAGTATTCCTTTTAACAAAAAAACAGGTTTAATGGATAAAGTCAGGAAAAATGGAGAAATAATAATAGAATCAGGTCCTTTCATTAATCTGAATCTTGGAGAATATAACATCCCGGGAATTACCGGATGGGAGTTAACTGAAATGCGGACTTCATCTGAGCAACACCAGGTAAGAATCACTTGTATTGGTAATTTTGAGGAACAGAAAATACATCTTCATTACACCATTGATCCTTCAGGAGAAATAATGATTTATTATGTGGTTCTTCCTGAAAGAAAAGGATGGATTTTTGAAACAGGTTTATGTTTTGCCCTTTCAGAAGGCATTGATCAGCTTGAATGGGAAAGAGATGCCTACTGGACAAGCTACCCGGATAACCATCTGGGATCACCAACAGGTAAAGTAAAATTATTTGATCCGGAAGGAAATCTTAACTACCGGGAAAAACCCAAAACAGAATGGAGTTTCGATAACTACAGTTTTAAATATCATGGCATACAGACAGATCTCCATCAGCCCCGACTTAGTAATATCGCCAGGAACATGAAAGAAAATATCCGGAGTTATAAGTTGTCGGCAGACAATCAACAGAAGAACCTGGAAGTATTTTCACCACAGGCAGATCTGGCCTGCCGTTTAAAACTTGAGAATAACAGACTCCTTTTATTCATCAATAACAATTGGGATTACCCGGGTCAGAAGTTTAATAATTTTGCAAAAGATATGGAACTGGAAGCATTTACTGGAAAGATGAAACTCAGGTTGTGATTAACCTTTGGAAGATTGCCAGACCCGAATTTTTTATCTGCTTCGCATCTTTGACCATCCCTTCGATTAATGTGCAAATATTTTTGAAGCGTGCTCATTTTGGGCAAAATATTTAGCGGCAGAGCCGCGTAACCTGCCTGCCGGCCGGCAGGTATTTGTAGAAATGCATTTGAAACACATAACCATAGTTGCAGAGCACCGTAATATTTAATAAGAAAAACTAATAGTAATTAGTTAAGCATAAGTTACATAAATCAATATATTGCAACCTGTCAGCGTCCTTGGACATGACAGCGTTATCAGGAGTAAAAACGATTTTAAAACTAATTAAGGTAAATTCAATAAATTTTGAAAACTTATTTATAAAGATTAACCCAGATTGGTGGATTATTGTATATTTAAAAGATAAAAATATCATGGATCATGAAAAATGCATTCTTCGCCCTTATTACCCTGCTCATTGTTTGCAGTTGTGATCAATCTGACCGCCTTCGTAAGCAGATCAGCCTGAATGGCAATTGGGAGATCACAAAAACCAGTTCGTTTTCAGAATTGCCATCCGGTTATACCAGCAAAGTGCCTGTCCCCGGCCTGGTAGACCTTGCCGTCCCTGCCCTGGATACCAACAGGAATTATGATACCGGAATATACTGGCATAAAACCCACTTTACCATAGATGAGACTTATCCCGAATTGGTGAAACTGAAAATAGGGAAGGCGAAATACCACGCCAAAGTTTACCTGAACAACCAGTATGTAGGTGAGCAGGTCTATTGCTTTACACCTGCCACTTTTAATATCCGCAATTTTCTTAATCCATCCGGGGAACCTAATGAATTGGTAATCGGTGTTGGCACATCCAATCACATTCCCGATACGGTGATATGGGGAAACGACTTTGAAAAGCTGACCTATATTCCCGGCATTTATGATGAAGTGAAACTTATTCTTACCGGTACTCCCGCAATACAGAACATCCAGATCGTTCCCATGATAGGTGACGAAAAGGTGAGGGTAGTTGCAGACATAGAAAAAAATGAAAACATCGGCAAACTCAGGTTGACATACCTTATCAGGGAATTAAAGTCCGGACGTGTGGTGGCTAAAGGCAATGCTTCTGAAAACGATTTTACCATTCCGCTTCCAGGTTGCCAGCTATGGTCGCCGGAATCCCCTTTCCTTTATACATTGGAGCTTTCCACAGGTGGTGATGAGGAGACAGTTCGTTTTGGGATGCGCTCTTTTTCGTTTGACACCAAAACCGGCCGGGCTTTGTTAAATGGAAAACCTTACTATATGCGGGGCACCAATGTATGTATCTTCCGCTTTTTTGAAGATCCTGAAAGAGCGGTATTACCCTGGACTAACGATTGGGTGGTCGATTTGCATCAAAAGTTTAAAGACATGCACTGGAACTCCATACGATACTGTATCGGCCTTCCCCCGGAACGGTGGTATGATATTGCCGATAGCCTGGGATTCCTGATCCAGAATGAATACCCGGTCTGGACGGGCAGGGTCAACGGATTTCAGAATATTTACCCCGGGGTCACGTCTAAACATCTTGCCAATGAATACCGTGCCTGGCTGCCAGAGCATTGGAACCATCCCGGCGTGGTGATCTGGGACGCACAAAACGAATCGGTCACCAATATCATTGGAGAGGCCATCGACATGGTCCGGGATATGGATCTTTCTAACCGGCCCTGGGAAAATGGCTGGTCAGCCCCCCGTGCCGAAAGCGATCCCATCGAGGCACACCCCTACCTCTTCGGAAGATACCGCGGAGATGCAAAGCCATCTGAAAAAGGTCCATTATTTGATCTGCTAAGTGTTGCCCATATTCCCCACAACGATCCCAATACCCGGGACCGCGCCGAGGGGCAGCCCCGTTATCAAAATCCCATCATCATTAATGAATATGCATGGCTATGGCTTAACAGGGACGGATCAACCACCACGCTCACTGACAAGGTTTACGATGTGGCTTTTGGTAAAAGACTGACTACAGAACAGCGGTTTTATATCTATGCAAGACACCTGGGGATGCTTACAGAGTACTGGCGGGCTCACCGTATGTGTGCAGGAATATTGCATTTCTGCGGATTAGGATATTCCAGGCCTGAAGAACCCAGGGGACAGACCAGCGACCATTTCATCGACATAAACTCCCTGCAATACGAGCCTGAATTTGTAAAATATGTGAAGCCTGCATTTGCTCCTGTTGGGCTGATGGTCAACTTCTTGAACAATAAAGTGGATGCCGGGGCTAATACAAATATTGAGGTTTATGCCATTAACGACCTGGATTCCACATGGACAGGTACGCTTACCCTTACCATCCTCCTGGGAGACACGGAAGTATCAAGACAAACACAAGATATCAGCATCCCGGCATTTGAGCGAATAATCACTAATTTACCGGTGGAAATGCCTGGAGTGGCAGGAGACTGCCGGTTGGAGGCTGAAATAACCTACAAAGGTGAACAGGTGAAAAGCATCCGTGAGTTTAAAGTGAACTAATTCTCTCTTTTATTAGAAGTTTATGTGCGTGGGACGTCCACGATTGTGAACCAGAGGCTTTTTGGGATGGGCAGATCACACCCCACCCCTGGCCCCTCCACCAGCGAAGGAGGGGAAAGGCTCAGTCAGGTTAGAAAGGGATAGTTGGCAGTTTCAGTGAATCTTACTTTTCAGAAGCATCAACGCACTGAAAAGTACAGATGAACTAATCCCGTCTTTACGGTGGGAGGGCAGTTGGCAGTAGGTCACGCTTTTTTGATTTCAGAACAAGGAATGATGAACGGAGAAGTAAGAAGAAAGAATGGAAGAACATGGAATGCAGAATTCAGAAGTAAGAAGGGAAAGAACTGAGAAGCAAGTAGGGAATGCAGGATTAAGGATGGAAAAGGCAAAAATTTTAGATTTTCAAACTCCCCCTCATTTTTCAAGGGAGGGGGGGGTGGGTCCGGAAGTTAATTGAATTATTATGACTAGCATTAAACATACTGGTATATGAAGTAGGAAATAAAGACCCTGAGGAATCACTCAGAAGTGCAGTAAAATTTGGATTCAAATATATCGAATATGCCGGCCATCTTATCATAGCAAGGGAAGGGCATGAAAAGCTTGAAAAACTTAAGAGCAGATTGCTTCATGTTCTGTCAGGTATATACTTTTTGCTTTGGAATGGTTATATCCGCAAAATGAATATTGATTAAAAATTGATATCTTTACTTCATTAATATTTATTCAAGTAATAATTCAACTTTATATACACATTCATATTATTTGAACCAGATGAATTTGAATGATACATATATTCTTGAAGGCTTAAAGAGGGGTGACAGATTAATTTTTAATCTTGTATTCAAATCCTATTATCCGGCATTATGCGCATTTGCAAGAGATTATGTGAGATCAGATGATATTGCTGAGGAAATTACACAGGAACTTTTTTTATACCTTTGGGAGAATCACTCAAAAATACATATCAAATCTTCACTCAGGTCTTATTTATTCAGGAGTATTCATAACAGATGCCTGAATTATTTCAGAGACCACTACCCTTCTGCATCAAAAAGAGCACGCCTTAAACAATTAGAATCACATATTGAACTGCTCAATCTGGAAATCCCTGAAACCATTTTCGACAAAGCCTTTTCTGAACAAGCCGAGATGGAGTTGGAAACTGCCATCGAAAGCCTGCCTGAACAATGTAAAAAAATCTTCAGAATGAACCGGGATGAAAAACTTTCTTACCCGGAGATTGCCGGCCTCCTGGATATTTCTTTAAGCACTGTAAAAACACAAATGTCAAGGGCAATGCAGAAGTTGGCGGAGAAGATGGAGAAGTATCTGGGGAAATGATGGAAGGAGGTTAGGGAGGAAATGAGAAGAAAAAGTTGGCAGTAGGCAGTTGGCAGTAGGATTGAGTTTTTAGGAAGTGATTGTAATCATAGAATAACTTCCCGCCTTCGGGAAATCGCGATGATAAAAAAGTTGGCAGAGGGCAGTTGGCAGTCGCAAAGTGAAAAAAGTTGGCAGTAGGATTGAGTTTTTAGGAAGTGATTGTAATATAGAATAACTCCCCGCCTTCGGGAAATCGCGATGATAAAAAAGTTGGCAGAGGGCAGTCGGCAGTCGCAAAGTGAAAAAAGTTGGCAGTAGGCAGTTGGCAGTAGGATTGAGTTTTTGCCTACTTTTTTGTGGTAGAAAAAAGTAGGAATGAAATTGTTGGAATCCGTGGTGACTTTTTGCCTACTTTTTTATGGCAGAAAAAAGTAGGGGTAAAATACGCCTTGCAGCATAAAAGTATGTCGCTCCGTTGTGACGGAGCGAAAAATGGCTTGCTGGCAGGGCCTATCTTTCTTATGGCAGAGAAAATTAAAAAATTAATTCCAAAAACATGTAAACCGATTTAACAATTACGTGTCATTATATTAACGAAAATGAAATATTGATGATAAGCAAAGAAAATAATTCAATGACAGATTACAACGATTTGATAATCAAATTCCTTAATGAAAGTGCATCTGATAATGAAGTGGAACAGTTAAAAACCTGGGTAAATCAATCTGAGAAAAACAAAAATGAATTTCTTGAAATGAAGATAGCCTGGCTGGCATCAGCCAGAAACCAAAATATCAAAGCTGAAGAACTGGATACTGCTTTCGATACCTTAATCAATAAAATTAATAAAAAAAGCAAGCTGAAATTTAAAGATTCTTCCTACTCTTTGGGAAAACTGATCAGAATTGCTGCGGGGTTCCTCCTTATATTCGCTATGGGTTCAATGGCTGCCTATCTGATAATGAAAACTTCTTTCTCTGTTGAACCTGCAATGACTGATGAGAAAATGTATATATATACCCCAAAAGGTTCCAGAGTAAAGACTATCCTCCAGGATGGGACAACAGTATGGCTGAATGCAGGAAGCAACCTGATGTATAATACAAACTCATTTAATAAGGAGGACCGTCAGGTGACATTAATTGGGGAAGGATTTTTCCAGGTTGCAGAAAATCATAAAAAACCTTTCATTGTAAATGCCAAAAATTTTAAAATAGTGGCTCTGGGTACTGCATTCAATGTTAAAGCATATCCTGATGAAGATTTGGTAGAGACCACCCTTGTTGAAGGATTAGTGAAAATAGACGGAGAACAGGAGGATAAACAGGCATTCTCCATTACCCTCCGACCAAACCAGCATATCGCATTACCGGCCGGTAAAGCTCTAATCAAGGATATACCTTTAACTGATCCTGAAAAGTTTGAAGCAGAAGACCTTAATAAAATTGTATTTGCGGAAATACCTATAGCTGTATCACATAAACCTACATTAAGCAATGTAATGGAAACAGAATTATTTACTTCATGGAAAGACGAGAAGTGGATAATAAAAGGAGAAAATTTAGGGGATCTTGCAATAATGCTGGAAAGAAGGCATAATATCAGTATTGGGTTCAGTACAGAAGAACTGAAAAAATACCGGTTTACAGGTACATTTCAGAATGAAACGGTGGAACAGGTTATGCAGGTGCTTAAGCTCACTGCACCACTTCAATATAGAATTGATAAAGGGATGGTTACATTGAATCTTGATGCTTCCTTAAAGAAAAAGTACGAAAAGTATTTGAATCATAATTAATTAAAATGATTTTAACATATAATATAAATTGCTAATAATTAATATCTTTTACTAACTATCAAAACTTTAACGCCTATGGGAATAGTTACTTATTAAAATAAAAAAGTTGGAACCAATGCGCTGGTCCCAACTTAAAGTAAAATTAACCCGGAAGATATTCCCTTGTTGAAGAACGTCTTCCCTATTGTTTAATTAAACACTACAAATCTATGAAAAAATTTTGTATTGGTAAATATTTATTTACCAACAAACATCTACGAAAAATTCTTCTAACTATGAAACTTTCCTTTATTCTTTTATTTTTTATTATTCTCCAGTCAACTGCAGGGGTCCTCTCACAGAACCTGACTCTTGATGTAAAAAACCAGAGCCTGCGTGATGTATTGAGAATGATTGAAACCCAAAGTAATTACAGGTTTTTCTACAATGATCAGCTATCAGGACTTAACAAAACTATTAACCTGAAAGCTGAGAATGCATCTGTGGAGGAATTATTGAATCAGTTGCTGGATAACCAGCAATTTTCCTATACATCCATGGAGAATAACATGATTGTTATAGCTCCAACGGAACTTATGCAACAAAGAAAAGTATCAGGCACCGTAACAGACTCCGATGGTAATCCTTTACCAGGTGTATCTGTGTTTGTACAGGGAACCACAATAGGGACGGTTACTGATCCGGATGGAAATTTTGAACTTACAATTCCGGCAGATGCGCAAGTGCTTGTTTTTACATTTGTGGGAATGAGTTCACAGGAAATTGCCGTGGGAGAATCAACCGTTTTCAATGTCACTATGGTTGAGGAGTTCATTGGGCTCGATGAAGTGGTTGTTGTCGGGTATGGAACCCAAAGAAGAGTGAATCTTACCGGTAGTATTTCTACAGTTGACAATGAGGAAATATCGAGGGTTGCAATGCCTACACTAACTCAGGCTTTGATGGGTAAAGCATCAGGACTTTTTATTAAAAATATGTCAGGACAGCCCGGAACAAATAAAACATCATTTAATATCAGGGGGTTTGGAAATCCACTGATAATTGTTGACGGAGCCCCTGTTTCCAGTTCGGAATTCCAACAGATAAATCCAAATGATATTGAAAATTTCAGTATCCTTAAAGATGCTGCTGCTGCTTCAATATATGGATCAAGAGCAGGAAACGGAGTAATTCTCGTTTCCACCAAAAGAGGATTTAAATCAGCTCCCCAAATTTCTTTATCCAGTGATTATGCCCAGCAATTCTTTACACATATCCCTGACTTCCTGGATGCCGGGGATTACCTCCGGATGAAGAACTACTCTGAGTGGGCTGTAGGACGATCTCCTGTCTATTCTCAGGAATTAATTGACCTTTACGATGAAGGTGGTGATCCCGAATACCCGAACAACCAGATGTGGCCTATTGTATTTCACAAATATGCCCCTCAGGCAACTCATAATTTCAATGTAAGAGGCGGAACCGATAATGTCAGATATTTCCTGTCTGCCGGCTGGTTTGATCAAAATGGTATGCTGAAAGCTAATACAATGAAGTACGACCGTTATTCCTTCAGGTCTAATATAGACGTAAATCTAACAAGTAAGTTGAATCTGGAAACTTCCTTGTCATTTATCAGTGACGATTATATAGGACCGCGACAGGAAATGGAAGGAGCTAAAGGGGAGCAGGGAATAATACAAAGGACCTACCGTCAACGGACTTTTTTCCAGCGTTATGATGTATATCCTGATAAATCGAAAGTTCCGGCATATGGAGATGGGTCATCCGAAGACCCGTATTATTTTACATTCCATGAATATTTCGGTTACAGGAAAACCAAGACACAGTACACTGATTTGAACTTCACATTAAAATATGATCTGCCTTTAGGTTTTCAGGCAAGAGCTAACTATTACGTGTCGAATAAAGCATATAGCTATAAGCGAAGAACCTGGGAAGGAAAACAATACTTCTGGGATGAAGAAACTGATATCTATACTTTTAGAAGACAAAGTTTCCCGTATAACGAGCTGGAGGAAAGAAGAGACAGAACAAATGTTTTTAATCAGCAGTACATTTTAACATGGCAAGAATCTTTTAATAATCATAATTTTTCAGGTATAGCAGGGTACGAAGTATTATCTGATAACTACGACAGGATAGAAGCATCCAGGATCAGGTATGAGCTTAACCTGGATTACCTGTTTGCAGGGCCTGACCTGGACAAAAGCAACTACGGTACTGCCAATGAAGGAGGAAGATCTGCTTTTTTCGGCAGAATAAATTACGATTATATGGGAAAATACCTTCTGGAATTTAATTCCAGATGGGATGCATCGCCTAACTTCCCACCGGACAGCCGCTGGGGATTTTTCCCATCATTATCCCTGGGATGGAGATTATCTGAAGAAGATTTTATGAGCAATATATCATTCCTTGATAACCTGAAAATCAGAGCCTCACATGGAAATCTCGGGTATGACCGTGCCGGAGATTTTCAGTATCTCGCAACATATTCCATGAGCGGGAGGTACATTTTTGATAATACCCTGGATCCTGGCCTGAGAGAAGACGCCATGCCTAATCCTTATATAACCTGGGAAAAGATGACAACTTCCAATATTGGTATTGATTTTGGTCTGTGGAATCACAAACTGGATGGCTCTCTCGATTATTTCTACAGGAAGCGTACCGATGTTCTTGGGAACCGCATTTTATCATTACCCAATGTAGTTGGAGCAGTTCTGCCTCAGGAAAACTACAGGGAATTTGACAACAGGGGTTGGGAATTAAGTCTCCAACACAGGAACAAAATTGGAGAAATAAGCTACAGCCTGGGTACTAACCTGTCATGGAACCGTGAAAAGGCGCTGGTTGTGGATCAATCTGACTTCAGTAACATGGAAGCATTCAGAACCGGGAATAATGCCGGAGAATGGACAGACAGGTATTGGTTGTATCAGCATGACGGGCTTTTCAAAAGCCAGGAAGAAATAGATAATTATGGAGTTATTATTGACGGGGCGAGTAACAGGACTATCTTACCCGGTGATGTTAAATTTGTCGATTATAACGGGGATGGCATTATTTCTGGTGCAGACAGGGTACTGGGAGGAAGAGGTACCATGCCAAGATTTATTTATGGTATTAACATGGATTTCTCATGGAAAGGTTTTGACTTTTTAATGCTGTGGCAGGGAGCTTCCTTATTCAATGTTAATCTCTCAAGGAATTTTTATTACGCCAGGATTTTTTCAGGGAACGCGGCTCCATTGAACCATCATTATTATGAGAGTTATGTTCCGGAAAATCCCTGGTTGCCGGTAAATACCGATGCAAGATTCCCGCGCTGGCGCGATCATAATCAGTCTAGATTCCATAGCAATTATACTAATATATCGGATATCTGGTATTTGAATGGAGCTTATATCCGATTGAAAAACATACAGTTAGGCTATAACCTTCCGAAAAATCTGACCGATCGTGTTGGGATAAATAACTTAAGGATATATATCGGTGGTTATAATATTCTTACCCTGACAGCTGATATGAAAATTGTTGACCCCGAAGCTGACCACAGCCCTGCATTAGGAAGTAATCAGGTTGGGATCTATCATCCTCAGATGGGTACATATAATTTAGGAATAGATATTAAATTCTAAAACAGTAAAAATGAGAACAAAACTTTATATACTTATTGCTTCTATAGCCATGTTCTGGTCTTGTGAAGTAGATGTTTTTGATAAGCAACCATTGGATAAAATATCTGATGCTGCTGTCTGGAATGATGAAGCAATGATACGCGCCGTTGCTACTAATCTTTATACAAGACTTTCATTCTTTGAAGTACCGGGTTGGCTTACCCCTACAATTCTGACGTATAGTGATGAATCTACCTATAGTAGCGGAAACATGGGTGCTGTTACAACCGGTGGTATTTCACGATCAAGTGACCCGCTGTCATTCTGGAACTACACCCTTATACGCGACATGAGTACTTTTATTGAAAAGATTGCAGACTCTCCTGTAAATGAAAATGCAAAAAAGCAGTTGGAAGGAGAAGTAAGGGCAATGAGGGCATATGCATATTATGAGATGATGAAAAGGTACGGAGGTGTTCCTCTGGTGGACATACCAATTGATCCGTTTAGCCCGATCGATATCAAATATACAGAACGCAGTACAGAAGAAGCTATTGCTGATTTTATTGATACCGAGCTAACCACTGCCATTGGTTTATTAACTGAGAATCATATTCCCAGGGGGAGAATTAATAAATGGACGGCATACGCTTTTAAAGCAAGAGCGAATTTATGGGCTGCTTCCATTGCAAAGTTCAGTACAGTTGAGTTAAATGGATTGGTGGGGATTCCTGCTTCCAGGGCAAATGAGTTCTATACCAGAGCTTCTGATGCCGCACAGGCTGTTATTGGCTCAGGCAAGTATTCCCTGTATGAAAAAGTTGCAGATAAGGCAGAAAACTTCCGGAAAATCTTTGTGGATGATAATAATAATCCAGAGGTAATTTTTGAAGTAGTATTCGATGGGGTAAACCTGAATCATAGCTGGGATTATGTCCATGCCCCTGCAGAATTCGGGGCACATGGAGGCGTCCTTGATCCTTTTCTCGATTTTGTCCTTAGTTTCGAAAATATTGACGGTTCATCAACTCAACCTTTATTAGGGACAGATCATCTGTATGATAACGGTTTCGAACCTTTTGAAAATAAAGATCCACGGCTTCATGCAAACATATTTTTTCAGGGAGATATATGGCAGGGCATAGCAGTTGAGACTTATGAAGGTCTGGATCCTAGTCCGACACCTACGCCTGCTAACATTCTGACTGATGCCGCAGGAAACTATAACGGAACTCCTTATGTAGGATTTGCTTCCAGAAATATAGCTGAACGTAACAAAGCTACCTTAACAGGTTTCCTCCCAAAGAAATATCTGGCTGAAACGGGATACTATAACCGTAATGAATCCTCCACTAACTGGAAGGTCTTAAGGTTGGCAGAAATGTATCTTATTAAAGCTGAAGCTGAATTTGAAAAAGGTACCAACCTCACAGCCGCAGCAGATGCACTGAACGCAACTCGGGAAAGAGCGGGAATAAGCCTGGTTGATCAGAGTACCATTACCCGAAACCATGTACGCACCGAATGGAACTCGGAAACATGCTTTGAAGGTGAACGATGGTATCATCTCAGAAGATGGAGAATTGCCGAAGGTATATTAGACGGGTCCAGTTTTAAAGGGATACAAATAATTCTTCATTACGAATCAGGAAAATATTATTTTCTTGAAAGAGATTTGGTTGAAGGATTTAATCGCATATTCAGACCGGAACACTATTATAATCCTATTACCAACTCAAGGATAAATAATAATCCGGATCTAATCGAAAATCCACTCTATTAATAGCAAAAATATTCAATCATGAAAAAAATAATCCAATCTTTGAAATATCTGGTCGTAATGCTAATAATTCCTGCATTATTAACCAGTTGTAATAAAGAAGTTACAGACTTTGGGTATGACGGTCAGTTCATGGGTAAGATTACCGACTCATCAGGTAATTTTATTTCAGGTGATCCAAATACATCAAACCTGGAAGTCAGAATACTGGGAGAAAAAGATCTGTCCGAACTTATCATTAGAGTCAAAACAGACGGAACATACGCAAATACCAAACTTTATCCTCAAGAGTATAAAGTTTGGCTCAGCGGGCCTGTAATACCTGTTGATACCTTATATGTTGATCTGAAAGGAGGTAAAACCGTTACAAAAGACTTTGTTGTAACTCCTTTACTTTCTGTTGATCCCCCGGTGCTCAACGGAACCCCAACATCCACCGAGATAAGTATTGATTACAATATTACCGGTAATGCGGGTAATACTCCAAATCTCAGGGAAGTCATATGCAGTACTGCTTCCTGGCCAAACACATCCACCGGGAGTGGTTATGCATGGCAAACGAAAAAGGTCACTGTTGGTTCTGATTCAGGAACGGCCACTGTAACCGGTCTCACCCCAGGTACTAAATATTATGTCCGTATCAGTGCCAGGGCCAGTGGACAATCACTGTTTAATTATAGTGATCAGATCACTGTTACAACTCCTGATGCTCCTTAATGTCTGTTAATTAATCAGATATAAGGAGCTAATACATTATCCTGTGTCAAAAATAAATCTTGCATTTTGACACAGGATAATTAATTTTGAAAAAACTTCTTTCCCATGCTCACAGGACTTCCTCTATTATCAGTTTTCTTTTTTTCGATTATAGTATTACTCTTAATCGTTATTAAGCTTAAACTTAATCCCTTCCTTGCACTGCTTATAATCAGCTATCTTACAGGTTTTGCTGTCAGAATGCCATTTGATGCCATAAATAAAAATGTCGCTGCCGGGTTTGGAAGCACACTTGAAGGAATTGGTATTGTAATTGGCCTGGGTATAGTGTTAGGTATATTATTATCCAAATCAGGGGCAACAGAAAAAATTGCCCGTTCAATACTCAGCTTAACCGGTAATAAACATGCCCCGCTGGCAATCTGCATTACAGGGCTGATTGTTTCCATCCCGGTATTTATGGACGCGGCATTTGTGATACTTTTTCCACTTGTACTGAGTATTTCACGACTCACAAAAATACCGGTAATTACTTTAACAACCGCACTGGCCATAGGATTGATCACTTCACACAGCATGATCATCCCTACCCCCGGTCCGGTGGAAGTGGTAAATAGTCTGCAACCTAATATTGGCTCTTATGTAGGACTTGCATTGCTTATCTCCATACCGGCAGCGCTGGCCGGAGGGTGGTTATACGGTTTATATATCGGAAAAAGGAATTATGGTGAATCATCACATAATTTTGAACGCGAAATGACAGATGATAATGTGAAATCACCCGGAGCATTCCTTTCCTTTGCCTGTTTACTTATGCCCATAGTATTAATATTACTTGGCAGCACTATTCGATTTTTATTTCCTGACGGAAATCTGATAATCAGAATAATAGCTTTTGCAGGAGATAAAAATGCTGCTTTATTAATAAGTGTTGTTTTCTCCATTATCACTCTAAGAAAATATTTGCTTGGCTCTGTCAACGAAATGATATCGGAAGCAGGCGAATCGGCAGGTATGATCATGCTCATAACCGGAGCAGGCGGAGCTTATGGTTTTATAGTAAACCAGAGTGGAATAGGAGCTTTCCTTGTAGATAGTATGGTAAATATGGATTTTCCTTTAATACTCACAGGATTCTTACTCTCTGCCCTGCTGAGGGCATCGCTCGGATCTGCAACAGTTGCACTTATTGCTACCTCAGCAATTATCGGACCTTCCGTAGCAGGTCTTGAGTCATCATCCAATGTGTTGGTTACCATTGCAATCTGCCTGGGAGGAATTGGATTCTCACTACCCAATGATTCTGGATTTTGGGTGGTATCACGCTTTGCGAAATTATCTATCAAACAAACACTGTCCTCATGGAGTGCAGGAGGAACTATCGCTGCACTCACAGGTTTTACCATTCTTTACATAATAAACTTGTTTATTTAATAGTTTAATATTTTATGCATAGTAAGCGTTTTAAAAAACCTCTAAGCACACAAAGAAATACGAAGAGAAACGCAAAAAATTGATTCATAAAATTATGACAGAGAATGAATTATAAACGATTTATAACATGGGCTTTGAGCTCTTTGCGAGATTCCGATAGCTATCGGAACTTTGCGTGCTTTGCGGTTACAATAAATTATTTTTAAATTAAATTCCAATTCACATTATTATTAAGTTATGAGAAAATTAAAAAATTCGTTTATAATCTGTATTTTATGTTTTTTTCTTCCATTAACAATTAAATGCCAGGTATTTAACCCATGGGGGAAAGGTGAATTCAAAGGAAGAATAGCCTGGAGTTCAGATGGAAACTACTGTGATGAAGATGATTGGGGAGCCTCCCCTGTTGCACTGGCTATTTTTGCTGAATTCGGTGTTAAAGATAAACTGGTACATTTCGATTATAATAACATAATGCCAATTACTGATAAAGAGTGGGAAAGACAACATGCAATATCTGTTCTTGGCGCTGCTACGCGTTACGGCTACTCAAAAGATATATTTGTCGATTGTCAGAAAGATTTAAAAGCAGCAGTAAATAGTATCGCTAAAGCAATAAATGCTTCCTCAGCAGATAATCCGCTTTATTTTATACTGGCAGGTCCAATGGAGGTACCTCTTCTGGGAATTCAAAAAGCCGACCCGGAAAAACTAAAATTTATTACCTGTATTTCGCATAATGCATGGAATGACGGGTACATGGATTATATTAGTCGTAAGCAAACCACCGATAAAAAGGTTGAATTTAATAAGCGGGATATAATCTCCATGGGTATAAACTGGATACAGATAACTGACCAGAATCAATTCCTCAGAACCAGTCCAAGGAATACAACATCTTATATAGAGCCTGAATGGAGACCCTGGTTCTGGATGCGGGATTCAAAAGACCCCAATTTGAGATTCATATTTGAAAGACTAATGCACTATAAAAGAGCTGATTGTTCAGATGCCGGAATGGCCTATTTTCTGATGACTGGTGATGAGGAGGGTGATATAGACAAATTGAAATCTCTTCTGGAGAACAAAATAGTTCCAAAACCTTTGCAGAGCCGAACAATCATCAGAATGGAAGCAGAAAATTTTGAAAAGTTTCAGAACTTTGATGTTTTCAGAGAAAGAGGGATATCACAACATCTGAGTATAATGTATTCAGGAGAGACTGAAGGTTACATAAGCACAAAATTCAAAGAGATTTATAGTCCTTTAAACAGTGATTATGATGTAGAATTCAGAATTCATTCAGAATCAGGCAGTGAAGCTGAATTTTGTTTATATGTCAATGGGGAAATGACAGCTGAGAGATGGAAAGCTTCCGGAACGGGAACGTGGCATACAGAAACAATCAGAGATATTCCTGTTGCTTATGGTGATGAAATAAGTATTAAAGTTATAAGCAAAATACCAGGAATTATTAAACTGGATTATATCCAATTAACCGACCGCATTCAAAAAAATCCCTTTACCCGCCGGATTGCCGACCCACTTGATGATCCCAATGCACTTCCTGGACAGATCATCATTGCAGGCGATCGACCCGGATATTTAAAATACAACGGCATACCCGGGCCAGCATATTTATGCGGACCGGATAACCCGGAAACTTTTGCCTATGATGATTTTGGGCATTACAATACCAGAAAAGATTCCGGACAGGAAGAGATGATTAAAGTTATGGATGAAGCAGGTGTTAATGCTTTTCATTTTATTATCTGGAAAATGCAAAAAACAAATATAAAAGGCGAAGGAAATGACCTGCATAATCCCTTTATTGATAATGACCCTTCCAAAGAACTTGATCAGAAAGTACTTGACAAATGGGACAAGTGGCTTGATCTGTTGAAAGAGGCAGGGATTACTGTTCATCTTGAATTTTATGACGATGCAACAGATGTTGAAATGATAGGATGGAAATTGGACGATGCAGGAAACCTTCATCCTGATGAACATAGATTTATTACAGGAATTGTTAATAAATTCAAGCACCACAAAAATATTATCTGGGGAATAGAAGAAAGTCTCAATAAACCGCCCAGGGAGCGTGTCACCCATTTTAAAAAGATCGCTGACATAATTGCTGAAACGGATAATCATAACCACCCTATCCATTTAAGCTTCGTGATACCTAATGATCCGGAAGGAGACGATCCGGAGAACCCGGCTACTCCCGACGATTTCAAAGATCATCCCAACGCCCGGTTGGTTTCCTGGTTGCATATTCATAAACACGATGAAAATATTGAAGCACAGTATGAAGAGTACCTGAAATATTATCTGAGAGACTTCAGAAACTTCATAGTGATGACTAATGAAACTTTCCGCCATCCCAACAGGGGCAGCGATTTTAGCCGGAAATATGTCTGGGCATGCGCAATGACAGGTATGCATAAACTGATCCCTTCCCATCGTCCAAATATTACAAGGGATTTAATTCATCTGCAAGAAGATGGATATGTTGCCTCATTTATGGAAAAAACTGATTTTCACACTATGTGGCACCGGAACGACCTGGCAGCAGGCTCTGCAAAATGGGTTCTCGCAAATCCGGGTAATAGTTACATCCTATATACATATGACTATCAAGATAATATGGGTTTAATTGGAATGTTTCAGGGATGGTATGACCTCCTCTGGCTGGACACTGAAACGGGTGAAACTGTGTGGCAAAGAAACATCCTTGCCAAATGGGGTGAAAATACCTGGAAAAAACCTCCGACAATTGGTAACGAGATCGCTTTATATGTGCGTAAACGATATTAATGTGAATAATTTTAAACCAGTAAAACCCTGATCAAATTAAATAAAAATATTAATCTAAAATTTGAGAGATGAAAAAAATTAAAAATCAAATTATCATTATTATCACATGTTTACTTTTTACCCTAAACGCTAAAAGCCAGGTATTTAAACCCTGGGAGAACGGAGAGTTCAAAGGACGTATTGCATGGAGTTCCGATGGGAATTTCAATGATGAAGACGACTGGGCAGCCTCCCCTGTTGCATTGGCTATCTTTGCACAATTTGGCGTTAAAGATAAGCTGGTGCACTTCGACTATAACAATATCCGGCAGCAAACCAATAAAGAATGGGAGAAAATCCACGAAAATGCTATTCTGGGCGCAGCTAAAAGATATGGTTATGCGAATTCAATATTTCACAATTGCCGGAAAAACCTGGATGCTGCAGTGAACAGCATAGTCAAAGCTATTAATGCCTCATCCGAAGATAATCCACTCTATTTTGTTCTGGCAGGCCCAATGGAAATTCCTATTCTTGGGATTCAAAAAGCGGATCCAAAAAAACGAAAATATGTCACCTGTATTTCACATAACGTATGGAACGATGGGTATATGAGTGATTGGCTGACAAAACTTAACAAACGTGATGTAATTCCACTTGGTGTTAACTGGATCCAGATCACTGATCAAAACCAGTTCTTATTAACAACTCCCTGGAAAAAATTAGTCCAGGATTATGAATTGGAACCATGGCATTGGATGAGGGATTCGAAAGACCCAAATGTGCAGTTCCTTTGGGAATGCTTACTTTCTGTAACCAGAGCCGATTGCTCGGATGCAGGAATGGCGCATTTTTTAATGACAGGTGATGAGGAGTCGGATATTGCAAAACTGAAAAGTCTGCTGGAAGACAAAATAGTTCCAAAACCCCTGGAAAGCAGGACAACTATAAGAATGGAAGCAGAGAACTTTAAAAATATTAAAGACTTTGAGGTTGAATACATCCGGGAAAGAGCAGCTTCGCAGTATATGAGTGTTCTGTATTCCGGAGAATCCTCCGGTGAGATATACACTGAGTTCAAAGAGATATATGTCCCGCAAAGCAGTAAATATGATGTGGAAGTCAGACTTTTCTCAGGATCCGATAGTGAAGCTGAATATAGTTTATACATTAATGATCAACTGCAGGGAGAAAGTTGGAAAGCATCCAGACCTTCCAGCTGGCAAACAAAAAACATCAGAAATATCCCCATTAAATTTGGAGATAAAATCGGGATTAAAGTAAAAAGCAAAATTCCTGGCAGTGTTAAACTGGATTATATTCAGTTAACCGACCGCATACAGAAAAATCCCTTTACCCGCAAAGTTACAGGTCCACTGGATGACCCAGCTGCACTCCCCGGACAGATCATTATTGCAGGGAAACATCCCGGATATCTGAAATACAACGGAATTCCGGGCCCGGCTTATCTCTGTGGTCCTGATAACCCGGAAACATTCCTTTATGATTATTTTGGTTTTTATAATACCAGGAAAGACTCAGGACAGGAAGAAATGATCCGGCACATGGATGATGCAGGTGTTAATGCTTTTCATTTTATCATCTGGAGAATGAAGAGAACCAATATGAAGGGAGAGGGAGACGACGAGCATACGCCATTTATTGATCACGATCCATCAAAAGGACTGGATATGGAAGTGCTCGACAAATGGGACGGATGGTTGGACCTGTTTGAAGAAGCAGGGGTAACTGTCGATTTTGAATTTTACGATGATGCTGCCAACCTCCGGAAAATAGGATGGGGCCTCGATGCGAACGGTGATCTTCACCCCGATGAGTACCGCTTCCTTACCGGAATCGTTAACAAATTCAAACACCATAAAAATATTATCTGGAGTATTGAAGAAAGTAGTAATAAACCTCCAAGAGCAAATATTCCACATTTTAAAAAGATCGCTGAAGTCATTGCCGAAGCGGATAATTTTAACCACCCAATTAAACAAAGCTTTGTGGTCCCCGGGGATCCTGAAGGAGATTATCATGATAATGCGTCTGCACCTGATGATTATTTAGAAGACCCAAATATCGGGCTTGTATCCTGGCTTCACGTTCATCCGAACGGCGACGATATTGAAGCACAGTACCAGGAATATCTTAAGTATTACATAAGAGACTTCCGGAATTTTATTGTGATGACAAATGAAACATACCGCCATCCTACAAACGGCAGTCCGAACAGCAGAAAGTATGCCTGGGCATGTGCAATGACAAAAATGCATAACCTGAATGCCTATCACTATGCCAACAGACCTGGACGCCATGGAGTGCATCTGTACGAAGACGGATATATTGCCAATTTTATGGAAAAAACAGATTTTCACACTATGTGGCACCGGAACGATCTGGCGGCAGGTTCCACCAAATGGGTGCTGGCAAACCCTGGTAATAGCTATATCCTTTATACATATGACTATAAAGAAAATATGGGTGTAATAGGAATGTTCCAGGGTCGGTATGACCTTCTGTGGCTGGATACGGAAACCGGGGAAACAGTCGTGCAAAGAAACCTTCAGGTTAACTGGGGGGAAAATACCTGGAAAAAACCTGCAACAATTGGTAACGAAATTGCCCTGTATATAAAGAAACGTAACTAGAATATTTTAAAACTATTCAGGTAAATTATTAGATTTGTAATAATAATAAAATGAGTCTGCTACGAAAAGTAAAAAATTCTGTTCACCATTGTTTTACCCCCCGACCTTTTAAAGGGGGGAGTATCTAATAATTTAAAGGGGGAGTGCTTAATAATGAGCAATTTACTTAAGTCCCCTTCCTTGCTTCCCAGAAGCTTCGCGAAGGCGAGTAGGGGAATCCAGCCTGCCGGCTGGCAGGTAGGGGTGAATTTACTTTCCGGAGTGCGCTCAAAAATGTATTTTATAAATCTTTAAACTTAAAAATATGAAAAAATTAAAGTTATTATTCTTAATGTTGGGATTGGTCCCTTATTTTTACTTGGTATCCCATGCGCAACAACTTAAGCTGGCATCAAAACCTGTGCTGACGTTGGAAGTTTCTAAGGCAGTAGCAAAAGCAGCAGCCGAATATGCAAATAAAAATAACTGGAATGTAGTAATCGCCATTATTGACGATGGCGGTCACCTGTTATACCTGGAGCGTATGGATGGTGTGCAAACGGCAAGTATCGAAATTGCAATTCAAAAAGCGAAAACTTCAACAGGATTTAAAAGGAAATCTAAAGTATTTCAGGATGGTGTAAAAGGGGGGCGCACAGAGCTGGTAGCCTTACCTGTTGGTATCCCCTTTGAAGGAGGAGTACCTTTGATGTGGGATGGTCATATGATTGGGGCTATTGGCATAAGTGGTGTAACTGCCGAACAGGACGGAATGATTGCTGAGGCCGGGGCAAATTCACTTACTAAAATCGTGAAATAGTTCTGCTTACCATTTTTTAGATAATAATTTCAAAGAACAATTTATTGTATAAAACCTAATAAAAAGCAATATGATAAGTGATTATTTCAAGCGGGTAAGCCAGCTTACTCCAACAAAATTCTGGATTAATAACGTAACGCGCCAGGAAGCCCGGATGGCCATCGAGGCAGGGGCGGTTGGCTGTACCCAGAACCCCTCCTATACATGGAAAATGCTTACACATCCTACTGAAAGCGAAAACGCAAAGATGTTGATGAAAAAAGCAATAAATGAATCTTCAAATGACAATGAAGTGGAATGTATCCTTCAGAGGAAACTGGTAAAGGAAATAGCCGATATCTTTTTACCTGTATATGAAGCCTCTCAAGGTGCACATGGCTATGTGAGCATCCAGGGTGATCCCATACATGAGGAAGATCCGGAAGTCATTATCCACGAAGGAAGACTTAACCGTGAGATGGGCCCTAATGTGATGATAAAAATCCCTGCCACAAAAGCAGGACTGGAAGCAATGGATGTGCTGATCAGCGAAAATACACCTATCAATGCCACCGAAGTTATGGGATTAAGCCAGGCACTAGACATCTGCAGGATGTATGAACGGATCTCCATGAAAACAGGCAAAAAGCCAAAGATTTATTATTCGCTGATAACTGGTATTTATGATGAGTATCTGAAAAAATGGGTGGAAAATGAAAAAATTGACATTTCACCCGACATTTTATATATGGCAGGGCTTATAATTGCAAAAAAAACCTATCAGATAACCAAAGCACAATGGCCCGATATCGGTTATATCGGTGGCGGTGTTCGCGGACTTCAGCATTTTACTGAAATGGTGGGTGCCGACGTTTGTATTACCATGAACTGGCAGGGCCAGGCAGAAGAACTGCTTAAACTTAATAAACCTGTCGTTTCCCGCTTTTTCAATCCTGTACCTGAATTATTTGTTGATGAACTGCTTGAAAAAGTTACAGAATTCTCCAGAGCATATAAAATAAATGGACTTAGTGTGGAAGAATATGAAGAATACGGCCCGGTGGAATATTTCAGGCATATGTTTATCGATGCATGGGAAAATGCACTGGAAGTTATTAAAAATGAAAGGAAAGAGGCTTCAATATAACACAAATTTTCATCATTTTTCCATATATTTAAGTGAACATTTATTATATCTGTAGTAAAAATAATACATAAATTGTAACTATACATCTTCCAGACACATGATAGGGAACAAATTTTTGTATTACGGAATGAATTGGATTTTGGTTATGGGAATATGTTATAACCATTATATACAAAGAATTTCAAAGGACTTTTTTTTTAATATCAAAACAGTAGTGTTCTAATAAATGTTATAAAGCGGTACAAAAACTAACTCTGTGGTTCTCTGTGAATTCTCTGCGAATCTCTGTGTAACAAAAAATAATTACACTGAGAGCCACTGAGAAGACACAGATTCACAGAGTGAATTCAACTCTTAATTCGCATTAATATTTTAAAAATAAAAGAATAATAAATCATTACTAATCATTTTATTTCTTCAAATATGAATACCCCGAAAAAATCATCGTCAATTTCCCGTCGCAAATTTATTGGGATGACCGCTGTAACTGGTACGGCATTTTCTTTTATCCCAAGTTTTGCTGTAAGCGGGCTGGGGCATACTGCGCCCAGCGATAAATTAAATATTGCCTGCATTGGAGCCGGTGGTATAGGTCTTCGTGATCTGGGTCTGATCACAGATCAGAATATAGTTGCACTTTGTGATGTTGACTGGGATTATGCTGCCAAAGCTTTTAAAGCCTATCCGGATGCGAAGGTATATAAGGATTACAGAGTAATGCTTGAAAAACAAAAAGATATTGATGCTGTCCTGATAGCTACTCCCGACCACACACATGCTGTGATTGGTATGGCAGCAATAAAAGCAGGAAAACACGTTTTTATGCAGAAACCCCTTGCTCATTCTGTATATGAAACAAGAATGCTTACAGAAACTGCCCGTAAGTATAAAGTGGCTACTCAAATGGGGAATCAGGGTAATTCAAGTGAATCAGTTCGTAAAATTTGTGAATGGATATGGGATGGCGCTATAGGTGACATAAAAGAAGTTCATGCCTGGACAAACCGACCCATATGGCCACAGGGATTGGAACGCCCGACAGAAAAAATGAGGATCCCAAAAACTCTCGACTGGGATTTATGGCTGGGGCCTGCTCCCTGGCGACCTTACCATTCCGCATATACTCCATGGAACTGGCGTGCATGGTGGGATTTTGGAACAGGGGCACTTGGAGATATGGGTTGCCATATACTCGACCCGGTTTTCCAGGCTTTAAAGCTTAAGTATCCGCTAAGCGTTCAGGGCACATCATCCCAGGTAAACACAGAGAGTGCCCCTATAGCTTCACGTATTAAATATGAATTTCCTGCCCGTGAAAATATGCCGAAACTGGCAATGCCTCCGGTTACACTTTACTGGTATGATGGCGGGCTAATGCCTGACCGCCCTGATGATCTCGAAGATGGGGAAAAAATGGGAAACAGAAGTGGTGGAGCATTGTTTATTGGAACAAAAGGGAAAATTTCATGTGGTATTTTCGGAGACGACTATCTAATGTTCCCTAAAAAAGTCGGGGAGAACTACACAGATCCAAAACCAACAATAAGAAGAATACAGGGAGGTACCAATGGCCACTGGAACGATTGGGTGCGGGCATGTAAAGAAAGCCCTGAAAACCGGGTTGAAACCAGTTCAAATTTTGAGTATTCAGGTCCCCTTTCCGAAAGCGTAGTCATGGGCAACCTGGCGATACGTCTTCAGGAACTCGATAAAACCTTACTCTGGGACGGAGAAAATATGCGTTTAACAAACATAACTGACAGCGATACTGTACGGGTGGTGAGTTCAGATAAATTTACCGTGATCAATGGTGATCCAAGGTTCGATACAAAATATGTAACCATCCCTGCAAAAGCTTCAGCAGAAGAATGGATTAAACACACCTACAGGGAAGGCTGGTCACTTTAATGCGATTATAAAACTGTATGCTTGTATTACCATCAAAGGCATCTGAGTTTAGTGTGGCACAAAAACTAACTCCGTGGTTCTCTATGAATACTCTGTGAATCTCAGTGTAACAAAAAATAATTACACTGAGAACCGCTGAAAAGACATAGAGATTCACAGAGTGAATTCAACTCTTAATTCACATTTTTATGAAAATTCTGAAAATAGTGTTTGTTTTACTCCTGATTCTTTCCATTTGCCATATTATCCATGCACAGAACAATATAGAAAGGTTAAATGAAACGCAATTTCCCTTTAACAATACAGAATTGTCAATGGATGAACGAATTTCAGACCTTGTGAAAAGACTTTCAGTGGAGGAGAAATGTGCATTTTTGCTTTACGACTTTAAAGGGATTGAGAACTTAAATATACCAGCCTATAACTGGTGGAACGAAGCCCTGCATGGTGTTGCAAGAGCCGGGAAAGCAACGGTTTTCCCACAGGCAATAGGATTGGCTGCTACTTTTAATGATGACCTGATAGAAGAGGTTGCAACAGTAATTTCTGATGAAGCCAGGGCAAAATACGTGGCTGCCATCAGGAAAAACAGCCGTCAAAGATATACCGGCCTTACTTTCTGGTCCCCGAATATTAATATTTTCCGAGATCCACGCTGGGGAAGAGGACAGGAGACTTATGGTGAAGACCCGTATCTTACTGCAAAAATGGGAGTCGCTTTTGTTAAAGGGCTTCAGGGTGATCATCCCGAATACCTGAAGACATCAGCATGCGCAAAGCATTTTGTTGTTCACAGCGGACCCGAATCTTTGCGACATGAATTTGATGCAATAACATCAGAATTTGACTTAAGGAACACATACCTCCCGGCTTTTAAATCACTTGCAGAAGCAGGGGTGTCCAGTGTGATGTGTGCCTATAACAGAACTAATGGAGAACCATGTTGCGGCAGTGAATTCCTGTTACTGGATATGCTCAGGGATGAATTTAAATTTGACGGCTATATTGTTTCAGATTGTGGGGCGATCAGGGATATCTGGATGCATCATAAGGTGGCTGAAGATGCGAAAGCTGCAGCAGCTATAGCTTTGAAGAGCGGTGTAGATGTTAACTGCGGCAGAACATACGATCATCTGATGGAGGCATATAATGCAGGTTTGATTAGTGAAGAAATAATAGATATCTCACTCAAAAAAAATCTTAAAATTTTATTCCGGCTGGGATGGTTCGACCCACAGGAATCTTTTATATATAACCAGGTTGATCCTTCCATTGTTGCTTCAGAAGCCCACACGGAGATAGCACGTAAAGCTGCGCGGGAATCAATAGTTATGCTGAAAAACGATAATGTTTTACCCCTGGATAAATATTCTGAAAATTTAAAAAGAATATTTGTAACAGGTCCAAACGCCTCCGGCATGAAAGCCTTATGGGGAAATTACAATGGTTATTCAGGGAATTTTGTCACATTGCTTGAAGGAATTGTAGGAGCTGTTGATGCTGGAACTATCGTTGAATACGAAAAAGGATGCGAACTTGTAAATGATTTTAATTTCAGGGGGACCTACTTTGCCAACAGCGCAGACATTACCATTGCTGCTCTCGGTTACGATTTAACTTTGGAAGGGGAAGAAGGAGCAGCCTATTTAAGTGAACATGGAGGAGACCGCATTGACTTAAAACTACCCGAAAATCAGATCGAACTTGTAAAAGATTTACGTAAAAGAACAAAGGGTAAATTAATTGCAGTGATAATGGCCGGATCTGCCATCTCCTTATCAGATATTGAACCTTTCGCTGACGCCATCATTTATGCATGGTATCCCGGAGAACAAGGAGGAAATGCCATTGCCGATGTAATATTTGGCGATTATAATCCTACAGGAAGATTACCTGTAACAATTTACCATTCAGTTAATGATCTCCCTGCTTACGAAGATTATTCCATAAAGGGTAAAACATACAGGTATTTCAAAGGAGAAGCTGCATACCCTTTTGGATACGGCTTAAGCTATTCAAAGTTCGTATATGAGAGAATACAACTTAATAAAAAAAAGTTCACTTCTATAAATGATACACTTACAGTCACACTTGAACTTGAAAATAAAGGTTTATATGACGGTAATGAAATCGTGCAGATATATGCAAGGCTGGAAGGCTCTGATGAAAGATTCCCTGAAAAGTCATTGGTATTCTTTAAAAGTATTCCTGTAGCAGCTGGGAATAAAATTACGGTAAACTGCAGTATCCCAATGTCAGATTTTAAATATTATTTGCCTGAACTTAAGAAGTATGTTGTACCGAAAGGAAAATGGAGAATCATGGTCGGTTCTTCTTCAGATAATATTCACCTTTATGAAAATATTTCAACTAACATTTAAATACATTTTAAATGATAAACGATTTATTGTTTCAATGAGAAACCAGGTTTTAAGAACTTAATCTGTTTTTAAACATAGAAATTATATATATATTTAAATTCGGCTCAAAAATCTGAAAATTAATTCACATGTCACTGAAAAATTACAACCTAACCATCTGTCAGAATTCCTGGCTGGTATTATTAAGACTGGCTATAGGCTGGCATTTTCTATACGAAGGATTGGTGAAAATATTCAATCCTGACTGGACTCCCTATGGATTTCTTATGGATTCAAAAGGTATGTTTGCATTTATATTTCATTGGATGGCATCCACTCCAAAAGTATTAACCGTAGTTGATCTGCTAAACGAATGGGGATTAACCCTGATAGGTCTGGGACTGGTGCTTGGAATCTTCACCAGGCTAGCTACCTGGGCGGGAATGTTATTGCTGGCATTCTATTACATTTCTCATCCTCCTTTAATTTCTTTGAACTATGCTCTGCCTTCTGAGGGGGCTTATTTTATCGTTGACAAGGTACTGATCGAGTTTATCGCTCTGGGAGTACTGTCTGTGTTCCCAACCGGAAAAATAATCGGGTTTGACCGTATAATTTTTAAAAATAAATAATTGTCTGTTTTTATGGAAGAAAAGAAAAATAAGACTCCGGAAAATGATTCATCAAAGATTAACCGCCGGGATATTCTTAAGAGTATTGCAACTGTCCCTTTCCTGGGAGCTATTGCATATGGTTTATATAAGAAAAAAAGACACGAAAGTTACAAGCGTAATATTATATTAAAGGAACTGGGAATGTCAAGTGAGGAACCCCTTGCAAAAGTATCCAGGTCTGAAGGAAAAGAGATACGAATAGGACTTATAGGTTATGGTATCCGGGGTAAGCAACTGGCCAAAGCCCTCGGATTTGCACATCCTTCCATGGTGGATGAATGGTACAAGGCAGCTCAGGATAATAAAAATGATTTACGCTATATTGATTTTATTTCACAGGATGATCTCAATGTAAGAATCACTGCTGTTTGTGATGTTTTCGACACATATGGCAATATGGCCAGGGAAATGGCTGCAAATATCAGGCGTGAAGGCTTAGAAGGAACATTAGGGGAAAAGCCAACCAGATATACCAGCTATAAAGATTTAATCGCTGCACCTGATGTGGATGCAGTAATTATTGCCACTCCCGATCACTGGCATGGACCCATGACTATTGAAGCTGCAAAAAATGGGAAACATGTATATTGCGAAAAGCCTTTAACATGGACTGTTGAGGAGACCTATGAGGTTCGCAAAGTAATCAAAGAATCAGGTGTAACATTCCAACTGGGTCACCAGGGCCGTCATACTGATGCATATATCAAGGCACAGGAAGCTATTGAAAAAGGGGTACTCGGACCGGTTAACCTGGTGGAAATAACCACAAACCGCAACCGTCTCAATGGAGCCTGGGTGTACCCCATCCATAAAGACGCCAATCCTGATACCATAGACTGGAAACAATTCATCGGACCTGCACCCTGGCATGATTTCAGCCTGGAAAGATTTTTCCGATGGCGCTGCTGGTGGGATTACAGTACCGGACTTTCCGGCGACCTGCTTACACATGAGTACGATGCCATCAACCAGGTTATGAGAATAGGCATCCCCTACTCTGCTGTCTCCACCGGAGGCATTTATTTCTATAAAGACGGCCGAACGGTTCCAGATGTACTTACTACTGCTTTTGAATTTCCGGATAAAAATCTGACTTTGTTATACTCCGCCACACTTTCCAGTTCGAAGGACAGAGGAAAAGTAATTATGGGTCGCGATGCATATATGGAAATGGGGAACACACTTACTATCTATGCTGACCGGGGCTCCAACAACGTGCGGTATGCTGACAAAATAGAGCAGGGAATTATCAAGCCTGAAATACCAATCTTCACATATATACCAGGCAAAAACGTTGACGCAGTCACCTCCCCCACCGAATTATATTTTGCAGGAAGGGGGTTGTTATATACCTACAGGGGAGGTAAACGGGTAGATACAACACACCTGCATATCAAAGAATGGATCGATTGTATTCGTAAAGGGACACAACCCAGCTGTAATATTGATGAGGCATTTGATGAAGCCATCACTGCACATATGGGAACCCTGTCATACCACAATAAAAAACAAGTATTCTGGGATAAGGAAAATGAGAAAATTATTGTTTAATTATTTAAAAAGTTTGTTTTTGGATTTCCCAAATAAATAGATTATCACATAAAAATTCGGTTAGCCTCGGAGGCTGTCTAAAAAGACTAATTATTGAATTAATAGATTACAAATTGAAAGTGAATTCTAAAGTCATAAGGCTTTTTAGACAGCCTCATGGGGGGTGGTCCTGGATGTAAAAATAGAAGAAATGATAAATTTTCTGTCTTATTTATTAACATGGATTTGTCTTCTGACAAGTACTCTTTCCTCTGGTTCTCCTCTGAAAATAGGACTGGGGCAATTTCATGATATGGGCAGCTTTGAAGCAAACAGGGATAAAATCCTATCCATGATGGATAAAGCTGCCGAAAATGCATGCGATCTGGTGGTATTCCATGAATATGCCCTTGTTGATCCGGCTTTATTGGCAACAAAGGCTCAGTATGATGAGGCTATTGAGCAGATAAAAGCAAAAGCTGCTGATTTAAGTTTATTTGTTATTTGTGGGGTGAATTACAGGGAAAGCGATATACCGGTTAAACACAAAAGTCGAAACCTTATAATAAATGCATCAGGGATGCAGGAAAGCTTTTACCGCAAAAACATTGAAATACCCAAACCTTTCTATATTAATGATATCCCGTGTCATTCACTTATATGTGCCGATCGCTGGTTCCTTGAGATGGCCGATCTCTTTTGCCTGGTAAAAGGTTCAAAGATCATAATTGATGTTTCAGGTGGACACGGAGGAGACGATGGTCGTCCTGATTTGCGCTGGATAAGATACCGTTCATGGGCCCAAAGAACCAATGCATTTGTCATAATTGTAAATCCTCCCCATAGAAATACAGCTGATTTCATGGGAAATAAGCCATGGGGAGGGCATAGTGCTGTTATTAATCCCGATGGCACTTTTTATGCTCAAACCTCTTTCCAGGATGATACCCTGGTTATTGCAAGCATTGATCCTGACCATGCTACACTTGCAATGGCTAAAGAAAGGAGAAATAACACAGTTTTTAAGTCATTCTGGGATTTCGGGGAAAATATTCTTGAAGGGGATGTTCAGAAAATGGAACCTTTTAAGGTATATACATCAAACCTTACTTCTGTGAAAGTTGCGGCAGTTCAAATGGTCTGTTCAAGGGCTATCTCAGAAAATGTTACATCAATCCTTCGATATATTAAGGAAGCTGCACAAAACGGAGCAGATTTAGTTGTATTTCCGGAATTGGCAGTAACTGGCCCTATTCGGGAAGATATTGAAAAAGCAACACATAAAGAACTGAATAAAGCCTTGATCCGTATTCAGAAGCCAGCGAAAAAATATCAGATTACTGTTGTATTCGGAATGCCTTTTCTGAATGACAGCAAATCCAGAAAAAACAGCGCATGGGTAGTTGGTCCAGAAGGAAAAATTCTCACACGGTACGACCAGATAGCATTAAATGATAAAAGCCTGTTCAAACCAGGAAATATTGCGAAATCTATGTGGTTTAAGGTTAAAGGAGTTTATTCCACACTTTCCATTGGCAAAGATGCAGATTATCCTGAAATAACGATACTGGCCGGTGCAAAAGGTACCCAGATGCATTTTCATATTTCCTGTGAAATAAATCACAATAATGACTACGAAATCATTCGTAGACAAAAAGGCTTGAATCTGATAGCTCCTGCCAGGTTCGGAGCAATTGTAAATACCGGGAAATCTGTAAACTCAGGCACTGACAATCTATTTGCCGGAGGAAGTATGATAGGCATCCGGGTTGGAGGACATAATATACCTGACCCGGGAGGTATTGAAACCTATCTCCCTTACACATCCAGTATCTTAACTTCTGCCGGATCAGGACAGGAAATCCTTTACGGAACTTACACAGCAACCCGGACAAATAATACATTATCCTGGTTAAATAGTGTACGAAAAAATTCACGTCCCGAATGGTTCGAATGGATAAAGAAAGGAGTAAATATAATTAGTAACAATCTATAAAAAAGAAAAAATGAACTCAAGCTTCAGATCAACAGTATTTTGCATATTTTTATCCGTATCACTTTTTGTGTCTGCCAGTGAATACCATGTTTCAGTATATGGTGACGATAAAAATAATGGAACCATCTCACAACCTTTCAGAACAATTATGGCTGCGGCTCAATTAGCATTACCGGGAGACACAATAACGGTTTATTCCGGAACTTATCGTGAATGGGTTGCCCCTCCAGTAGGAGGATCATCCGACTCGAAAAGGATTGTTTACCGGGCAGCAGAAGGGAACCATGTTGAAATAAAAGGTTCTGAAATAATTTCAGGGTGGTCATTAATGAGTAATGGAGTCTGGAAAGTAAGAATTCCTAATTCTTTCTTTGGAAATTATAATCCTTATATTGATGAACTTAAAGGAGACTGGCTTATTTACAGGGGACGGATCTTTCACACTGGTGAGGTTTATTTAAACGGGAAATCGCTTTTTGAAGCCGAAAACATGGATGGTGTTGTAAACCCAACAATCTTTAAACTATCAATGAGTAAGACTGTTGAAACCGAACCATTGGATACTGATGCGGCAATGTATACATGGTATGCAGAAGTAGATGATAATCATACAACTATATATGCAAATTTTCATGCCTATGATCCAAATTCAGAATTAGTTGAAATAAATGTCCGTCCTGCATGTTTCTATCCTAATACTCCCGGAATCAATTATATAGTAGTTAGTGGATTTACGATGCGACATGCGGCAACACAATGGGCACCCCCTACCGCTGAACAAATTGGGCTGATCGGAACGCATTGGAGTAAAGGATGGATTATTGAAAATAATATAATAAGTGATTCAAAATGTTCGGGTATTACACTTGGAAAAGATCGGGCAAGCGGCCATAATATCAGGCTTCAGGATCCGGATATGGAAGGGTACGTTGCACAATATACAGTTATTGAAAAAGCTATTGAACTTGGTTGGACAAAGGAAACGGTTGGTTCTCATATTGTCCGCAATAATATTATTTATAATTGTGAACAAACAGGTATATGCGGGCATATGGGTGGTGCTTTCAGTGAGATTAGCAACAATCACATCTATAATATATGGGTGAAAAGATTGTTCCATGGCTATGAACAGGCTGCAATTAAACTGCACGGTGCTGTAGACGGAATTATACGCGGGAACAGGCTTCATGATTCAAGAAAAGGGCTTTGGCTGGATTGGATGACCCAGGGAACTTTGGTTTACGGGAATTTGTGTTACAGGAATTATGATGAGGACCTTTTTATCGAAGTTAGTCACGGACCATATTTAATTGCCAACAACATACTTCTTTCAAGCTTCAGCCTCAGAGATTGGTCACATGGGGGCGTATTTGCGCACAACCTTTTTGCCGGAAAAATATACCGTGAAGAAGTTCTTAACCGCACTACACCATGGCTCGAACCTCACGGCACTAAAATAGCCGGGAAATCGAAAATCGTAAGCGGCGATAATCAGTTTTATAATAATATCTTCTCCCGTGATAATATTCCCCCACCAAAAAACAGGCTTGGAAAAACAATGAGCTACGGAATGGATCTTTATGCATATGCAGAGTTACCAAATGTAGCTGAGGGTAACGTGTACCTTCGTGGATCAAAACCCTATAAATATGAAAAAGTTTATATCGAATTACCTAATGATCCGGATATTTCGTTAGTGGAGAATGAAAATGAAGTTATTCTGAAAATGAATTTTGAACCTGCTGTTTTCAATGTCAAAACTAAAATAATTAAATCCGAAATGTTAGGTCGTGCTGCTATCTCAGATCAACCCTGGACAAATCCTGACGGTTCTTCTTTTACTATTGATTTCGACTATTACGGAAAACAACGAAAATCTGATAATCCATTTCCGGGGCCTTTTGAGAAAACGACCCCCGGTGAAAATATATTTATTGTCTGGAAAAAGGAATAAGATATTATCCATTTAAACTATAACGGGCAGAGAGCTCAGGAAGATGGTGTCCGGTGCATAATTCATTTTATTTCACAAGTTGAGCAGGTCCGAAACTTTTAGTACTGATCATCAGAAATTATTTTATAATTTCGTAATATCACATTTCCACAAAAATTAACAGCTTGTAAGATTGAAAATGTAACTAATTTATCTTTATTACAGCTTCATATATTCAAACAATAATAAAAAAATCAGATTGCATGACCTATTCCAGGCTTGTACTGAATTTTGGAAAATGACCCGGAGAAAGCAAAAGCAGTTGCCTTAGCAGGTATAAAGGACAATTTTGATCATATTAAATTTAAGATGTACGGTGACAAAGAATTAGATATGAGATTGTTAAACACGGTCAGGCAGGTGGTGGGCGAAAAAGCTATGGTCATTTCAGACCCAAAACAATATCTTGAATGTTTGTTAAGCTCTCCAACATATCGGGACAATAATGACCACTTTAGCTTAACACCCAAACCTGGATTCGGCATAGAAATAGATACCAGTAGGTTGAAAAATATGTGCCACTCATATTTCCTCCTATAAAATAATTATTTAGTAATAACTTATAACTTAATAACATGATCAAAAATCTAATGAAGGTTCAAACTATGTTAATATTGATTTCTTTTTTTTATGTGCAGGCAATTGCCCGGAAACCAGATTGTGAGACATATAAAATATATGCCACAAAGGAATTCAGCCCGGTGGAAAAACCAGGATATGTGCCTTATTATTTTGACAAAGGCAGAAATGCCCTGGCGGTGGATTCGGAGAAATATGGAAACAGCTTCGCCCTTGCCAGTTACAAATTTAGTGGACCTAAAGGGAAATATAATATAAAAATTAATACTGTTGTTGAGGATGACGGTGAGCCCACGTACAAACTAATTGTGAATGGTAAATTTATTACTGGGGTGCAAAATGATCCATCAGATGAAAATTTCGTTACAAATTATTTAGATTTTGGCACTGTCAGGCTTAAACCCGGAACTGATATTGGGATATCATTTAATGCCCATACCAATGGAAAAATTCCCGAAGGGGAATCTACCGCATATGCCAGAGGAAGATGGACTGACATAGTAATAACTCGTAAGTGTAAATAAAGAGTATGCAAACCAAACAATATAGACAAGAAGTAAATATTTTCAGAAATGAAAAAGCTAGTCCCTCCGGAACATCTGCATATAATGCTCTGAATCGGTAAGAATTCCACCATTCTTAGCATAAAAATCATCGTCCAGGTTAAAAACTCCTTCTTTTGCCTTTCGCCATTCTGCATTCGCATATGGATGATAGGTTTCCATTATCTTCCAGTTTCTGTAATTCTGATGTCCGTTTGTTTCCATTAACCCGGTTCCAAGACCTGGAAAAGGATCGAGGCGACATGCAACCATCTTGTTCCAGTCAACCAGAATAGGATTGACACAGAGGTCTGCACAGAAGCACGGAACATCCAGTTCCTTTGCTGCTAAGGCAATTTTCATGGTCATACTAAGTGTTTTGGCAATAGCTTTTAAAGCTATGGCTTTATATCCCATTTCTATACGAACCCGTGCATCATGATCGGTATGTGCACTCTCATCTGCAGCAAGCCTGAGAGGAATATCGCTTCCATCAGTTTATCCCAGGTCTGGAATTGACCAGGCTTTGAAGGTATTATCCGATAACCTGTTTCCCTTACATAATCAGCATAAAGTGTACCTTTAGTTCCCCGAAGCTCTATATCCCCAAACGGGAACAAATTTTCACTACTGGCTTCATAGATACTGAAAGAAATAATTGCCTTCGAGGCAAACTCAAATGTAACCTGCATTGTATCAGGAATGTCACCGTCATGATCAAGTGCAAACTTTCCTTCGTGAGCAGTAATTCCTTGATATTAATCACTTTGTCAATCTTTGTTTTTTTGTGTCTCAGTGGCCAAATCATAATTTCATACTTTTCGAAGTGGGCTCAAACTTTTTTGTTTAGGCTCATCATAAATAATCTAAGTTGCTACTTGTGTTAAATAATTTTATCTTGCATTCTGATATTAATCGTGAATAATTAATCATACTGATATGAACAATTTTTTATTCTCATTTATACTCGCTGGCAGTTTCCTGTTCTCTCAGTGTACCCAACAGCCTTCCTCCGAAATGCCGGAACGTAACAGGCAACAAATTAACTTTAACTGGAAATTCTTTCCCGCTGATTCTGTTAACGTAGAGCTATCCGATATTCAGGAAACTGATTGGCAGGATGTTAACCTCCCCCACGACTGGGCTATCGGAGAACCCGTGTCAGCAACAAATCCTTCCGGAGCACGGATGGGATATTTCCCCGGTGGTATTGGATGGTACAGGAAAATTCTACATCTCGGGGAAGAATACCGCGGTAAGAAAGTATTTATTGAATTCGATGGTATTTATATGAATTCCGATGTGTGGATAAACGGGCATCACCTTGGACACTTTTCCTCAGGATATGTCAGCCATTATTACGATCTGACTCCATACCTTACCTTCGATACAGAAAATATCCTTGCCGTAAGGGTTGACAACAGCCACCAGCCTTCCGACAGGTGGTATGCAGGATGCGGTATCTACAGGCATGTATGGCTCACCACAGCTGAAAAGGTTTATATTCCTGTTTGGGGAACATATATAACAACCCAACAAAAAGAAAATAATGCATCCATGGTGACACACCAGGTAAGCTTAAAAAATGAATCCGGAGAGAATTTCTCCGGAAACCTGATAACAAATATTTTGTATAAAGGAGAAACTGTAAAATCCATAAAAACTGATATTTCAGATCTTGAACCCGGGTTAACTGAGGTGTTGACACAAGAAATTGAAATTAAAGACCCTAAACTCTGGTCGATTGAATCTCCGGAATTATATACCGCACATACCTCCATAATTTCTTCAGATCAGAAGGCAATGGATAATTATTCAACGATTTTCGGCATAAGAGATATTCACATAGATACTACCGGATTATACCTTAACGGGGAAAGAATAATACTTAAAGGAGTAAATATTCATCATGATGCAGGCTGTCTTGGGGCTGCCGTGCCCGACATGGCTGTGGAAAGAAGGCTCAGGATACTGAAAGAGATGGGATGCAATACCATTCGTCTGAGTCACTATCCTCATGCTCCTGAACTCCTCGATATGTGCGACAGAATGGGTATTCTCACCATGAGTGAATTCGCAGACCAGTGGGAAATGAAATTTTCAAATTATGGTGGAAAGGAAGATCCCTTTGTGGATACCTGGGAGCAAAATCTGAAAAATTTCATCAAAAGGGATAGAAACCATCCTTCCGTTTTTATGTGGAGCCTGGGGAATGAAACAATGGAACAGCGGTACAATCCAAAAAGAGGTGTGGAGCTTCTTACAATGATGAGGGATTTTGTTCATGCTTATGAACCTTCCCGAAAAGTAACCTGTGCTATGGTACGTTCAGGAGGAGGTAACCGTCCATGGGAAGATCCTTCCAGTATGATACATTATACCGATATAACAAGTTATAATTACCGTACACACCGTTTTAAGGAATGGAAAGAGATGTTCCCGGAAATGATGTTTATTTCAACTGAAACACAAATGTATAACAATGAATGGCCTCCTTCGCCTGATACTCTTGATTTTAGTAAGAATTCCTGGTTTGAACTTCAGGGTAAGGACTATATCCTCGGGCAATATATCTGGGCAGGCATTGATTATCTCGGGGAATCCAAAGGATGGCCCGACAGGGCATGTCCTGTAGGACTGTTGAACACCTGCGGATTCAGGAAACCTACGTCCTATTTCACCGAAAGTATATACTCAGATAAACCTATGGTATATTTAGCAGTACATGATGACCAGCTGGCTGACTCCTTATCTCAACTTAAACACTCTCATATACAGTGGTATGAACCAGCCATTAAGTCACATTGGAATTACAGTCACGCTAAAGAAGCACAGCGCAAAGTATATGCTTTTACCAATTGTGAAAGTGTGAAATTATTGCTGAACGGGAAAGCAATTGAAGAAAAGAATCGTGCAGATTTTCCGGATCAGGTAATACGTTGGGAAGTTGATTTTGAACCAGGGGAAATTGTTGCCGTGGGATTAAATAACGGAAACGAAGTATGCAGACATGCCTTACAAACTGCCGCAAAGCCGGAAAAAATTGTGCTGCTGCCCGATCATGAAACCCTGAAAGCCAACGGCCAGGATGTGTGTCATGTGGAAGTCAGACTCACTGATATGAACGGGATAGTCATCCCTGATGCAAAAAATCTTATTCGTTTCAGTATTGAAGGAGCAGGAAAAATAATTGGAGTAGATAACGGTGATGTAGCCGATCACTTTAACTTTAAAGGAAATGAAGTCCAATTGAGGAATGGCAAGTGCCTTGTCGTCGTGCAATCTGATCTGGTAAAAGGATATGTTAAACTCACAGCCTCAGCTGACGGAATGGAGCCTGCATCTGTTGTTATTCAAACAGAATAATTAGAGATTGCCTTCGGCAAGCTCGCTGAAGCCCGGTTCCTCACTGGCGTTACTAATGACAGCCACTAAATGATGGCTTACTACTATCTGGTTCTAACAATATTTCGTTCCGATGGGACTTTGAACAGGCTGTTACATCCAATAACAGCCAGGCTGCTATTGGAGAGGAGACCCCTCACTGACGTTCGGGGTGACACAGAATTTCTGGTAATTCCCGCATGTGTATTTATTTAAACTCTGGGGGGAGCCCATCCCGGTGCGTAATCACGTTTCCAAAGCTTCATGGCTGCTTTATCCAGAATATGTCCATTCTTAGGGTTAACTTTAAGAGGTTTATTCACCCTGTGAGAAATATTAGCAAGATGGCAGAGGAGAACACTCTTTGCTTCTTCTTCAATTGGAGCATTTAAAGAAACTTTGCCTCTTATGGCATTAAAAAAATTAATTATATGAAGGTCTGTCATCCCTCCACCGCCGCCAAGAGCTGTTCCCGATTCATCCAGTGTTGATTCAGCACTTTTTATGAATTTACCGGCCCTATCAAACAGCTTATAACCATCCCGGTCAATATAAACAGTTCCCTCTGTTCCATATACAATAGTTCCGCGGCCTGTTCCGTAAGTTTTATAACCATTGCGACTGTTTCCATCCCATTTAATGATTTTATTTCCGGGGAACATAAAAGTAGCGTCCATATGATCATACATTGTCCATCCGTCATTAAGGAAATAACGTTTTTCAGCATCCACGAAGACGTGCTCAGGATATTCAACCTGCATAGCCCATCTTGCAACATCAAGTTCATGGGTTGCATTATTTCCGGTCTCAGCTGTTCCCCAGTTCCACCCATACCAGTGCCAGTTATAATCCCAGGTATCGTGCATATATTCCCTGCGTGGCGCCGGTCCCTGAAAAAGTTCCCAGTCTAAACCAACTGGTGGAGCTGCTTTTTGAGGTATTGGCACTTCGCCCCGTGCAGCAGTATAAAATGTAAGCGCTTTATAGGGTTTGCCAATGACTCCATTATGGATCTGTTTAATTATGTCAATAGTTTCAGGTGACGAGCGTTGCTGTACCCCAACCTGCATCACTTTATTATATTTCTTTTGAAGAACAATCAATAATTCATCTTCATATGGATTATGGCTGGAAGGTTTTTCAAGGTAAACATGTTTCCCTGCCTCCATAGCCATCCATGCTCCGGTGGCATGCCAGTGATCGGGAGTAGCATTAAAAATAGCATCTACCTTTTTATCATCCAGCACTTTACGGATATCATTTTCCAATACCGGTTTATTATTTATCTTCCCCTCCAGTGCCTTTGCAACTCTTTCCCGCTGGCTCTGCATTACATCACATATATACAATAAATCAACATTATTTTCTTTTTTTATCACAGTTCCATAATAACCCGGCACCCTTCTTCCACATCCAATAAAAGCAATATTTAACCGGTCGTTCGCCCCAATTATTCTTGCATAGCTCTTCGACGAGAAAGTCATTCCAACGCCACCTATGGCAATAGCCGCAGCCCCTGTGGCTGTTTTTTTAATAAATTCTCTTCTTTTTGTCATTTTAATATATTTTTACATGGTTGATAATACTCCTCTAATATACCCTATTGATTCAGCCATTCCTGGCAAGGGGTCGTCAGCATCTTTTTCATATTCCAGTGCCAGAGTCCCTGAATAATTCATCCTGATTACAGTTCCAATAAAAGAAGGGATATCAATAACACCCCTCCCTATCTCACAGGTCTTTCCTTGTGCATCGTTTAATGTTACATCTTTTATATGGATATCAAAGATCCTGTTAAAAAACTCAACTACATCCTTTTCGGGATTACCATTCATTCTGACTGTATGACCTATATCCAGACATAAGCCCATCCGTGGATCCATATTTTTTATAAGTGAATAAGCACTCACAGCAGTGGGATATCTTTTATCTCCGGGTCCATGATTATGAATAGCAAGTTTAATATTATATTCCTGAACCTTCTTTTCAACATAAGCTAATAGCTCATGTTCAGGGACCCCGATTATCATCTTAAATTTTGCTTTTTTTGCATATTCAAAAGCCCTGTCTACCTCAGCCCTGGAAGTCATATATATTACTCCTCCCCCATAAAGATTTATCCCTGCAGCTTCGCACTTCGAAAGAGTAGCAGAGATAAGCTCATCGGAAGCATCAAGTGGTAAATGAAAATCCTTGAAGGATATCTCCGAAATACCAAGTCTGCTGGTTATTTGCAAAGTGTCGTCGAGAGTAAATTTCCGTAAGGAATATGATGCAATACCTAAATCAAATGGAAATTTTGAACTATCTGATGAGCTGCTACCAATATAAGCTGAAATTCCTTTAAAAGAGCCTGCAAGAATTCCTGCTCCGGATAAAACTAAAAAATCTCTTCTTGATGATTTCATTATTTTATAGTTTAATTTTAATAACAAAAAGGGGAACTATTGTATAATAATGTAACATCCTTAATAACCCAAATATACTGTTTCATGTGCGAAAAACCAAATCAGCAAATTAGATCATATCCTCGTATTTCCTTACCGCTTCAATAATTGCCATAAGATTTTCCCAGGGAACTTCGGGTTCAACTAAATGTGTTGGACCTAAAACAATACCTCCCCTTTTACCACATCTCTGCAGTCTGGAAAGACAAGTTTCAAAAACTTCTTCTGGAGTTCCATAAGGAAGCAGCTTTTGTGTTCCAACTGTTCCCCAGAAAGAAAGCCTGTCTCCGAATTTATCATGAACCTCATCAAAGCTCATACATTCGGGCTGAACAGGATTCAGGATATCAACTCCGACTTCTATAAGTTGATCAATGAATGGGGTTACGTATCCACAGGAATGGTAAAAAACAAGTATATCCGGGTTAACAGACCTGGCTGTATTAATTACTTCATGTATCCTTGGTTTAAGCCATTTTTCCCAAAGCTCTATATCAAGCATTATGGAGTTCTGTGTTCCAATATCATCTCCCAGCGAGATAATGTCCACCCCGGCCTCAGCATATGTTTGAGCTTTGGTGCAGGCATACCGGGTGATCTTATCCAGCAGGGCCTTAGCCCTTTCATCCTCCATCATCATATCCATCATCAACTCCTCCATGGAACGAAGATACCAGGAAGCCTCCCAGACTGTCATCTGCATAAATGCAAAGGCTGCCAGCCCTTGCTCATGAAGATCAGTAACTTTCCGGGTGATCCTTTTCTTTTCTTCCTCTTCAACTGAAGGATAAGGAAAGTCAAGAATCTCATTCATCTCCGCCCCTTTCAAGGGATGATGCATCCTGGTCATGTGAAATGCTGCAGGAGAACCCTTGGAATGTCCAATGCCATACTCATCAAATTTTGTATCAGAAGGAAGAGTTTCTCTTCTGAAAAGCTGAAAGCCGTCAGAATAATTAATTTTTGGTTTTAACTCAAAGGAGCGGTGGCTAAGACCGAAATAGCTTTCATAATCAGTATGCCCAAACCTTTCTTTAAAATCATTAATTTGTGATTCACATAATACATAATCTACAGGAATCTTTTCAAATCCTTTTCTACGTAATGTTCTTATAATATTCTCTCTGGGAGTTAGCATAATTGTACAAGGTAAAAATTTGATATTAAACTACCATCCGAAAACTTCTTTGACATACTCAGCACTTAATCTCCAGTTTTCATTCATAGTATTTTGAGGAACATAGTCTCTGGGATAAGCCAGTTCGATAGCTGCATGACCCTGAAAGTTTTTTTCCTTTAACGCATTTGCAATAGCCGGAAAATCAGTTACTCCCTGCCCAACATATTCGGTCCATGTTCCATCTTCAAACTGATCCCTGATGTGTAAAAATACTATCTGACTGCCAAATTCATTTATGAATGATACAGGGTCCACACCTCCACGGATGAGCCAGTTTAAATCAGGTCCAAGATTAGCATCAGGAATACGTGCGAGGGTACCTCTCAGATCATGCATATCGTTTGCAACTTCATACGTATGATTATGCAGGTTTGGAACTACATTATGATCTTCACATATTTTAAATATCTTTTTCAATAATTCTGCCTGGCTATCCAACTCCGCTTCAGTCTTCATCCGGTTTGCATTACCAACTGAAATACCGAATGTTTTTCCTTTCAATTCACTTAAGCGGGAAATTACCATTTGAGCCTCCCCGAGAATTTGCTGATGATTTTCAGAATTCCACATATTACCTCCGAAAGACGTGCCTGTAATGGGTAAATTATACTTTTCAGCCACGCTTCCTATATTCTCCACCGCATCTTCATTCATTAAATTCACTGCCATTAATTCAATACCATCAACACCCGAAGCCTGCAAGTCACTGAAAGCAGTATCAAAAACAGGCGTTGCATCATGCCTGGGAGGAAATGCACTGGCATATACCCATAAATGAGCAGATAATATGACTTTTGCCTTGTCTTTTTTTCCCGGAGCAGCGCAGCCAAAAAAACTATTAGAGACAAGAGCTCCTCCCAGTAAAATACCTGATTCTTTTAGAAATTTTCTTCTGGAAGAAACCATTTGATTTTTTTTTTGGTAAATACATGATAATACAAATTAAATTAAACCAGAAAGGAAAAATAATATAAGTACAAACAATTCACTCATAGCGAATATATATAAATAGGCTGAAACAAATATAAACCATAGTATTTTAAAATCCTATATCTCCAAAATTTTTCTACCTGCGTTAAGAAAAGTTACAACAGTTCCAAAAACTATCCCCTGAAAACCGGGATACATAAACGAGTCTGCTGTAATCTGACTATGCCGGCTAACTCAAATAATTAAATCTAATTTAAAAATCAAATCAGGTCTGATTAAATTTGATTATTTTTATATTTAATTTTAACCATCATCCTTTTCGTTAATTTCCGAAAAAGAAAAACCTATTCTGTAGGAAAAGATCTGCCATTTTGGGTAGCCCTTTCATTACTTAGTGGTTCACGCCGTTCTTCTGGCGGGAGTTTCGGTAGTTTTTCAAATGGAAGTGGCAGCTTTGGTGGTTTCTCAGGTGGCATGGGAGGTAGATTGGGGGGTGGCGGAGCAGAAGGCAGGTGGTAAAACTCATTTGGAATGTATAAATTTGTTTTTCTTATCCTTATATTTAATTCTCATGCGGTTAACGCAATAGTTGAGGATACCAGCCGGATAAAACTCCTGTTTGCCGGCGATGTTATGGGTCATGATGCCCAGATTGAAAGTGCCTTTGATCCATTAAAGGATATTTATAATTATGATACTTGTTTTTATTTTGCGAAAAAACATATTCAAAAAGCTGATATAGCAGTCGCTAACCTGGAAGTTACTCTTGCTGGTACACCTTATAAAGGATACCCTCTGTTCTCCTCACCTGATGAGCTTGCGGATGCTCTGAAAAAAGCTGGTTTCAATCTCCTTCTTACCGCGAACAATCATTCAATGGACAGATCTTCAGCAGGTCTGGAAAGAACCATCAGAGTACTTAACGAGAAAGGCATAATAAGAACCGGGACATTTATTAACCAGAATCAAAGAAATAAGGAGTATCCTCTGATAATTGAAAAAAACAATATACGGCTCGCTATCCTGAATTATACTTATGGAACCAACGGCATACCTGTTATTTATCCCAATATTGTCAACCTGATCGATACAGCCCAAATAGCCAGAGACCTGGAAAAGGCAGCAAGTGCAGATCCTGATTTTATTTTTGTCACAATACACTGGGGAACTGAATATGAACGTCAGGAAAATTCCGTGCAGGAGAAGCTTGCAAGGTTTATGTTCCAACATGGTGCAAATGCCATCATCGGGTCTCATCCACATGTTGTTCAGCCAATCAGGGTAATTAACAATCCGGATGAGAGCAAATCAGAAGATGTTAACCTGGTTGCATACAGTCTGGGAAATTTTATTTCAAACCAAAGGAAAATTCATACTGACGGGGGAATTTTACTGGAAATAGATCTTGAAAAAACTGATATAACACGTATCAAAGCCTGGTCTACTATTCATGTCTGGGTTTACCGACCTCATTACCAGAACAGATATAATTTCATCCTCCTGCCAGGAGATGACCCGGAATATCTTAAGGAATTATTTGAAATGACAGAATCTGACCGCAATGCGTTCAAGCTGTTTATTAATTCGGTAAAAGTGGAAAATTGTGTATATTAGGCAACGCGTTTTTTCAGTTGTTAATCTCCTCATCGACAAGAATCCTGCCGCAATATTCACAAACAATGATCTTCTTCCTTGATTTTATATCGAGTTGGCGCTGTGGCGGTATCTGATTAAAACATCCCCCACAGGCATCTCTCTGGATAGTCACAACTGCAAGTCCATTGCGGGCATTATTACGAATTCTTTTATATGCCTGAAGAAGCCTTGACTCAATAATTTTTTGCACCTCTTCTGATTTCTTTTCAAGGATTTCAACTTCTTTTTGTGTTTCGCCTACAATCTCCTCGAGTTCTTTCTTTTTGTTTACCAGGTCACTTTTCCTCTCTTCCAGAAGAGTTGTAGCCTGATCTACCTGCTCCTTTTTCGCCTTGATCTGCTCGGAGAATTCCTTTATCTTCTTTTTGGAAAGTTCTATCTCAAGTGTCTGAAATTCAATCTCCTTAGAAAGGGAATCGAACTCTCTGTTATTGCGGACATTATTCTGCTGTTCACGATATTTGGTAATAAGAGTTTCAGAATTAAGGATTTCCTGATTCTTTGCTGAAACCCCTTGCTCCAGACTTCCTATTTCCTGCCCGTAATTATTTATACGTGTCTGCAGACCTTCCATCTCATCTTCCAGGTCCTGAACTTCAAGTGGAAGTTCTCCCCTTAGTGTTTTAATCTTATCAATTGATGAATCCACATTCTGCAAATCATTAAGAGCACGAAGCTTGTCTTCAACTGATATTTCAGCAGTTTCTTCAATAATTGTTTTCTCCTCAGCCATAGAACTATAAATAATTAATTGGATTTGTATTTATTTCAGATAAATGAAGTGCAAATTTAGGGATTTTTTTAATAAGTATTTCATAAAATAATTCTTTTGTAAATTGTTCACTCTCATAATGCCCCACATCTGCCAGCAATATCTTTCCTTCAGCTTCAAAAAACTGATGATACTTGAAATCTCCGCTTATAAAAACGTCAGCACCATGGGAAATAGCATTTTTTAACAGAAAACTGCCACTTCCTCCGCAAACAGCCACTTTTTTTATCATTTTCCCGGTAAGAGCCGTATGACGTATAACGCCAGTACGAAATACATCTTTCAGAAAAAATAAAAACTCCTTTTCCTCCAAAGCAACATCAAGTGTTCCTGCTATTCCTGCTCCTGCTTTCTCGTATTTGTTTATCAACGGGTACAGATCATATGCAACTTCCTCGTAGGGATGCACCTGAAGCATTGCTTTGGTAACATTTTCCTTTAAATGAACAGGAAGTATAAATTCCATTTTAATCTCCTTTTCAAAATGTATTATTCCTTTCTTTCCGGCAAAGGGATTTGTGGTTTCAGAGCCTCTGAAAGTCCCTTCTCCCATGGAATTAAAGCTGCAAAAATCATATTCCCCTATCACCCCGGCACCGGCTTCAAAAATATTCTCCCTTACAGTAGCGGCATGGCTCTCAGGTACAAAAACAGCTAGTTTCAGTAATTTCCCTTCGGCAGGAAGCAATATTTTTGTATTTGTAAGTCCTAATTTTTCAGATATTTTACTGTTAACCCCGCCTAACAAATTATCAATATTTGTATGCACGGAAATGATATTTATTCCTTCTCTTATTGAACGTTGAATAATTCTCTCATTAGCTGATTTCCCCGAAATACTTTTAATGCCAGAGAAGATAAGAGGATGGTGAGAAATGATCAGGTTCAGACCTTTTCTTAAGGCTTCACTTATAACAGCTTCTGTAACATCAAGTGAAATAAGAACGCCTCGCACTTCATCATTATAATCCCCAACCTGAAGTCCGGAATTATCATAAGATTCCTGGAAAGTAAATGAAGCAGATTCTTCAAAAAGTAATAAAACTTCGTTGATTTTCATGATGGAATAAAAAATCTATCGGGGGAGCTCTTCTCTGATCTCAATAAGCATTTCACGAATATTTGTCAATGTTTGTATTATTTCATAATTACCAATTGTGTCATCCCTGTTTTCCCTGATCTTTTTATTAGCTCCTTTGAGTGTCATTCCCCTTTCTTTTACCAGATGATATATGATCTCAAAGTTCTTAATATCTTCTTTGGAAAACAATCTGTTTCCCTTTTTATTCTTTTTGGGTTTTATAATGTCAAACTCATTCTCCCAGAAACGTATCAGTGATGTGTTAACGTTAAACAAACCGGCTACTTCACCAATAGTGTAGTATAGCTTTTCAATTACAGGTTCTTTATATGGCATATGAATAAAAATAAAAAAAGCAACACAAAGTATAAAAAAAAGAAACGAAAATCAATCATTATCTATTTTTTCTCCAAAGCAATATAAAAATCCATCTCTTGAAGCAATAAATATTTTATCCTCCCGGATTATGGGAGAAGCTTCGAAAGGAGCACTAAACTTATCCAGAAGAATAAATTCCTTGTTTTCATTGTAATCATAGAGATATAAACCATTATATCCCGGAACTATAAGTCTGTTACCGGTTAAAACAGGAGAGCTGACAGAGGGGCCGGTTTCCAGTTTCGCTATTAAAACAGGCATTGGATATTGTTTAATGCCATCAGGTCCTGGATTTATTTTTGTTGTATCCAGTGCCTGGTGATCCACAACATAAGTAAACCCATCGAGAGCAGAAAAAGCTGCAAGTTTTCTTTTTTCATTTTCAATATACAGGTCATTAACAGCAGCCGTTCCGATAATACCTCCCTCCCAGCCTGCATACAAAGTATCACATGTAGCATAATACCATACTACTGCATGTTCCGGTTGTTTTTTCGGGTCAATTTTAAAAAGACCTCCCATTCCCTTAATATATTGTTTCTCAACCGAAATAAGCAAGCAATCGTCGGAAGTTACAACAACTGAACCGTCCAGGTCAGATCCAATAAAGAAATCCCAATCTATCTCTTTTGTAATCAGGTTAAAACCATATACATGTCCGGCTCCGGATGCAATATAAATATGATTACCCAGCCTTGCAGGAGACCCTTCTGTTACTACATTATTTTTATGAGCAATCACATCTTCATCTGTATAAAGCTTTGTTTCACTGATGATAAAAGGTTGAAGCATACTGTCGGTAATAACAGCCGAGGCCGGGTCAGGGTCTATTACTGTAAGAAGAGAATTCTCAAGGGCCATATAGAGAGTATCTTCAATTACCAGTCCTGAACCATCAGCATCGCGGCTATAACTGTCGGTCCATTTAACATCGAGTCTCCATAATTCCTTTCCTGTAAAAAATGAAATGGCCCTGAAACTTGGTATATGTTTTGAGTCTAGATAGTTACCTGTCCCGAGACGACTACCCTGAAAAATAATCATACTATTGGCATGAATATCTGCTTTATTATTAATCCAAAGGGTTCCTGTACCTTTTACGACATCATCGAAAAGATATCTCCAGATTTCTTCTCCGCTGGAAGCATTTATTTTTCGCAAATGATGGTCATTAGCCCCCTGTATAATAAATGTGTCATTCCCCTCCCTGACCAGTAGGGGCTGACCTGTCCATCCTGCACCTGCCCAGATTCTCTCACCAAGTTTCCTGGAGATAACTGTTTTTCCTTCACCAAGGTCAAACTTCCAGATAACATCAAGCCGGGACGGATTCCCATGACCATAGAAATTTCTTTTCTCATTCCCCCTGAATGTACCTATGATTATTTCAGAAGATAAAGAATCTGATATATTTTCGGAGATAATCGCAATGTCCTGCTGAGCATATGTGAATAACATATGAAATACCAGAATAAAAAAGGGAAAGGTTCTTTTCATATTATGGGATGCATCTGTTTATTAAAGCTTATTAAAGAAACCAGCAGGAATAAGTATAATGAGTTTTTCTGAGCTAATAAACCAGGAGGATTTAATTGATGTCAAATTCCGGATCTGCATTACTCAGGAGGGTTATCATTTTATCGTACTCATCAGCAGACAAGTCGTTAGCGTAAAAATTAACAGGATTAACTTTTCTGTTGTTTGCAATCACCTCATAGTGCAGATGTGGACGGGTGGAAAGGCCTGTACTACCTACATAGCCAATCACATCCCCTCTTTTAATGCGTTCACCTCTCTTTACAATCACTTTTTCGAGATGTCCGTAAATCGTTTTATAACCATACCCATGATCGAGCAATATCCTTATACCAAGCCCCCCCGGACTATATCCTGCCTCAACAACTACCCCATCGGCGGTAGCAAATATACTGGTACCGCGGTCACAGGTAAAATCAACTCCTTCATGCATGCGTATTGTTTTGAGTATAGGGTGTAGACGCATCCCGAAAGCAGATCCGAATCTAATTAGCTGATTAATACTTACAGGTTGGATAGCAGGCCGGGCAGCCAATCTTTTTTCTTTGCTTTTTGCCATTTCAATTACTTTATCAAAAGATTGTGACTGAACAACGGATTTCTTCGCCAGAATATCCAATGACCCGTTAATAGCATTAAGTGAACCGGCAAATTTTGATCCGGTAAAAAGATCACTTTTTTCTGTACCTCCGAAACCAGCTTCTCTTTGTGATGGAGGCAAAGGATCAACTTCGAAATAAGTTCTGTAAATATGGTCATCATTATAGCTTAAATCCTCAAGGACTTCTTTCATTTTCAATACTTCACTCTTCATTAAAATAAGTTGCAATTCAAGCTTTGCCTGGGTCTCAGACAAATCCTTCACTTTTGGAGATTCAAATACATCGTGTCCTAAAAACAAAACAGAAAATGTGAAAATCCCGATAATAAAAAGAAAAGGTAAGCTTCTGAACAGATTCTGCCTGAAAGAATACCTTTCTCTCTCAAATTTAAGAGTTTCCTGATTAAACTTATATATGTCCCTTGCCATGAAAAATAAAAGTAAATAAAAAACAAAACCTAATCAAAAGATTGACCTGATTTTATTGACAATTCTATCATTTTATCATATTCTTCAGGTGATAACTCCAGAAAATAATAATTTACCGGGTTAACAGTTTGTCCATTCAATAAAACTTCATAATGCAAATGTGGAGCAACGGAAAGGCCGGTATTCCCAACCCATCCTATAACATTTCCTCTCTTAACTTTCCGACCTCTCTTAACATTAAAACCTTCCAGATGAGAGTATTTCGTTTTATATCCAAAACCGTGATCGACAACAATAGTATTACCACTTCCTCTTCCGGTATTATTCACTTCTTCAATCATCCCATCACCGGTAGCAAAAACCGGAGTACCTGTTGGAGCAGTGAAATCCATACCGGAATGAAATTTACGAATCTTGTAAATTGGATGGATACGGTATCCATAACCGGATGCAGCTCTGATGAGCTCTTTGTTGGCTATAGGTTGAATGGCAGGAATACATTGAAGCATTTCCTGTTTTCTGTTTGCCAGCTCAAAAAGATTTCTGTATTCAGCCGAATTAAGGGAAACATCCCTGAATATATCACCCAGTAAAAATTTAGTTTCAAATACAAGTGCCTCGTTCCCCATCTCCATAAAACGGAAAACAGACCTTGAATCACCTTCCGAAAGGGTTATTCCTGATCTTCTGACCGGTTCAGCTTCAAAAATCATTCTGTAAATATTCTCATCATGTTTTTTAAGGCTTTTCAACACTGTATCGATCTGGTTGAATCTTCTTGAAAGGAAACTATAATCATGAATGAGCGACTTGTTTTCCTGCCTGAGTTGCCTCTCGTACGGAGTGTCAAAAAACACTGAATATAATACATTTAAAAGAATAGCTATGGTAAAGCCTGCGGTTAAAAAGACAATACCCCTGAGGAGTCTGCCTTTAAGGTTATTATTAACCCTGGAATAGTTTATTCTCTCAGCATCAAATGTATACTTAGCCATAATACAGAAGGATAATTCTGCCTGCTAAAATAATAAAAAAACACAAAAATTTTCAGTTTTCTGTCTGGGCAACTATTTCACCATACTCTTCAGGAGAGAGATTTTCATAATAAAAATACATGGGATGGAGAGGCTTCCCATCCAGTCTGACCTCATAGTGCAGATGCGGACCGGTTGATCTGCCAGTACTTCCGAGCAATCCGATCAACTGGCCTCTTTTAACTCTCTGTCCGGGTTCCACAATAATCTTGTGCAGGTGTGCATAACGGGAAGAATATCCGTAACCATGATTAATAAGAATTTCCTTACCGTAACCATATCTGCTTATTGAAGCTTCAGAAACAATTCCATCTCCCGTTGCATAAATTTTCAATCCTATCCTTCCTGCAATATCAATTCCCTGATGCATCCTCCTGCTTTTTGTGAAAGGGTCCCATCTTATACCGTATGTAGAAGTAAGCCAGAACGAATCAACAGGCGATATAGGCTGAATGGAGGGTTTGCCGGCAATAAGCTCCTGATGCATATTCGCTATCTGAAATATATCATAAAGAGAGATTGTTTGTATCTTAACTTTATTGGCAAGCTTTTCCAGATACTTTGCTGTTTCATTAACATAATCGACTGATCTTGTCAATAGCATATCGCTGAAATTCTCTGACCCCCCGGAACCCGCTTCCCTTATAGAGGGTGGGATAGGAGTAAGATCAAGAACAGAACGGTAAAGCCAGTCATCACGCTTTTCAACTTCATATAAGAATCCTTCCGCACTCTTTATCTGGCTTCTAAGCTCATTGTAAGCTGTCTGAAGCTCACTATTTTTCTCAATAAAATAATTAACCTTGGGAGAATCAGCAATATGGTCAAATCCAATCCTAAAAGCTGCAGACAGAATTAAAAGAATAATCATTATAAATAATGTATCCCCAATCCTTTTTCTAAATGATTTATTTACCTTCTCAAATCGTAAGGTTTCAGGGTTAAGGTAGTATTTCGTTTTAAACATAACTGATAGTCAGATATTAACAATAGTTATTTCTGCCAAAAGTTCAAATGTAAATTAAATATTTTAATTTTACAATCATTTTTTTATTTCATCATACCGCAATAATACTTATTTTTCATAAAAAAAGTTTCACTTTTTATTGTTTTATTTAATGTTTTATAAATAGAGAACATGTTATCAAATGAATTAAGATCCTCATTTTTACAGTATTTCCGTCAAAAAAATCATCAAATTGTTAACCCGGCTCCACTGGTAGTTAAAGACGATCCGACTCTATTGTTTACAAATGCCGGGATGAATCAGTTTAAGGATATTTTTCTCGGCTTTTCACCAATTCACCATAAAAGAGTGGCAAACTCGCAGAAATGCCTGAGAGTATCAGGGAAACATAATGATCTGGAGGAAGTCGGACACGACACATATCATCACACAATGTTTGAGATGCTCGGTAACTGGTCGTTCGGCGATTATTTTAAGAAAGAAGCCATTGATTGGGCATGGGAATATCTGACCGATGTTTTAAAAATTGATGAAAAAAGACTATATGCAACTGTTTTTGAGGGAAGCAGTGAGGAGAAAATTGAAAAGGATATGGAGGCTTTAAAACACTGGGGATCTCATTTACCTGAAGAAAGAATCCTTACCGGAAACAAGAAGGATAATTTCTGGGAAATGGGCAATGCCGGTCCTTGCGGACCATGTTCAGAGATTCATATCGATCTGAGAAATGATAATGATGTCAGAACAACACCCGGAAAAAGTCTGATTAATACAGGTCATCCTGAAGTAATCGAAATCTGGAACCTGGTTTTTATTCAGTACAACCGAAAAGCTAACGGAGAACTGGAATCCCTTCCAAAAAAACATGTTGACACAGGTATGGGATTTGAAAGACTTTGCCGTATTGTTCAAAATAAAACATCCAACTACGACACCGACTTATTTCAACCAATAATTCATAAATTATCCCAACATACAAATATCAAATACGGAGGGAATCCGGAAACAGATATTGCCATGAGAGTGATTGCTGACCATCTCCGGGCAGTTTCCTTTTCCATTGCAGACGGACAACTCCCTTCCAATAATAAGGCAGGTTATGTGATACGCCGGATTCTCAGAAGAGCTGTAAGATATGGATACAGTTTTCTAAATCAGAAGGAACCGTTTATTCACAAACTCGTAAGCACACTTTCTGAAATAATGGGTAACTGTTATCCGGAAATTATATCACGTAAAATACTTATTGAAAAAGTGATCAAAGAAGAAGAGTTGTCTTTTCTGCGAACTCTGGAAACAGGAATGCGTTTACTCGATCAACTTATTAAGGCAGCAAGTGAAAACGGGTTAAAGGAATTAAACGGAAAAGATGCTTTTACTCTTTATGATACATATGGATTTCCTCTCGATCTTACACAATTAATCCTGCGTGAACATAAAATGTATGTAAACCATCAGGAATTTGAACTGGAAATGAAAGCACAAAAAATTCGTTCAAAATCCGATGCATTTAAAGATACAGGCGACTGGCAGATACTGCTGAAGGAGGAGCAGGAAGAGATGTTTACAGGTTATGACAAGCTTGAAGATAAGGTCCGGATAAGCCGTTACAGAAGGATTTTGCAAAAAGGGGAATATTTCTGGCAGTTGGTTTTCGACAAAACACCATTCTATGCAGAAAGTGGCGGTCAGGTTGGGGATACTGGTTATATTGAAAATGAAACCGAGAAGATCAATATTATAGACACAGTAAAAGAAAATAACTTGTTTATTCATATCACCGGAAAGCTTCCCGATGATCCCTCATCATCTTTTCATGCCGTTGTTAACAATGGTTTAAGAATCGACACTGCTAATAATCATACCTCTACACATCTTCTTCATTTTGCATTAAGAACCCTGCTTGGTCCTCATGTAGAACAAAAAGGATCATTGGTGCACCCCGATTATCTTCGATTCGATTTCAGTCACTTCCAGAAAGTAAGTGATAAAGAACTCAGGGAAATTGAAATACTTATAAACAATATGATCCGGCAGAATATTCCTGTTGAGGACTTAAGATCAGTTCCTATCAGGAAAGCTGAGGAAATGGGAGCCATTGCACTATTTGGTGAGAAATACAAAGAATCAGTAAGGGTAATACGTTTTGGTGATTCTATTGAGCTTTGCGGAGGAACCCATGTCAGAGCTACCGGACAAATAGGCTTCTTTATGATATTAAAGGAGAGTGCAATATCTGCTGGTATTAGAAGGATTGAGGCAATCAGCGGCAGGAAATGCACTGAACATATTTTTTCACTTGAAGAAAAATTAAAAGGAATTGAACGAACCATTTCATCAAAACAGGATCCACTTACTGCAATAGAGAACCTTATAAAGGATAATAATGAACTAACACGGCAGCTTGAACGGTTTAAAAAGGAAAAGCTTCAAAAAATCAAAGAGGAATTAAAGAATTCCATAAAAATAATCTCAGGTACTCATTCAATAATATTCAAAGCTGAAGGTCTTCAACCTGATGAAGTTAAAAACCTTGCCTTTCAACTTAAAGGAGATTTTGAGAGTCTTTATTTCGTAGCGGGGTATGAGATAAATGGCAAAGCCAACCTTGCAGTTATGCTTTCCGATGATCTGGTTAAAAACAAAAAACTGAACGCCATTGAAATTATTAAAGAACTTTCCGTTGAAATACAAGGAGGAGGGGGTGGCCAGAATTTTTTTGCTACTGCAGGAGGAAAGAATCCGGATGGGATAATCGCTGCTTTGGGAAAAGCAGAAGATTTAATCAGGAAACCTTCAGGATAAGAAAAACAAATACCGGTTTTAAAGCGATAAATTTCAAACCATTCTAAATCTGCATTTTAAGTTTTATTATTCGTGTGATTTTTTGTGTAGTCGCTTATTTTGTTCAATACTTGTTCTTCTGCCTGGTCATACATGTCACGAATAAATTCATCGTTGAAACATAAAGTTCTTTCTTCAAATTTCATATCACCCAACCTGTCGAAGAGCCGCTCTTTGGCAGTCTTAATATCCTTACCATAAATATGAAATGAATCTGCATGCCAGTTCATCCGTCCAAGTTTCACTATCCTGCCGGTTTTTTCAGCAATCCCTGCAGCTATGATTTCTTTGTTGAACTGAATAAATCCAAACATATTCATGAAATTGGCTCCCCATGCATCATTGCTTCTGAAACGGATATTACAATTCAGCCAGTAAACACCCTGTTCATCTTCGAGTATCCGGTACCAGAGCGACTGGAGACAAGGAGGATCATAACAATCATTGTCAATATTTGGCATCCAGGTTATCATCTGCGCCTGACGTGTAAAAGGTTGATCTGAAAGTTTATTTATAACACTTTTAATCTGATCGATCTTAAATCCGCCAATCTCCTCTGATTTACCATCAACCAGCTCTCTCCATATACCATATCTTTTAAGCCTTCCATGATAAGTATATTCCCATCGGGTATCTTCCTTAACATTCATATTTTTAATCCAGTCATCCTTAAATCCCTTCAGCTCAAGAACATATTCCTTAAGATCATCTATCCCGCCCGGGAAAGCCATATGAATAACCGGATCAGTTTCAGGCTCCTCTATAGTAATGTTCATTGTGCAATCAATACTCTCAGGATCTTCGGGCTTATCATATTGTGTTTTAAACCTGATACCCTTTTCATAAACTGAAACTAAAGCTGCTTCATATGCTTCAGCCAGGGTCTTACCTGAAACTGTAATTACCGGAATATTTCTCATTGTAATAATAAAATTGATTTGGATAAAAATAAAAAAGTTTTTCCATTATTCAGATGAAGGATGAAAATATATTTCAACCCGATTGTATCAGAAGAAGAATATAAATATATTCGAATTTATCTGTATGGAAAAGTTATGATAATAGCCTATATAACAATTTCTTATATTGCATTCTAAATAAAGTGCCGGAAACAATAAAAAAAATATTCGATATTTAATGAATAAAAATATTTGTATATTTAGCCAAACATAAAACTAAACTATTATGGAAGTTACAAGAACGTTTGATCTTCTGGAAAGGTATCTGGAATTATATTCTCACAAAGATGATGCTCTGGCCTGTAAGGTAAACGGAGAATGGGTAAAGTATTCTTCTCAGGAATATGTTGATTATTGTAATTATATCAGTTATGGCCTCATGGCTTTAGGCCTTAAGAAAGGCGACAAACTGGCAAATATTGCAAACAACAGACCTGAATGGTGTTTTATTGACCTGGCAGCAAGTCAGGCAGGCATTATTCATGTTCCCATTTACCCCACAATTTCATCAGAAGAATATGAGTATATACTGAATCATGCAGAACCAAAACTAATTTTTCTTTCAGACAAAGGATTGTATTCCAAAATTAAACCCATAGCAGAAAGAGTTCCTGCTGTTGCAGATGTTTATACATATGATAATGTTGATGGCACAAAAAGCTGGAAGGAGATATTAGAACTTGGCAGAGCTAATGCTGAGAAATACAGGGAAGAATTACAAAAAATCAAAGATTCCATCAAACCCGAAGAACTGGTTACCTTACTTTACACATCAGGAACTACCGGATTCCCAAAAGGAGTGATGCTGAGCCATCAAAATCTGGTTACGAATTTTATTACAACTTCCAGGTGTCATGAGCTTGACCATCATCATAAAGTACTTTCCTTTCTCCCTCTAAGTCATGTATACGAACGCATGGTTAATTACCACTTTCAATATAAAGGACTGAGCGTTTACTTTGCAGAAAACATGGGGACTATAGTCCAGAACGTAAATGAGGTTAAGCCGGAAATATTTAATTCCGTACCCCGCCTTCTTGAAAAAGTTTATGATAAAATTATAGGTAAAGGCAAAGATTTGCCTTACATGAAAAAGCAGATCTTTTTCTGGGCAGTAAATCTGGGGTTTAAATACAAATATGAAGGTAACAGCCTTTATTACCGTATCAGGTTAAAGATTGCTGATACTCTTATATTTAAAAAGTGGCGTGCAGCCCTCGGTGGAAACATAAGGTACATTGTTTCCGGAGGAGCAGCTCTTCAACCAAGACTTGCCCATATTTTCTGGGCAGCAGGAATAAAAGTAATGGAAGGCTATGGCCTCACAGAAACTGCTCCTGTTATTGCTGTAAACAACCCGCTTACAGGTGAAGTTATGTTTGGCACTGTTGGTCCCGTAATTGAACAAGTTCAGGTTAAAATAGCAGAAGATGGAGAGATACTGGCAAAAGGGCCGAACATTATGTTAGGTTATTATAAAGATACTGAATTAACTAAAGAAGTTATTGATAAGGATGGTTGGTTCCATACCGGTGATATTGGAGTGATTCTTGATAATAAGTTTTTGAAAATAACCGACCGTAAAAAGGAAATGTTCAAACTTTCCAGTGGCAAATATATTGCACCGCAGGTTATAGAAAACAGATTGAAGGAATCTTTCTTTATTGAAAACCTTATGGTAGTTGGTGAAAACCAGAAATTTGCAAGCGCGCTGATCTCTCCTAACTTCGAATTTCTGCATAACTGGGCAGGTATTCATGGAATAAAATTCCGTGATAACATGGAACTTATCAGTTTGCCCGTAGTAAATGCCCGTTACCAGAAAGAAGTGAATGAAATCAATAAATCTCTCAGTCAGCATGAGAATATAAAACGTTTTCGTCTTGTTGCTGATGAGTGGAGTCCGGTAACTGGCGAAATGTCACCAACTCTTAAACTTAAAAGAAAAATTATTCAGGAAAAATACAAGGATGTTCTGGAGGAGATATATTCTATAGATAAAGAGGATTAAGGGTTTAAAGAAGAATTATTCCCTTTTTCTCAACATCCATAAACCTGCAAAGGTAAACAGCCCGTTTACTATAAGTAGTTCAAAACCGAATCTGTATCCATTGAAGAGTTCAATGGAATACATGTTCAGAAAATAACAAAAAACAGGAGAAAGTACTGCTACAATCGGAACCATTTTGTCTTTTACTTTCCATCCTGTAAATAACCCGAATGAGAAAAGTCCGAGCAAAGGCCCATAGGTATATCCGGCCACTGTGAAAACAGCACTGATTACATTCTGATCATTTATTGCCCGGAAAAGTAAAATAATAAGTATGATAAGTGCCGAAATGAAAACATGACTGGTCTTACGTACTTTTGCAAGTTTTTGCTCCGTAAATTTCCTCCCATCAAGAATGTCAATAGTAAATGAAGTTGTCAGGGAAGTAAGCGCAGAGTCTGCACTGGAAAAAGCTGCTGCTATTAGTCCTACGATAAATAGTATTCCAACAACAGGTGAGAGGTAGTTACCTGTGGCAATTAAAGGGAACAGATCGTCGCTGTTTTCCGGAACATTTATACCTTTCATCCCCGCATAAATAAAAAGTAAAGCACCTGCAGAAAGAAAGATCAGGTTAACCGGTACAAGGGAAAGGCTCATCCAGTAAATATTCTTCTTTGCATCTTTTACATTTCTGCAGCTTAGATTCTTTTGCATCATATCCTGATCAAGTCCGGTCATCACAATTGCAATAAATACTCCGCTCAGAAACTGTTTTATAAAATGGTATTCGCTTCGCCAGTCTGCCCACTCAAATATTTTCGAATATCCACTTTCTGTTACTATATTAATAATTCCCTTACCATCAAGCCCCATCTCCCTCCCAATAAGCAGAATGGTTAATCCTACTGCCGATAGCATAAAAAAAGTCTGAAGGGTATCAGTCCATATTATTGTCTTTATCCCGGCCCTGAAGGTATAAAGCCATATTAACATGATAGTCCCCGTAACAGTAAGCCAGAAAGGAATGCCCAGGTTATTGAATACAGTAATATACAATACATTAGCTACCAGGAAAAGCCGAAAAGCAGAACCTATAGATCTTGAAAGGAGAAAAAAGAATGCTCCGGTCTTGTATGAATAATTCCCAAAACGCTGACCGAGATAAGTGTAGATTGAGGTAAGAGCCAGACGGTAATACAATGGTATCAGCACATTGGCGATTACAAAATAGCCCAGGAGATACCCCAGGATCATTTGCATATACATAAACTGGCTGTCTTCCACCCAGCCGGGTACTGAAATAAAAGTCACACCGGATAAAGAAGCTCCTACCATGCCAAAAGCAACAACATACCAGGGCGATCTGCGGTTTCCCAGAAAAAAGGATTCATTGTCAGCACCTCCGGAGGTAAGAAAAGACATCAATATCAGGATTGCAAAATATCCCAGAATTATTGATAATAAAAGATTAGCTGACATCCGGTCAAAACATTAAGACATTTTTACAGGAAGATAAACAACATAAAGCTTGTATCCGACTTCTTTTATCTCCCGGCTATTTTCTTCCAACTCATGGTTTTTATAATAACTATTACAAGAATACTAAAAAAAATTGCACATCACGAGATATGCAGTTAAATTTAAACGTTTTTTGATAACCATATTATGAGCTATACACTTCCATCGAGATTACTTGAGGATGCGGTTAATGAATTTTCAAAACTCCCGGGTATAGGGAATAAAACCGCACTCCGTCTGGTATTGCATTTATTAAGGCAATCGCCCGGGGAATCAGAAGCCCTTGGGAATGCCATTATTAAATTAAGAGAGAAAATAAAATACTGCGAGGTATGTCATAACCTTTCAGATCATAGTATTTGTAATATTTGCATGGATTTTGAACGAGACAAAGGAACTATTTGTGTTGTGGAAAATATCAGGGATGTTATGTCAATAGAAAACACAAGACAATACAAAGGTACCTACCATGTTCTGGGTGGGATCATTTCCCCCATGGATGGAATAGGACCTGCCGATATTACAGTAAACTCCCTGGAAAAAAAAGCACTGTCGGGTTCTGTAAAAGAAATTATCCTGGCTCTGCCTACTACAATGGAAGGCGACACAACCTGTTTTTACATTTACCGTAAGATAAAAGATTCAGGGGTTCTTATTACTGCAATTGCCAGAGGAGTTTCAATCGGTGATGATCTTGAATATGCTGATGAGATTACACTCGGGCGATCAATAATAAACCGGCTCATGTTCGAAGATTCTTTAAAACTCTAGATGACAAATAAAAATGGATATTTTTTCAAATTAATAATTAACAAAATATCCTACTTTTGTGTCATAAAAACCAATAGCATAAAAATAAATGGAACTGAAAGACAATATATGGATCATTGATGGTATTCCTGTTAAAGATATCGTGAGCAAATATGGCTCGCCCCTTTACATATACAGGGCATCAAAAATGCGGGAACAATACAGGAAACTGACTGAAGCATTTAAAAATTGCGGAGTCAGGATACACTATGCAGCCAAAGCATTGACTAACATTAATGTTTTACATTTATTCAGAGAATTGGGAGCCGGCCTCGATGCAGTCTCCATTCAGGAAGTGTGGCTTGGCCTTAAAACCGGATACAAACCGGAGGACATTATATTTACCCCAAATTGCGTATCGATGGAAGAAATTGAATCAGGGGTAAGAGAAAAAGTGAAAATCAATATCGATAATATCTCCATCCTCGAACAATTCGGCAATAAATACGGCGATACCATTCCGGTATGTGTAAGAATAAATCCGCATATCATGGCGGGGGGAAACAGTAAAATTTCTACCGGACACATAGATTCAAAATTTGGCATTTCCATTTACCAGATTCCTCATGTTCTGAGAATTCTTGAAACAACAGGCCTAAGAGCAGAAGGTTTGCATATGCACACAGGATCAGATATTCTCGACGTGGATGTTTTCCTTAAAGGAGTTGAAATCATTCTTGATACTGCATTGCATTTCAACGATCTTGACTATATTGACCTGGGTAGCGGGTTCAAGGTGGCTTACAAAACTGATGATATTTATACCGATATCGAATCCCTTGGAGAAACACTCTCCTCAAGGTTCAATATTTTTCGCACTAAATATGGGAAAAATATATCCCTTATTTTTGAACCGGGTAAATTTCTGGTGAGCGAAGCAGGCATTTTTATTGCCAGGACAAATGTTATAAAACAAACAACATCCACCGTTTTTGCCGGGCTGGATACCGGTCTCAACCATCTTATTAGACCAATGTTCTATGATGCATACCATCATATTATCAATATTTCAAATCCTACAGGTAAAACCCGCATATACACAGTTGTTGGATATATCTGTGAAACAGATACTTTTGGATGGAACAGGAAGATAAACGAGGTCGCTGAAGGAGACCTTTTAGCTTTCTTAAATGCCGGAGCCTATTGTTATTCCATGTCATCAAATTATAATTCCAGATTCAGACCTGCTGAAGTAATGATTGACAACGGAAAAGATCAGCTTATAAGAAAACGTGAAGACATGGAAGATATTCTCCGGAATCAGATTATCCCGGAATAAAATATCTTGAAGTATATAATCTCAAAATCAAAGGCTTAGCTTCAAGACATGGAGCTTTCAGTTATCATAGTAAATTATAATGTCAGGTTTTTCCTTGAGCATTGTCTTCATTCAGTTTACACTGCATCAAAAAATCTTAAAGTGGAAGTTATTGTTGTTGATAATAACTCAAGCGATGGAGCATGTCTTATGGTCAGGAAAAAATTTCCCGATGTAATACTTATTGAAAACAAAAAGAACCTCGGATTTAGTTGTGCCAATAATCAGGCTCTCCGCATTGCTAAAGGCAGATATTGTCTTTTATTAAACCCTGATACCGTTGTAGAAGAGAATACTTTTGAAAAATGCATTTGCTTTATGAATGAACATGAAGATGCAGGGGCTTTGGGGGTGAAAATGATCGACGGAAAAGGAAACTTTCTGCCTGAATCGAAAAGATCTTTACCAACTCCCTCCATTGCTTTCTTCAAAATATTTGGATTCTCGAGACTCTTTCCCCGTTCCGGATTATTCGGACGATATCATTTGGGCTTTCTGAAGAAGGATGAAATACATAAAATTGAAGTAATCTCAGGAGCATTTATGTTTATTCGTAAAAAAGTACTGGAAAAAACGGGATTACTGGATGAAGACTTTTTTATGTATGGTGAAGATATTGATATCTCCTACAGAATTATAAAATCCGGTTATAACAATTATTATTTCCCGGATACAACTATCATTCACTTTAAAGGGGAAAGTACAAAAAAAGGGAGCCTCAACTATGTAATCCTATTTTACAAGGCAATGAAAATTTTTGCTGATAAACATTTTTCAAAAAATAATGCCAGTACTTTTTCACTGCTTATTAACATAGCTATTTTTTTTCGTGCATTATTATCAGTTATTAAAAGATTTGCACAAAACATTTACCCGGCACTGATCGATTCTGTGATAATATTTTCAGGTTTTCTTATTATTACCCCAATCTGGGAACAAATAAGGTACGGTTATAAAGGCTATCTGCCTGATTTCTTTTTTAATTATTTCATTCCTTCCTATATTCTAATTTGGATTGCATCCATTTATTTTTTAAGGGCTTATGAAAAACCAATAAAAATATGGAATGTCGTTAAAGCTTACCTGAGCGGGACCATCGTCATACTTATTTTCTATGCACTGTTACCTGAATATCTTCGCACCTCCCGGGGTATGATCCTGCTGGGAACAGCCTGGGGAATCACTATGCTTCCACTTTACCGTGTTTTATTGTCTTTTCTTAATATAAAAGATTATAAACCTGCCTCCGGATATAGAAGAATAATGATTGCAGGGGGAAAACAAGAGGTAAAAAGAGTAGCGGATATTATTGGCAGGACAAACCCGAAAGTTGAAATTACAGGGTTTATTTCCAATGAGATATGGGACGAAAAGTCAACTTTTATCAGTCCCGGTAACTTGAAAGAAGCAGTATTAATAAATAAAATTGATGAGATAATATTTTGTGCTGCAGATATACCTTCAAATGAGATTATAGCCCAAATGTCAGTTCTTTCGGGTATGTCTGTTGAGTTCAAGATTGCCCCACCTGGCAGTGGTTCAATAATAGGCAGTAATTCTATTGAAATTTCACAGGATCTTTATCTCATATCTTTTAACTCCATTGGAAAAAGCATTAATAAACGAAACAAGAGGATATTTGATATATTATCTTCCATGATTATTATTCTCGGTTTCCCCGTTTTTATGTTTATTTTCCCATCCTATTCAAGGATCTTTTTAAACTGCTTTAATGTTATTTTTGGCGGTTATACATGGATTGGCTATTGCAATACAAATAGTAAAGAAAAGCTCCCGCCACTGAAAAAAGCAATTTATTCACTTTCTGGCGGATTGCCTGCGCATTCCGAAAACAAACCTTGTAAAAGGTTAAATTTGGAATATGCCGGTAATTATTATGTTTTTAGAGATTTCCAGGTATTGTGGAGAAGTTTGACAAAAAGTAATCCGCACATTAATAATTAAACTAAAGTTTCGCAGATGCTCAACTTGTCAGAAAATGAAAAAGAACCTTTAAAGCGGCTGCATAACAATTCTAATTAAAACAAATTCAAGCAATATTTACGGTTATTCAAATTAATCTGCCAAATACTTTATTTCATTAGGATTTATAAGGTGTCAATCAAAATGTTTAAAAAATGTTCTTATATCCGGTCCAAACACATCATTTATACCTGATTATTTAGTAAATTTGTTTGATCTAGATAAGAAGTTTTTTTCTATCTTATAACTTTCTAACATATTCAGGCATTATATGAGAAAACTTGTTTTTATTATTTTTCTGTTTTCCGTAACTGTATTTAACTCATTTTCACAGGATTCCGATCTCAGGGAAGTATTCCTTGCTGCTGAGTCTTATTTTCTTTTTGAAGAATTTGACGAAGCATTACCTCTTTATCTCAGGATTCACAGGCAATCACCTGATAATGATAATGTTAATTTCAGGATCGGAGTTTGTTATCTTAATAATCCCTATGAAAAAAGCAAATCAATTTACTTTCTGGAAAGAGCATCAAAGAATATCAGTCCACGCTACAAGGAAGGTAATTTCAGAGAAACCTCTGCACCCCAAGAAGTTCTGTTTTATTTGGGAAATGCATACAGGGTTAACAACGAAATTGATAAAGCACGTGAATATTATAAAATGTTCCTTGATAAGCTTGATCCGAAAATTTTCGATGATCAACTTGTAAAGGAACAACTGGAAATCCTCGATAATGCTGAGAAATTATTGATTTCCCCAACTGATCTTGACTACAGCATTTTGAGCGATGTTATTAATACCCGCTTTTCTGATATCAGGGCAGTGATTAGTGGAAATGAGAAACGAATGGTATATGTTTCCAAGCTTCAATTTTATGATGCTGTGTTTTATACTGAGAAAATTAATGGTGAATGGTCAAACCCCAGAAATATTATCCCGGAACTTGGAGTTGACGGTGATGTTTATCCAACTTGTCTTTCATGGGACGGATCAGAGCTATATATTTACCGTAATGACGATTTCATTGGAAATCTTTATATATCGAGACTTACAGATGGGAAGTGGACCCCTATGGTTAAACTCAATGACAACATAAACACAAAATACTGGGAATCTCATGCATCTATAAGCAAGAATGGTAATCAGCTTTATTTTACAAGTAACAGGAAAGATGGTTACGGTGGTCTCGATATATATGTTTCCGAAAGGACAAGCGGTGTAGACTGGGGACCGGCGCTTAATCTGGGTCCGGTTTTAAATACAAAATATAATGAAGAAACTCCTTTTATAACCTGGGACGGTAACAAACTATTCTTCAGCTCATATGGACACTTCAACATGGGAGGTTACGATGTGTATGTAAGTATAAAAAATGAAGACGGGAGCTGGGCTGGACCCAGAAATCTTGGCTTTCCCGTGAACACTACCGATGATGATCTGTTTTTCCATCCATACAGAAATGGGGAGTATGCTCTATACTCCAGATTTAAAGATGAGGGATTTGGACGCCACGACATATACAATTACCAGGTTTATAACAACGAGTTTCCCAGGAAATATCTGATTACAGGATACCTCGATTATTCCGGCGAAAAAATTGAACCCTCCGATGTCCTGATCTCTGCCCTAAATGTTACATCTAAAGATACCATCTCTATTGCGCATCCAGATGATGAGGGAGTTTTTACTTTTAAATTACCCGTGGGAACATATGATCTTATTTTCAATAGCAGTAAATTTCATGAGTACATGAAGCGGCTTGAAATATCGCAAACTACTCCACATTCAGGGATGATCATTCCTGAAAAAATCAGTCTTATTCCATTACCACCTGTCCTTTTGCCTGCTGAACTTGATAAAATGCTGACTCTCAGAGACACCCTGATTACAGTCGATTCAGATAAAACCGTCAGGCTGAGATTTAATGCCGATCGAGGAACATCTGTAATTGTTAATGTTTATAATGACTCTCTGCTGATTAAATCCGACTCTGTTGATGTTACCAGAAGAAGGCAGACTTATGAGTTTGATCCTCTTCCGGGATCGAATATTGTTGAATACACCTTAATCGATAAAGACGGAAATAGGATTACAAAAAAAACAGAAGTAATACTGGAAAAAGATTTTTCTATTCCCATAAAGAAAAAAGATGCTGATATTCCGGAAAAACCCGTTGAAAAAATCATTCCTGAAAAATCAAAGGATGAGTTGATAGAAGTATATAAAAATATCCTGCACAAAAATGCAGAAGGTAAGCTTAAAAATTTCATTGAAGATATTGATATTACAAAAGAAGGAATTTATACTCGCGAAGAACTTATCTCCTATTTACGTGATAAAGCCAAAGAAAATGATTATTCCACAGACGATGTCAACAGTATGCTTCTAAAAACAACCGGGAATATGGAATTTGAGAAATTCGTAAGCGAACTGACAAAAGTTTCCCGCGGCAGACTCAGACAGACCCTTCCTGGGATAGATCAGGGTGCGCATAACATTAATACTCCCTATGAGCTTATTGACTTTTTAATGGATAACTCAAGCTCATTTAATTATAAGGAAACCGATGTAATTGGTTCGCTAAGTATTCTCGCATCCGGAGAAAATGAAGATGCAAAAGTCTTCCTTGAGGAATTAATATCTTTATCAGGAGAAAATTTAAAAAAATATCTTCAAATACTTGATCCCACTTCCTTCAGCCTGAATACTCCTGAAAAATTATCCACACATGTTTATGCAGAGGGTAATATGAGAGATGAAGATAAAAAGGAATTCGCCAGGATACTAACCGGAATGGCACTAAATAAATTGCTGGAATCATTCCGGAATGATCTCTCAGAGATTGCAAGTGGAAATCTGAAAAATATCCTTTCTGAGCTTGACCTTAGAACAGAAGGTATTACTTCAACTCATGATCTTATAAAATACCTGTATGATAATGCAGGAAAACTTAACTATACCACCGGGGATATTGACAGGCTTCTTTCAGAACTTACAGGCAAAAACCTGAAAGAAATTGAGAATATTAAAAAACAGCTTAGTCTTGTATCTTCAGGACAACTTCAAAAATATCTCAGGGATATGGATTTGGAAGACTATAGTTTCAGCTCTGTGGAAGAATTTATTAATTTCCTTTATTCATCGGCTGAGAAAGAAGGTTTTTCAAAAGACGATCTTAATTATGCTCTTTTAAAACTGGCTTTCGATGGCGATTTAGTTGATATAATTGAAAAAATGGCCGGTCTTTCAGAAGACCCACTTAAAAAAACTCTTAATGATCTCGATACAAAAAAAGAGAATATAACGGACTTTGGGGGCCTAATCCAATATCTGTTCGACAATACAAAAAAATACGGATATACCGATGAAGATGTATTGGAGCTACTTGAAAAGTATTTCTCTGTATCAGAAACTGAATTATTACTCAGAAAACTTATCAGGCTCTCTCAGGGAGACCTCAAGAATTTTCTTGAGGATATTGATCTCCTCGGCCTGGAGATATCAGATCGCCAACATCTTGTTAATTTTCTCCTCGACAAAGCAAATCAGGGAATAATCGATAAAGAAGAAGTAATAAGACTTATACTCAAAACCGGAACCTTTCCTTTTCCGCAAATTATTTCCGATCTGAAACCTTTCAGTTCAGTCCAAATAATTAAATTACTTGAAAAAGCAGAAAAAAATAAATCTTTATTTACAGCAGATCAGCTTTTCGATTTCTTATTAACACTTTCATATTCCACAGCGGATGTCAGTCAGGAAGACATACTTACTCTTTTCTCAGATTATCTGAGAAATTCTGTAATGAAACTCTTTATTGACAAGCTTTCAGAAAAAGCAACCGGGGGTTTGAAAGAAGCTTTATTGAATCCCGAGATTTCAAATATTAAATCTTTAAAAGATCTTATTGATTACCTTCTTTCTAATGCTGAACAATACGGATACACACCAGTGGATGTTTATAATCTTTTACAGTCTGTTCTCGGAGAAGAAAATCTGCAGACATTCATTGACCGTATGATACCCTACACCAGAGGAAATCTGAGAAACGTCCTTATTAATATCGACCCGGGTAAGCAAGGATTAACAAGTATTGAAGAATTCATCAGGTATATTATCGATAAAGCAGATGAGTTAAATTATGAAGTTTCTGATATCTGGGATGCAATAACACAAATGGTATTGTCCGGAGATGGAATGATGCCGGAAGATGAAAATGGTATAACACAAAAACCGGGAGGAATATTTGTAAGGAACGTATTATTTACCGGAGGTATTTTTGCTCTGCTGGGAATCATAATTCTTTTCTTTATCTGGCGGGAAAAGAAAAAGAAAAAAGATAATAAAAATATAGTTTAAGTACTTTCAATTAACAATTTTTCAGTAGATTGCATTATTTTACTATTTTTGTTTAAAAGACAAAATCATTTCTCAAATGAAAAACTTAACCTGGAGTTTGGTTTTCTTATTAACTGCGTTTTCATTTTCAGTTGTAAATGCGCAGAAAGATCCAATTAGGGATGAATTTCTGGATGCGGAATTTTTCCTGGCAGAAGAAGACTATAATGAGGCACTTTATGCATTCATGAAAGTATATAATGCCGGAAACCAGGAAAATGCAAATATTAATTACCGTATTGGGGTATGCTATATCAATATACCGGGAGAGAAACATCAGGCAGAATCTTACCTGGAAAAAGCCGTTAGAAATGTATCCTCTTCCTATAAAGAAGGATCCTATAGAGAGACATCCGCACCTTTTGATGCATATCTGTATCTTGGAAATGCTTACCGTATAAACTATCAGTTCGAGAATGCAATTAAAGCCTATAAAAAATTTCTGGAGCTTAATACCAAAGGAAGAGCAATTGACAATCAATTTGCAGAATTACAGATTCTTGCCTGTGAGAAAGCTAAAAAAGCTATTACCTCACCAGCACCCCTTAAAAAAGAAAATCTGGGAAGAAAATATAACACAAATCAGAATAATTTTAAGGCTGTTTTCTCAGGTGATGGAAACACAATGGCTTTTATGACGTCCATGCGTTTTTATGATGCCGTATTTTTTGTCAGGAAAATTAACAATAACTGGACCAATACTGTTAATGCCACCTCCCAGATTGAATCTGACGGCGATCAGTATGTAACCTCTCTTTCATATGATGGGAAAAAAATGTTTCTTATACGTGTTTCTGCCTTTGGAAGTAATATCATGGAAAGTGAATTTCTTTCAGGAAGATGGACGAGATCAAAGCCCGTAAGTAAAATTATTAATTCCAAATATTTTGAATCTCATGCCAGCATTTCGCCCGATGGTAGCACCCTGTATCTTACAAGTAACAGGAATGAATCTCTGGGAGGAATGGACATATTCATGTCTGAAAAGGATGCAAGCGGTAGCTGGGAAGACCCGGTGAACCTGGGAGATGTAGTTAACACTCCTTTTAATGAAGAATCCCCGTTTATCTGTAACGATGGTAAAACCTTGTTCTTTAGTTCACAAGGACATGAGAGCATAGGGGGATTCGATATTTTTTATACTGTCAGACAGGATGACGGAACATGGTCAAAACCCTCTCCTCTCCCCTATCCTGTAAATACTCCCGATGATGATCTTTATTTCTTCCCTGTCGAAAATGGGAAGGGAGGCTATATGACATATTATGAAAAAGAGGGATTTGGCTCAGGAGATATTTATTTCATAAACATGGAACCTGAAGAAGAAATAGCAGATATAATCCAGGAAGAAACGGAAGAAACGGAAGAAACAGCAGAAATAATCCAGGAAGAAACGCAAGAAGCAGTTACAGAAGATTTATCTGAAATTACTGAAACTACCGAAGAAGAAATCATACCCGTTAAATACCTTATCAAACCTATTTATTTTGATTTTGATAAATATATTCTCTCCCCTGAAGCCTATGATAAGTTAAACATTATAATTCATGCACTTAAAGAATTTCCTGATATGGTTCTTGAAATCAGGGGACACACAGATGTTGTTGGCTCATACCAGTATAACAAAATATTATCAGAGAAACGGGCTAAATCTGTTTATGATTATTTGATCTCCAGCGGAATTGAAGCCAACAGACTAAAAATGAAAGGATTGAGCCTTTCAGAACCTGTAGCTATAAACCGGAAACCTGACGGATCTGATTCTCCGGATGGGCGTCGTTTTAACAGAAGAGTCGTGTTCCGGGTACTGCTTAATCCAAATGCTGCAATTATTATTCAACCGGAAGAAATACCCGAACGTTTGAGACTTAAATAAATTTTAGTGGCAGGATTTATATTATCTGAATAATTTGTAAAACCTCAAAAAGACTAATCATAGTGGAGTAATGAACAGAGAATACATTCCATGGAGTTTAATAATTATTCTGATTACAGGTCTTATCTTTCCGGGTTTATTATTCTCCCAGACAAAAGAAAATGATAAAAGTCTTTTCGATGATGCTTTGTTTTTCTATACCATAGAAGATTATAAAGAAGCGGCTTTCCTCTTTGAGAAATTACTTATCACTCATCCTGAAAATGCAAATTTCAATTTCTATGCCGGCATGTCTTTTCTGAATGTGAATGGTCAGGAAAAGAAAGCTATACCTTATCTTGAGAAAGCAGTATCGCTTACAGCTTTAAAGACTAAACAAAGAGATTTTAATGAAAGGCGAGCCCCACATCATGCACGGTTTTACCTTGGAAATGCATACAGAATTGACAATCAGTTAGATAAAGCTTTAAATGCATATTTTTCCTTTCAGAACCTGAAAAATTTCGAGAAACATTATAATCTCCGTATTCTTGAAAATGAGATTAAAGCCTGCAGCAGGGCAAAAATTATCCAGGACTCTCCCTTAAACCTGAAAATTCATAACCCCGGATCGCCTGTTAATACTTCTACAAACGACTATAATCCAGTTTTATCAGCAGATGAGCAAACAATTGTTTATATTACAAGTCAAAGATTCTATGAAGCTATAATGTACTCCCAAAAATCCGATGATAACTGGAAACCACCTGTTAACATTACTTCCCAGATAGGCTCCGATGGTGACATGTTCCCGGCTTTTCTCTCAAAGGATGGTACAGAATTATACCTTGTCAGAAAAACCCGTAGTGGAGGTGACATTTATGTTAGTAAGCTCCAAGGAACCCTCTGGTCTAAAGCAGAGCCAGTAAACAGTATAAATACACGCTGGAACGAATCACATGCTTCTCTTTCACATGATGGTAAATTTCTTTATTTCACAAGCGACAGAAGAGGAGGTTTCGGAGGTCTGGATATTTATATATCAGAAAAACAAGGTGATGGAGAATGGGGCCCTGCCATTAACATTGGGAACAGCATAAATAGTGATGCAGATGAAGATACTCCATTCCTTTCAGCTGATGGGAATATATTATTTTTTAGTTCATCAGGACATTTTAACATGGGAGGTTTTGATATTTTCTTCTCCAGAAAAACACCCGATGGAAACTGGGGAGAAGTTAAAAATATTGGCTATCCTATAAATACAACTAACGATGACCTTTTCTACTTCCCCTCCGGAAATGATCTGAATGGCTATATAGCAAAATATGATGATGAGGCTGGTATGGGACAGGAAGATATTTTCAGGTTTGAAATACTTCCGTTTGAAGACAATGTGAAAGAAGCAGATAAACGTTTTCAACGTGACTTTATTATCGAGATCAGCGACGAAGATACAGGTGAAATAATGGAGATTATTTTCGAATCAAAGACAAATAAGTTTCATATTAAATCAAACAAACCTGAAAAAAATTACTCTATCTCTGTTACTGATAATTAATCAGTTACCATGCATATTCTTGAGAACGAAAATATAAGATTGAGAGCTCCTGAACCGGAAGATCTTGATATTATCTATAACTGGGAGAATGATACTGATATCTGGCATTTGAGTAACACCCTTACCCCCTTCTCAAAATACATACTAAAAAAGTTTATTGAAGATTCACACAAAGATATTTATGAATCGAAACAAACAAGATTTATCATTGAATTAATACGTCAAAAAAGAGCTATAGGAGCTGTGGATCTTTTCGATTTTGATCCTTTTCATCTCAGGGCAGGTATAGGAATTCTTATCAGCTCTAAAGATGACCGCAAAAAAGGATATGCCCGCGAATCTCTTCAAACTCTCATAAAATATTGCTTTAACATCCTTGAAATCAAACAGATATATTGTAACATTACAGAGAACAATCAGGAAAGTCTCAGTCTCTTTATTAAACATGGTTTTGTAATAACAGGCCAGAAAAAAGACTGGATAAGGTCAGGGGACCACTGGCTTTCCGAATATTTTCTGCAATTAATCAGATCCTGATATCAATGTTGGAATAGAATGGTATATCATCAAGAAAACTTATCTTACCATCTGTAAAATCTACTGAACAGCAATAATGTTTCATTCCGTTAGTAATCAGAAGATATTTAACCCTGAAATGATAATTATATATCGATGCCTGAAGAAAAGTATCATTGCTTATCTTAATATCGGGAGATTTGCACTCAGCGAGAAGTAAAGGTTCTCCTGAACTCCCGTAAACAAGTATATCTGCTCTTTTTCTTAAATTATATACTCTCAGGCTTTTTTCCACCACTATCCTCGATACGGGAAAATTTCTTTCCGAACCAAGAAATAAAATAATATTCTGCCTTACCCATTCCTCCGGAGTCAACCTCACATATTTTTTTCTTAATTCATCAAAGATATATTCATTGTTACCCTCCGATTTTATTTTGAAAGAATAAGTTGGTAAATTTAGGCTTTTCATTTTGATATAAATGAACAGGACTGTTAAGAAATGAAAATTGATCTGATAACAGTAAAAGTAACAAAAATCTAAGATTCGAATAATAAAATATTTATATGATCAAAGGCACTATTTCTTTCGAACAACTTATATCTGACCTGAAAAAAAAAATATACCACCCTGTTTATCTTTTTACCGGTGACGAACCCTATTATATTGATCGGGTTACAGATTTTATTATTGAAAACGTGCTTTCGGAAAGTGAAAAAGCATTCAATCAAACGATTTTCTACGGAAAAGACAGTAATGTACCTTCCATTATCAACGCAGCAAAACGTTTTCCTATGATGGCTAACCATCAGGTTATTATTGTTAAGGAAGCACAGGAATTAAAAGGGTTTGACGATTTTATTCATTACATTGAAAAACCGCTGAAGTCAACTTTACTTGTAATCAATTACAAATATAAAAGCCTTGATAAAAGAAAAAAGATATATAAGGCCTTTGACGAAAATGCCATTGTTTTTGAATCCAATAAATTATATGAAGATAAAATTCCGGACTGGATAGTACGACATCTGGCAGAAAAAAATATTAAAATCGAGCCTAAAGCCTCTATGATGCTTACTGAATTCCTGGGCAATGATCTGTCAAGAATTAATAATGAACTTGAAAAACTTATTATTACCCTTCCTGAAAACAGTAAGCTCATTACACCGGTTCATGTTAACAGAAATATTGGGATATCAAAGGAATATAATAATTACGAGCTTCAAAATGCACTGACAAAAAAAGACATACTTAAATCAAACCGGATTATTAATTATTTTGCAGAAAATCAAAAAAACAATCACATTTCTGTTACAATATCCTCCCTTTATTTCTACTTCAGCAAGATTCTTTTATATCATTCCCTGCAAGATAAAAGCAGGACAAAAGTTGCTGCTTCCCTGAAAATCCATCCATTCTTTGTATCTGAGTACGAAACTGCAGCAAGAAATTACTCCGCAAGAAAGCTTGTAGAGATAATCTCAATACTCAGGGATTATGATCTCCGGTCGAAAGGTTACGGGAACATTTCCCCACCTGCGGGAGGTCTTCTTAAAGAACTTATTTATAAAATATTACATTAATATACTTATGGTAACTGTTTTTATCGTCATACTAACCTCTATTTGCTCCATAATAGCATTTCAGCAGCCTGAAATTATGCTTAAATTTGATTTCAGACCATACAGGATAAATATTTATAAGGAGTATTTCAGATTCTTCACACATGCATTTTTACATGTCGACTGGATTCATCTTATCATTAATATGCTTGTACTTTTTTCATTTGGCCGTCACTTAGAGCAGGTTTTCTCTGCCCTTGGATCATCCGGATCACTCTCACATCCGTGGCTTGCATATATCCTTCTTTATTCAGGCGGAATAATTATATCCACAATTACAACTTACTTCCGGAACATAAATAACCCGGAATATATTGCAGTAGGAGCTTCCGGAGCAGTTTCATCAGTTCTCTTTGCAAGCATCTTCTTTTCTCCGCTTGGAAAAGTTTTTTTCTACGGAATTATTCCGGTTCCCGGCATTTTATTTGGCATTCTTTACCTTCTTTATTCAAGCTATATGAGTAAAAAAGGCAAAGATAACATCAATCACGATGCCCATTTCTGGGGAGCAGTTTATGGAATGCTTTTCCCTTTATTTATTGATATTTCCCTATTAAAAGATTTTCTTAATCAACTTGGATTTTAAATATGAAAAAAGCTGTTTTCTTCGACCGTGATGGAGTAATAAACGATGACAAAGATCTTTATTATGTAACGAGTCCTGATGATTTTCATTTAAACGAAAGCATAATAAGCCTTTGGAAACATGTCAAAGAGCGGGGATATCTTACCATTGTAGTCTCAAACCAGGGAGGTATTGCAAAGGGTCTTTATTCAAAGGAAGACGTGGAAGCTATACATAAAAAACTTGGATCACTCCTTTCACAGCATGAATTGGCCCCTGATGAAATATATTACTGTTCCCATCATCCCGATATTGAAAATTGCCTCTGCCGGAAACCTGGAACTCTCTTTATTGAAAAAGCAATATCAAGATTCCGTATCGACCCATCATTATCTTATTTTATAGGAGACAGAGACAGTGATGTGGAAGCTGGAAAAAATGCAGGATTAACTCCCATTAAAGTAGAACGTAATAAAGATCTGGGTTATCTTAAGGAGTTGATCAGTTAAGACCTGGGTTTTCCGGGAAATTTGCCCATACCTGATATTTATTGCCCATTTTCTCAAGTATCTGATTCCAGATATTTGCTCCCTCAGCCCTCATGATAATGTCAGAGTTTAATTCAGCTATTAGCCAGGCATTTTCCGAAAGTTCGCCATCAAGTTGTTTTGCACCCCACCCTGCATACCCAAGAAAAAATCTTACCTGATATTTCATAACCCGACCAGAAGCTATCATATCTTTCATAACGTCAAAATTTCCTCCCCAGTAAATATCCTCTGTAACCTGAACGCTTTCAGGTATAGTCATCCCCATTGTGTGAATATAATGAATTGTATTTGTATTAACAGGGCCACCAATAGAAATACCTGCATCAATCTCCGGGAAATCTTTAATGACATCCTGAACCTTCAGATCGACCTGCTTATTAAGAACAAAACCTACCGATCCTTCAGTTGAGTGCTCAGTAATAAAAACAATAGACCTCTTAAAATAGGTGTCATTCAGGAAAGGCTCAGATATCAAAGCCATTCCTTTTTGAACAAGCTTGTTGTTGGTAATCTTAAAGAAATCCATATTAATATCCATACCAAAATCTAATAGAAAATTTTTTAAATATAATAAGTTAGGAAGTAAAAAATCAAATATTTTAAACAATTTTTAATCTTATTGTTTAATTATAAGCCAGGATTATACTCCTGCCACCATCCTTTATTATTAAAATCAATGATTATGAGATCAGAATTTCAATTAACTGAAGAATAAGTAAAATGAATCAAATTTTGCAGTATGATATAAAGTGAGGTAATAATCATTGTATAATGTTGAATAGATGTAATAATAACATGACTTACCTGAGTTCAATTTCTTCAGTTTTCCCATTTTGTCTTAACCTGCAGGTTCCCCGGGAAAAGGAAATGACATCTTTACCAATTATTATCTCATTACCAGTAAATCGTACGTTGGGAGAAGTCTCCCCTTTGCGGGAGGGATAGATAACAGAATAATAGGTCATTACCCTGGTATTTTCCAGATTGAACGCCTCCAGTTCGATTGAACTACCCAGCTTACCTTCATTCTTTCCACACGGACTATAATCACGGCTGGGTCTGTGCATATAACCTTTCCCAATATTTGTACGTATTTCCCTATCTGAAAAAAGATAGATATCCAGATTTGCCAGCGGTCGTGAAAAATACCAGTGGTGGTCCCTATCTATCTCTTCGATTAACCCCAGGCTGTCCCGGTTGTTCAAATGAATCCTCCATGTGTATTTATGTGAACCTTCTATGGCTTCCATTCTGTCAACCACTACATAGTATCCCGGATCAGGTACAAACAGTATCAACCTTCTTGCGTGTTCCATTGGAACATGGTAGGCTTTGGCTGCTTCATTAACCAGAAGGTCTGCTATTTCACCCTTTTTTACTTGAATAACCATAGCGCTGGGCGTGCCCTGCATCCAGAAATCGGAAATATCTGTTTTATTCCAGCTATATTTTCCATCGCCAGGAAACATCTGGTTCTTTTCGTCAATTGTGATCGTGTTTGCAGATCTGGTAGTCAGGTCCCATTGAAAACGCAGATCGCTGCGGTAGGATGCCGCCGCCGGAGAAACGATCATATATTCTCCATAAGCCCCCATGCAAATGGAATTCAACTCTGGCCGCTGATGACTGAACCTTACACGGGAACCATCTCCCGACCAAAGTGCCAGCACGATACTGTTCTTTTCCCAGCCTGAACGCATAATGCAAATACCACTGTTAAAGACCTTCAGTCTCGTTAATTCAAGTTGCTCCGGAGATTTCGGTTCAGGCAACCCCCCGGTGATTGACCTGACCAAAAACAACTCCTTGATACCAAGCCTGCCATCTATTTCCCCCAGCAGCCATGTTGCGAGGGGATCTTTGAATAGTGCGGCCAGGATCAAATTAACCGTTTTGCCATCGGGACCTAAATATCCATTGTCACCGAAATGGACTACATCCCCTATATATCTTCCCTGTGAATCGATGTTATGAAAATAATGATACACTATCCACAAAGCAGAATATCTCAGGCCGGATGTGGAAAAAACTTTCTCCCGATCCCCTGGTGACATGACCAGTACCGCGTTAAACAGGGTTTTGATGGGATAATTAAAATATCCCAGGCCTTCTCCGTAACTTCCATCCGTCTCGATCGAACCCTGTACGTAAGCTTTTAGGGCATTCATTGATTTTTCTTTCCCCTCAGTATAATCCAGATAGGTGGATGTTATATACGCTCCCGTACTGACAACGGCAGTCCAATTGTTTGCATAGGGCTTATCCAGCCAGGTCAGAAGCGGTTGTAAACCTTTAGTATTCAAAGCATTTTCTATTAATTCTCTGTCTGTTAATGAAAACATATCTTTTGCAGCAGAGATAGTTACTGCAATTGATGCCGATAACTCGGCAGTTTCAAGCCCTCCCTTTGGGCGTGCAGGGTCATAACCCCGCAAGACAGCATGAACCCAGAATTCGAAAGGCAATTCAGCGATCTGCAATGTATGGCCCATAATAAATCGACCCAGGGCATTTTGCCCGGAAAACAGGTAGATGATGGAAAGTCTCTGCAGCTGGCCCAGGTTGTAAATGTAATGGTCATTCCCAAACCCACTCCTTTTAAAATCCCATTGATTCAGTATTTCAGCTGCAAATTCGGCTTCAACTTCCCAAATTTTCCGGCCTTCCGGATCACTCTGAAAATAATCGGCCAGCAGCTCAAGTGTCGATTGGTCGGCATAGATAAAACCATCGGGGTACTGATCAAGCCTTTCGGGATCAACTTGAAAATCTTTCGCGTAAAATAAAGGTAAGCCTTCGGGACTCGAAATCCGCTGATCATTAAACACAGGAAACTTATTTTCCTGGCAATAAATATTCAAACCAGAAAACAAAATTGAAAATGTAAATAAGCAAAAGCAGGCGGTAAAACGGTAGCTTTTCAAAATACTCAATCTTACGGCATGATGAAAGTAATTTATTATTTTATACATCAAATTAGAAGTTGAAAAGATTTATCAGAAAATTCTTTCCTCCAGAAATCTGTTCAGTTCTTCCATGGGCATTGGCAGTCTGTCCGCATTCTCCTTTGCCCATTCCCTGAAGTCCTGCTGGATATCTTCAGACCAGACACTATCTATTATACCTGCCGTGTACTTTCCCTGTCTGATCCGTAATTGACCAAACTCATCAAAGAGAGCCGTTACTTCTCCAGTCAGTACGATATGTTCCACCAGGTGCGCGGGAATGAATATAACCCCATCCCTTTTAGCCAGAACAACATCCCCTGGCAGGACGGTGGCTTCACCTATCCGTACCGGAAAATTAAGGCTGGTAAGAAGGGTCTTTCGCATGTAAGAGGGATCAGAACCTTTGATCCATCCATTAAATCCGTCGATTTTACGAAGACCTTCCAAATCCCTTACATTTCCATAGACCACAACACCGCGCTTTGAGCGGGTGTACACACCACTGCCCAGGTTTGAGCCGATAACCGTACCATAGGAAGGTTTCAAATAACAGTCCGATACATAAACATCCCCTTCAACCAGGGTGCTGATTGCCCAGGAGACAGTCCGTCTCTGTTCCCAATCACGTCCTTCTATCTTACCTTGTTCGATAACCTGGTCTTCCAGATCGGGTCGGGCAGGCATAAACTGTGCTGTAACAGCACGTCCGGTCATAGTGTTGGATTTGGATTCATCAATTAATTTCCAGTTTCCCTCAAACTGGTTATAATAACCCAGTCCGATCAGTTCAGCCCATGCCTCTTCCAAACTAATTTTCTTCAATCTTTCAAGTAGATGGCCAGGCACTTTCGGACGCCCGTCAGGAAACCGTTCTCCCTCCCATTTTGATGTAAGGGCTTTGATATACTCCGGTGAGGCTGCTATTTCCTGGGCCTGCAATAAGCAAGAAAATACAGAGAATAAAAACACTGTGATCATGATCATAATTGTTTTCATAATTTAATTGTTTTTTTGTGATTAAATTTTTTGACCATGAATTCTGTCGGATTCATTGGTAACGTATTCTTCCCAGTCTGCTTTATCTTCAAAATACTTACTTTCAGACCAGCCCGCTCCAGCATGATATACAAAAGGAACATTAGTTTGAACCTTGATAAGGATGAATTCATCACCGTTGTAAGATGCAAACCCTGAAAAGTCCTCCGGATTTACCAGCACCGCAGATCCGAGGTCTCCATGTCCGGGATCGATCTGCTCCCAAACCGATAAAATACCCAGTTCTTCATCCTTATAGATTTCAACATCCCCGAAAGTAGTCAGGCCAATGGCTACAATTAACTCGATGTCCTGTGCGCTCTCAATGATACTTGTCACCCTGAACAGGCTGGTACCTGTTTCCATAGTTATCATTTTGCTTTCCCTGACATCCAGCCCCGGAACTTTCCATGTATTATACCTTAGAATGAACTCTATAATGTCATCCTGGTTTCTTCTAATGCGATATGTATCTAAAGTCTCAGCCGGGTAGGGTATTCCATCTATCCAGATTGCCAGACCTCCACACCCGCGGCGTTTTCCCATATTGTAAAAATCACAACCTTCTCCACGGTCTGTATGGTAATCCTTTCCCTCTTCATTCAACCTGTACCATTTATCAAGTATGGAGTACTCTACCGATTTGGCCCAAACATCAATCCCGCTTCCCACTTTTTCTCTTACTTCCGGACAGAAAACCCGAAAGGCGATCCGGTCATTTTCCCATGCAAGGCTCCTTCCTTGGTCAGATCTAATATATGCCCGGGGAGTGTGTGAATCGGCAATGGAATAAAGACCCATTTGTTTAAGTGGAGCGATCAGTTCAATCCCCATTTTGGCAGCCTGTGTGAATGCCAGAACGACCGGTCCAAATGAATGAGGGTCGTTGTAAGCCCAGGGATGATTTATATAATCCTCTTTCGTCCCGTTTCCGGGTGAGAGGCATCCCATACAGGTATGGCTTACGGAACCATCAGTTCCGATATAGGAAGTGAATCCACTAAGCCCTTTTTTAAAATCCTTGAGGTGCCTTCTATTGATCAGTCCTTTCTCCAGCATGATCCCCAGTCCATAGAGCAACATGCCGCTTCCGGAGGTTTCCACATAGGAGTTGGGATCCGTCATCTCCTGATGCCACAAACCGTCCTCGTTCTGATATTTAAGAACCGTCATGAAAAAATTACGGGCCAGTTCAATAACCTCATTGTGACGGGGGTGCGATTCGGGCAGATCTCTCACCAGAATGGCCAGAGCAAAAGCACCCCAGCCATTCCCACGGCTCCAGTTATCTTCTGTAAGGGTGCCATAACCCTGGAACCCCCGGGCCTGGTGAAGCAAACCATTTTGTTCGTCCCTCAGTATGCTGAACAAACCGATTGTTTCAAATACAGCAAAATCAACGTACTCCTGGTTGCTCAACGCCAGGCCTGCATGAAGTAAAAAGGGAGATACAGCTAAATAATACAATAAAAATCTTTTTATTCATATTTTCAGTTTTAAAAATACTAAAGACTAAATTGATGAGTAAACGCAGTTCTATTAATTCATATAATATATGTTTATGCAAATACTATATAGTCATTACTTTTGGATAATCGTTGTTAAATCTTAAAATAATGTTGTGATCTGAACCGCTATCCGCTGCAACTCTAAAATATGAAATTCTTTTAAAGATATAAAAGTTTATTTTATTACACTATCTAACTGAGCTATAAACGCATACCTTGTTTAATTTTTATAAACCTTATTAACAATTGTTTTCCCGAAGCAATCCCAAACTGGATGTGTATTAATTCTTAATTTCCTGACTATACCAACTACTTGCAGGGTTTTTGTATATATATTAGTTTGTTGTGTGCCATTTGACAATACCGAAAAAAATGTGAATATTTGAAACATTATGGAAAGAAAAATTGACATACAAAATGATAGAGCTCATCTTAACAATTGGGTATTAAGAAGCATTGAGCTTTTTGAGAACACTTCTTATCTTGATAGTATTTTGGAAGTGTATCCATTACAGACAGCAAGTCCTGAAAGAATAGATATTGAATTAAGAAGGAGAATTATTTCAGCACATCAAGATAGAAGAACCAATGACCTTATTGACATTCTTCGAAATGAAGTGAAATTTCCATATGATGAACCTATTTGGTTTTTAATAAAAAATGTTCAAGGTTGTCTTGAAAATAGTCCAAATCAAATCGAAAGAATCGCCCAATCTCTTTACTCTATGACAGCTGAAGAAACTGTTATTAGACTTGAGTCTGCTCCAAAACTAAACACCCAAATGGGACCTATGTTTACAAATTGGCTAAGAACAAAATTTCAACTTTTAGAAATAGATGAATTTCGTGATTCAACTGAAGGTATTTATGTGTTAGACTCATCTGAGGAGATTGGCAAGAACTTTATAAATAATGAGTTAAATCAAGATTTAGAAAAACGACCAGATTTGGTTGCAAAAGTGAATGAAACATATGTGATTGGAGAAGCAAAATGGATTGGTTGTTCTGGAGGTAATCAAAACAAACAGGTAGTTGAAGTAATAAATCTTTGTCGAAACCAAAGAGGAAATGTTCGTAGAATTGGAATTATTGATGGTTTCCCCTGGGGTGTTTATAAATCAGATGGGAATCTTATAAATGATAAAATATGTGTTCAAGTTCAAGAATCTGAATACAATTTGATTAGCGCTTTATTGTTAAACGATTATTTGGAGTCATTGGCTTAGATTATTCCTTCGGAAAATATTCATAATAATTACATTTAATGTTTTCCTTATTGAAATCGTTCTTGATCACTTCATAAGCATGTGTTGAATTATCTATACCTATCCATTTTCTATCTAGACTATTTGCAATTTTCAATGTGCTTCCTGATCCCGCAAAACAATCCATTACTATTGAAGATTCATTAGATGAGTTTAAAATAATTCTTTCTAATAAGCTATAATTCTTTTGAGTTGGATAATTTACATATGACATTCCTTTATCTTTAAACTCCCAAACATCTTGTATTTTAAATCCTTGATGTTCAGATGCTAATACTATTTTTCTTGGGTTTCCATTATCAGACCATTCTATTAAACCTTTGTTATCAAGGTCTGACAATAATTGCCTACTGTATCGCCAATGTCTTCCTTTAGGCGGCAAAAGACCTTTCCATTCCTTCCCTGTATCTCCATCAACGGTTTTTCCAGGGGCATGAATAGGATTAGTTGTATAGTAACCATTTTTTGGGTGTTTTTTTGGAAACAAAATCTTTCTCTTTTCTTCCGTCATTGGTTCTTTTAGTTCATTCCAAATATTTTCATCTCTATTTTTTGCATAAAAAAGGATCATATCGGAGAAGTTGCCATAAGCATTTCTGGCGAAATTCTTTGGATTACATTTAATTCTTGTAATATCATTAATGAAATTATTATAGCCAAAAATCTCATCCATCACTATTTTAACATAATGGCCTATTTTTTTATCAATATGAAGATAGATACTTCCTTGCTTTGATAATAATTCTCTCAATATTATTAACCTTTTTCTTATAAATTCTAGAAACTCACTGTCTACTAATCTATCGGAATAAGCATTAACTTCATCAAGGGAGTTAAATTCTTGACCGGTACCAAAAGGTGGATCAATATAAATTAAATCTATACAACCACGATATTGTGGCATTAACTCCCTTAAAACAAATAAATTATCTCCGAAAATGAATTTGTTTTCTGTTTGCTCATGGTTTCTTTCTACATTTTTTATTAAACCTCTTCTATTATCGAAAAGAATTTCAAATTCATCTGTTTTATCCGAATATGATAAACTACATTTCTTACTTTTTTTCAAATACGCAACCTGTGGATCTTCTAAGATTGAGTTCTTTGTTAAGAAAGATTCAAAATCTTTAATTGATATTCGATAGCTTTTATTTATTTTTATTGCATTAAGATTGCGATCTTTAATGTATTTTGAAACAGTTTGCCTAGTTACCTTGAGGTTATTGGCTACTTCATCTACTGTAAGAAAAGCCTGCTGATCCATTTTTACCTGTATTAACATGATTTAACATATAATTATCAGTGACAAATATATAAAAAAATTGAACGGCACACAACAGCTTGTCCAAAATAATTGCCGGCTAATTTCTAAGTATGGAAGAAAAAGAAATTTCTCAGGGTAAGGAACCGCGTTTATATCATGCAATTATCCCACTGGTTTTTCTCATTACTTTATTATCATTAAATGTAATTTATTTTGGTGATCAGACTCTCAATGGAGCAAACCAGGTTGCATTGATTTTGTCGGCTGCAGTTGCCGGTCTGATAGCTTTAAGACTGAACAATTCATGGAGATATGTAAGGAAGAGGATTGTTAACTCTATAGGTTCAGCCATGCCTTCCATGCTTATTCTTTTGCTTATCGGAGCACTGGCAGGCACATGGATGATAAGCGGGGTTGTTCCCGCTATGATCTATTACGGGCTGAATATCTTTCACCCAGGCATTTTTTTGTTTGCTACCGTGATTATCTGCAGTATAGTTTCACTCGCAACAGGAAGCTCCTGGTCAACTATAGCCACTATCGGGATCGCACTTATTGGTATTGGCAAAACCCTTGGTTTGAGTGAAGGAGTTATTGCAGGAGCAATTATTTCCGGAGCATACTTTGGTGATAAAATGTCTCCGCTGTCGGATACAACCAACCTTGCATCGGCTATGGCCGGCACAGATCTTTTTACACATATCCGTTACATGACTATTACTACTATACCCAGCATTTTGATATCACTAATCGTATTTCTTGTAATTGGATTTACTTACAATTTTCAAGCTACTGAAACCAACATTCCGGAAGTACAGATTGCTCTTGCTCAAAAATTTACAATTACACCCTGGTTATTCATTGTCCCGGCTGCATTGATTTACATCATCGTGCGAAAAGTCCCTCCACTTCCCTCCCTCCTTGCCGGAAGCATTTTGGGAGGAATTTTTGCAATCATATTCCAGCCACATCTAATAAGGGAGATTTCGGGAATTGCCGGAAATTATTTCGAAGCCTCTTATAAAAGTGTAATGCTTGCATTTTTTGGAACAATAAGCATAGAATCAGAAAATCCAATGGTAAATGGACTTCTTACTTCCACCGGAATGGCAGGAATGCTGAACACTATCTGGTTAATAATTTCAGCCATGGTTTTTGGTGGTACAATGGAATCTGCTGGTTTGCTAAGAAAAATTACTTCGGTAATAATACATTTTGCCCACTCTACAGGTTCTTTAGTCGCAAGTACTATTGCTTCCAGTGTGTTCTTCAATATTACGGCTTCAGATCAGTATATTTCACTGGTAGTACCGGGAAGAATGTTTGCTGAAACATATCGTAAACGAAGATTGAAACCAGAGGTCCTCAGCAGAACACTTGAAGATGGCGGGACACTTACAAGTGTTCTCGTACCATGGAATACTTGTGGGGCAACTCAATCGAAAGTCCTTGGAGTTCCAACAACCGACTACCTGCCATATGCTTTTTTCAACCTCATTAATCCCTTTATCGCAATTGCAATTGCAAGTTTTAACTATAAAATAAGAAGGTATAAGGAAGGGGAAGTACCGGAAAACTCTGTGGATGAAAATAAACGCAGAGACATTTGATCAGTAGAGGCGCGGGAATCTTGCAGGATCAGTTTGATGCATTAATTCATATATAGCTTCGAAAACGTCTTCTGCATTTGGGTTAGAGAAATAATCTCCGTCGGAACTATATGCAGGTCTGTGTTCCCTTGCAGTAATAGTTTTTGGCTCAGCATCAAGGTAATAAAAAGCTCCCTGTTTTTCTAATACCTCCTGCATCATGTATGCCGTAGCTCCACCAGGAACATCTTCATCAAAGAAAATGACTTTATTGGTTTTTTTAACCGATCCAAGAATGGTTTTATTAATATCAAAAGGGAGAAGAGTCTGAACATCAATTAACTCAACACTTATGCCGAATTCATTCAACTGCTCGATAGCAGTCCGGGCAATCCGGACACAACTACCATAAGTAACTAATGTAACATCAGTACCTTCAATAAGAACTTCAGATAAACCAAGTGGTACAGTATATTCGCCAATATTTTCAGGCAGTTTTTCTTTGAGTCTGTATCCGTTCAGGGGTTCAATAACAAGAGCCGGATCATCCCCCTGTAATAATGTATTATAAAACCCGGCTGCACGTGTCATATCTCTTGGTACGCAAACATATATACCACGAATTGAATTAATAACCATACTTAAAGGGGAACCGGAATGCCAGATACCTTCCAGACGATGCCCGCGTGTGCGGATTATAAGCGGAGCTGCCTGACCTGCTTTCGTGCGCCAGTGTAAAGAAGCAAGATCATCACTTAAAGTCTGCAGACCATATAATATATAATCAAAATATTGAATCTCTGCTATTGGACGCAAACCCCTTAACGCAAGGCCAATTCCCTGTCCAATAATCGTAGTTTCCCTTATTCCGGTATCTGTAACCCTTAGTTCGCCGTACTTATCCTGCAGACCCTCAAGCCCTTTGTTTACATCACCTATTTTACCAGTATCCTCCCCGAATGTCAGCAATAAGGGATATTTAGCAAAAAGTCTGTCAAAATTATTTACCAGTATCTCTCTCCCATTTATAAACGGGGACTCTTCAGAATAGCCGGGATTTATTACCGGAACCCTGAGAACTGAACGTGATGATTCATTATAGAGATATTTACTATATTTCTCATAGCAGATTTCCTGATGATCAACGAGCCATCCGGATATTTCCTTCTGCAATTCTTTCCTGCGGGGGCAATCATTACAAATATGCCGGAGAATACGCTTGGCAGTACTCATATTATCCTTTCTGGTGGGATTAACAATTCTCCTCAGGTCCATTGCATACATTTCTACTTTGTCAATTTTATCATTCCTGCACTGACAACCCTTCTTTTCAACAATTTTCAGAAACTCTTCCCGTTCCTTCCTGATAGACCCGATATAATTACTCCAGGCCTTATCACGGGCCTTCTTGGCAATTTCTCCTGCTGCAAGTTCAATTGCTGCTAATTCCTTTTCTTTTACATATTTCAACGAAAGTAACCACTCCCTCATTTTTATCAGCGGATCATATTCTTCCTCCCATAATAACCTTTCAGCAGTTTTATACCTCTCATGCGATCCGGAGGAGGAATGCCCCAGGGGTTGCGTCATTTCATCCACATGGAAAACAACAGGCACATGTTCTTTTCTGCATTTTTCAATCCCCTTCCTGAAAACGCTTATCATTCCGGGATAGTCCCAACCTTTTACCCTATATATATATATGCCATTAGTGTTCTTTTCTTTCAGGAATCCTTTAAGAGCTTCCGACACACTTGCTTTCACTATCTGGTAATCCTTTGTTACAGATATACCATAACCGTCATCCCATACAGCAATTGCAAGAGGAATTCCCAGAACAGCAGCTGCGTTAATTGTTTCCCAGAAATGTCCTTCAGCAGTGCTGCCATCGCCAATAGTTCCAAAAGCAACCTCATCACCATTTACAGAAAGACTTTTAAAAGAACCTAATGCCTTATTATTCCGAAATAGCTTTGAAGCATATGCCAAGCCTATAAGTCTTGGCATATGCCCGGCTGTTGGTGAAAGATCGGAAGCCGAATTTTTCATTGCTGACAGATCTTTCCAGGAGCCATCGTCGTTTAAAGTTCGGGTAGCATAATGATTATTGAATGAGCGGCCTCCATTACCCGGGTTCATCTGTATGTCTGTATCACCATATAGCTGAGCGAAAAACTCTTCAATACCAGCCATCTCTGATGCAAAAAGAAAGGTCTGATCACGATAATACCCCGATCTCCAGTCACCCGGATTAAAGTTCCTGGCTAAAGCTATCTGGGCTAACTCCTTACCGTCACCAAAAATTCCAAACTTGGCTTTTCCGCTAAGAACCTCTTTCTTTGCAATGATACTGCATTGGCGGCTTATATGCGCTAGTCTGAAATCAAAAAGAACATCACTCAAGCTTAGACCAACTTTCTCATCTATAATCCTGTCTGAGTTTTTATTATTCTCCATTGATTTTTGTTCAAATTTAAAAAGCTAAACACTTATTAACAACAAAATAATTCCTGATGTTCGATAAATGATCTGTTTCAATAATATACTAACAGACCTAATGTCTTGCAGGCGCTTGTTTGTTTGATTTTAAAATACATCTGGCAATTATGGTCATGTTTTTATTGCATAGGTACGAAGCATTAGTAAGTTCAAAATGTATCCCGGCATCTTAAACCGCACAAGCAATCTCTTGTGGTTAATAATTTCACAAGATTATTATTAAAATTGCAGTATTAAGCGAGAATACTTCTTTCCTTTATAATTAAAGTTTATTTTTGTTTTAAGAAATATGAGTTGTCCATCAAACTATTTATTTAATTCCTTGTTAGTATAAAGGATACATAAAACCATTATTATTATGCTAAAAATACTTATTCTTTCAATAATTATTCTTTTTATAGCTGTCATTGGTTTGTCTATTAAAATTCTCTTTAACAAGAAATCCGGACTTACCGGAGAATCTTGCTGCAAATCCGCGTCACCTGATGATAAAGAAGGAGGTATAGCGTGTGGATGCAGAGGAGGATATCACCTTCTTAAAGAAAAATAACTTATTAATTGCTGTTAAAGTTCCTTAAAGATATACGGTCTTAATCCCTCGGTAAAATAACCCCTGTATTGCCCTTTTTCGTCACTGTAAATCAGATAAGCCTGAATATCTCTTTGCTTTTCAAGTATTTTAATGCTTTTCTCCAGTCCCATGACCATACAGGCAGTTGCCCATGCATCAGCAAATTTGCACTCTTTGGCAACTATTGTAACACTCAGCAGATTATGACGGACAGGGTAGCCTGTTATCGGATCAATAGAATGAGCATATTTCACACCATCCTCTTCATAATAATTACGGTAATTTCCGGATGTTGCCATCGCAAGATCACTAAGCTCTAAAATTAATTGTAATTGCTGTCCTGGCATTAAATTTTCATAAGATGGTTTGTCTACCCCAATTTTCCACAAACTCCCGGAAGGATTAACTCCTTTAGTCTTTAACTCCCCTCCAATTTCTACCATGTAATTTTTTAATCCCAGTGAATCAAAATAACCACAGACTATATCAACTGCATACCCCTTCGCAATTGCGTTCATATCAAGACGAAGGGAAGGATGAGATTTAACAACCCTGTTGTTTTCAATTCTCACTTTCTCCATCCCGACAAATTGCAGAATACTGTCAACAAGTTGGTCATCAATATCCTGCTTTTCTCCAGGTCCAAAACCCCATACATCAACAAGGGGCATTACAGTAATATCAAAATAACCGCCAGATTCGGTCCACACCTTTTTTGCAGTATTAAATACATGCCTGAAATCATCATCCACTTCAACATCCACATTCGTGTTTACTTTTGAGATTACTGAATTAGGTTCATACACAGAGAATGATAAATCGAAAACCTTGAGAATACTGTCGACATCCATCCTTAGATTGACTGAATCGCCGGATTCATAAGTAATATTCCAAATGGTACCCTGAGCAAAACCAGAAATTTGGTAGTATGTACCCCTGTCGGTATCTGTGCAGGAAATATAAAAAATGGCAATTAACGTGCAAAAGAGGAATCTTTGCTGATACATAATATATAATTTACAAAAGTAATTGACAGCTCATTTCAAACACCGGATAATGAATATCTTTTTAATTTCGTAAGATTAAAACGGGATTCCTTTTATGGACTAAAGCTACAATCCCCGGTTCACCCCCCACCCGGCTGAGATCAGTGCAGATGAGTATTCCACAACTCCCTCACCATTAACACTGTAGAATTCTACCCTCCAAAATCATCGAAATCAATCATTTCGTCGGGTATCCCCATATCATAAAGCATCTTCATCACCGCATCATTCATCATAGGAGGCCCGCACAGGTAATATTCAATTTCTTCCGGCTCGTCATGCTTACTCAGGTATTCTTCATATACAACCTGATGAATAAAACCGGTACGTCCCTTCCAGTTATCTTCCGGTTTAGGTTCGGAGAGAGCAATATTGAATTCAAAATTCGGGAATTTTGTTTCTATTGTCCTGAACTCATTTTCATAAAAAACTTCACGTTTTGATCTTGCACCATACCAGTAACTTACTTTTCGCTTTGTTTTTTCAGAATTAAAAAGATGAAAAATATGCGACCGTAAGGGTGCCATGCCTGCTCCTCCTCCAATATATAGCATTTCGCGTTCAGTTTCTTTAATAAAAAAATCCCCGTATGGACCCGAAACCATAACTTTATCCCCTGGCTTTCGCGAAAAGATATAAGAAGAACATACACCGGGGTTCACTTTCATGAAAGTACCCTTAGCTTTATCCCAGGGTGGTGTAGCAATACGTATGTTCAGCATAACAATATTACCTTCTGCAGGATGATTTGCCATGGAATAAGCCCTGTAGGTCTCCTCTGAATTTTTCATTTTGAGATTCCACATACCAAATTTATCCCATTCGTCTCGGTATTGTTCTTCCACAAAAATATCTTTTGAAAAATCCACTTCTGCTTTAGGCACATCAATCTGGATATATCCACCTGATTTAAAATTAAGTTCTTCACCTTCAGGTAACTTTACCATAAATTCTTTAATAAATGTAGCAACATTGCGGTTAGATACAACCTCACATTCCCATTTTTTTATTCCCATTACCTCTTCGGGGATTCTTATTACCATATCCTGGCGAATCTTCACCTGACAACCTAACCGCCAGTTATTCATTTGCTCTTTCCGGGTAAAGAAACCGGTTTCTGTAGGAAGAATTGCACCGCCACCTTCTAATACCTGGCATTTACACATTCCACAAGTACCACCTCCGGCACATGCCGATGGCAGAAAAATATTCTGGCTGGAAAGTGTGGAAAGAATTGTTCCACCCGGATCTATCTTATACTCACTTTCATTAACTTTTAAAACAACCTCGCCCTGGGGTATTAACTTCGATCTGGCGTATAGAAGTAAAGCAACCAATAATACAATTATCAGCACAAAAACAATAATGCTGATTAGAATTACACCAAGTTTACTGGTTAAAATGATCATATTATTAATTTACTTATTCTTCAATTAAAGTTTAATTCCCATAAAACTCATAAATGCTATACCCATCAGACCCGTAATGATAAAAGTAATACCAAGGCCTCTAAGGGGAGCAGGTATATTGGAGTACTTGATTTTTTCCCTTATAGCAGCTATTCCAACGATAGCAAGATACCATCCTACGCCAGACCCCAGTCCGAACGAGGTAGCCTCTGCTATATTGACATATTCCCTCTCCTGCATAAAAAGTGATCCTCCCAGTATGGCACAATTAACAGCAATAAGCGGCAGGAATATTCCCAATGAAGAATATAGCGCCGGGCTGTATCTTTCAATCACCATCTCAACTAATTGAACCATAGCTGCAATAACAGCTATAAACATAATAAAACTCAGAAAACTGAGATTAACATCGGCTAAGGAAGGACTAAGCCATTTAAGAGCTCCCGCTGAAAGAATATATTTCTCAATAAGATAGTTTGCAGGTACCGTGATCCCCAGCACAAAGATTACTGCGAGGCCTAATCCTGATGATGTCTTTACTGTTTTTGAAACTGCAAGGTAGGAACACATCCCCAGAAAATATGCAAAGATCATATTATCTATGAAAACAGCTTTTACGAAAAGGTTTACCAGGTTTTCCATTTCAAGCAGGTTTTTAATTATCTTCTATTAATTTTCTATTAGAACTTCGTTGAACCCAAATAATAATACCGACGGTAATTAATGCCATCGGTGGCAAAATCATCATTCCGTTGTTTTCATACCCTATGGCATACAAAGCTTCAGGAATAACTTTATAGTCCCAGATTGTTCCTGAACCAAGTAATTCTCTGAAAAAAGCAACAATAATAAGTATCACACCATAACCTGCTGCATTACCAATACCATCAAGGAATGCCGGCCATGGGCGGTTTCCCATAGCAAAAGCTTCCAGGCGACCCATAATTATACAATTGGTTATAATTAACCCTACGAAAACAGATAATTGCTTGCTTATATCAAATGCATAAGCTCTTAATATTTCATCTACGATAATAACCATTGAAGCAATTACTGTAAGCTGGATAATTATTCTTACGCGGGGAGGAATAGTATTCCTGAGCAAAGAAATAACCACATTCGAGACTGCCATGACAGCCACAACTGATAATGCCATAACTATTGAAGGTTTCAGTTTTACAGTTACAGCCAGGGCGGAACATATTCCCAGTACCTGCACAGTAATAGGATTGCTGCTGTTTATAGGTTCCTTTAATAGCTTCAGATTCTTAACTGAAAATAACGGTTCTCTTTCACTCATCATTGTTCTTATTCATTTGTTTTCTAAAGTATGTCTCGTAAGGTTTCAGACAGTCATATAACATTTCTTCAAGGCCTTTACTTGTTATAGTGCCGCCTGAAATAGCATCTACTGAATGTGCATCGGAAAGAGCAGTTCCTCCTTTTATTATCCGGATGGATACAAAATCGCCTGAATCATCAAAAATCTTTTTCCCTTTAAAAGCTTCCTGAAACCAACTGGTGTTTATCTCGGCTCCAAGTCCGGGAGTTTCTTTAGCATGATCAAAAACAGCACCATATATACTTGATAAATCTCCATCAAGAGCAATGTAACCCCAGATCTGCCCCCATAAACCTCTTCCGAGCAAGGGGATTATATATTTTGATTCGCCATTTTCCTTAGTGTAGATAAATAATGGCAGGCCACGCTGTTCAACAGGTTTGGCATTCTCCACCTTCAGATTTTTTGTAATCTCAAAAGCATCCCTTCCCTCAAGTACCAATCCATTATGATCAACTACAAAGCTATTATTGATAAATTTAATAAATTCTCCCTCAACGTAAGCATGCTTATCTTTTTGGCTATATGCATCTTCAGCTTTCCCAACAGAGCGGAGGATATCCTCCTTTTTTTCAATTTCAATATTTCTTTGTTGCAAAGGTCTTAATTGTTCAGCTACAAAAGATAGTATCGTTGCCGTAATAATAACTACAGTTGAGACATAAAGATAAATGTATGTATTACTGAACTTCCTCATCTTCAACGCATTTGAAGGTTTGCTTTACTTCTGTTAATTCTTTTTCTGACATTAGCTTCAATTATGTAGTAATCGATAAGCGGAGCAAAAGTATTCATCAAAAGGATTGCAAGCATCATTCCCTCGGGGAAAGCAGGATTAAGCACCCTGATAAGAATTGCCATGAAACCGATGAGAAATCCATACAGCCATTTACCCCGTTCTGTTTGTGATGCGGACACCGGGTCTGTAGCCATAAAAACCGCTCCAAAGGCGAACCCTCCAATAATAAGATGCTCCCAATATGGTATCCGCATCAGCTCATTGACTGCAAAAAAATTCAATATTAATCCCATTATAGTTCCACCGGCAAAAACACTGACAATTATTTTCCAACTTCCTACTCCCGTATAAATAAGAAATAAAGCTCCTAAAAGTATGGCTATTGTTGAAGTCTCTCCGATGGAGCCAGGGATAAGCCCTGAAAACTTGTCCCAGAATGTGTAAGCTGTTCCCGTACCATCAACAAAAGCTGAATTCCCCGAAGCAGCCTGAGAGAGAATAGTAGCTCCGGAGAATCCGTTTATAATACCCTCTCCACTTTTAAGGCCTGAAATCCATACCATGTCACCCGACATTTCAGATGGATATGCGAAAAAAAGAAAGGCACGCGCTAAAAGTGCCGGATTCCATATATTCATGCCGGTACCTCCAAAAACCTCCTTTCCAATAATTACAGCAAATGCTGTGGAAACAGCTACCATCCATAATGGAATATCAGCAGGCATTATAAGAGGGATAAGCATTCCGGTAACAAGAAAGCCTTCATTAACTTCATGCTGCCGAATCTGGGCAAAAATAAACTCTATACCAAGCCCTGTAACGTAACTAACTATTATTATTGGCAGAACCTTAATTAAACCATAAAGTATCTTATCAATGAAATCAGCTTCCGTTCCGGTTGCCAGAAAATGCTGGTAGCCTGTATTCCAGATACCAAAAAACAGGGCCGGTAACATAGCAAACACTACAAATGACATGGTTCTTTTCATATCCATGGCATCGCGAATATGAGAACCAGAATTAGTCACTGTATCCGGAACGAAAAGGAAAGTTTCAAACGCCTCAAAAGTAGAATGAAGTTTTTCAAACTTACCCCCTTCCTGAAAATGAGGTTTGATATTATCCAACAGGTTTCGTAATGCTTTCATATTCTGAAAAAAATATCTTATTCCATTTCCTTTCTTATTAGATCAAGTCCATGCCTTATCAATCGCTGAATCTCCGTCTTTGAAGGACAAATAAATTCTGCAAGAGCAAAATCCTCCTCAGCCACCTCATAAATTCCAAGTTTTTCCATTTGATCGATATCCTCAGTTAAAATAGCTTTTATTAACTGCATGGGATAAATATCCAAAGGTATAACCTTTTCATATTGGCCTGTTAACACCAAAGACCTTCTGCCACCTTTTAAATTTGTATCTATTCGATATTGTGCATCAGGATTAAGCCATGACCAGAAGGCACGGTAAAAACTAAATTTATTGAAGCCAGGCATTGCCCAGCCTAAAAATTCATGTTTTTTCCCCTCTGGTATTACTGTAACCTGATTATCATAAAAACCCAGAAACCCTTCCTTTGAAATGTGAGTCCCGGTAAGCACATTTCCACTTATAACTCTCACACCCTCTTCCTTAATATTGTCATTAAGAATGGCAGAAAGAGATGTTCCACGCAGTACTTTGTAATAAACCGGTTTTTTCACTTCCGATCCGGTAAGGGCAATTACAGTTGTATTATCAACCCGGCCTTTAATGAAAAGATTACCAAGACTGATTACATCCCGGGGGCTTACATACCAAACAATATCCCCTTTATTGACCGGGTCGATATGATGTATCTGAATCCCAACATTACCCGCAGGATGAGGGCCGCTTATTTTATGGAATGTAACATTTTTTGCATTTGAGAAAGTCTTGCAAACAGGATAACGGGAATCCACACACAAATGGATTTTACCTTTAGTAAGCTGAAAAAGGACATCTATACCTTTCTGAAAACCTGTTTCATTATCCTTTACAATAAAATCGATATCAGGAGCTAATGGAGCAGTGTCAAATCCCGAAATGAAAACGGATTTCGGAAAATCAGCAGGATTTGCAACAATGGAATAGGGTCTCTGTCTTATTACCGGCCACATACCACTTTCAAGCAATATCTCTATCACTTCATCACGAGACATAGTGAGAGGATCTCCGGAGGTGAAGGATACATATTCCTCCTTGTCTGAAACCTTAATAATGACCTCCTGAATTACACGACGCTCTCCTCTTCTTATCTCATGAACCTGACCGGTAACAGGAGATGTGTATTTTATCTCAGGATGATACTTGTCATAAAATAACTTCGACCCAATTTTTACCTCTTCACCTTGTTTTAAAATAAGCTTTGGAAAAAGACCATGAAAATCAGGAGGTTTTATAGCACAAAAAGCAGGTGTATCTGCTTTTAAATATATCTTATCAGCCATCCCTTTAAGTCTGATATCCAAACCCCTGTTAATCCTTATATAATCTGACATAATGAATGTGCTTATTATAGCTTAAATTATTTCAAAACCGTAAAAATAGCTATTTTTGTGTTTTGAAGCTGATAAAATATATTTATTTTTTAGAGAAATAACAACAGATGAGAAAAACTGTTCATAAAATAACACTAATATTTTCAGGTCTCACTTTTATTTCCTTTTTCCTGTTAACAGCAAATCCGGATATAAATTTCACATCTCCTGTTGAGGAGGGAGTATTCAGAAAAAGTATTGCCTCAGTAATGATTCACAGAGAGGGGTGGAGATTAAGCTACCCGATTATTGAACTAAATGGAGACACAAGGCTGGAAATACGTTTTGATGATCTTACAAACATTGTTAACAACTATTCATACAAGGTAATTCATTGTGATCATAACTGGATACCCTCCTTACTGAACGAGTATGAATATATTGATGGATTGCTGCAAAACCAGATTCTTCAATACTCCCTTTCATTTAATACATATATTAATTATGTGCATTTCAAACTGACAATCCCAAATGAAGATATAAATTTTAAACTATCTGGTAATTACGCCCTTTTGGTGTATGAGGATTTCGATGAGGACAGGATTGCTTTTATAAAAAGATTTGTTATTACAGAAACAAAAGCAGAGGTAAGATCGGTTGTAAAAAGACCAATGTTAAACATCCACAGGAATACAGGTCAGGAAACCGACTTTAGCATAATACATGGAAATTATCCCATTAATGATCCTTTTAGTGAAATACATGTTAAAATTCTGCAAAACGGAAGATGGGATAATGCAATTGAAGACCTGAAACCATTGTTCACGAAGGATGGTATTTTGGACTATGACTATGACATGGAAAATATTTTTAATGGAGGAAGTGAATTCAGGTGGTTCGACATAAAAAGTATGAGGTATCAATCACCTTATATCAGAAATGTAATTTTCAAAGACGGGAACTTTCATGCATATTTATTTCCGGATGAATACAGGGCAGGTAAGCAATACTTTTTTGAAGACGATCTGAACGGTAAATATTATATTGAAGTCCAGGAACAACCAAATAGTGATACAGATGCAGATTATGTCTATGTTTATTTCAGCATCCCCTTTGATGCACCTTTTATACATGGAAGGTTATTTGTTATGGGAGCCCTTACGAACTGGGTTTTCAACCAGTCGAATGAAATGAAATATAATTTTGAAACTAAATCCTATGAACTGGTTCTGCTTTTAAAACAGGGATATTATAACTATCAGTATGCTTTTATTCCTGATAACCAGAAAACAGCTGATCTTTCCCATACTGAAGGCAATCATTATGAGACGGAAAATGACTATATAATTCTGGTATATCACCGGCCTCAAAATTCCAGATATGACAGGATTATTGGTTATCAGATATTCAATTCGATACACAACAGAAACTAATGCCCGATCTTATCATTTATCTCCTTCATGGCATCTACTGAGATCCGGATAAATTCATCAAGTGTTATTCCTATTTCCTCACATTCCATAATATTCTCACGATTAACTGATGCAGCAAACGCTTTCTCTTTCATTCTTTTCTTAACAGACTTATATTGGACAGAATGTATCTTTCTGTCAGGATAAACCAGTGCTGTTGCATAAATCAATCCTGTTATAGTTTCCCCGGCAGCAAGAGCATGCTGTAATTCAGTATATCTCTTTTTCCCTGTGGCTTTCTCATTATGCATACTAACAGCATCAATGATCTCCTCATCAATTTCCAGATTTCTTAGAATTTCAACTGATTTAGTCCCATGAATTAAAGGATCGGCATTTGTCATCTCCACATCAATGTCGTGAAGTAATCCTGCAAGTCCCCATTTCTCCACATCTCTGTTAAGCCTTCTGGCAATAGCCCGCAAAACCGCTTCAGAACAAATAGAATGAATACGCATTTTTTCTCCACTTACATATTTCAGCAAAACGGAATAAGCTTCCTCCCTGTCCATAATACATTCTCCTTATTTTATGATTTTAAAAAATTAAAATTAATGAAATGATAATTATTAACAATCTAAACTACTACTCTTAGTCACTTTTTATTTAATAGAAATAAGTTATTTTGTAATTTTGCAAAAAAATCCGGGCTATGATAATAAAAAAAGACATCGTTATTGAGAATCTGATAAATAAGTTTCCCGCATCGGCAAAGTACTTATCTGAAAAAGGAATTACATGCATTGCCTGTGGTGAAACAATCTGGGGAACACTGGAAGAAGCAGCAAAAGAGAAGGGTTTTGGTACAGATGACATTAATGGTTTTGTGAGAGATTTAAATAAATTACTGGATCAAAGACAATAAAGATCTTTTTGGGAACATCCTGCAAAAAATAAAATCGGAAAAAATGAAAAAAAATTCAGATCAGAGTATTGAAGTTTAACTGTCTATTAATCTTTAACCATGTTTACTATTTTAAATAACCGCCCCCTTTTATAATAATACCCTCAGGAAATGATCATCGTAACAGGAGCCGCTGGCTTCGTAGGAAGTAATATGGTGAAAAAACTCAATCAGGAAAATTATAAGGACATTATTCTGGTTGATGACTTTTCAAGGCCTTTAAAAGAGAATAATTATAATTCCACATTATTCACTCAATTGATAGACAGAGATATCTTTCCGGATTGGCTCAGAGTGAATCACAGACCTGTTCAGTTTGTTTTCCACCTTGGAGCAAGAACAGATACCAGTGAACAGGATCAATCCGTATTTAACAATTTAAATCTAAACTACTCCAAGCATATCTGGAATATTTGTACAGAATTTGGTATCCCGCTGGTTTATGCCTCATCAGCAGCGACCTACGGCTCCGGAGAAAATGGTTATAGTGATGATCATAACCTTATACCATCTCTGAAACCTTTAAATCTTTATGGAAAATCCAAGAATGACTTTGATAAATGGGTCCTTAAACAGGAAAATCAACCTTCCTTCTGGGCAGGTCTGAAATTTTTTAATGTGTATGGGCCATGTGAATCCCATAAAAACAGAATGGCTTCTGTTATACTTCACGCCTATAACCAGATAAAGCAAACTGGAAAGATGAAGCTTTTCAGATCACACAAGCCCGATTTCGCAGACGGGGAACAAAAAAGAGATTTTATCTATGTGAAAGATGTTGTTGATGTAATGTTTTTTTTCCTCCTGAACCGTAAAAATCGAGCGATTTACAACCTGGGAACCGGGAAAGCTGAAACTTTTTCCGAACTGGTTCATCAAACATTTAAAGCCATGAATAAAAAACCTCTGATTGAGTATATAGACACACCCGAAGACATAAGAGACAACTATCAGTATTTCACTGAGGCAAAAGTAGAGAAACTTCGTAAAGCAGGATATTTAAAACCATTTACATCCCTTGCCCATGGAGTAAATGATTACGTGAGGGGATTTCTGATGGAAAACTAATATTTTCATAATCAACCAAAACACTAATATTTGTTTTTATATAAATATTAACTAATATTGTTTTAAGATACTAAAAATCACCCGGATTATTATATGGACAAGACCACGGTTTACCTTAAAAAGGTACTTGCATTGCTCTTGATTTTTGTTACAGGATTGTTCCTTAATGATTTCTTAGATTATTATTATATCATCCCTTTTTGTTTTCTTTCCTTATCATTTTTGTTTTCCCGTATAACAGGAGAAAAACCTAAATACTTATTCGGGCTGGATTATGCAAATAATTTTCTTATAAATAAGGGTGGATACTGGTTGCTTCTCAAATGGGTACTCATACTGTTCGGATTATTGTACGACCTTGCTGCAATGACTCTCGACGGGGTTTTTCACTCATATATGCTCTTTATCGATACGATCCTGCTGATAAAAATAATTTTATACCGGATAGCATACGCTATACTCTGGTTTCTTAAACTGTTTAGTCCTCCCATTATTTTAATCTTCAAAACATTCTTTCATTATCTCATTAAATGGCCTTGGTGGATATATAAACTTGTTTTTTTAAATACTGGGGTAAGTATAAACCGTAATTTCCTTTTCGTATCTTTCAGGGGATCTTTTTTTTCTCTTTTCATTTTTTTTATTTTTTCCGGAACAGCAATTATTTTAGATATACAGGCTTTAATATTCCTGGGAATAGTCTTAGCCACCCTGCCCCTTGCATGGGCTTCGGGAGTTATTTCCTGCATCAGGGAAAATAATCTTTCCGAAGAGACATTCGAAAAAACAAGAATTTGTTTTAATAGCGGAACAGATACACTGAGAGTATTTATTCTTTATCTTTCCTATGTATTAATTATTACTCTCTTAGAGATTTCTTTTAATCTTCCCGGATGGATACCAGCGGTTGGTTACAGCCTTCTCGGAATTTCTCTTAATATCAATACTCTGCTTACAATAGTCCTTCTATTTCTCTGCGTAATACTTCTGTTTGCAAATATGATGCTGCCTGCCCATATAATCAAAACAAATAATATCAATGCAAACTTTAATGAGAGTATCTCTTTTCTCGGAGTAATAGGAAGGAAATTTCTCAGGTTCCTGGTATCCCTTATCCCGGCATCCTTTTTTTCTGTTATTCTAATGATTATACCCGCAATAGTTATATCCATTGCAATATTCCTGACAATTTCTTTGAGAAATAATATTCTGGATACACGGATTGAAATTCTGGAAGAAAAAATGTTACTAAGCAATAAGGATGCTCATTCACAGATTAAGAAGAACATTAAACTCCTTCATTTTTATAAACACTTTCCCAAAAATATTTTGAACGAATTTGCCGGAATAAAAGAGCTATCTTCCCGGTCTGAAAAACTGAATAACGAATTGATAAGGATACAAGGGACAATAATTAACATGCAGAAAGAATTTACTTATTTAGATGATTCTTTAAAAAACAGAGCCGGCATCCTTCATTCTTCTCCTTCCTTTTCCGGATCATCACCTGAAATTCCGGAAATCGAAACCCTTATAGAAAATAATAAAAAGAAGTATGATTTATGGAAGGAAACTCAAACAAATCTTATTTCAGAAATCGAAACCGAAATAAGTTTTTCCAGAAATCTTTTATTTCAATTACCACTTGTTTTTCTCCTCACCGCAATATGGGCTTCCTTATTCCTGGGTATAGTATTCTCTGTCCTTATTTCATATCTGAGCAATGTTTTCTATGAACTATACAGTTTCCGGGAAGACAATAAAACCAGTTTCTTCATGCAGACTGTCAAAGAACTCAATAACAAGGACAATAACCAGCCTTTACTTGGTTTCACTCTGTTAGGCTTATGTGCTATTCTGATTTTGTTCCTCTTGTCAGTTACCAGCTGGTTTTAATTCAGTAACTCACGCAAGTTGTTAATTAACTTATAATTCATATTAATTTATCCTGGCTATTCTTATATTTCTTAATTTTGTATCTTCCTTATATAACAATGATCAGTTTATATCAATTTTTTCACAAATGGTATATATAACCCGCAGAGAAAGATTTTGTGCAGCCCACAGGCTTTTTAACCCTGTATGGAACGATGAGAAGAATGAAGAGACCTATGGCGGATGTTCAAATCCTAACTGGCATGGACATAATTACATATTATGGGTAACAGTAAAAGGGAATATCAAACAGGAAATTGGCTATGTGGTTGATCTTAAAGAATTGAGTAAAATCATAAGAGAATGCATAATTAATAAACTTGATCATAAAAATATTAATCTGGAAGTTGATTTTATGAAGGGAGAAATAGTTTCGACAGAAAATCTGGCTGTGAGGATATGGAAAGAACTTGAGCCTCATATCAATATGCTCGGGATTGAACTTCATTCTATTAAAATTGAAGAAACCGAAAATAACTTCGTGGAATATTATGGTAATTAGGGTTTGCTGATAAAGTCTTTTTATATTCACACAATGTTGACAATCAACTAA